>NZ_JBQFQV010000008.1:0-173137 GCF_056537065.1 Ruegeria sp. CH2
AAATTCGTCCGTCCGTTTCAGTCCCATAGTTCGTCTCCTTTGCTGCAATAAATGCTATCAAAGGAGCGGCAGCAAACCGCGACACGTCCAGGGGGCACCCTCGCAACCAGGACACTCTGTCGTTGTCTTTTTGATCGGAGAGATAGTTCGCTATCTGCCTGGCTCGACCAGCTGGCACCCTTGTCGATTTGAGTATCATTGAGCCCGCTCCAATAGATGAGCGCGGATTTCAGCCAGACTATCGTGTGTTTTCTTCATTAAAATCTTGGTGCTTCTCAACTCCGCTTCGGAGAATTCTTCGCGTGCAGACATTTCTCCGAACCTGCGCACCACCGATCTCAAGTCTGTGCTGATGTCGATTAGGAGCGCCAAAAACTGAACTGCATTCTTCAGCTCAGATTGAACCGGCTTCTTAGATCGCCTTCGCCTGGCGCGCTCAAGAGGCAGATCCGCATTGTAACCAAGTGCTTCAGCGATCAATAGCCGTGCGCAGGATGTTGTCGAAACACCTTGGTTGTCCGCGCGTTCCCTAATTGCGTTGAATAGACCCTGATCGACCCGCAGACCTATCATCTCGGTCTGCTTCCTTATTGCTGTTCTCTTCAATTTGTAAAACTCCTCTGCTCAAATCCGGCTTGCAGCACGACTGGCTAAAACCCGTTGCACAAGAATGTGTCAGGCCGCTTGCAAGGCACAAAGACGGCGCCGGTCTGGCACAAGGCGCTTGTTCTTTGCGAGCAGTCGACAATCTGATTTCCAACACTTAGGAGATTTTGGATGGAAGAAATTGCTCGCGTCACACTGTACAAATCGGTCTTGTTTGGACGACCGGGCGCACCTGTATTTCTTGGCGTTTTGGAGCTTGATGATCAGCATTTGATCACAGTCGCCGACATTGAAATTTTCCCAGGCCGCCAGGCGGAGGTCTTCCTACAATTCCATGCTCATACAGAACAAGGCGCCTGTATCTACAAGGGAAAACTGGAAGTGGTGGAACAGAATGGTTCGGGTGATCCAAACATGGTCGGTGCTGTTAGAATCGCTGAGCGCGACTTCTTGTGTAATCTTTGGGTGTCTGCGGAAAATTTGAAGACGAAGTCTCTGAAGTTGGGTTTTCTAGAAAACGTAAAGCAGGAACAGTCGCCGCGACCGTCTAGTGTAATTCGGAAACGGCTGATCAGACCCAGGTTTTCCGCATCAAGCATCCCATGAACGAGGCCGTATTTGGCCGGTGTATCAGAATGAAATTAAACAAAAAAATCACGACCTCGATCAAGCGTGCGGGATCAGGTGATACATCTCACTGAGTACCAGCGAGACATGAATGATGACTGCTGCAACGTGCAGTTGGTGATAGATTTCCTTTGCAATCTGGATCATGGCGTCTCCAATCATGATTGTGTCTAGTGGGACTTTTGTGCCAAAAATTTACCTTTGTGTCAATAGCGCAATTGACACAAAGCGCATCTATACCCATTTTGAGGGCAAGGAGACTCAAATGACCGACGATGTTGAAAAAGAGAAAAACGTTAGACTGCATATCTATTTGCCTCAGGATGAAATCAATGAGATTGACGATTGGGGGTTCGACCATAAAATTCGTGCGCGAACCAAGGCGATCCGAGAGCTTGTGAAATTGGGGTTGGCCGCATCGGCCGCGAAAATGACCGACTAATTTGATCTGCGGCGCCAAGATGCGATGGTCGCGTTACTAGGTTATCGCCTTTGCAAAAGTGGCCTTAGCTTGACATCTTGCCTAGTGAGGCGAGGCTGAGATTAAATCCAGGTTGCGCTTTTTGAACCACCTTCTGCCCTGTGTTACCCGTTAGAGTCTGCAATCATGCCCCCTAGGAAAACGACAACAAATTGGAGAAAGATGCCTAATTTTTTAGAATCACCGGCCCCGACGCCGGCTTAAATGGAGCGCGCTTTTTGAAAAAACTCAGATTCGAATTGCATTGAAGCCTGGGTTAATTGCTCAAACCGGGGGGGGGTGTGCAGTTTACCTTTCTCAACAGGCTTATCCTGAGGCCTCCAAGACGGAGATACCAAGAGCGGTAAGCCCTGTATGTCCTTGTCAAAAGGTCGCAAGACCCCGGCCCCATGACGAGGTCCGCTACTATCGCAAACACCACAAGATTGAGACAGCTTGTTTCGCCTCAACGATTGCGATGAGTCGCGAAACACTACGACAGGTTTCAAAAACTGTTCCTATACGCCGATACCATTGACGTAATGAAATGTTTAAAAAATGAGCCTTGGTCGGGTTAACTGGACGCATACAAAGCCAGTTCAAACACAATCGATGGTTGGTCGATGGGTCTTTGATCTTCAAGAGATCATGTGGTTCTCCTAGCAAGCCTTTCCGAGACCCACGTGTGCACAGATCACGGGTGCAATGACAGTCAGTTGCTTTGTCACACAATCGACCCTGTTCACTATGGACCGATGTCAGGATTGATCCTACTGCATCTGCGAACCGCGGCTGTTGCTTCAAAAAGGGTTCGATGGCACGCTGAAGTAATACAGATGGAGTTATTACTATGACAGATCTTTATGTTGATGTGGCCGCTTTGAATTTTAGAACTGAGCCTAAGGTTCATCCTGAAACTAAAATTGGCACTGTCTATCTGTGCCAAAAGCTAAAAGACGTCAAAAAAGCAGACGTTGAAGGTTGGGTGTCCTGTAAGGCTGATGTTAATGGTGAAGCGCAGGAGGGATACGTTTCCCTGAAGTATTTACGAGCGCCGCTAACAAAGAATCGCGAACGGTTGATCGCCTCTGTTCACCGTGAATGGATGAGATTTGCACGCGGCACCGGCAAAGAACATCATGATCCCTACTATAAACATGTAGGCGAGATGTGGCAGTCTATTGGTATCAATCTAGACGGTAAAGACCGTGACACCCCTTGGTCGGCGGCAGCTATCTCTTTCATGGTAAAAAATGCTGGCTCAGCCTACGAGAAGTTCAAATTTGCAGCGGCACATTCGAAATTTGTCAATCATGCAATAAACGAACGTTTCGAGGGTAACGACAAGGTTCCGTTCTGGGGGTATCGCCTCGACGAAGTGCAGCCAGAAGTTGGAGACATTATCTGTCGTGATAATCCTGAGTATGCACCCGAAGTCGATTTTGATGTTGCAAAAAATGTTGATAGTTATCGAAGCCACACGGACATAATCATGCAGATCGACTCAGAGAATAATAAGATTATCGCCATAGGCGGCAATGTGAGTCATTCGGTTAGCATCGCCGAATATGATCTAACGCATGGTGACTTCGCTGCCGATACCAAGTACACTTATGCGATACTTAGAAATATTACAGATCAATGAAGGTTTGGCCTCTGATTGCAGTTACGATTGCAGCACTAGGTGCCGTTTCGTACTTTGTCTCTATTAGCTCATCTCCCCACGAATTTGACATCCAAGACGCCTTCGCGAGAAATTTCTGCAAAAGTGATGCCGTTTTGACCATGGATGTAACAACGGTTTTCACACGAGCCAATGGTGACGTAAAAACGGTTCTTCCAAAGCAGAGTCCGGTGTATCTTTGTGATGAACACGACGGATACATTACAATAGTATTCCCACAGAGCGGCTCTCCAGCAGAATGCTCTACTAGAGAGGTGGATATGTGTGCCATTGGGGTTGTACCTACACCTTTTGAAACTATCACCCTCGGATAGCCCATCACACTGGAGAGGTTGCAATCGCAGGAGGATCCTGATCCGAGCTTGATAAAAGGTCAGCGACCATACCGGCTGTCCCAATATGACCTATCCGTATTATTCAAAGACTGGCTTCGTCTTGTGAAACTCTGCAATACCGGCTTTGAACCGCAACCAACCGGCGGTGTTTGACGGCCTAAGGGATTCGCCTTATAATTGCCCTGTTTGATTTATCGTTTATCATCTCGGCACAGAGTTATGCGCTGTAGGCTAAGAATACTACTAACTGTTGGATTTTGCTTTCTGCAATCTGCTCAAGCTATTGCGCAGGTGGAAGGTAGGCTACACTTTGCTTACGAAGACTGCATTCAAGACCCGGAAATAATGCCTCAACCACTGAGGCCCGATGAGGCAAAGCCTCATCTGAAGTATCAAAGAGGTCCGATAGTTGAAGGCTTAGCAAACTATACCAGCTCTGGACACCCGCCGCTAGAGATTGATAGCGATAGAATTAAGTTTAGAATCGCGCGGCCAACTGATAAGTCAAGTTGGGCACTCAGGGTTGAATTCAGCAACACAAAGTACTTCGGGTTGCGAGAAGAAATAGTAGATCGGGAAGATCGAGGTTTCGACGTCTGCATCAAAGAACGAAAAGCTAAGACTATAATAAATCATACTAAAAGTTATAATTTACTCATCGGCGAACCAAGCAGAGCGAAGATTATTGAAGCATTTGAAGTCTTGCTAATACTAATTGCGGATAACCCTAGAGAGGTTTTTTATAGGGATGCTGCAAAGGCCATTGGAATGTACTCCAAGAAATCTGGAGTCGTGCATTCGACCTTCGAACAGATGCTAAATGACCTTAAGCTTTCGGAAGGTATACCTGGGTTGGCCGATCTCCAAACATATACAATACTACGTGATGTGGCATATGCATTGTCCAAGTACGATCAAAGTGCGATCATAGTCGCAGATAAAGACCAATACGACATAACGATAAGCATATACGATAAGATATTTGATTTCGTGAGCGCACGTGTTGATGATGAGTCCTGGCCTAACTTGTTGGATGCCCTTGGTGAAAGGAAGAAAATTACCTGTTCAGAATCCGGCAAGCTAAAGGATTGCGTTGAAAACCTTCGCATCCTGTTTGAAACCAACGGATCGCCAGACCACAGGGATGTGGAAGAATACTTAAAAGTGGCCATTTGGAATTTGAACGAGTTTAGCGGCTTTCATAAAACGGCGACACGAAAAAAGAATGAAGAAATAAGCCCTGTGAAACTGGAAAAACTCCAAGGAAACTCCACAATCAAGCCAGCTTGGGTTGAGTTAATATGTACCGTCGAAAAATATCCTATAATACAGGAATTCGTTGAAGACCTTGATCAAGATCAGGCATTTGCGAAGTTCCTGTATAACGATAGAATCTCGTTTGCAAAACTTATTCGAGGAGAACAGGGATGCACCGAAATAACAGGATAGCGAAAACTTTCTATCTTTTTTTAATAATGGTTGTTGCCTCTGGCACAATATACTCCGGAAAAGCCGTTGCTAGCCCAGGGAAACCACCTTGCCCGCCGACAAAAATATATTGCTAAATGTACGGCATTGCGACTTTTCTACGCCCGTTCTTTGTCGGTCTATTCTTTATTCTTGCTCCTGTGGAAGGTTTAAGTGATTCCACAAGCGATCTTATCGATTTGGAAGCTGAAAGAGAATTTCGTAACCGCTTCTCAAAAGAGCTAAACGCGTATTCAAAAGATTACGTCATGGGCTTGACCGCTTTGAGCGAGGCGCTTCATGCGACGAAGCTCACGCCAGAGATTGTCGCAACGGCATTTAGAAGAAAGGCACACCTGTCATTTTTGAACAGCGAGTATGCACATGCGATTGGATTCGCAACTTCAGCAATCCAAACCAACCCCAACGATGTTTGGTCGCTTTGGGTTCGTTGCTGGTCCTATACAGAACTTGCTCTCTATTCAGCAGCACAAATCGACTGCGAGACTGCGAACAAGCTTGTTGATGACTTTCTTCCAAGTTTAGCTGCCAGATCTTCAGAAGAAGTTGCGTTTTTTGCTGATCTGTTTGAGTCCGTTAAATACTCCTACGCTAATCTACTCAGGCTTCGTGGCCGCCAGAACGCAGCCGTACAACTCCTCCAGAGTGGCTTCGATCACCTGGAAGTAATTGTGGAGAGTGGAGAATACACGTATGAGAAACCCACCTATTATTTTGAACTATTGGCCTTCTTATATTATGAGCTTTTTGAATTCCAGAAGTCTCTAAATATCATTGACACTATCTTGGCTGTAGAACAAAAGTCAGACCCGTCAGCAGAGAATTACCCAAACTTGCCAGAAATTTTTAATCTGCAAGGGATTATGCTTCGCTACTTGAAGGAATATGAGAGAGCTAGTGAGAGCTTTAATGACGCCATTTTGAGGGATGAGGACTTTTTCCCTTCTCACTATCAATTGTGTTCACTACAGATTTACCACCTTGGCATAGAGGATTCACAAATTCCTTGTGAAAAGATGATCGGGATTAGACCGAATGATCCTGGCGCGTTGAGTGCATACGGATATTATCTTTTGACCAATAGGGATTTTGTCGCAGCTCTCGATGTTTTACGCAGGGCCAACCAACTCTCCCCCAACAGCCTTACAACAGGTGCATACCTTGGCATTGCTATTAAACTAGCCGAGGGCGAAGCTGCCTTTCAGAGTTACACAAAAGGCTTCCCAACGGAAAAATTGGAGCAACTACAGTACATTGAACAAGAGCTGAAGGAGAATTGGTAGGATGTCTTATCAGAAAGTCTTGCTCGATGATCGAAACGAACCCACTAGGCTGATCTTTACTAGTGGAGAAGACGGGCCGTCCCTAACCGAGGATCAGTCAAAAATTCTGAATAGAATATATGACGAACAGCAGGCTATCACCAATATATTTAGTGACGAGGCGAAAATTCGGGTGAATCTGTTCAATCGGTTGAAGGAAATTTGTGAGTCATGCTTGATCGGTCGAAAATATGACAGCACGCAAGTGGATAGGGACTTCGATCTTCTCCAAGAAGAAATACTAAAAGAGGGTGCCGTCGTTAGGAGAAAGTATGTCAGTAGTATCGCTGTTGCTGGCTTGATAGTGCTAATCGCTGGTTTTGTATTTTTGGCGGGATATTTTGGCTTTAAAGGGCGCATAGAAGAGATCTCTGACTCTTGGGCGAACACTCTCACACGGCAAGATATTGAGATTGCAATCCGACTCGTTGGAGCACTTGGGTTTTGCTGCGTGGGACTCTTTTTAGGCGTACTACTTGCCACAATTTTTGAATCTCAGACCGAAAACATGAAATCGATTGGAGTTTCTAGACGAAGGAACATATCGTCCACCCAGAAGATTCTGATCATATCTGTAATCATGATTGTTCTTTTGGTTCTGCTGTTTGCTGGTCTAATACAAGTTGGAGTCGGAAATGTATTACTAAATGAGATGGTTGATTTTGAGTCTTTAGAAGACAGTAAACCAGCGGTTGGTTTGATTGCAGGTCTCCTCTGCGGATTTGCCGAGCCTAAAGTGTCTGACTTGATCGCAACTGTTCTCATTCCTAAAAGGCCCGACACGGGCAGTTCGCCAAGAACTGACCCCTAATTGGTGGAGGCTGATTTTGCAGTACTTTCAAATCGTTAAGTTTTCGATAGTGCTATTTGTTGCCGGATACAACGCAATAAGCCCGTCGGACGCCAAGGAGCTCGAACACGAAATTGTTTCGGTAGCGACCGGAGGCGTTGGAGGCATCTACTTTCGTATAGGAAGTGAGATTTGTGAGGCTTTTAATTCAGTTGGTAGATTGCAGGGTATCTGGTGCGAAATTAGGGTCACTGCTGGTTCAAAAGAGAACCTCGACCTCCTAATTGATGGGTCCGTCGACATTGCTGTGTTGCAATCCGACGTCATTATTTCTGCTCCGGAAGCATTCCTTTCAAAGATGGCAGTAATCAGTCCATTGTACAGTGAATCCTTACATGTCATTGCATCAAGGAAGTCCGGAATAAAGGCTATTTCGGACATGTTGGGTAAAAGGATAAATACTGGGCTGCAAGGAAGTGGTTCAAACTCTATAGCCAATAGCATTCTCAGGAAGTGGGATATTTCGAACCAGAATAGTATACTCATTGAGCTGAGCCCCGACGAACAACAACGAGCTATCTGTGACGATGAAATAGATGCAAGTTTCTGGGTTGCAGGCTTTCCAAATTCAATGGCACGGCGAGTAATAGAGGAATGCGGTGCTTACTTACTTAGCGTAGATCTCTCTGACTACGAAGAAATTTCTAGAGATCATCCAGTATTTAAAGAGACTGTCATTCCCCGAGGTACTTATAGTGTGCAAGAAGCAGATGTTAAGTCATTCGGGTTAAGTGCTTATCTAGTCACGAGGCGGGATGCATCCGAAAAACTAGTATCACTCGTCAGCGAAGTTGTTGAGAGTAGCTTTGAGAGAACATTTTCTCAGATCGATGGGTTTAGTACGGCGTTATCTGACAATCAACTCGCTATTGGAATACCGTTGCATTCGTCCATTTCTGATTGATCACAGCCCTATTGCATCAAATGCGGAACTAACCACGAGGCTAAGTAGTCCTGTCCGAAACCGTTCAAGCCTTGCTTGAGTTACGCCGACCGCTTTTAGAGCATGCATTTTGGCCAAATCTTTCTGCCCGCCAACCAAGTACTCGAATTCATCTTTTGTGATGGTTCCTTGAGCCAGCGCATCACCCCAGCGACGAAGAGCCTGTTCACTGTCATTCACAAAAGCTCTTGCGTCCGCCTCCGCTTGCTCTATCGCTTCTTGAACCGTGTTCTTGGCGAGTGTTTTCAAACCTTTTTGGACCGCGTTAACAAACTCATTCCAGTTATCTGACAATGACATTGCTTATCCCTCAGAAATTAATTTTCGCAGACGGAAGCTTCCCGCTTATTGATTTCGACACAAATAATGGCGTCGAATGCATCTCCAACTTGTATGCCGATTTCCTCTCTTAGAAACGGGCTTAGCGTTCCAGAATTGCGCCATCTATTGGCAAATCCCCCCAACAAATTCCCATCAGGATCGCGCAAGATATCCCACTGTTCTGTAACCACATCATTCTTCGGTAGTCCGTTCGCATACTCATACGCGGAATCAACTTCGACCAAGAGCTCCTCTACAGCAGCTTGATGAGTGCTGTATGGCTGTCCGGATTTGGCGATGAGCGCCAAACTTTGCGCCTTCAGTGTCGTCGCGTTCTCATAGGCCTTTTCAGTGAATGGGCTGATGATCGGTTCGCATGCCGCCAGAACAACAACTAGAGAGAAAAGTGCGACAAGTTTTCTAAAAAGAATGACTGGCATGAAAATTCCTTTAAACTTTTCTATAGATTAGCACAGTCTTTGTTACGCTCAAAACTCTATTGCCACCTCTTCTGCGTTATCTGTCTGGATCGGATCCGCAGCTGGTCACACTGATGCAAAACCCTCGGCTAATACTGTTTTCTTTCGATCATTCGAGAGAGTGTTCGGTTTGCCTGTACAGTTTCAAACGGCTTCGTACACGGGCTTCCCCCTCGGTTATGCCGGTACCGGGATTGGTTGCGGCGGGTTGAGATATGCGTGATCGGTCGTATGGTCGTCGAGCGTTAAATACGGTCTCGTGTTGTAGAGAACCCGGTACCGGCTCGCGCGTTCACGTGCTGCTGAGACGCCGTCATAGGCGAACGGGTAGACTTTTCTTACTTGATCATCCGCCAGTGTCGCTCGATAAAGACTTTGCCCCGCCCAGCACACACGCCATTCATGCTGATATTGTGGTCATTCCGGGCCGGATCAGTAGCTCCCATGAAACCGAACCGCTCTTCGAGATTGTCGAGTTTGCAGCTGGCATTCCTGTATCAGCTCTACCAGTGCTTATTACGGTCAAAAATCCAGATGATGGTAGAGTGCAACGTGTCATCGCTGAGGCCGCGCGTCTTGCACCGGACCTGCACTCAACTGGGAACGAACTGAGAAACGTTAATCTGCATCAACAAGCTCCGGCAAAACGAAAACCCCACTTAAACAGAGTTCGCTAGTCTTTAAAGTGCTTAATTCAACTGCCTACGTTTCCTTTTGCGATCAGGTCATCATTGATGTAGATGCGCAGCCCAAGGCAAGCCAACGCTTACCTTGGAATACAAGCTATTAGAGTTCAAATTCTTTCCCGTGTTTTTCCAGAAATGCAATCAGGGAAAGTTCGAGAGCCCGGACAACAGACTGTTCATTGCCCTCGCGAATGCCGTCCCACACAGCATATAGTTCTGGGTTAACGTTCGCTGTGAATGTTTTTGTCCGCGCGGCGGCGCGCCGTTTACTTGGGCTAAGTTCGCTTGCCGACAACGAGTTTCGAGCATGACGCTCTGTCCTTGGAAACAGCATGTCGCCTTCGGCTCTTTCTTCGACATCTCCAATACCGGCGGCTTGAGTTGGATTTTGTGTTTTCATTGGATCTGTCCTTTCACGCTGCTTGCAATTCTGCCGTTAGGATTTCCGAAATTTCCCGCGCCAGGGCCGAGACATTGGCTCTTGCCGAATGAGGGGATGAACCTTGGAACTCTTTGGGCAACTCCAAATAATCGCCTCCCAGACTAACCATGGCTTTGAAAATTGGGCGATCCGGCAGTTGAGTCCGCATTAATGGAGCGTTGGCCTGGTTCAGGATAGATTTGATTTCACCAGTAATGCGGTACTGAACAGCACCTGGCTCGGTCTGCGTCATCAAAACTCGACCTGGAATGTTCCTCCGCGAAACCAAGCTTTTCTGGCGTACTTGTTTCAGAACTTGCACTGCTGCTAAAGCATCCAATCGGGAAGCCTTGGTCGGAACGACAACCAAATCACTGACCAGAACGGCATCAATGAGAGAAGCATCATCCGAACCTTCTACATCGATCAGAACGTAGTCCGCTTGCTCAGCCGCGCTGAAGGCTTCATCGGTCAGATCCTTTTGTGAGACCTGCCGGACCCGAATGCCTTCAGGAAGCGGCTTCAGGCCTGACCAGCTTGAGAGCCAGAGCTTGGGGTCCGTGTCCAATATCATGACGGAGAGCCCGGATCGAGCGATCTCAAGAGCCATCAGAATGCATGTCGTGCTTTTTCCGCTGCCACCTTTTGGTGAGCAAAATGAAAGAGTTGGCAATGTAATTCTCCTTTTTTAACTCTGGAGACAGTTTGCCAAAGTGAGGTTTCGGAAAAATTTAAATTAATTGCCTTTTCTTTGAGCGACTTGAGTTCCCAAGCTTTGCCAATGCTAACCAAGTCCTTGCTTGCCTTGCTAAGCAAGAACGCAAGCTTTCGATAGCAAACTGCATAGTCTCTTAAATCCCACCGTAACCCAGCCCTCCTACCTTGTACTCGCTGGCAATTCCGCCAGCCAAAAATTGAGAGCCGAAGAGGCCGGGTTTGCTTCGAATGAGTTTGAGAAAGATTATTTCAACACAATACAAGTCTGAACGCTTCCCAGCCAACGGGCCCCAGGAGCAGTTCAGATGGCGAAGAAAGCCATAGAAACATTTGATGAAGAGTATTCAACCGAAGACATCAAGGTCACTATTTTAGAAGCATTGGGGAACAAGAGGCTGACCAAGCGTTTTCACCCCGGCGGGTGTGAACAATTTAGCCTAGCCAAGTATTTCTCTCACAAAGAGGCTACGATCTCAGACTTTGATGCGCTTGTCGGCTTGTTGCGCGATCTTGAAGCCGATCCAACCAAAATGATTGTTGTGGGCTCGGTCAAAGCGGAATTCACTAACGATCAGAGGATTGTTCGACGTTTAAACTCAACTAAAGAAGAGCCCGCAACGCTCGAAGACTCGGGATCCTACCTGCTTCATTTTGATGTGGATGACGTATCAAACCCTGACCACATTGGATGGAACGACCCAGAGGCTCTGGCGAAGTGGACTTGGGATCAGATTTGCAACCGGTTACCTGCTATGCAGAAAGTATCGGTCTTTTGGCAGGCGTCTGCCAGTGCAGCGACCGAAGGAAAAGAGCATCTCGCGAAATTCCACTTCTGGATTTTGGCAGACCGGCCTCTGCGTGCTTATGAACGCAAACACTTGTTCAAGACCGTGGGAAGTGATCAGCGGCTCGCTTCACCGGCGCAGCCAAACTATGTCGCCCGCCCCATTTTCGACGGCATCACAGATCCGCTGGAAGATTTGCCCCGGTCTGGGGTGTTCGAGAAAGCCAAGGCTTGCCTTGTTACTACAAGTATTAACTTCCCAAGCCCAGCTAAGCCAAAGACTGAATTGGCAGGGGAAAACCGACCAAGACAAGGCAAAGCAAGTAATCCCAGCGCAGTTCGCGATAATCAGAGAACATCCAAGGCTGGCCAAACAGTTCTCCTTGCGTCTTGCCAGAGAATTGAGAGCTCGAATACCGGCAACACAAAAATCTACAACGAAGCCCAATTGATTGGCGGATATGTGGCCGGGGGCGAAATAGGTTATGAGTTTGCTCTTGGTGCCTTGTTGTACTCCGCCGCCAAATCGGGTCACGCGCGCTTTAGTGAAGCCGTCAAAAACGGTATTGAGGCTGGGTTGAAGCGTCCGCTGCGAGCAGATGGAGGTCTAGAAGGACTCGAACCTTTTTTCAAAGCCCCAACGATTGAACGCCAGGCAGCAATCGCTTTGCATTCGAAGACCATCCAATCCTGGGTAAGGAAAGCTAAGGAGTTCAACTCCAAGGCCAGCAAAGGTTTGGAAAGCCAAGGTGTTCCTCCACGCTACCTGCTATCAGGGGCAATGGGTGTGGGTAAAACCTCAACTCTGGTGGGAAGGAGGGGTATGTCCGGCGCACTGCACCAGACGCAAGGTCTCGTAACTTTGATGCTCTTGCCTGATCATGACAAGGTCTCGGAAGCGCTCGAAGACTATTGCAAAAACGCGCTGGAGAATTCTCCGCCCGCAATTGGTCTCCTCGGCCGCAATCGGCCTGACCCGGTCTCCACAGATCAAAGTAAGAAAATGTGTCAGGTGCACGAAAATGCCGCGGTACTCTCCCAGGCTGGCCTGAGCATCCGCAGTACTATTTGCCCTCGCTGCCCGCTCAAAGACAACTGTGGTTACATGCGGCAGGAGCGGGCAATTGAAGAGTACCTGAAGGCGGCGAAAGGCCTCGTAATCTTTGCCGCTCATGAGTACGCGTACCTGCCACTACCGGCTGAAGCAGTGCCTCAATTAGTCATCTTCGACGAAAGGCCCAGGGACTTTGCAGTGGAAACGACGGAGGTCAGCTATTCCGAGTTGATAGAAAAGATACTCCCCGCCCGCCAGTCCATATATGTCTCCGATGAAGCGCGAAATATTCAGGTTTGTGAGGCGTTTTTCGAGCAAGAACGCGCCATCAACCCCCTAAAAAATGCTTTGTTGAAGACAGCGGGCACAAGCGCAGAAGTCTCGCTTGCGGCTCTTCGAAACGAGGGGGTGACGAAAAACCTTCTGGAGACTGCCATTGAAGATTTGGAACGATTTGCCAAATCCAGCCTGTATTCCCAAGTTGCCTATTCTATGGATTCCGCGCAGGGCCGTAATGCGACGTCATGGTCAGCGTCCATTAAGCGCAACTTGGCCAACCACCCAGCGCTCCTAGCACGTCGGATGCAAATGTTATTTCGTGGCCTGGCATCCGAAATTGAAAGCGAAAACGAGAATTGTGCATCGGTGTTCAAAATTAGCACCGGCGCGGGGTACTCAAAAACTGAACCCGGATTTGCTGTTTCTGCGGTCAAGGAACTTAAACACGGTCTTGCCCAGCCTTTCTTGCACTTGGATGGCACTGCCGATCCAGATCTTTGCAGGATCGCCTTCGGACAGGATCTCGCGCACCACTACTACCCAGTCGAAAGAAACGCTCACATTACACAGGTTCTGGGCTGCAATTTCGCCAAGCGGCGATTGTGCAATCAGCAATTTAGGAAGCAGGCGCTGACGAACAAACAGATCAACGAGAACAACGCGCTGCGCGACCACGTCAACCAAGTCATAGCAAGGCGTCCAAATGCAGCTGTCTTTGCTTCAAAGGCAATTGTGGAAAGCTTGGAAATCGACGATCCGACCCGCTTTGGGCACTTTGGTAAGCTGCGTGGTCAAAACCGCTGGGAGAACCGAGAAGAAGTTGTTGTTGTCGGTCGCGAACAACCACCTCTGGCCGGTGTTGAGGAGAAAGCACGAGCTTATGCATCAGCCGCAGGAAGCACATTCGCCAGCAGTGACTTTGTGCAAATCCCAAGGGCAATTCGCACAACAGGGGATCCAACTGTGTTGAAAGTCTCAGCCCATGTTGATCCTTGGGGAGACCGCATTTTGCGGCAGATACGCGAAGCTGAAGTCGAACAGGCTATTGACCGGATCAGGTTGACATACAACGAGGAGCCAAAGCAGGTGTTCCTCCTTAGCCCCGTTGTCATCAACGCCACCGTAGAGAAGGTCGTAGAGTGGCGGGAATTCAAAAAAGGCGGCAGCCGGATCGAACGGGCAATCGAGACTTACGGCCTTCTGTTCTTGTCGCCTAGGGACTGTGCCAGATACATGTCAGATATCTGGACCAATCCCCAGACTGCCAGCGCCGACCTCCACCGCGCGAAGCTAATGTCAGATTCGCCATGTAGATTTTATCTACATGGGAAGTTTGACGATAAGAGCCCGCGAATTATCGAATTTTGGCCGAGTGTCTCCAAAAATCAGAGATCCAGAAAAAAGAAAGCCCTGTACTATGGCTCGCGAAAGGACATTTCGGCCAGCTTAAATGACCTTGTCGGCGAAGTTCAGCGAATATCAGTAGCGGGCAAGTAGGCTGCCAACACGTGCAAGGTACGACCGAAGGTTCGGTCGTATCCATTCTCATGAACACTCACTGACGGCTTCAGAAGTTCACAAACGGCAAGATCGGTAACGGGGTGATCAAGAGGCTGAGGCATACCGCACGTGCCCACTTCTTTGCTTCTACACGTTATGCACTGATTTTTTGTCGTTCATATTCGTCCAGCACCTCATCCACCCATAGCTGCATCGCCTCTCGCTTTAGCTTCATATACGGTGAATGAGCATGATATGAATTAGACGTAATCTTCGCTGGACTTTGCTTAAGGCGGTCGTAGAGATCTTGATCTCGCAAATTGAACCCAGCGATAATTCCATCGTTGAGAACGTGCGACAGAACGGCTGACGACCCGCCGGGGCAGCCAACGCAACTCAAGAAATCTGAAAGAGTTCGTCGAACATCGTGCAATGACCACCAGGGGATTCCAGCCTCGGCCAGCAAATCTGGCTTCCCTTCGCAGTGGTCGTTTTTTGTTGTTTTTCTAGATGTCATACGAAGTTTGCGAACATTGTCCGCATCTCTCCCAGACAATCGGTAGAGTACTCTGTATGCACCAGATCCAGTCACACTTTTCTCAATGTCATGGGCGGAGGGGAGGAGCAGGTCTGCATTTTCATACTGAGCACTCAGCGACAAATACTTATGCACATGCGTCCAAGCTCTGTTCGGAACCGGTAGAACAAAACGCTTTTTGCCCTTGACCTGGTCGTCATCCCAAGATGCAAGTAACCAGTGGCGCCCCCACTCATCCGGTTCAGGTTCCTTTAGTAAATCATCTTTTAGCAAAGACAGTGCTGCGCCAGATCTTTGGCAAGTCAAAACCACCCACCAGAGACCGCCTAGCGTGAGCGAGTCGACACCATTGGCCCTAATTTTCCGACCAGGAAGGGGTTTGCCCAAATACTCCTCCGCCAATACCAGGGTTCTCACAATATCTGTGATTTGCGGGCTTCTCACTTTTGGCTTTACAATTGCTGGCGTCGACAGCATGCGCCACCAAGGAGTTTGCCCTGAGAGACCACTGGCCCCTGAATGATGTTTGGCGCACCAATTCAGCACTGATCTTGTATACGCAATAACCTTGTTAGACGTAGAAAGGCCATTGGCTTTTCTCACGGCATCACGAACGGATTCGACATCACCTTGCGCCAGTTCTGTTACCGGCATCCGGGTAAGCTTGCCCCAGGCATCCAACGAAAAGACGTACTCCATGTCTTTCCTGGTCGCCTCAGCAATAGGTCGTTTGGCGTGCGACGAGCTTTTTTCGTCAATGGCGACTTCATAGCATTCAGCCAAAGTCCAGCTTTTCTTAGGTTCGACTAAGCGCCCAAGGGCTTCCGAATGACCACAGTTCTGGTGCCTCAACTTTACGTATTTGTCGACATGCTCCGGCTGCGCTTTCATCACAGATCGAACATCCGCAGCCAGTTGCCTTGCGTCCCGAGTGCTTCTCAAAGACATATCCGAAGGATCTGGATAAAGCTGCCCGATTGTCTTTGTTTTTTGTCGGAACTTTACCAACCAGACAGCGCGCTTCCCTCGAACGCGCAGGTGTAATCCACGTCCACCATAGTCTTTGAACGTATGAAGTTGGGTGATGCCCTCCTCAGCCATACGCACGGCCTTCGCCACAATTCTTCTGTCAATTTCGCATGCTTCTGTCGGCATGTTGTTCGCCTCAAATTTTGTACCATTTCTGTACCATCCTCAAAAATGTTGACGCGGTCCCAGAAGGTCGTTGGTTTCTGCGGCGAACATCACAGAAAAGCGGAGCTCTGTTGTTAAAAACTCTTTAAAGAGCAGTGCGATAGCGGTTTGGGCGCCATATATCCAAGCGCCCAACAGGTTTCCCTGAAAGAAGTAGAGGAAAGCATGAAGCGGAATCATAATCCGCGTGTCGGGGGTTCAAGTCCCTCCTCCGCTACCAATTCCCCAGAGCATCAAACCGAAACACCACTTGTGGTTTTTCTTTTGATTTCAGCGCTCATCGATCCGGCTGAAGATCGAGATATGGTGCCGCGCGTGTGATTTCGACAGCGTCCTGTACCCCGTTCGTATTCAAGTGGATGTTCAGCTGGCCAGTCCCACTGAACCGCGCGAAATAGGCGAACTCGATCATGTTCAGCGCATTCATATCCTGACACTGAATGACATAGTCCGCCTGAAACTCCGAGTGACTCTCCGCCGTTGTGGAGCCTGAAACTGCGTTCGCCTCGCCACTCTGCCGTGTGATACCATATGTCAGAACCACATGGGCGGTCACCGTAGAGCACCCAGCTTCCGGCGGGGTTACGAACAGGTCCAGCGGGTCGGAAAGCTCTGACATTGCTATGGCCACACGCGTGCGGCTGTCATCGTTTTCAACCGGGGTTTCAAACCCGACGATGTCCATGCTTGGCACCCTCAGCGCCAAGGCGAACCCGGTGTCAGAAAACACGATGTCGATCTGGGCCGAACCATGGTGATGAGGCGTGGAAACCTGCGTTGCTTGCGCCGCAAGTGCCGCAGGAAACAGGAACAAGGCCAGAACCACGCGCTTCATGAACAACAAACCACCTACAAAGAATCACTTGGCTGATTTTAGCCCGAAACATGTATCGCACAATGTGATCCGCCGGACCGAACCCCCGCCAGATATGGGGATAGTGGCAACTGAGTCAGCGGTTTCATTATCCGACAAAAAAACTCAGATTGACAATGTTGACTTTTTAACTCAGTTATTTCAATGAAAGCCGCCGCGGGAACAAACCCGCCTGATCTGACAGTTCTGAAAAGAGAGTATCGACCTCCATGACCAAGTTGTTTGCAACAGCCAGCGCTTTGACATTTGCGACAGCCACTTTTGCTTTTGCCGGTGATGTGCCGACAAAAGCGGATATTCTGGAAACCTATGCCGATATTGCCGAAGCCAAGTATGACGACAGCCTGACTGCGGCAAAGGTTTTGCGGGACGCAGTCGGTGCGCTGATTGCCGAACCCTCGGACGCGACCCTGACTGCGGCACGGGCAGCATGGGTTGCAGCGCGTGTGCCTTATCAACAGACCGAAGTTTATCGTTTTGGCAACGCAATCGTTGATGACTGGGAAGGCAAAGTAAACGGTTGGCCACTGGATGAAGGTCTGATTGATTATGTCGACGCGGCCTATGGTGGCTCGACGGATGAGAACGAATTTGCGGTTCTGAATGTCATCGCCAACCCCAGCTTCGAACTGTCGGGCGAAACCATTGACGCCAGCGAGATTACTCCGGAACTACTGAGCGAATCCCTGCACGAAGCTGATGGTATCGAAGCCAATGTCGCGACCGGCTACCACGCTATCGAGTTCCTGCTGTGGGGTCAGGACATGAACGGCCACGGGGCCGGTGCAGGCAACCGTCCAGCCACTGATTATGCGAACGGCGATACCTGCACTGGTGGCAATTGCGACCGTCGTGCCCAGTATCTGAGCGCCGCAACCGACCTGCTGGTCAGCGATCTGACCTGGATGGCCGATCAGTGGAAACAAGGCGGCGCGGCGCGCACGGCGCTGATGGAAAATGAAACCGCGGGTGTCAGTGCGATCCTGACCGGTATGGGTTCACTGTCTTACGGTGAACAAGCGGGTGAGCGGATGCGTCTGGGCCTGATGCTGAACGACCCGGAAGAAGAACATGATTGCTTTTCGGACAACACCCACAACAGCCATTACTACGATGGACTGGGCGTTCTGAACGTCTATCTGGGCAGCTATACCCGCATCGATGGCACACCTGTATCAGGCGCATCGCTGGCCGATCTGGTAATCGCAACTGATCCGGCACTGGACGCCGAGATGAAGGCGAAACTGGCCGTCACGATGCAAGCCCTTGGCAGGATCAAATCGACCGCGGAAGCAGGGTTTGCCTATGACCAAATGCTGGAACGCGGCAACGAAGGCGGTGAAACCCTAATCATGGCCGGCGTCAACGGCCTGATCGACCAGACCAAAACAATCGAGCGCATCGTGACCACACTGGAACTGGACCAGATTGAATTTGAAGGATCAGACAGTCTGGATAACCCCGACGCGGTATTCCACTAAACAAGAACGCGTGCCGGGGGCTTGCCTGCCCCCGGTACACTCAGCACGCTGACCCGCCAGCCCTTTGAACCACACAAACCCAAGCCAACATTCATGATTGTCTGCCACTGCACCAACATCTCGGACCACGACATCCGCGCCGCCATCGACTGGATGCGGACAGCCGACCCCCAAACCATCATCACCCCCGGCAAGGTTTACCGTGCTCTTGGAAAATCGGCGGATTGCGGCGGATGCATGCCTCTGTTTCTGGACACGATGCGGTCAAGCGATAATCTCGAAGTACCCATGCAACTCCGCGCCCTGCGCGCGGCAGTATCACAGGAGAGTGCAGATGAAGGGCGATCCAAAAGTCATCGAATATCTCAACAAATCTCTGCGGCATGAACTGACTGCAGTCAGCCAATACTGGCTGCACTACCGGTTGCAGGAAGACTGGGGGCTTGGCCACATGGCCAAGAAAAGCCGCGAGGAAAGCATCGAAGAGATGGGCCACGCGGACAAGCTGATCGAACGGATCATCTTTCTGGAAGGCCACCCCAACCTTCAGAAGCTGGACCCGCTTCGGATCGGTCAAACACCAAAGGAAACGCTGGAATGTGACCTTGCGGCCGAGATCGATGCACGGGCCTTGTACAAGGAAGCGCGCGAATATTGTCGGGATGCCGGCGACTATGTCTCGATGTCGCTGTTCGAGCAGTTGATGTCCGATGAAGAGGGCCATATCGACTTTCTCGAAACGCAGCTCGACCTCTATGAAAGGATCGGCGAAGCCAATTATGCGCAACTCAACGCATCGAAAATGGACGAAGGCGAATAGCCTTGTCGCCCTGTCGGTGGTCGCCTTTGCGGCCACCCCTTCCCTGTCAGCCGAGCTACAGGACCTGCATCTGAACTTCACCCCCCGCACTGACGATGAACGCGCCCGAATTGCCGTTGTCACAGCACCGCCCCAGGATTTCAGCGCACCGCAGCAGTTTGAAGAACTGCCCGCCGGGGCTGCGACTGTTCGGGTCCGTACTGACGCGGATGCGTTCTCGCAACCGTCAGACAACCTGAGCTTTGAACAGGAGCTGAACTTCAAAGTCGGAAACGGGCTGTTCAAGAAGGTCTGGGTTTCGTCGCCCTCATCGACGCTCGCCTCTGACGGGTTGGGGCCGCTCTATAACGCGCGGTCGTGCCAGCGCTGCCACATCAAGGATGGGCGCGGACACACGCCAAACGGGCCCGATGACAACGCGGTTTCGATGTTTCTGCGGGTCTCGATCCCCGGCACGTCGGAAGATGGCTATGCAGCGATAGAAGATTACATCGCCACTCTGCCCGAGCCTACCTATGGTGGGCAGATGCAGGATTTCGCACTGGCAGGTCATCCAGCGGAATACCGGCTGGACATCTCGTACGAAGAAATCCCGGTAGAGCTTTCTGACGGTGAAACCGCCTCATTACGCCGCCCGACTTATCAGGCAGCCGATCTGGATTATGGCCCGCTGCACCCCGACGCGATGCTAAGCCCCCGGGTCGCGCCGCAGATGATCGGGCTTGGCCTGTTGGAAGCGATCCCGGTCGAAGACCTGCTTGCCAAGGCCGACCCTAACGATTTGGATGGGGACGGCATATCAGGTCGCCCGAATATCGTCTGGTCGGTCGAGTTTGACACGCCGATGATGGGCCGGTTCGGTCACAAGGCGGGGACGCCGTCAGTTATGGAACAATCGGCAGCTGCTTTTGCCGGGGATATCGGCATTTCGAACCCACTCTACCCTGCTCCGCACGGGGATTGCACCAATGTGCAGGTGAACTGCATCAAAGCCCCGCACGGCGACAATGATGAGCGCGGCTTTGAGATCGATCATCAGGGTATGGACCTGGTCGCATTCTACAGCCGCAATCTGGGCGTGCCGGGTCGCCGCGACATGGACAACCCCAGGGTCCTTCGCGGGAAAGAGGTGTTCCATGCAACCGGCTGCGCGTCATGCCACACACCGTCACATGTCACTCATCGGATGGAAGACCGGCCCGAGCACAGTTTTCAGCTGATATGGCCCTACACCGACCTGTTGCTTCATGACTTGGGCGAAGGTCTGGCCGACAATCGCCCCGAGGCCCGCGCAACGGGCCGGGAATGGCGCACGCCGCCTTTGTGGGGCGTTGGCCTGACGGAACGCGTCTCGGGCCACACAGAGTTTCTGCATGACGGGCGGGCGCGCACCTTGCTTGAAGCAATCCTGTGGCATGGCGGTGAAGCGCAGGCTGCCCGCGACACCGTTGTCTCGATGCCCAAGGCAGACCGTGACGCCCTGATCCGATTTCTGGAGAGCCTCTGACCCATGCGAGTTTTTACCCTTGTTGCAGCGTTGATCATGCCACTTGCCGCGCAGGCACAGGATCGCGCGCCGATCCTGATGGATGTAACAGAAACCCATATCCTGCCCCGGTTCGACACGCTCCCGGAAACGACAGGCGCGCTAGTCAGCGCATCACTGGTTGAGTGCGATCCGACCTCACCGGAGCTGCGCGCGGCCTACGATGCGGCTTTCGATAGCTGGATATCCGCCAGCCACCTGCGGTTTGGTCCGACCGAGGTCGATGACCGCGCTTTCGCCATGGCGTTCTGGCCGGACACGAAAGGGTTCACCACCAAAGCCCTGTCCCAGCATATCGCAACCGAGGATGACGCCGTGCAAAGCCCGGAGACCTATGCCGAAACGTCCATAGCAGGGCGCGGGTTCTTCGCGCTCGAACGGATGTTGTTCGATCCCAATTACGCGGAACAGGGTAGTGCCGAATATCGCTGCGCGCTGATCAGGGCGATCACGGCGGATATCGATGCCAATGCCCGGGCGATGGCGCAGGACTGGCACAGCTATGCCCCTAGCCTTACCCAACCCCAAGAGAACAGGCGCTACCGGACGCAGGACGAAGCAATGCAGGAGCTGTTCAAGGCCTTGGCTACCGGTCTTGAGTTCACGGCTGACACTCGGCTGGGTCGCCCCATGGGGACATTTGACCGCCCCCGTCCGAACCGGGCCGAAGCGTGGCGGTCCGGGCGGTCTTTACGCCATGTAGAACTGTCGCTGATATCCTTGCGAGATTTAGCTGCACGGCTGTCTTTTGATCACCCCGAAATCGCGTCGGAACTGGACGCTGCGTTTGCACGTGCCATCCAGAACGCTCAATCCATTGACGATCCCTCGCTGGCCGGGGTTTCAGATCCCCAGGCCCGGTTCCGGATTGAGGCGCTTCAACAGTCGATCCACGATATCCGCAGCATCGCCGTGACCGAGCTGGGTCCGACATTGGGGATCAGCGCAGGATTCAACTCGCTGGACGGAGACTAACCCGTGACGTCACGCCGCCATTTTCTTGCCGGTCTTGCCGCAGCCACGATTTCCCCAGTCCGCGGGTGGGCCTCGGCCGGTTCGCCTGGTTTTCTGGCCGCAGGGCTGTTTCCCGACGGGTCCTTTCGACTTGCCGGGTTGAGCACATTGGGGAAAATCGTGTTCTCCGTGCCTCTACCCGAACGCGGACATGCGGCCGCTGCCCATCCACACAAGGCCTTGGCGGTCGCGTTTGCCAGACGTCCGGGAACCTTTGCCATCGTCATCGATTGCGCAACCGGCGCGCAGATTGCGCAGCTAAATGCCCCTGAAAGCCGACACTTCTACGGCCACGGCACATTCTCGGCGGATGGCGCGTATTTTTATGCCACCGAGAACGACTACGAAGCCGGGACAGGTATCGTCAGTGTCTGGGACGCTAAAAGCTTTTCGCGTCTGGGTGAGTTTTCATCTGGTGGAATAGGCCCGCATGACATGCGCCTGATGCCCGACGGGGAAACGCTGGTGATTGCCAATGGCGGGATCGAAACCCACCCCGAAACCGGGCGCACAAAGCTGAACCTGCCGACGATGGCACCCAACCTGAGCTATCTCACCCAGTCGGGTAGGATCCAAGAACAGGTGTCGTTACCTGACGAGCTTCACAAGAACTCGATCCGCCATCTGGTGGTGCGGAGCGACGGTCTGGTTGGCTTTGCCATGCAATGGCAGGGCAGCAAGTCCGAACACCCGCCCCTGTTGGGCTTGCATTGTCAGGGTGAAGCCCCACGCCTGCTGGCGGCACCGGATCACGAACAAAGCATGTTGCAGGGATACGCTGGCAGCGTCGCGTTTTCAGCCGACGCCGATATGATCGCAATAACCTGTCCGCGCGGCAATGCGCTGCACCAGTTCGACATAACCAGCGGCACACTCACCGGCGCCTTCGCGCTTGAGGATGTCTGCGGGCTTGGGGCCGGGGCGGGCGGGTTGGTCTTTACCACGGGAACAGGCGCTTTCGGGACATTGATGGGCGCGCGCCCAGCTGTTCGAACCCGCGCCGAATGCCAATGGGACAATCATCTGATCCCGATCCACCCGTCCGCGTAAAATTCGGAATCCCCAATCAGATAGTTTACACTTGGAAGAATCAAACTGCTGCCGTATTGGCGGGCGCGAAACTGGCACCCTACGTTAAGGACCGACTTGATTGAAACAGACGCCCGACGCACCGCATTCCATCTACGGAGTTGAGAAATGGGGAAAAGGCCTCATCGAGGTGACCGAACAGGGCGAGATCGGTCTGCGCAATCCCATGGCCCCCGAGGCAGCGGCGATTAGCCTGCCCGGTATCCTCAGCGATCTGGACGACCGCGGAATCAAGGCACCGATGGTCCTGCGCGTCGCGTCTTATCTGGAACACGAAATTGCCCATCTGAACGAGAGCTTTCGTGATGCGATTGCGCGCGTGGGCTACACAGGCAGCTATCGCGGTGTATTCCCGATCAAGGTGAACCAGCAGGCGCAGGTTGTTGACCGGATCGTCGAGTTTGGAAAGAAATACAACTATGGGCTCGAGGCCGGCTCCAAACCCGAACTGGTGATTGCGCTGGCGCATCGCCTGGCCCCCGAAGCGCTGATCGTGTGTAACGGTGTCAAAGATGCCGAATTCATCCAACTGGCTATTCTAAGCCGCAAGATCGGGTTCAACACGGTCATCGTTTTGGAAAGCCCGAAAGAGGCCGACACGGTAATCGAAGTTTACAACGAACTGGGCATCGAGCCCCTGATCGGTGTTCGGGTGAAGCTGACCAACCAGATCAGCGGCAAATGGGAAGAAAGCTCGGGCGACCGCTCGGCCTTTGGGATGAACACTGATCAGCTTATCGCCACCGTAGACAAGCTGAAAGACGCAGGGTTGCTGCACTGCCTCAAGCTGCAGCATTCACATCTGGGCAGCCAGGTTCAGGATGTCAACGATGTGCGCCGTGCTGTGGGCGAAGCCTGTCGCTATTACACCGAGCTTACGCGCGAAGGCGTGCCATTGACCCACCTGGATCTGGGTGGCGGCATGGGGGTCGATTACACCGGCGAAAAGAAAGCCGCCGAAAACTCGATCAACTACACGGTCGAAGAATACTGTGCCAATGTCGTCGAAACCGTGGCCTACGCCATGGACGAGGCAGAGGTGGACCACCCGACACTGGTCACGGAAAGTGGGCGTGCCGTGGTGGCGACGTCCTCGATGCTGGTCTTCAACGTGCTCGAAAGCACGCTTTACGATGCGCCCAATGGCCCCGAGGTTGATCCGGATGACCACCACTTGGTCTCGGACCTCGCCGCGGTGCACGGATACCTCTCTCGCGACCGCCTGCAGGAATGCTGGAACGACGCCACCTTCTATCGTAACGAGCTGCGCGCCCTGTTTCGTCGCGGCTATGTCGACCTGCGTCAGATGGCCCGGGCCGAACGGATATACCTGTCGCTGATGGCGCGGCTCAAGGCATTGGCCGCGTCAGAGGATCTGGAAACGGACCTGAATGACCAGCTTGAAAAGGTTGCTGACATCTATCACTGCAACTTCTCGCTGTTCCAGTCGCTGCCAGATGTCTGGGCCATCGACCAGCTGCACCCGATCGTGCCACTGCAATCTTTGAACCAGATCCCCGACCGTCGCGCCGTGCTGTCCGACATCACCTGCGACAGCGACGGCAAGATCGACCGGTTCATTCTGGCCGACGGTGTTTCCCCCAGCCTGCCGGTGCATTCCCTGCCCGAAGAGAACGAATACTTCATGGGTGTCTTCTTCGTTGGCGCTTATCAGGAGACTTTGGGCGATCTACACAATCTCTTTGGTGACACCAACGTGGTCACCATCGACCTGCGTCGGGACGGTGGCTTTGACCTGCTGCACGAACAAGAGGGCGACACGATCAGCCAGGTTCTGTCATATGTCGAATTCGACCCGCAGGATTGCGTCGCCGCCTTCCGCAAAATGGTGGATGAGGCGATTTCGACCGGCACCCTGAATGCCAAGGACCGCAAAACCCTGATGAGCGCTTACCGCGAGTCGATCAACGGTTACACCTATTACGAATAACCCCTGAGAGGAGATCACCCCCATGGGAACTTTGAGTGGCAAAACACTGGTTGTCGGCGCGGGCGGCGTATCCCACGCTGCTGTGCACAAGATGGCGATGAATTCGGATATCTTCACCGAAATCACGCTGGCCAGCCGCACGAAATCTAAATGCGACGCCATCGCCAGATCGGTGAAAGACCGTGTGGGTGTTGATATCGCAACCGCCGAGTTGGACGCCTACAAGGTCGAAGACACCGTAAAGCTGATCAAGGAAACCGGTGCTGAAATCCTCGTGAACCTCGCCCTGCCCTACCAGGATCTGGTGCTGATGGATGCATGCCTTAAGGCGGGCATCCATTACCTAGACACCGCGAACTACGAGCCGGAAGACGAGGCCAAGTTCGAATACCACTGGCAATGGGCCTATAAGGAGCGGTTCAAGGCGGCCGGCCTGACCGCCATCCTTGGTTCGGGCTTCGATCCCGGTGTTACATCCGTCTTTGCCAAATGGTTGAAAAAGCACAAGCTGGACACCATCCGCCAGATCGACGTGCTTGATGCCAATGGTGGTTCGAACGATCAGGAATTTGCCACCAACTTCAACCCCGAAATCAACCTGCGCGAAGTGCTGGCCGAAGTGCGCCACTGGGAAGGTGGCGAATGGAAGCACTCTCCCGCCATGACCCACAAGGTCGAATTCGACTTCCCCGCCATCGGCCCCAAGAACATGTACCTGATGTATCACGAGGAACTGGAATCGCTCTCGACCCACTTCCCCGAGATCGAGCGCGCCCGCTTCTGGATGACCTTCGGTGACGCCTACATCACCCACGCCAAGGTTCTGGAAAATGTCGGCATGACCCGCATCGACCCGGTGATGCATGACGGCAAGGAAATCATCCCGATCCAGTTCCTGAAAACACTCCTGCCCGATCCCGGTGATCTGGGCGCGGAAACCAAGGGTAAGGCCTGCATCGGCGATATCGCCACAGGTCAGGCCAAGGATGGCTCCGGCGAAAAGACCTATTACATCTACAATATCTGCGATCATCAGGAGTGCTACGCGGAAGTCGGCAGCCAGGCCGTCAGCTACACCACCGGTGTCCCCGCCATGATCGGCGCGGCGCAGGTGCTGAAAGGCAACTGGACCGAGCCCGGCGTTTGGAACATGGAACAGCTCGACCCGGACGACTTCATGGCCATGCTGAACGAACATGGCCTGCCGTGGCAGGTCCATGAACTCGACGGCCCGGTCACCTTCTGATCCGCTTCAGCTTCATCTGGCCCTAAATATCCCGGGGGTCCGGGGGCAGCGCCCCCGGCCTCTCCACCAAACGGAGACGCCGGTTATGTCCGACATGATGACCACACAGGCCGGAGACGCCGGCGCCTTCCGCAATTTCAACCTCTCCCGTGTACCCAGCCCTTGCTTTGTCGTCGACGAAAAGGCGGTTGAACGGAACCTGAAAATCCTCGCTGATGTCGGAACCCGCTCCGGCGCGCATGTTCTCAGCGCGCTCAAGGCGTTTTCAATGTTCTCACTGGCCCCACTGGTGCGCCAACACCTCGGCGGCACCTGCGCCTCAGGTATCTATGAAGCGCGGCTGGGACGCGAGGAATATGGAGGTGAAGTCGCAACCTTCTGCGCCGGGTACAAAGACGCCGACATCGACGAAATCCTGTCGCAGTCGGATCACGTCATCTTCAACTCCGCTGCCCAAAAGGACCGGTTTCTCGCCAAAGCCCAAACCGCCAAAGTGCAGGTTGGCCTGCGCATCAATCCGGAACATTCCGAAGGCGAGGTTCCGAAATACGATCCCTGCGCCCCGTGCTCGCGCCTTGGCACACCAGTCAGCCAACTGACCGCCGACACGTTGCGCGGCGTTGACGGGCTGCACATGCATACGCTTTGCGAACAGGGGTTTGCGCCTTTGCAGCGCACCTGGGACGCTGTCGAACCGAAGCTCAAACCCTACCTTGATCAACTCAAGTGGGTGAACTTTGGCGGTGGCCACCACATCACCCGCGACGATTATGACCGCGACGGGCTGGTGGCTTTCCTCAAGAGCATTCGCGAAACCTACGGCATTGATGTTTACCTCGAACCCGGTGAAGCAGTGGCGCTGGACGCAGGTGTTCTGATCGGTGAAATCCTCGACCTGCCGACCAACAGCATGAACCTCGCGATCACCGATATTTCGGCCACATGCCACATGCCCGACGTGATCGAGGCCCCCTATCGCCCCGCCCTGATGGATGAGGTCGAAACAGGCCATACCTATCGCCTTGGCGGCCCGTCCTGCCTGGCGGGTGACGTTATTGGCGACTACACTTGGGACAAGCCGCTGGAGATCGGACAGCGTTTTGCCTTCCTCGATCAGGCACATTACTCGATGGTCAAGACAAACACCTTCAATGGCGTCCCCCTGCCCACAATCGCCCTGTGGAACAGCGAAACAGACGAGCTGAAGATCATCCGGCAGTTCGGATATGACGACTTCAAGGACAGACTCTCATGAGCATTTTTCTCGACAGCGAATTGACCGCATCCGAACGCACCGAAGATGCCCGCTTTCGCGTGATCCCGGTGCCTTTGGAGCGCACGGTCTCTTACGGGTCCGGCACGGCCAAAGGCCCCGAAGCAATTATCGAGGCCAGTAATGAACTGGAACGCATCACCGGTCACGCTGAGCCCTGTGTCGAAGGGATTTTCACCGAAGAACCGCTGAATTGTGACGGCCCGTTGCCCGAGGTAATGGAACGCCTTGCGCAACGCACCGAGACTGCAATTCGGGCCGGAAAGGTGCCGGTCACTTTGGGCGGCGAGCATTCCCTCAGCTATGGTGCGGTGAAGGGTGTGGCCCGTGCGCTAAACCAACCCATCGGCATCGTCCAGATCGACGCCCATGCCGACCTGCGCAACGCTTATCAGGGCGAAAAACACTCTCACGCCTCAGTGATGCACCTGCTTGCCGAAGAAGGCGTTCGGCTCGCCCAGTTCGGTGTTCGCGCTTTTTCAACTGAAGAGGCCCAAAGCCGACTGAGAAACCACGTCTTTCACGTGGATGCCGAGGAACTGGTGACAGGTAACATCCATTCGGTCGACTTGCCTGCAGACTTCCCCGAGCTGGTCTATGTCAGTTTCGACGTCGACGGGCTGGATCCATCGCTGATGCCCGCCACCGGAACACCGGTGCCTGGCGGGTTGGGCTATTATCAGGCGCTGCGGCTGGTCGAGCACGCGCTCAAGGGGCGCAGATGCGTGGGCTTCGATGTGGTTGAGCTGGCCCCGGACGGCAATGCCGCCTGGGACTTCACCACAGCTCAGATTGTCTATCGCCTGATGGCTGCCTGTTAATCTTCGGCAGTTTCGTTCAGTTCCATATGGCCTTCGCCCTTGCTCAGGATGCGGCGCAGCATGGGTTCAAAAAACTCCAGCGGTTTCGTCGGATAGTCTGGGTCAAACGCCTTCTGATCGTATTCATGGCAGAAATAGCGGCAGTCCTCCCAATGGGGGCTGTCGCGATACTTGTCGCGCGCGTTGCGGTCTCCTCCAAGGTGGTGGTTGTAGTAGTAACCCTGAAACACGCAATGGTGCTTAAGTATCCAATAGGTTTTCTCGCTGACATAGGGCTTCATCATCGCCGCTGACAGCTCTCCATGGTTGTAGGGTGACAGAATGTCGCCGGTATCGTGGATCAAAGCGGCGACCACCAACTCCTCATCCGCGCCATCCTCATAAGCCCGGGTCGCGGCCTGAAGGCTGTGCTGATACCGGTTGACCGGATAGGGTGTCCATTCCTCGTCCAGTGACCGAATGGCGTCCAGAATGCGATCCGGCAAGGCGGCATTATACGCCTCTTCATAATCCATAACGGCGTCCCAGTCGGCCTTGGTGGCATTCTCAAAACTGGTCCAGGTCGGTTTGTGGCTTTTGTCCAGCATGGCTGATCCTTTGGCGTGTTTCCCGAAGCCGACAATATTACGAGTCGCAACTTCAAAAAAATGAATTGATTTTATCACAATGATCAAAAAATACTCTCGGTATGCGAACCAAAGCTTTGGAAACCTTTCTATGTGTGGCCGAGACAGGTGGTTTTCATGCCGCTGCCCGCAAGCTGAATGTGACTCAAACGGCCGTCAGCGCGCGCATTCATTTGATCGAAGAAGAAACCGGCAGACCACTGTTTACCCGCGGAGCCGGTGGCACGGCGCTGACCGAGTTTGGCAGACAATTCAAACCATATGCAGAACAAATTCTGTCCCTTTGGGCCTTCGCGTCGCGGGATTTATCGTTGCAGACACAGAACCGTCCAGCGCTTCGGTTGGGTAGTCAGCTTAGCATCTGGGACCCTTTGCTTGTGGATCTGGCTGTTCGGTTTGAACAGCGCTTTGACAAACTGCTGCTGACACTGAATTACGACCACGATCTGAACATGGTTGAAGCTGTGGCGACCCATGTGCTGGACGTGGCGATCACGCATGAAACGCCATCAGACCGACGCGTCACCTACCACGAGCTGGAACCGGAGCTTCTAACCCTGGTCAAAACCCCGCAAGCAGCAACAGCAGAAAACGATTTGGTCTTCGTCAACCTTGAACTTGGAGAGATTTACCAAGACCACGTCAGATCGGCCGTGCGACGCGCCTCGGGGCAGATCTTGTTTCTGGGAAATTGCATGATGGCGCTACGTTATGTCTTGCATAGAGGCGGATGCGGCTACTTCCCCGATTACGTCATTTCGCAACATCTGGCTTCGGGTGCACTCGAACCGGTAGAGGACAGTGTGAGCCTGCGGCTGCCGATGTATCTGGTCGCCCGTAGTGATCGCGAAGAATTCGACGACATTCGTTGTTGTCTGGAAGAACTTCGAACCTGAAATCAAGCGGGTGTTGGGATGACCTCGGACCTGCGCACACGTTTCCGCATAAGTGGACGACCTGCGACAAGCAGAAAACAGCACGAGATCAACACACCCATAACGGCAGGAAGGTAAAGCAGCACCCAAAGCTTCGGGTCATCGATCACAACCGGGGACACAAACCCGCGAACACCTTCAAGCAGCACAAGAATGGTAAAGGCACCCAAAATCTGAGGCCACAATCCAAACCGTGAAAAGCTGCCTAACATCAGGGTTGAATAACCCGCCAGCGATACGGCGATGCAAATGGCTATCCAGGAAAATCGCTGATGCAGTTCTTCGATCAATTTACCCTGGCTGAACCCCTCGGTTTCAGAAATCGCATCCCGGTTGAGGATCAGATCAGAGGTTGGAATGGCTTCGAGGCTGCGGCTTGCCAACGGGCTTGCGTTCGTCAGTTGCGAAATGTCATATGATGCGTCCTGAAACAGGGTCGAGGACAGAACCCTGCCCGCCTTGTTCAAACGCAGCGCCACCCCATCGACCATCACCAGATGAATTCCCGCGTCGTTATTGACCAGATAGGCTGTCACGCTGGAATAGCTGACCGCGTTTTCCGGGTCGCGGCGATCCGATACGAACACCTCGTGCAACGTACCGTCCAGATCGATGCCACCGATGTAAACCGTAACATCTTCGGCAGGGTGCAGAAATTCACCTTCATTCAACAACTGCGCTGTCACATCTCCTGCAACTTCGGCTTGCCGGAATTCCAGTTGTTGGACCGAGGCCGGGCGCAGGAACACGCTGATGGCGGCCATCATCAGACCGGTGATCACACCGAACAAAACTACGGCACGCGCCAGTCGCCACGGGCTTGACCCGGTTGCCAGCATCACTGTCATCTCGCTTTCGCGGCTCAATCTGTTGGTCGCATAGACAGCAGCCGCAAACACCGCCATCGGCATAACCGTACGAACCAGCGTCGGCAGGGTAAGCGCGGTGAATTCAAGAAACACCATAGCGGACTGGCCACCGCTGATGACCTTGTCAAACAGGCTGACGGAACGGGTGATCCAGAACACACCCACCAGGACAAGGGTGAAGAAGCCGAATAAAACCAGCAATTGCCGCAGGAAATATCCATCAAAACGCGACATGTATCCTCATCCGGCTGATTGCGTCGTGGCCGGACAATAAGTCAATCGCCCACCCAAGGAAACCTCGTTTACCGCCACAGAACCGACACCGGCGACAACCTAGTTACCCGGAAATGGGAAAGGCGCGCTCAACCACAAGCGCGCCCCATCCACAAGAGAGAAAAACAAAAACAGCGTCATGTACCGAACGTGAGCGCCAACTCGTAACAATTGTAAGTAAAGCAGGATTCTAGTGATTGGTCTGTGACCAAGTTCACCGTTGGACCGGTCACACGAACACTCTTTTGGACAAGCACCCCAGCAAAAAGTTAACGACATGTTAACGTCTTGTTTCCAACCCATTCACTGTTCTACCCACATAATGATGCCTGTTGGTTATCGTGAATGTCCGTGACAGGACGATTGCGAAAAACAGCATCAGTTGGCAAAAAGGGTCCGATGGCAATGCATAAACCTTCGACATCAGAAGCCGCTGCACTGAATGCGCAATTATTGAAAAAGAGCGACTCGGATTACGATGTCGCTATGTGGGCCGCGTGTGCATTGATGGCGCTCCACTCAAACAAGCCGGCGGTGTTTCAAGAATATCAGCATATGTGGGCTAAAAAACTGGATGCCGTAGGTCCGCACGAAAATACAGGTGCCACCAAAAGATAATAACAGGGCACGATGGCCTCGCGCCATTGTAGCAGTGCTGTCGGAGCCAATACTGCGACCAGCAATGACCCAGGCGCGAAATGGCTAAATACAGGCAAAGCGAACTCAAAGGCTGAAACCCGTTCACCCTTGGGTATCTCAACTTAGTATTCGGACAATTTTAGTGGCAGGGGCAGCAGGGTTCGAACCCGCGACCTACGGTTTTGGAGACCGTCGCTCTACCAACTGAGCTATACCCCTGTAGTGAGCCCCAGATATGCCAGCCACGCGGCGGACTCAAGAGGCTTTTTCAGATTCCCATCCACGAAATGCCCGGACAAACAAGTTGCGCAAAACGCATGGTGCGCTAAGACAAGGACCGGTTAGCAGAAGGAACCCGGCGTGAACCTCCGTAAGAAGATTGCAGACAGCGAAGCTGTGCTAAACTGGGTGGCGCGTCGGATTGCAAACTATATTCGGCTGGCACACCGCAACACACGATGGCAGCGCATCGGCTATGACGAACTGGACCAATTGGCCGAACAGGGTGAGCCGGTCATCGTTGTTCTCTGGCACCAACGGCTGGCGCAGTCGCCCTATTTCTTCCCGCTGGACAAGGGGCGCATCTGTTCGATTACATCTTCTGCGCGGGCTGGCAGCATGGTGGGTCGCGTGCAGAAGCTGTTCGGAATGGACACGATTGCCATGTCCAGTCATCAACGCCACGTGGCGTTGTCGCGCGAAGTGCTTGGCAAAATGAAACAGGGAATATCAATTGGCATAGCGGCAGACGGCCCCCGTGGGCCAGAGCGGGTTTTGTCGACGGTTCCGCTGGTTTGGGCGCGCGCATCGGGTAAACGTGTGTTTGGTATTACCTTTTCGGCGAAACATGGGCGCGAAGCAGGAACATGGGATCATCTTTTGATGCCCCGCCCATGGGGTAACCAGGGGGTGTTTCTGTGCCGGGAATGGACGGAAACAGTTCCGCGCAAAGCCAGTGAAGACGAAATCGAAACGCTGCGCCAAAGCCTTGAGCAGCATATGAACGATATCACGGCCGAGGCAGACCGAATGGTCGGGCGCGAGCCTTGGTCGCCTGACGCTTAACCGCCCCTCAGCCTTTGCATCAGATAGACTTCACTGCCCTCTGGAATTGGTTCGGTCAGTCCGGTCGCGATCACGCGCCCGTCGACAGCGATAGAAACGCCAGCGTCGATGGGTGCCTGAAGCTGCGGATGCGCACGCACGAGCGCGCGCAGCAACTCGCCAGTGGTTTTGGCCTCGACCTCAACCACCTGCTGGCCCCCGGTCAGTGACCGGAGGCCGGACCAGAGGTGAACCTCAACCATTGTCCTTGAGAGCGGCCAGAATACGTGGCGGCGACATCGGCAACCGCTTCATCCGCACGCCAGCCGCGTTGGACACAGCGTTGGCAATGGCGGCCAGTGGCGGCACGATACCCGTCTCACCCACACCGCGGACGCCAAACGGGTGGCCTGGATTCGGAACCTCGACGATCACGGTGTCGATCATCGGCAGGTCGCTGGCCACCGGGATGCGGTAGTCGAGAAAGATCGAGTTCTGCAAGCGACCGTCTTCACCGTAGATATATTCCTCGTTCAGGGCCCAGCCGATACCTTGCGCTGCACCGCCCTGATATTGGCCTTCGACATAGGTCGGGTGGATCGCCTTGCCCGCGTCCTGAATGACCGTGTAGCGGGTCACACTGGTCTTACCGGTTTCCGGGTCAACCTCGGCATCGACGATGTGGGTGCCAAAGGACACGCCAGCACCTTCGGGGGTTGCCTCGAAATGACCCGAGATCGGACCACCGGTGCGGCCCATATCGGCGGTGATATCGGCCAGCGGCATCGGATCGAAATCGCCTGCATTCGGCCCTGAGGGCACTGCACAGCCATTTTCCCATTTCACCGCATCAACCGGGATGCCCCATTTGGCCGCGGCCCGTTCGCACAGTTTCTCGACCGCGTATCTCGCAGCCTTGATTGTCGCCAGCCCTGACGCGTAGGTCACGCGAGAGCCATGGCTTACGTCATTGTAGCCCAGTGTGGCCGTATCGGCGATGGTCACCCGGATATTCTCATACGGGATGCCCAGAACCTCGGCCGCCATCAGGGCCATCGATGCGCGCGAACCACCGATATCAGGCGTTCCGACCATCACCTGAGCCGAGCCATCCTCGGACAAGGCAAGCGACACGCTGGTCTCGCCACCATGGTTGAACCAGAAGCCACAGGAAATACCGCGCCCCTGCCCCGGCTTCAGCGGAGCCGAATAATGAGGATGCGCCTTGGCTGCTTCTAGCGTTTCGACAAGACCGATGCGCTCGTAGGTCGGTCCATAGCTGGCCTTCGTGCCCTCATGCGCGGCGTTTTTCAGGCGTACCTCAACGGGGTCGAGACCCAGCTTGTTGCACAACTCGTCAATCACCGACTCGACCGCAAAGGCACCCATCGGTGCACCCGGCGCGCGGTACGCTGCCTGCTTTGGGCGGTTGGCCATAACGTCATAGCCGATCTGCTTGACGTTGGTCAGGTTGTACGGCGCAAAGGCACACATGGCAGTCATGTCGCCCGGCGCGCCGGGAAAGGCTCCGCCCTGAAGGCGGAAGATGCCCTGAGCCGCCGAGATCGTGCCGTCTTTCTTCATGCCGATTTTGACGTCCATCGAGGCAGACGAAGTCGGACCAGTAGCCCGGAACACCTCGGACCGGGTCATCACAAGCTTGACCGGGCGATTGGCCTTACGGCTGAGCGCTAATGCGACGGGTTCGATGAAAACGGTTGTCTTACCGCCAAACCCTCCGCCGATCTCAGACGCAGTGACACGCAACTGCGAGGTTTCGATCCCCAGAAGCGCGGCACAGGTTTTCTGCGCAATCCAATGCCCCTGCGTCGTGCACCACAACTCACCCTTACCGTCATTACCCAATATGGCCAAACAAGCGTGCGGTTCGATATAACCCTGATGCGTCGCTTCGGTGACGAAACTATCTTCGATGACCAGATCAGCTTCGGCAAATCCGGCCTCAACATCGCCGTGACCACTTTCATGATAGCGGACAACGTTCGGGTGCATTCCTTCCGGCACGGAATAATCCGCAGCTCCTTCGCGGATGACAGGCGCATCCGGTGCCATCGCCTTATCCACATCGGTGACGTGGGGCAGCACTTCGTACTCGACCTCGATCAGCTTGAGCGCGTCACGAGCCGCCAATGCCGAAGTCGCAGCAACCGCTGCAACCGCGTGCCCGTCATATAGCGCTTTCTCACCGGCCATAACGTTTTCCAGAACGTTGTAGAATTCACCTTCCAGACCGGGCTTGAACGGCACTTCAGCAAAGTCGGCACGCGTCACAACAGCTTTGACATCCTTGTGCGCCTCGGCTTTCGACGTGTCGATTTTCACGATCCGCGCATGCGCATGAGGTGAGCGCAGGATCGCGCCATGCAGCATTCCCGGGGCGTAGGCATCCGCTCCGAATTTGGCGCGGCCGGTCACCTTGTCCAGACCGTCGGGACGGTTGGGGCGGGTGCCGACAAAAGTGAAGTCTGATTTACGATCGTCCAGAGCCATTACGACGCCTCCCGCATCTCAGCCGCCGTATCCATCACGGCGCGAATGATCTTGTCATACCCAGTACAGCGGCAGAGGTTGCCTGCCAGCCAATACCGCGTCTCTTCCTCGGTCGGGTTCGGGTTTTTCTCCAGCAAAGACTTGGCCGCCACCAGAATGCCCGGCGTGCAGATGCCGCATTGCAGAGCAGCGTATTCGATCATCTTCTTTTGCAGCGGATGCAGAATATCACCGTCGGCAATGCCTTCGACCGTTTCGATCTGCTTACCTTCGGCCTCGACACCCAGCATCAGACATGAACAGACCAGACGGCCATCAACGGTGACCGAGCACGCGCCGCAATCGCCGGTGCCACAGCCCTCTTTCGCGCCTGTCAGGTTCAGCTTGTCGCGCAGACAATCCAGCAAGGTTTCACGCGGATCACACAGGTATTCGACCGCATCGCCATTCACGGTGGTGGTTACGTGGAGCTTTTTCATGCGTTTTCTCCCTTCGCGCGGGCATAGGCAATTTTCGCGGCGCGCTTTGCCAGAACACCTGCGACCTCGGTACGGAACGCGATCGTGCCGCGCTTGTCGTCAATCGGGTTACAGGCGGCAGAGGCGGCGGCGGCCAGCGCATCCAGGGCCGCATCATCCAGCGCGCTGCCGATAATGGCCTTGGCACAGTCTTCGACCAGCAGAACGGTCGGGGCCACGGCGCCCAGTGATACACGGGCCTCGGTGATGGTGTCGCCGTCAAGACGCAGGTTCACACCAACGCCAACCACAGCGATGTCCATTTCGGTGCGGGGGATGAACCGCAGATAGGCATCGCCGCCGTTTTCGCCACGTGCCGGGATATTGACCGCCGAGATCAGCTCGCCTTTGGCCAGCGAGGTTTTGCCGGGGCTGGTCGGAATATCCTCGACCGCGACTTCGCGAGTGCCGTCCGGGCCGGTCACGGTAACAGTCACACCAGCTGCGACCATGGCGGGCACGGAATCAGCCGCAGGTGAGCCGTTACACAGGTTACCGGTCGGTGTTGCGCGCCCCTGCACCTGGGTTGATCCGATCAGGTCCATCGCCTCGACCACACCGGGCCAGTCACGACCCAACTCGGGATGCTCGCTCATTTCGGAACCGGTTGCGGCAATTCCCAATGTCCAGCTTCCATCAGCCTTGTGGGTAATGTCGTGTACACCGTTGATTTTCTTGATGTCGATCAGCGTATCAGGCGTCACCAACTCCGAGCGCAGCTGCACCAAAACGTCGGTGCCGCCCGCCAGAAAGCGCGTGATGCCCGTCGCATTTGCGGCCAGAGCCGAAGCCTCGGCAAAGCTGGCGGGGCTGTGATAATCCATAATGCTACCTCGCACCTGTTGGTCAGGGATATCTGGGTTCGGGGCGACGTTAGTTCACCACCCACCTGACGTCCATGGGCCGAGCGACCAAATTTAACCGTCCAAAGGTCGCTTTCTGACCATGCTTACAGATCGAGCTCGATCACACCATCCGGCTCCGCAGCGCGGCTTTGGCACAGAATCATCGCCCCTTGGCGCTGCTTTTTGGACAGCACGAAATCCCGATGCTCGACCTCGCCCGAAAGGACGCCACATTTGCACACACCACAGATACCATCGGCGCATTTCACATCCACGTGGAAACCCGCCTCGTTCAGAACCTGCGCGGCATCCTTGTCTGCGGGCACAGGCAACGTTTTACCTGAACGCGCGAGTTTCAGGGTAAATGGGTGGTTTTCGTAGTCCGGGGTTTCCGGGACCGAGAAATATTCAAGATGTCGGACCTCTTCGGGGAAACCCTGATGTTCCGCGGCCTGCATGACTCCTTCCATGTACCGATCAGGCCCGCATGTATAGACGTGCCATCCCTGCTGATACCCCGACAGGATCGCATCCAGATCAGCGCGCGAGCCTTCATCCGAGAAATGGTAGTGGACGCGGTTCGCCCATGGCATCCCCGCCAGATCATCCAGATACCCCGCCCCACCCCGCGTGCTGGCCGAGTAGTGCAACTCGAAATCCATGCCCAGTGAATGCAGGCGATGAGCAAATGCGATCATCGGGGTTATACCGATACCACCCCCCATCAAAAAGGTCTTGGACGCCTCTTCGTTCAGTTCGAAATGGTTGATCGGTTTCGAGATGAAAACCTTGCGCCCTTCGTTGAAAATTCGGTGCAGCAAGGCCGAGCCACCCCGCCCTTCATCCTCGCGCAGAACACCGATCTGATAAGACCCCCGTTCCGACGGGTCGCCAGACATGGAGTATTGGCGCAGGAACTCTGGCGCGACAAGCACATCCAGATGCGCACCTGCGGACCATTCAGGAAGCGGCGCACCGTCAAGGGAGGAAAACTCATACTTGGTGACATCCGAGGTCATCTTGTCGACCTTGGTCACAGCGACCCGCATCACCGGCGCGTCACCTGCGACCTGATAAAGATGAATGATCGACATATCCCCCGCAGCTTTACGCGCCTTGTACTCTTCGGCTGTCACCAAGGCCTCATAGGCAGCAATTCCTGCCTCGCGATCCATTGCAAACGGATAGGGCCAGGGGTGCGGGGCCAGATAGGCCGGGTAGACCGCCAATGTCTGATCCTCGTATCTAAGGTTCAGATCCTTTTGCAGATCGCGCCGGTTCAAAGGGTGTGTTGTTGGCCGATACGCCCCGTCGGGCTGCAACTCGATATCCCACCACCATTTCTTGGTGTCGTTCAAACCGCCATTGCCAACCGCGTCATCCAGCTTGGCCAATGCAGGCGCAGCCGAGGGGATGTTCATCGCGGCCCAGCGGAACGGGCGCTCCTTGAAGATACCCTCAAGGTTCCAGGGGCAGGTCTTCATGCACCGCCCGCACATCGCGCCTCCCGGAGTGGTCACGCGGTAGGTCGCGCATTTCTGGCTGTCGGATTTCCAGATTTCATAGCCGTTGAACATCAGCTTTGGCCCAGCCGTGATCGCGCCCGATGGGCATTCGCGCGCGCACTTGTTGCAAGACTCGCAAAAGCTTTGCAGACCGAAATCGATGGACCTGTCATGCACGATCGGCATATCCGTGGTCACCACGCCTGATTTCAGTCGCGGCCCAAGATAGGGGTTCAGGATCACTTCGCCGATCCGGCTGACTTCGCCCAGACCGGACAGCAACAAAAGCGGAGGTTGCAGAACTTCGCCATCCATCACCGTATGCGCCTTGGCCTTGTAGCCAAGATTGCGGATCTGCTGTGCAATCACGCCACCCAGCAGCGAAAATCGCAGATAGGCGCGCATCGATTGGGCGACGCTGATCCAGTCGTCGCCGCTGGCACCCTCCATCGTTTCATATCCCTGATCGATGATCATGCTGACGGCCTGATCATGGGGCGGCACGATTTCTTCGCCCGTCGCGTCATGGGAATACCAGGCCCATTCCGGGCAGCGGCTGAGACCCACCGCATCGACCCCCAGAAAATAGGTCGCAGCCTTGATGTTTGCTGCGTTGCGTTGTGCGTCAGATGGCTTGGGCGCGTCAGCGCTTTCACCGTCCTGCAACAGTACAAACGCACCCAAAGCACGGCGTTGGGCAAAACTCGGCGCTGCCTTGCGGACGTAATACCCGCCTTTGGCCGCATCCTGTAGCGACTTGCCCATATCTCCGAACTGCGCCCGGGCAAACATATCTGCACGCTTGGGCACACGAGCGACATTCTCTTCGTCAATAAAGGTCGTTGGTGTCTCGACCCGTTTGAGTTTCTCAAACGGATGCGCCCCGTCCACATAGCGCCGCTTGGCATATGGGTCGCGGTTGAGGGCGTTCTTGGCAAAGCCCGTACCCAACCACCATGCCGGCCCCTGCGTCCGGAACCAGGGCTGATCGGCCATAGGCTTCAGCGGTTTGTCATGGGCGATCGGCATGTCAGTCGTCACAGCGGCCAAACCAAAGCGCTGGCCCAGCCAGGGCACGACAACCTCTCCATCCTCGACCGAAGCCAACCCGGCGGTGACCGCCAGCTTGCCCAAATCAACGTCGGTCGACATCATGCTGTGCGCCCGCGCGTCAAAGCCCAAAAGGCGGATGTAATTGGCAATGACCACCGCATTCTCGGTCGCCAGCAGACAGGCGCGATGGTCCTGCGCGTCGACTATCCAATCAGCGCCGGGTTCGGACGGGTCGGGATCGCGGTTGTGTTCATAAAGAAAGACAATGCTGTGCCGATGGCTGTCGATCGGCTTGGGCGCGGCCTCCATACTGTCTTTCAGATCAGCCATGATGACGTCGATCCCGGATGCCAGCGTTTTGGTCTGACGGGTGCGCAACGCGTGGGCAAGCCGGTCAATATCGGGATTGCGGCGAGCCTCGGGCAAAAGGGCGTCAGATGGCAGTGGACCGCACCCAATCATCGACGCATCGTTGAAGTAGCCGAACGCTTTTATGTGGTTGGCCCGTTCCTGCGGGTCCGATGGAATCTCGGACGCAACCGGGTTCACCATTCCGTCGCGGATAGCGTCCATCATCGCCTGAAACTCACCCATCGCATTGACGATGCTGTCAGGGTGTTCCGGTCGGTGGAAACTCAGCTCGGCCAAAGCGGGCACAAGCGACAGATCCGGCATGTCATCTTGCCGGTCCAAACGCTCCAGCGGGTAGCCGCCCATATGAACGGGCCGGTTTCTGTCCGAGAATAAACGGATCCCCATCGAATATCTCCTGTTGATGCCCGTCCCGTACCCCGCCATGGACAGCAAAACCATTCATGATTAATCATAAATGGTATGAGCAAATTCGATTTCATTGACCTCGACGGCAAGGTTCTACGCACTTTTTTGACGATACTCGAGGAAAACTCGGTCTCGAAAGCCGCAGATCGGCTGGGGGTTACGCAATCTGCGATCAGTCATACTCTGGCCAAACTGCGGCAGGTCCTGGGCGACCCGCTGTTTGTTCGCTCAGGTCAGGGTCTGACGCCAACCGAACGCGCCCTGTCCCTGAAAGAGCCTGCGCAAAAGGTACTGGACGGGATGCGCGCGCTGACCGACGGCCGGCCGTTCGATCCTTTGTCGGAACAGATCAACATCCGCATCGCCACCAATGACATGCCACGAGAGCTGATCTTTCCATGGTTGCTGCGTGACACACGCGCCGAAGGCGCGCGCCTGCGGTTGGAATTCATCCCATCGGGTGTGCCCGACCCCGAATTGTTGCGCAGCGACCGGTGCCAGTTGATGCTAACCCCGCTGCCGCCCGACGGACCGGATATTTTCCAGAAAAGACTGATCGAAAGCCCGCTGATGGTGTTCTACGACGCCACGCAACGCACGCCCCCGGACAGCTGGCAGGACTATTGCCACAGCGACCATGTCGAAGTGCGCTTTGCCGATGGCCGAAACGCCCGTGCCGTTATGCGCGGCGTTGATCAAAGCCAGATCAATCCTGCGGTTGTAACCCTGCCGCATTTCAACGCGATCCCGGCCTTTGTGCAGGGCAGCGACCTGATCTCGACAGATACGGCACTGATGAAACAGGGCCCACTTGCCGCGCTGGATTGCGCACCTTTACCCTTCGCCTGTCCCCCTGTGTCCATCTACATGGTCTGGCATCAAAGATCGGCCAATGACCCCGCCCACCGCTGGTTACGCGACCGGATAGAAGCCATCGCAGCGTCCCTTCAGACCTGAGACAGCCGTCAGCTGCGCATAACAAAGGCCAGGTTCGGCTGCGGGACACGGTTACGAGTACTCAACAAAACGGATTGGTCAAACCGCAATTCATTCGCCATCCTGAAACCAAATCAAAACGGAGACGTCAGATGGAGAAAGTAGCACTGATCACAGCAGGCGGCAGCGGCATGGGCGCGGATTCCGCGAGGCGGCTGGCCGCGGACGGTTTCAAGGTCGGGATTCTGTCATCCTCGGGCAAGGGCGAAGCGCTGGCGCATGAGTTGGGAGGCGTCGGTGTAACCGGCTCGAACCAGTCCACGGAGGATCTGCAAAAGCTTGTTGATGCGGCCATGGCCCATTGGGGGCGTATTGACGTTCTGGTCAATTCCGCTGGTCACGGCGCCCGTGCCCCGATCCTTGAGTTGACGGACGAAGATTGGCACACCGGTATGGATGTCTATTTCATGAATGCCGTCCGCCCCTCGCGGCTTGTGACGCCGATCATGCAAGCGCAGGGCGGTGGATCGATCATCAATATCTCAACCTTCGCTGCATTCGAACCTGACCCGGTTTTCCCGACCTCAGGCGTGTTTCGCGCCGGGCTGGCCGCGTTCACCAAACTGTTCTCGGACAAATACGCTGCCGAAAACATCCGCATGAACAACATCCTGCCCGGTTTCATTGACAGCCTGCCCGAAAAAGAAGAATTCCGCGCGCGCATTCCCATGGGGCGCTATGGGCGCAGTTATGACGAGGTCGCCTCGGTCGTTGCCCTGCTGGCATCCGAAGGCGGTGGCTACATCACCGGGCAGAATATCCGGGTTGATGGTGGCATCACCCGCTCGGTCTGAATTCAGATCCGCGCCTTTATCAGATGCGTCAGCGCCGCGCCGGATTCAAAAAAGGCGCGGCGCACGCGCGTCCAGCTTTCGCGATGCTCATGCACCGCAGGAACGGGCAAAAGCGAAAGCTCACCTGCAAGAAGACTTTTGGCCATCATTCGACCGAACACCGTGCCGGGGCCAATACCACGGCCGGAATATCCGTGCGCGGCCAGAGCGTTGGGGCCAATCTGCGTGATTTTCGGGATATGGTCCGAGGTCATGGCAATCCGCCCGTGCCAACCCTGTTCAAACGGCTGATCGGCAAGCTGAGGATAAAGCTCAGCCAGTTTGCGTCGGACCCATCCGGTATGCACACTGCGTCCTGCATTCCCCAGATCGCCCATGCCGCCAATGATCATCCGCCCCGCCTGATCCAGCCGGAAGGACGTCATGATCAGCCCGGTATCCCAGCACCCTTCTGCCTGCGGCAGGATGCTGGCGCGCAGATTATGCGACAACGGGGTCGTTGCGTATTGAAAGTAATAAACGGGAACATAGGCAGGCGCAGTATCTGGCAAGCCAAGGTGATAGGCGTTGGTTGCCTGAATGACGGACCTCGCCCGTACGTTCCCGCCCGGTGTCGTCAATACCCATTGCCCACCTTCGTGCCGAAGGGTCTGTACCGGGCTTTGTTCATGGATCTGCGCCCCGGCCTGAGACGCGGCACGCGCCAATCCCATGACATAAGCCAAGGGTTGTATTGTTCCTGCGCGAGGGTCGAACAACGCCCCATGAAAAGCATCGCTGCCGGTCCGGTCACGGGCCTGATCCGCCGACAGCAGCGCTACCGGCGCGCCAGACCCGCTTAGCTGCGCATGTCGCGTTTGCAGGTCCTTCAGGCCCGAGGCGGAATGCGCGCAATGCAGAGTTCCGTTGCGAATGGGCTCACATGTGATGCCGTGTTCTTCGATCAGGGAAAAAACGTCTGACGGTGCTTTGCCCAGCAGATCGATCAGGCGATCACCAGCCTCTGCACCGATATGCGCGCGGATCTCATCCGGTGGCAGCCACAGCCCGGCATTGACCAGACCGACATTGCGCCCTGACCCGCCAAACCCGATCTTCTGTGCTTCAAGCAAACAGACCGAAGCGCCGGTACGGGCTGCCGTCAAGGCAGCTGAACACCCGGTATATCCGCCACCTATAATGGCCAGATCGACAGTTTTGTCACTGCTCAGCGGCAGAGCTGTGACTGCTTCGGTACATGTAGTCCGCCACAAGGCTTGTTCGGGATCGTTCACGTCAGACCTCTGAGTCTTTCGGCGGATCATCATACCGCTACACGTCCTTTGCAAGTGGGCAACTGTGGTCGGGTCAGCAACGAAAAAACCCCGCAAGCACGGGCCTGCGAGGTCCACCAAAAGCGAGCATTCCGTCAGGAATGATGACATCAGGCAAGAGGCCGCCCGGATACCTTCAAACGTCAAGCGACCGTGCGATCACCTCTTTCATGACCTCGTTGGTGCCGCCGTAAATCATCTGCACGCGGGCGTCTGCGTAGAGACGGGCAATTGGGTACTCCATCATAAAACCGTACCCGCCGAACAGTTGCAGGCATTCGTGCATGATTTCGTTCTGCACCTCTGACCCCCAGTACTTGGCCATCGAGGCGGTGGCCGCGTCCAGTTCGCCTGCCTCCAGTTTGCCGATACAGTCATTGACGAAACTGCGCAGAACCTCGGCCTTGGTCTTGCATTCTGCAAGTTTGAAACGCGTGTTCTGGAAATCCATCACCCGCTGACCGAACGCTTTGCGCTCCTGCACGTACTTTACCGTTTCGGCAATGGCAAAATCGATCGAACCCAGCGCCATGATCGCGATATTCAGCCGTTCCCATGGCAGTTGCTTCATCAGCTGATAAAACCCCTGACCTTCCTCAGCCCCCAGCAGGTTCGTCATCGGTACTTTGACATCTTCAAAAAACAGCTCGGCCGTGTCGTTGCCCTTCATCCCCAGTTTTTTGAGGTTGCGCCCCCTGCGAAACCCCTCGGCCCCTTCGGTTTCGACCACGATCAATGACACACCCCGCGCGCCCTCGGACTTGTCAGTCTTGGCGGCCACGATGATCAGATCCGCCGTCTGGCCATTCGTGATGAAGATTTTCGAGCCATTCAGCCGGTAGGAGTTTCCGTCCTTCTCGGCCGTTGTGCGCACAGCCTGAACATCCGAGCCGGTGCTGGGTTCCGTCATGGCAAGTGCGCCGACCATCTCACCCGAAGCCAGTTTGGGCAGCCATTTCCGTTTCTGATCTTCGCTGCCATAGGCGGTAAGATAGTGGGTCACGATCGACTGAATACCATAGCCCCAGCCAGCGTCGCCCCGTGCACCCTGTTCGTACGCGGTGATGGCGTCAAAGCCCATACCGCCGCCGACGCCGCCATATTCTTCGGGGATTGCACCAGCCATCAGGCCGGTTTCACCAGCCTTGCGCCAGAAGTCGCGATCAACGGCCCCGTTTTCAACCCAGGCTTCGATATTCGGTGACAGTTCATCATCCATGAATCGGCCAGCCATATCCGCAAACATGCGGTGTTCGTCAGTGATCCATGCCGCGGTCGAAGTGAAAAGTGACATCAAAGGCTCTCCAATCTGTCTTTCGCGAAAGCCTAGCGTTCAGCCCGATTCCCGCCAATCCACGTGACGTGGCGTTCCGACTTCGAACAACGCAACGTTTCTTTGCTAGGTAACTTTAAGAACCTGCTTGTTTTAAAGGAAATTAACTCAGCGCCAATGCCAGCAAATGCTGTGCCGCATCTCTGGCGTCTTCCGCAGGATCACAATTCTTGAGCAAAACCGCAGACACAATTGCCCCTTCCTGCAACAACACGATCTGGCTCGCGAGTTTCTGAGGATCACGCGCACCAGCCTGTTCGGCGACGGACGTGAAATGCTCCAGCAACAGCTGTTTATGTTCGGCTGCCTGCACATGGATCGGATGGTCTGTTTCCTGATATTCTGCCCCGGCCTTGATGAACATGCAGCCCCGGAATCCATCTTCCTCGAACCATTCTTTCAAGGCATCAAAACTGACGATGAGTTGCTCGGCCGGTGTTTCTGCCATCTCTTCGATGCGCCGATAGAACCACTCGCGAAAATTCTCATCCCGCAGACGCAGAGCGGCTACAATCAGGTCTTCTTTAGTGCGGAAATGTTTGTACATCGACGTTTTCGAAACGCCCGTTTCCGCCACCAGCTTATCCATGCCGGTCGCGTGAAACCCGTCGCGATAAAAAACCTTCAGGGCTTTGCTGACAAGTTCATCCCGTTTGTTTGGACGCATGATTCGGCTCCATGGTGTACCGTTCTGTACATATTACCCCGAAACATGAAGTACAACCGGCCTAACTCAAATCATTGTTTTCATTAGAATTCATGGCTCGCCCTGAACCGCGCGAAATATTTTCTGCTTTTCCTCTTGCAAAAGTTAACAGATCGGTACACCTTATTGGAAAGTTAACCGATCAGTACACCAGAGGATTTGACCGATGAAACGTCGCGCCAGCATATTCCCCCCTCAGTACGTTCCATTTCTTCTGACACTGGCCATTCTTGCCGCTTCTCTAACCTGAAAGCCCCCTGCACCATGTCTCGACCCCCTCTTCCCCCGTTCACGTTGGAAACTGCCACGCAAAAAGTGCGCATGGCAGAGAATGCCTGGAACAGCCGCGATCCCGACCGCGTCACCCCCGCATACACAGATGACAGTCAGTGGCGAAACCGGGCGGAATTTCTGTCAGGGCATGACGAAATTCACGCCTTCCTAAGCCGTAAGTGGCACAAGGAACTGGACTATCGGCTGATCAAGGAACTCTGGGCCTTTACCGGTAATCGCATCGCAGTGCGTTACGCTTACGAGTGGCACGACGATAGCGGTCAGTGGTTCCGGTCATATGGCAACGAGAATTGGGAATTTGCCGAAGACGGACGCATGTCGCATCGGCATGCCTCGCTGAATGATCACCCCATAGCCGAAAGCGACCGCTTGTTTCATTGGCCATTGGGTGAACGCCCCGATGACCATCCCGAGTTGTCTGATCTGGGTCTTTGAAAGGACATACTGTGCCGCGTGCGTTTTCAGAACTGACCTTCACCCCAACCGTCCGCGCCCATCAGGAGCGGATGGGATCGGCAAAAACCTATGCCAAATTCATTGAAGGTGGCCCGCAACAGGGCCATCTGATCGGCGAACCCGAAAAACAGTTCATTCAGGCGCGCGACGGGTTTTATCAATCCTCGGTGTCTGAAACAGGCTGGCCTTATGTGCAGTATCGCGGCGGGCCGGTCGGGTTTCTTAAGGTGCTGGGGCCGCAAACCATCGGATATGCCGATTTTTCAGGCAACAGACAGTATATCTCGCGCGGAAATCTGGATGGCAACGATCGGGTCGCGATGATCCTGATGGATTATGCCAATCAACACCGTTTGAAGATCCTGGGGCGTGTCGAATTCACGGAAGGTCAAGCAGCGGCAGCCAGCTTGTATCCGGAGGGGGCCGAAGCCCCCGCAGAGCGGGCCGCGATCATTCGAGTTGAGGCGCTTGACTGGAACTGCCCACGCCACATCACGCCGCGTTTCACCGAAGCCGAACTGCGCCCGCATCTAAACAGTTTAGGCCAGCAACTGGCCCAGTTGCAGGCCGAAAATGAAAGGCTGAGACAAGAACTGTCAAAGCTCTCGTGATGCGCAAGACACCGCAAACTTTGTTGAGTATTTACAGGGAATAATCCAATGGTTCGTTCGGTCTTTCAGCTTTCTGCGGCGTTCCTTGCCGGAGCAGCCCTGATCCTTATGATCATGATGTTTGGTTTCTTTGCTTCACCCAGCGCCGTCCGGACGTCACCACCTTCTGTGTTCAGCACCATCCTGTTCAACCATTTGCAGCAATAGCAATGCTGCGCGTTCAACCGCGACTGGTCTGAACCATCGCTTCGATACCGGCTGCACAAAATTCGATCAGGCGTTCCACCTCTGACACTCCGCCGCCATGCGACAGGGCCCCGACCCGCCAACCACTGTTGAGATGCGCCAGCATTGCCGACACGGAATAGACCTGGCCGCTGGCCAGCAGCGCAGGGTCAACATCCGGATAAAGCGCAGCGATTTCGTCGATAAAATGCCGGGCGGTCGGGTCGAAACACTCGGCCGCGATATCGCGCCAGCGGGGATCGACCGAGACATGCGCCACAAGGCGCCCATACGCCATCCATCCCGAACCGCCTGTTTCTGCCAGTTCCACATAAGGCCGGATAAAACTGTCCAGAATGCTGCGCAATGTTAGCGGACCTGCTTTTCTTGCCTTGGCCAGCGCATCGGTTCTGATTTGTGCCAGCTTGCCCGCACGGCGTTCGATCGCTCGAAAAAACAGCTCTTCCTTGCCGCCGCCATGGTGATGAACAAGGCCAACCTGAACCCCTGCAAGCGCAGCGATATCGCGGATCGACGCGCCTTCGAATCCGCGTTCGGCAAAGACTGTTTCGGCCGCGTCCATGATCCGCGCTTTGGTTTCCAAAGATCGCTTGGACGGTGCCCTTTGTCTTGGCTTTTCTACGTTTTTCAGCGTCATAAAATTCACCTTGCCTTATTTTGGACGTTCGTTCAATTTAAACCTCACGAACTTTGGGAGGGTTCATGACAGAAACGCGCGACACATTCGCCCTGATTGGGGCGGGGCCAATGGGTTTGGCCGCGGCCAAGGTGCTGAAAGAACAGGGAATCGCATTTCAGGGGTTTGAATTGCATTCGGATGTGGGCGGTCTGTGGGACATCGATGCTCCAAGATCAACCATGTACGAGTCGGCGCACCTGATCTCGTCCAAGCGCATGACCGAGTTTACGGATTTCCCCATGGATGACGCGGTTGCCGAGTACCCCTCGCACCGGGCGATGCGCGACTATTTCCGCGCATTTGCGGACCGTTTCGGGTTGCGAGAGGGTTACAAATTCAATGCGGAAGTCACTCAGGTCGCTCCGCTGGGCAATCCGGGTGACGGTTGGCGCGTGTGCTGGCGAGACCAAGATGGCGACCATCAGGCCGAATATGCCGGCGTACTCATTGCGAACGGTACCCTGTCGGAACCGAATGTACCCAGCTTTCCGGGTACATTTGACGGCGAGTTGATCCATGCCTCGCAATATCGGTACCCAAGCCAATTCGACGGCAAGCGTGTGCTGGTCGTGGGCGCAGGCAACTCCGGCTGTGACATCGCCGTCGACGCCATCCACCACGCGAAACGCTGCGATCTGTCGATGCGGCGCGGGTATTATTTCGTCCCGAAATACGTCTTTGGCAAACCCGCTGACACAATAGGTGGAAAGATCCGTCTGCCGATGTGGCTGAAGCGTAAGGTCGACAGCCTGATCCTTGGCTGGTTTGTCGGCGATCCACAGAAATACGGCTTTCCCAAACCGGATTACAAGCTGTACGAAAGCCACCCCGTGGTGAATTCGCTGGTCCTGTATCACGCAGGCCATGGCGATCTGAGCATCCGCCCGGATATCGACCGGCTGGAGGGCCACACCGTGCATTTCAAGGACGGCTCCTGCGACGACTATGACATGATCCTCGCCGCGACCGGATACAAACTGCATTACCCGTTTATCGACAAGGGCCTGCTGAACTGGCAGGGCGACGCCCCGCATCTGTATCTGAACACGATACATCCCGAACGGGACGATCTGTTCGTGCTGGGCATGGTCGAGGCCACGGGCCTGGGCTGGCAGGGCAGGCACGAGCAGGCCGAGATGGTGGCGCGCTACATCAAGGGGCTTCGACACGGCTGCCCCGTGGCAGCCGATCTGCACGCAGAAAAGCAAAAAGGTTATACGCGCGCCACCGGAGGCATGAACTATATCGACCTGCCCCGCATGGCCTATTACGTGGACAAGAATACCTACAGAAAGGCTGTCACCGGCTGGATCGACCGGCTGGGGAAGGCCGCCGCATGAGTGGTATTGACCAGATCACACTGAATTTCAGTCCGGCGTCTCTGACGCTGTTGAATGCTATTCTGGCAATCGTGATGTTCTCGATTGCCATCGACCTTACGCCTCGGGATTTTGACCGTTTAAGGCGCGCACCCAAACCAGTGGTTGTCGGATTGTTTTCACAACTCGTCGTCCTGCCTGCGCTGACCTTTGTGATGGTGTGGATTGCAGCACCGCAACCATCAATTGCGCTTGGCCTGATCCTTGTGGCGGCTTGCCCAGGGGGCAATATCTCGAACTTCATTACCCACCGCGCGGGCGGAAATGCAGCGCTTTCGGTGTCGATGACAGCCTTCGCCACCATCTGTGCGATCTTTATGACACCTTTCAATATTGCGCTTTGGGGCGGGCTTTACCAACCAACCCGCGCAATCCTGCAACAGACCCAGATCGACCCAATGCAGATCGCGATCCTGGTCGGTCTGATGCTGATCCTGCCGCTGGTTCTGGGAATTACGCTGAATCAACGCCTCCCCGCCTTGACGGCACGTTTACGCGCACCGCTGCAACTTCTGTCGATGGGTATCTTTGCTGGGTTTATCGTACTTGCTCTGGCTGCCAACTGGGGGTTTTTCCTTGGGTTTGCCGGGGCTGTTGCCGGGCTTGTGATCCTTCACAACGCCCTGGCGCTGGGGGGCGGTTGGGTTGTGGCCACTCTGACCCTGCTGTCCCCCTTTGATCGCCGCGCCATCACCATTGAGACCGGAATTCAGAACTCCGGACTTGGGCTCGTCCTGATCTTTGCATTCTTCAACGGTCTGGGCGGCATGGCCGTGGTCGCTGCATTCTGGGGAGTATGGCACGCTATCTCGGGCCTGGCTTTGGCGTCGGTCATGGCGCGAACCGAGGCTGCGCGATGACCCGCATCCTGATAACCGGCGCTGCCGGGATGGTCGGGCAAGCGCTGTTGCCCGCATTTGTTGGGCACGAGGTCTTTGCAACCGATCTGAAACGCCCGGTTAACCTGCCGGAAGACGCCTCATTTTTGTCCATGGATGTTACAACCGACGCTCCTGCACGTGTGATTGCCAAGGTGAATCCGGATGTGATTGTGCATTTGGCTTCTGTCGTAACGCCGCCGCCGAAGATGGGGCGCGCGACAGCCTATGCTGTCGATGTCGAAGGCACGCGAAATGTGGTGAATGCCGCCATCGCAAACGGGGTGCGCAGACTGGTCGTTACGTCTTCCGGTGCCGCTTATGGCTATCATGCAGACAGTCCTGTGCCGTTGCGCGAAGACGACCCATTGCGCGGCAACCCCGAGTTTCCCTATTCAGATCACAAGCGTCAGGTCGAAGAGATTTTGGCCGAAGCCCGCAGTGCCGCCCCGGATCTTGAGCAGGTTGTTTTGCGCGTTGGAACGGTTCTGGGGGCTGGAACCGAAAACCAGATCACCGCCCTGTTTCGCAAACCCCGTTTGCTGGCGGTGTCCGGCAGCGAAAGCCCGTTTGTCTTTATCTGGACCCAGGATCTGGCACGCATCCTTCAGCGCGCAGCAACCGACGGGCCAGCCGGGATTTACAACGTCGCCGGTGACGGCACGATGGGTGTGAACGACTTGGCGCGCGCCATGGGAAAACCGGTTCTGCGTCTGCCCGCATGGGTGCTGAAAGCGGCCTTGGTCGTGGCGCGCCCACTGGGTTTATCTCGCTATGGGCCGGAACAGGTAAGGTTCCTTCAATATCGGCCAGTTCTGGATAATTCTGCCCTGAAATCTGAATTCGGCTATGTGCCCGAAAAGTCCAGCGCCGAGGTTTTTGCGCTCTGGCAACGGCAGGCCGGGTTATGAAGACCGCGGTCATCTCTGGCGGTGCGGGCGGTTTGGGACAAGCTTTGAGCCGTGCATTGCAAGCCCATGGGTGGCGGGTGGTGCTGTTGGACCTTGATGTGTCCGATCTGCAAACAGAACCGAACCAACTGCCAATTGCCTGTGATCTGACTGACCCCGAACAGCTTGCCAACGCAGCACAAAGGGCGATCACGTCAAGCGACAGTATTGATCTGGTCATCTACAACGCCGGGGTTACTCAAATTCGCGGGTTTGATCAGGCTGACACGGCCAGTCACCGTGCACTGTTTGATATCAACTATTTTGCAGCCGTTGAAATGGCCCGCGTATTCTTGCAGCCTCTCCGCGCGTCAAAGGGAACGCATCTGGCTATCTCGTCGGTGGCTGGTTTCGCTCCGCTCTGCCATCGCACGGCTTATGCTGCCTCGAAACACGCGCTTGAGGGTTTTTTCAAATCGCTTCGATCCGAAGAAAAGCCACATGGCGTTCAGGTTCAGATTGCAGCGCCGTCTTTTGTGGCCACCAACCCCGGCAACGCAATGGAGCAACCCGATGGAACCGCGCGCCCCGGATCGGCCAAGGACGGAATGGACGAAATGAGCCCCGAGAGTGCCGCCATGGCGATCCTGCGCGGACTGGACAAATCGCAGCCCATGATCCCGGTCGGTCGCGTTGCATACATATCGTGGTGGCTCAACCGACTGTCACCACGCCTGTTTCAGCGCTTAATGGAGCGTAACATGCGCGGGCCCGGGTCGTAGAATTTCGCCGCGACCCCCTTGACCTTCCCGTCACTGGAACCCCCATCTGGAGGGCAGAAAACCACTTGGGATGAGTCGCATGGCGCAAGAAGCACTGACAGAACTGAAAATCACCGGCATGGGATGCGCATCCTGTGTGGGCCGTGTCGAGGCTGCACTGCGTGATGTGTCTGGTGTTGATGCGGCCTCGGTCAATTTCGCGACCAAAACAGCGCAGGTGGCATTTGACGGGCCGGTCTCGGCACTGACAGCGGCGCTGGATGCAGCTGGCTATCCGGCTGAAACAAGTCATGCAGATCTGAGCATCGAGGGCATGAACTGCGCATCCTGCGTTGGCAAGATCGAGCGCGCGTTGGCATCCACCGCTGGCGTGATCGAAGCACAGGTCAATCTGGCAACTCGGACGGCCACGGTAACTTATGCTATAGCGGCAACTACACCCGAGGCGCTGGCTCAGGTTGTTACCGAAATTGGATACCCCGCGCGTATCCAAGGCGTTGCGGAACCAGAAAGCCGGGAAGACGATGAAATTCAGCGGCTGGTCCGTTCCACAATACTGGCAGCGGCACTAGCCCTGCCCGTATTCATTCTTGAGATGGGCGGGCACATGATCCCCGCCTTCCACCATTGGATACAGGCGACCATTGGAACGCAGACGAGCCATTTGATTCAGTTTGCCCTGACCTCGGCTTTGCTGATCGGACCGGGCCGTGTGTTTTACCGCAAAGGTATCCCGTCGCTGTTGCAAGGCACGCCGGACATGAACGCGTTGGTAGCGCTTGGGACCGGCGCGGCTTATCTGTATTCGGTCACGGCCACATTCGCGCCCGGCCTGCTGCCGCAAGGTACCGCCAATGTCTATTTCGAAGCGGCCGCGGTGATCGTGGTTCTGATCCTGCTCGGCCGGTTGATGGAGGCGCGCGCCAAAGGCAAAACAGGAGCTGCGATCCGAAAACTGGTGGGTTTGCAACCAAAAACCGCGCGGGTCGAACTGGATGGACAGATACAGGACCGGCCAATCGCCGAAATTGTTGTCGGAGATATCCTGCACATCCGCCCCGGCGAGCGTGTACCGGTGGATGCCGAAGTGCTTGAAGGCACCTCTTACGTCGATGAAAGCATGATCACGGGCGAACCAGTGCCTGTTGGCAAGTCGGCAGGCGCGCCTGTTGTCGGCGGCACCGTGAATGGCACCGGCGCTTTACGGGTAAGCGCCACCCGCGTCGGCGGCGACACGGCTCTGGCACAGATCATTCGTATGGTGCAGCAGGCGCAGGGCGCGAAGCTGCCGATCCAGGGGTTGGTGGATCGGATCACCTATCGCTTTGTTCCTGCGGTCATCGCTGTTGCGGTGATCACTGTCGCGCTCTGGCTGATCTTCGGCCCCAGCCCGGCCCTTCCCCTGGCGCTTGTCGCGGGTGTTTCAGTTCTGATCATCGCCTGCCCCTGTGCTATGGGGTTGGCGACCCCAACCTCGATCATGGTGGGCACCGGGCGTGCGGCAGAACTCGGGGTTTTGTTCCGCAAGGGGGATGCGTTGCAACAGCTTCAGCAGGCGCGCGTAATTGCGTTGGACAAGACCGGAACCCTGACGCTGGGACGCCCCGAACTGGACAGCGTGACTACGGCGAAAGGATTTGACCGGGAGGAGGTTCTGCGGCTGACTGCAGCCCTTGAGGCACGGTCGGAACACCCGATCGCATCCGCCATCACCCGCGCGGGGCCCGCGACACTGCCAGAGGTATCGGATGTCCGTTCGCTTACCGGGCTTGGCCTGCAAGGGTTGGTTGAAAGCCGCGACGTGTTGATCGGGTCGCACCGGTTGATGCAGCAGCGTGGGATCACCCTTGGAGCCCTGGCGGATGAGGCAGAAGCCCGTGCCGCACAGGGGGCAACCCCTCTGTTCGTCGCTCTGGGTGGGCAGGCAGCGGCCACTTTGTCCGTTTCCGACCCGATCAAGCCCGGCACAGTGGAAGCGCTGGAACGGTTGCACCAGATGGGTTTGACCGTGGCCATGATCACGGGTGACAACGCACGCACGGCGCGGGCTCTGGCCGACCGGCTGGGGATTGATCATGTCACTGCCGAGGTACTGCCTGATGGCAAGGTAGACGCAATCACGGCCTTAAGGGACCGGTTCGGAGTGCTGGCCTTTGTCGGTGACGGGATCAACGACGCCCCCGCTCTGGCGGCGGCTGATATCGGCATCGCCATCGGAACCGGCACGGATGTGGCCATCGAAACAGCCGACGTTGTCCTCATGTCCGGTGATTTGCGGGGCGTCGCGAATGCGACCGAGATCAGCCGCCGGACAATGAGGAATATTCGCCAGAATTTGGGCTGGGCCTTCGGATACAATGTCCTTCTGATACCGGTGGCTGCCGGTGCGCTGTACCCGTTTGGCGGCTATCTGCTGTCCCCGGCGCTGGCAGCTGGTGCAATGGCACTATCGAGCGTTTTTGTGGTCTCAAACGCGCTGCGCCTGCGCCGTATTCGCGCCAGCGTGCCGGAAACATCAGGTACGGCCACCAAAGAGGTGCACGCATGAACATCGGAGATGTTTCCGCCCGCACCGGCCTGCCCGCCAAGACGATCCGGTATTATGAGGACATCAAGCTGATCAAACCGATGCGCGACGACAATGGCTATCGCCGGTTTCGCGACCAGGACGTGCATAAGCTGAATTTTCTGGGCCGCGCCCGGGCTCTTGGGTTCACCATCGAGGATTGCCGGACCTTGCTGGCGCTCTACGAAGATGAAACCCGTGCCAGTGCCGACGTGAAACAAGTTGCACGCGACCATCTTGTTCAGATCGAAACCAAGATCGCAGACCTGAACGCCATGCGCGATACGCTAAGCCACCTGATCGACGCCTGCGCCGGGGACGACCGGCCCGATTGCCCAATCCTGCGGGATCTGGGTGGGAAAGGCTGACTTGGGGTTGCCCTTTGGGCGCAGCTTTGCTTTGTCTTCGCCAGAGATTTTGGTCAGGCCTGTTTCGCGGAAGCCGACCGAACAGCGGAGAGGATCACAAAATGGCAAAAGTCGCGTTCCTTGGCCTTGGTGTCATGGGCTATCCCATGGCCGGACATCTGCAAACCGCAGGCCATGACGTCACCGTTTACAACCGTACGACCACCAAGGCCGAGGCCTGGGTCGCGCAGCATGGCGGCGCGATGGCAGCCACTCCGAAAGACGCCGTCAAGGATGCTGAGTTTGTCATGGCCTGCGTCGGCAATGACGACGACTTGCGCATGGTTTGCACCGGTGAGGATGGCGCGTTTCAGGGAATGTCCAACGGGGCCATTTTTGTTGACCACACGACGGTTTCAGCAAAGGTCACGCGCGAGCTTTACGCTGCTGGCCTATCTCAGGGTATCGCTTTTGTGGACGCCCCGGTTTCGGGCGGTCAGGCCGGCGCTGAAAACGGCGTTCTCTCAATTATGTGTGGCGGCGATCAGACAGCTTATGATGCGGCTGAGCCGGTAATGAACGTCTATTCCAAAATCTGCCGTCGACTCGGAGCCAGCGGCGCGGGCCAGATGACCAAGATGTGCAACCAGATCGCGATTGCCGGTCTGGTTCAGGGTCTCAGCGAAGCCTTGCACTTTGCCGAAAAAGCGGGCCTGGACGGGAAGGCCGTTGTTGAGGTGATCAGCCAGGGTGCGGCTGGCAGCTGGCAGATGTCAAACCGGTATGAAACCATGCTGAATGATCAGTTCGAACATGGCTTTGCTGTGGACTGGATGCGCAAGGATCTGGGGATTTGTCTGAATACGGCCAATGAAACCGGCGCGTCTCTGCCGGTGACCGCTCTGGTCGATCAGTTCTACAAGGACGTGCAGAAACTGGGCGGCGGACGATGGGACACGTCATCGCTGTTCAAACGTTTGCGTGCCTTGGATTAAGGGGTCGGGGGGCTGTCTGCCCCCTCTTGTCCCTTTGGGCCAATTCACCCCCGAGGATATTTTCGGCCAGATGAAGAGGATCCCGGATGAGCGGGACGGAGAAAGACATGAACGATTTGGTGAACTTCTGGGCGGACGCGCTGCGCCAAAACTGGGGACTGGACGCACGGTTGACCCGGCTGGATGGCGAATATGATCTGAACTTTCTGGCGCAAGCCACAAATGGCCAAGACTATGTGCTGAAAGTCATGCGCGCAGGGTGCGATGCGGGTCTGGTAGATCTTCAGATCGAAGCACTTGCGCATATCGCCTCGGAAGCTCCCGGGTTGCCGTTTCCAAAGGTGTTCCCGGCGTTGAACGGCGCAATGTTGCCGGAAATTTCCGATTCCGAAGGGAAATCGCGGCTGGTGTGGTTGCAGGAACGCCTGCCCGGGCGCTGCTATGCACAAGCGAACCCGAAATCCGAAGAGCTGATCCTGAAATTGGGTCGTGTTGTGGGCGCAACAGATCGCGCGCTGGAGGGGTTTCAGCATGAAGCTTTGCACCGCCCAGATTTCAAATGGGACCTGACGCAAGCGAGTTGGATCAATGACAAGCTGGGCGCCATCAGCGATCCCGCGCGTCGGGCGTTGCTTCGGGATATCTGCAACGAATTCACGGCGATCACGGATAGGCTTGAGGGCCTGCCGAAACAGGCCATTCACAACGACGCCAATGATTATAACGTTCTGGTTGAAGGCGAATTGGGCGAGCGGAGGCGGGTTTCCGGCCTGATTGATCTGGGTGACATGTGTGCAGCACCGCGCGTCTGTGACCTTGCAATCGCCGGGGCCTATGTGGTGCTAGATCATGCCAGACCCGAGCGGGCATTGACTGCTCTCGTGCGGGGATACCATGCCGCAAACCGGCTGCAAGCCGAGGAGATCGACCTGATCTGGCCGCTGCTGCGGATGCGATTGGCAGTGTCTGTCCTCAACTCGACCCTGATGGCGGTCGAAAACCCGGACGATCCATATGTGACAATCTCGCAGGCACCTGCGTGGCGGTTTCTTGAGAATGCTTCCGTCAACGGCGGACTGATGTCTGCGCGTCTTCGGGCAGCGTGCGGGCTGCCGGTCGTGGACGGCGCAGAACGCATCCATGCGTATCTGCAAGAACATCGCGGCCGGTTTTCCCAACTGTTCGGTCAGGACCTAAGCGATGTTCCTATGGGGTCGTTGTCGGTTGAAAATTGTGTGTGGCCCCAGAACCCTTTCCACATGCCATTGGCCGAGGCCGCACATGTTGGTGAAGAATACGGCGAAGGGCTGTGGCTGGGCTATTACAACGAACCCCGCCTGATTTATGCCGAGCCAGGATTTCGCAAAGGGCCATGGAAAGCCTCGGACCGGCGAACAGTGCATCTGGCGGTGGATGTGTTTGCACCCGCAGGGACGGTGCTGCACGCACCAATGAGCGGGCGGGTCGAAGTGGTCGAGAACCGAGATCATCACCTCGATTACGGTGCGGTGATAATCCTGCACCATGGAACGCCGGATGGCGATCCGTTCTACACGCTCTATGGTCATCTGGACCCGGAATGCTGTGACCGGTTGAAACCCGGCGATCCGGTGGCACAGGGGGCGGCGTTCGCCCGGTTGGGCGACGCCAGCCAGAATGGCGGATGGGCACCGCATGTGCATTTCCAGCTGGCGCTGACAACCAATGGCATGGAGGCGGATTGGCCCGGTGTCGGCGATCCGGATGAGATGGAGTTGTGGCACGCAGTCTGCCCGAACCCGGCGGCCTTACTGAACCTGCCGGATGACAAGGTTTTCTACCAACCCACAGACAAACAGGCGATCCTGCAGGGTCGCCGCGATCACTTTGGCGGCAACCTGTCGCTGACTTATGATGACCCTGTCATGCTCGTACGCGGGTGGAAACATCACCTGTTTGACGAATGGGGCCGCCCCTATCTGGACGCCTATAACAACGTCCCTCATGTGGGTCATGCGCATCCCCGCATTCAAGCTGTAGCGGCGGATCAGTTGAAGCGGATGAACTCGAATACCCGCTACCTGCATCCGGCACAGACAACTTTTGCTGACAAGATCCTGTCCAAACTGCCCGATCACTTCGAGGTCTGCTTCTTCGTCAATTCCGGAACTGAAGCGAACGAACTGGCCCTGCGGCTTGCCCGTGCCCATACCGGCGCCAAGGGGATCGTGACGCCAGACCATGGCTATCACGGCAATACGAATGCGGCTGTGGCGATATCGGCCTACAAGTTCAACAAACCGGGTGGCATCGGGAAAGCCGATTGGGTCGAACTGGTCGAGGTTGCGGACGACTATCGCGGCTCGTTCAAGCGTGACGATGCGGATCGGGCGCAGAAATTTGCTGATCTTGTGGACCCGGCCATTGCTGCCTTGCAGGACCGGGGTCAAGGTCTAGCCGGGTTCATCGCCGAAACTTTCCCATCTGTCGGTGGACAGATTATTCCGCCCAAGGGCTACCTGCCTGCGGTTTATGAAAAAATCCGCGCCGCCGGGGGTGTCTGCATTGCAGATGAGGTACAGACCGGTCTGGGTCGCCTGGGTGAGTATTACTTTGGATTTGAACATCAGGGCGCGCTTCCTGATATCGTGGTGATGGGTAAACCCATTGGTAACGGGCACCCTCTTGGCGTATTGGTAACGACGCGGGCGATTGCCAACAGCTTTAACAACGGGATCGAATTCTTCTCGACCTTTGGCGGATCAACGCTGTCTTGCCGGATCGGCAAGGAAGTATTGGACATCGTCGATGACGAAGGCCTGCAGGACAATGCGCGTCAGATGGGTGAGCGCCTGATGGCGGGGCTGCGCCAGATCGAAGCCGACTTTGGTTGCGTTGGCGACGTACGGGGCATGGGACTGTTTCTGGGTGTTGAGCTGATCAATCCCGACGGAACCGAAGGAACCGAGATTTGCAGCTATGTCAAAAATCGGATGCGTGATCACCGAATTCTGATCGGCAGTGAGGGACCAAAGGACAACATCCTGAAAATCCGCCCACCGCTGACGATTGAGGCCGAGGATGTGGACATGATCCTGTGGGCGCTAAGGGACGTGCTGTCCGAGGTCGGTGACTTCTCTCCTGCTCCGGTTTGCGGTCACGACCATCACCACGCGGGATGCGGGTGCTGCTGAAGGATTGACCCCGGCGCTTTGCCGGGGTTTGACCGTCCTGCAAGCACAGTCAATGCAAAACGGCAGTGCGGGTATCTTGGCCTGTCGTCGGAATCGCATTTCCCGTCGTCATACGCCGGAGCGTCAGGCCCAGTTCCTCCGACAGGGATGCCAGAGCAGGCGCAAAATCCGGGCGCACGATCAGTGACGCCATCATCATCGCGTCTTCGCGTGCCCCTTCGGATGCGGCGGCAACCATTTGGGCAAAACAATTCTCATCCGCGCCCAGACATGCACACCCCAGACCGTGCCTGATTAGCGGGCGTCGACAATGCGTTGCGCAAAGCGAACACAGACGATCCAGCGTCAGCATGGCGGCACGCCCATAATCTGATCCCAGCGCTATGCAAAAATCGCTCGCGATATCAGCGCGACCGCTTTCACCCTGGCTCCACATCCGCAGATACATCACCGCACCCGCTTCGACTGGATCAAGATCCGCCAGACGGCCGACCGCGGCACCGCCGCGCAATGAATGCGCGCTCATTTCGTCAGGATCAGTTTACCTGCACGGGTGATGCGCAGGGTATACAATTGGTCACCCAACTCGATATGGGCCAGGTGGCCACCTTTGGTCAAATCCTCGGCCTTGTGCGCAGGCAGCATCGAGACAGCATAACCTTGGGTTGGGGTCGGGTTCTGTACGTTCATCGGGGCATCTCCAGAGCGAGTCGGCATGGTGCCATACCTGTTGCGTTTCGTTTTATCTGGCTGACCCGAGAGGGTTGGCTTTCCGTTCCTGTCATTAAATCTGATTATTTTAGTAAGGAATGTCAAGCGCTGTTTCAAATCAGGCGTCATTGAGCCGATTGCGCCCCTGAAAACGACGGGTTAAGACTTGGGGCGGGTATTGAAAGGCAAGCAAAACGTGACCGCAGCAGTTGTTTTTGATCTGGATGGAACGTTGGTCGACAGCGTCGGGGACCTGGCAGCAGCGGCCAATAAAACGCTGAACGGTCTGGGTCACGATCCTGTGCCCGTTGATGTGATCAGAGGGTTTGTTGGCAATGGCCTTCCCAAACTGGTCGAGCGTTTGATGCGACACTGTGATTTGCCCATGGATCGCCACGCGGAACTGACCCAACAGACACTGAAGCATTACAATGCGGCGGTCAGTGCAACGACAGTGCCTTATCCCGGGGTTCTGGAGGCCCTGGAAACACTGAAACAGATGGGTTGCGTTCTTGGTATCTGCACCAACAAACCCGAAGCACCCGCACGTCACGTGCTGGAGGCGCTCAACTTATCCCGGTTCTTCGACGTTGTTTTCGGCGGTGATACATTGCCAATTCGCAAACCGGATCCGGGCCACCTGCTGGAAAGCTTCAAAGCACTTGGGACCTCGGGCACACGCTTGTATGTGGGTGACAGCGAGGTCGACGCAGAAACAGCTGTAAACGCCAGGATACCGTTTCTGCTGTTCACGGAAGGGTACCGCAAAACCCCGGTGGCCAATATACCGCACACCGTTGCTTACAGTGCGTCCGAAACACTGCCGACACTCGTGACCAAATTGATCCAAAACTAAGTAAGTTCACTCGACACGAGTCATAAAACGAATGACTTGGGCTTTCGCAAACCCCAAAAAGTTAAGAGGGGCCGGCCGAGGGGGTGTGACCAGCCCCTCATCGGGGAAAGTAAATACCGTGTTTGTGTGTGGTAAGTACGGTAAGTCATGTTTACCCCTGATCGGCAGTTTGCGAAATTGGGGGATTCCCGTAGTTCGGCGAAAATAACTGAAAAACTGGAAAAAGCAGCACGTCAGACCACCCAATTTACCTGTGATAATTTGCCTATAAGATAGCCTGACGGTTCGAACATTCGGTTCACTGGTTGAATGGGTATAGGGTAACCCATGGAAAAACAGGACAGAAATCAGAGAGCGGCGCGTCTGCAAATCCTGCAGGGCATTCTGCCTGTTGACCGCGCGCGCCTTCCGGCGGAAATGCTGGCTGGTCTGAGTTTTGCATGTCTCGCGATCCCCGAAGTCATGGGTTACACCAAAATCGCCGGCACTCCGGTCATGTCCGGGCTGTATACGATCCTGATTCCCATGGCTCTGTTTGCGCTGTTCGGATCGTCCCGACACCTTGTTGTCGGCGCCGATTCGGCGACAGCAGCCATCACCGCCTCGGGACTGGCGGGCTTGGCGATGTCCGGAACGTCTGAGTATCTGGCACTGGCGTCCTTGCTGGCGCTTATGGCTGCTATGCTTTTGATTGCCGCGCGTGTCATCGGGCTGGGGTTTCTGGCTGATTTTCTGTCCAGAACGGTATTGGTCGGCTTTCTGACCGGCGTGGGCATTCAGGTTGCAACGGGCCAAATCCCCGGATTGTTGGGCATCGAATCCGCTGGGCACGGAACACTTGCAAGGTTGAAGGACGTTTACTTCAACATATCCAACGTCAACTGGCCAACCGTGATCGTCACATCAGCCGTGTTGGGCATTGTCCTGGGATGCACAAGACTGTCGCGCGAAATCCCGGGGCCGTTGGTTGCCATTGTCGGGGTGATCCTGTGCAGTTGGGCCTTTTCATTCAACACTTCCGGAATCTCGGTGTTGGGAGAGGTTGCCGGCGGTTTGCCCTCGTTCTCGATCCCGGACGTGCAGTGGAGCTGGACCTTGTTCAAACAATTGCTCCCCACGGCCTTGTCCATCTTCGTTGTTATTCTGGCACAAAGCGCCGCCACATCGCGGGCATACGCCTCGAGATATGATGAGACTTTCAACGAAAACACGGACCTGATCGGACTGGGTCTTGCGAATTTCGGAGCCGCATTCACGGGGACATTCGTGGTCAATGGCAGCCCCACAAAGACCGAGATGGTCGCCAGCGCCGGAGGGCGCAGCCAGGTGGCGCAACTGACAACAGTGGTAATAGTCCTGTTGGTTATCCTGTTTCTGACCAAGCCTTTAGCCTATCTTCCCACAGCAGCACTTTCGGCCATCGTTTTCCTGATCGGTCTCAAGCTGATCGACCTGCACGGAATGGCAACAATTTACAGGCAGGCCCGGTCCGAGTTCTGGGTTGCCACGGCAACCGCCACCGTGGTTGTTCTGGTTGGTGTCGAGCAAGGCGTCATTTTTGCCATGGTCCTGTCTTTGGTCGACCACACACGCCGGGGATACCACCCAAAGAATTCGGTAGTATTGCGTACCGAGTCCGGTGGCTGGCGTTCAAAGGGATTGGAAGCACCAAACCAATTCGAGCCCGGTCTGGTAATCTACCGGTTTTCCCACGGCATGTACTACGCGAACATGCAGATATTCACCGAGGAAGTCACAACAATCGTTCAGAACGCAGACGGAAAACTGACATGGTTCTGCATCGACGCCTCGGCAATTGACGTTGTCGATTTCACAGCCGGGTTCACGTTGCGCAGTATCGCCAATTTCCTGCAATCCAAGGGGATACGGCTGGTTTTCACGCTGGTCGAGCCAGATGTGAAAGCCGAGCTGGATCGCTACGGCATCACAGAACTGATTGGTGAAACTGCGTTTTATGAAAACGGCAAAGCCCTGCTGGATGCCTATCACACGCGCCCAAATCCCATGTGACCGTTAATCACCTGTAGCTTCGCGCCCTGGACATCTTCCCGTTCCCCGGATTGAAAGAGTTGGTCGGAACGCAGCATTTGTAATGCGCCGCCAAATCGGGTTTGGCTTTGTACATGTGCCCCACATAGTGTTCGGCAGGATATTCCGCACCGCACTCGTCAAACAGGGCCAGCATTGCCGCCTTCAGCGCGCTCGGTCGCGTGCCCCTATCGGGTAGTCCGGTTTGTTTGTTAGTGCATCGTGGGCCTCTGGTCTATCGGGACGATGCTTTCGGGCGCAGGCGGGCAGGAGCCCAACGCACTGTGCGGCCTGACGGTGTTGTAGTGGATACGAGATTGCTCGATCAGAGTTTGCGCCTCCTTTAGGCTTTAGAAGATTTCGCCGTTGAGCAGCTCATCCCGGAACCGGGCGTTGAAGCTTTCGCAATGACTGTTCTCCTAGGGTGATCCCGGTTCGATGTAAGCCGTCTTCGCCCCGACAGCTGCAATCCACTCCCGCACCTTCTGGGCGATAAATTCCGGCCCATTGTCGGATCTTATGAATGCCGGCGGGCCGCGGAGGATGAACAGGTCAGTCAATGCATTCAGCACATCTGTTGAGTTGAGCTTACGATCGACGCGGATCATCAGCACCTCGCTGGTGTATTCGTCAATGATGTTCAGCGTCCGATACACGCCCACGCCAGTCAGAACCCATACCACTGGATAGCCAGTGAACAACTCCGAAGGGGTCCAACACAACCAGTTTGCCCGCAAAAAGGTTAGGTTTCCCTTTCGGTTCTTTCGAAAACCCGGCGTCAAATATCTTGACCGGGCGGTTCCAAAAGACCGCCGGGTTCTAACAATGCCCGCTCTGACAGCCATGGGTTAAGTTCTAGCGCCGCGGCAAGGGCAGCGCGCGCGTCGTCAAGGCGCTTCAGACCCAACAATGACAAGGCGCGACCGCTCAGCGCACCTATATGGTTCGGCGACAACTCGATCGTGACATTCAGATCCTGCAAGGCAGCAGCGAAGTCTTGTCTGAGATAGTTCACAAACGCACGCTGATTGTAGCCTTCGGCGTAGTTCGGGCAGTAATCGACAAGCTGGTCAAGCTCTTCCAACGCGCCCAGTAAATCCCAAGCCTCCCGCCGTGCCATTCCCCGGTCCAGCAAGCCTTGCGCACGCGCATCCGGCGCGTCCGTCCAAAGCTCCCACATCTGGTTGGAAATGGCGCGCGCATCACTTTGCGATTCTGCCTTCCGAACCTGATTGATTAGCGCATCCACACCTTCTGAATGATCCGGAGCATCAGGGCAGGACTGGGCGTGCGCCGCACAAGACAAGGCAACAACAGAAAGAGCAAAGAGGAAAGCGTGTGTCATGTACCAAGGATGGCTCGTAATCCTGATCCGTCAAGCCTGATGCTCGAACCCACCCAAACTGCCGGCTTCCTTAACCGCCTCCATCGCCACAAAGGTCGAGGTGCTGGCGACATGCGGCATGGATGAAATCTTTTCGGCCAGAACACGACGATACTCTGACATCGTGGCTGTGCGGACCTTCAACAAATAGTCGAAATTCGAAGCAATCATATGGGCTTGCTCGACCTCGGCAGTTTTTCGGACAGCCGCATTGAACTCGGCCAGTGCCTTTTCGCGGGTATCGGTCAGGCGCACTTCGACAAAGGCAACGTGGTCCAGCCCCAGTCTGATCGGATCCAGCATCGCCCGGTATCCTTTGATCACCCCGCTTGCTTCAAGCCGTTTCAGGCGCGCCTGTGTCGGTGATTTCGACAGACCAATTTCGCGCGCAAGATCGGCGACCGAAATGCGCCCATCCTCGGCCAGAATTCTCAGAATCGACCGGTCAAACCGGTCCAGGTCAGGAAAGTTCATTTGCGCTGCTCTCTGGCGAAATTTCAGGTGTTCCGCCTTCAATTATCGTAAACTCAGGCGATTGTCCTGAGTTTTCGCAGGTATATTGGCACAAAGACCGGAGGACTCATGTCTCATACCCTGCGTACATTAATCGACACCTCAACCTATGCTGACCAGTCGGCGATCCTTGAAACCCTGATCTCTCAGGCCAGCCTGAGCGCCACGGACCGCGGCGCCATCAGCGCCGCCGCCGCGCAGCTTGTGCGCGACATCCGCTCCAGCACGTCTCCGGGGTTGATGGAGGTGTTTCTTGCCGAATACGGCCTGTCCACCGACGAAGGCGTCGCCCTGATGTGCCTGGCCGAAGCGCTGTTGCGCGTGCCGGATGCCGACACGATTGACGCGTTGATTGAAGACAAAATTGCCCCTTCGGACTGGGGCAAGCATCTTGGGCACTCGTCTTCATCCTTGGTTAACGCCTCAACCTGGGCCCTGATGCTGACGGGCAAGGTTCTGGACGAAGGCAAGGCCTCGCCTGTTGGCGCCCTGCGCGGGGCCATCAAGCGATTGGGTGAACCCGTGATCCGTACCGCCGTGTCGCGTGCGATGAAGGAAATGGGGCGGCAATTCGTGTTAGGTGAGTCCATCAACGCCGCGATGGAGCGTGCGCGCGGGATGGAAAACAAGGGATATACCTACTCCTACGACATGCTGGGAGAGGCCGCGCGAACCGAGGCGGACGCCGCACGATATCACCTGTCGTATTCACGCGCCATCTCGGTCATCGCCGAAGCCTGCACCCATGAGGATATCCGCGCCAACCCGGGAATTTCAGTCAAGTTGTCAGCCCTGCATCCCCGTTATGAACTGGCGCAGGAAAAGCGCGTGATGGATGAACTGGTTCCCCGACTGCGGGCGCTGGCCCTTTTGGCCAAGGCCGCTGGCATGGGGTTGAACGTCGACGCCGAAGAGGCGGATCGCCTGTCTTTGTCATTGCAGGTGATAGAGGCAGTGATGTCCGATCCGGCTCTGGCTGGCTGGGATGGGTTCGGCATCGTGGTTCAGGCTTATGGGCCACGCGCTTCGCTGGTTCTGGACACGCTCTATGACATGGCTGAACGCCACGATCGCAAGCTGATGGTGCGTCTGGTCAAAGGCGCCTATTGGGATACCGAGATCAAACGCGCGCAGGTCGAAGGCGTGGATGGCTTTCCCGTCTTCACGCACAAGGCGGTCACCGATGTGTCCTATATCGCCAATGCGCGCAAGTTGCTGGGCATGACAGACCGGATCTACCCACAATTCGCCACCCACAACGCCCATACAGTCAGCGCCATATTGCACATGGCCGAAGGTCAGCCTTTTGAATTCCAGCGCCTGCATGGTATGGGTGAGACATTGCATCAGCTTGTGATGAACAGGCAGAAAACGCGTTGTCGCATCTACGCACCGGTTGGTGCGCATCGTGACCTGCTGGCCTACCTTGTGCGGCGTCTGCTGGAAAACGGCGCAAACTCATCCTTCGTCAACCAGATTGTCGACGAAAACGTCCCGCCGGAAGTGGTTGCCTCGGATCCGTTTGTTACGGTGCTGACACCGCCGCCCCCACTGCCCACCGGGCCCGAACTATTCAAGCCGGAACGCCCCAATTCCAAAGGTTTTGATCTACACCACACTCCAACGCTGGACAAAATCGATGCAGCGCGGGATCAGTTCCGTGCGTATCACTGGTATGCACAGCCGTTGCTGGCTGACGCTGCCAAACCCCAGGCGGATGAGCAGGTAATCAACCCGGCGAATCCTGCCGACAAGCCGGGTGCGGTCGCCTCGGCAAGTGAAGCTGATGTGGAACTGGCGCTGGCTTCGGCAAAGCCGTGGCAAGCCCTGGCAGTCGAACGTGCCCGCATCCTGAACTCTGCCGCCGATCTTTATGAAACGCATTACGGCGAATTGTTCGCCCTGCTGGCGCGCGAGGCTGGCAAATCGCTACCTGACGCCGTGGCGGAACTGCGTGAAGCGGTGGATTTCCTGCGTTACTACGCCGCCAACATACCTGATGCCGAGCCCGCTGGAGTATTCACCTGCATCAGCCCGTGGAACTTCCCGCTGGCGATCTTCTCAGGGCAAATATCGGCAGCTTTGGCAACCGGGAACGCCGTTTTGGCCAAGCCTGCGCCGCAGACACCCCTGATCGCGCACCGCGCCATTCAATTGCTGCATGAGGCTGGTGTGCCGCGCGACGCGCTGCAATTGCTGCCGGGTGGTCCGGCCGTGGGCGCGGCGCTGACATCGGATGCGCGCGTCTCGGGCGTGGCCTTCACCGGCTCGACAACGACCGCTCTCAGAATCCGGTCGGCAATGGCTGGGGCCATGCGCCCCGGCACGCCGTTGATCGCAGAAACTGGCGGCCTGAACGCCATGATCGTCGACAGCACCGCACTTCCCGAACAGGCCGTGCAATCGATCATTGAAAGCGCTTTTCAGTCCGCGGGTCAGCGGTGTTCCGCACTGCGATGCCTGTACCTGCAACAGGATATCGCAGATGACGTGCTGACCATGCTCAAAGGGGCAATGGATGCCCTGCGCATCGGGGACCCCTGGCTGATCTCTACTGATTGCGGCCCGGTGATCGACGCGCAGGCCCGGCAGGTCATCGCCGATCACGTCGCTACGGCAAGGGCCGAAGGGCGCGTTCTGAAAGAGCTGCCGCTGCCGCCCGAAGGCATCTTTGTTGCCCCCACGTTGATCGAAATCTCGGGCATTGCCGCGCTGGAGCGTGAGATTTTTGGCCCCGTGTTGCACGTGGCAAGGTTCAAAGCGCAGGAGATCGACAAGGTCATCGCGGATATCAACGCAACCGGATACGGGCTGACCTTTGGCCTGCAAACCCGGATCGACGACCGGGTGCAGCATGTGACCGAAGCAATCCATGCCGGAAACATCTATGTAAACCGCAATCAGATCGGTGCCATCGTTGGCTCCCAACCTTTTGGCGGTGAAGGGCTGTCAGGCACCGGCCCGAAGGCGGGCGGCCCGAATTACATGGCCCGGTTTTGTGCACCGGATCGGCAAATCACGACAGAAACCTGGGAGCATTTGGCAGACCTACCTGCTCCTCAGGGCCAGCCGGCCCCAATCCGGACCCGTTCTCTGCCCGGCCCAACCGGAGAATCGAACCGGCTGAGCGAATATCCCCGCCCGCCTCTTCTGTGCATGGGGCCGGGGGAAACGGCAGCGCGCGCGCAGGCTGACGCCGTACAGGCGCTGGGTGGCACGGCCATTCAGGCAACCGGAATGCTTGACCTTCACCGGTTGGAGAACCTGACCGGTATCTCTGGTGTCCTTTGGTGGGGCGACGCTGAAACCGCGCAGCAGATCGAACAGCACCTGGCCCGCCGGAACGGCCCCATTGTGCCCCTGATTCCGGGCAGACCCGACCGCGCGCGTGTGCTGGGTGAACGCCATGTGTGTGTCGATACGACCGCAGCCGGCGGAAACGCTGCGTTGTTGGGAGGTGCGGCATAAGCTTGCCTTGACGCTGGGCGCGCAAAAGCCCAGCGTCACCTCATGTTTCCGATCCGCGACCATAACCCCTCAGGGCGCACGCCTTATGTTGTCTACGCCTTATTGGCGGCCAACATCCTGATCTTCCTCAGCTATGTGGGGATCATGAATGATGCGCCACTTATCAACCGGCTGTTCTTCGACTATGCCATCATCCCGGCGCGGGTCAGTGATGGGGTTGGTCTGGAAACCCTTGTGACATCCATGTTCCTGCATGGGGGATGGATGCATCTGGCCGGGAACATGCTGTTCTTATGGATATTCGGCGACAATCTGGAAGATGAAATGGGCCATCTGCCCTTTTTGCTGTTCTATCTGGTCGCAGGTATCGGCGCAGGTCTGATCCATGTGGTTACAGGGCCGGACTCTCAGGTGCCTACCGTCGGCGCCTCGGGCGCGATTGCAGGTGTCATGGGTGGATACCTGCTGCTGTTTCCCAAGGCGCGTGTGGATATTCTGCTGATCCTGGTTGTCTATTTCAGGGTCTTTACCATCCCCGCTTTCATCATGCTGGGCGTATGGCTGGCGATTCAGTTCTTTGGCAGCGTCACCAGCAACCCGGACGAAGGCGGTATCGCCTATTGGGCCCATACCGGCGGGTTTGCCGTGGGCCTGCTCCTATGCGTGCCATTGTGGCTGCGGCGCGGTGGCGTGCAGTTTTGGAACCGCACGCACGGGCACCCGCCCCACCCAGAGGCAACGTACAAGCTGTCGCAGTCACGTATTCCGCGCGTTCCGCGTCGATAAAGCTGAACTGAGGGGCGATCAGCCCATGGGCGCTATCTTACCAAATCGAATACCAAAATTGGGTAGCCCACGCATCCTGTGAGCGGTTGTTGCCGTTCGTGCAGAACGCGGCGAAGGTGCCAAGAGAACTCGGGGTCAGCATGCCAGATTTGGTGCGCGTGTTCGCGGCATGGGAACCGCCGCGGCTGCTTCATTCTCAACGCCGCCGCGCGGGTTAAAACCAGCCATTCAAGCTTGGCCCTGCGAGATTAGATTCCAAAATCAGGGTTGCAAGGCACGCTCGCCGTTCACCGGCACGGTAATTGTTCGCACCTGAGGTGTCAGATTTCGCTCCGAGCAGCCAGGTGCGTTGCCCAAGCTCCGAAAAAAGTTTGACGTTGAGCGGTTCATTGCTGAACACCCTGCCTCAACACTACCAGATTGGAGGAGTCGTTGCCCAGATAACCCTGCATTTTCCCTTGCCAAGGTTTCGATACCGATGAGGGAGGCTACTTTCAAAATGAAATGAATCCCCTTGGTTCAGGATATGCGGCCTGCCATCAATCGATATTTCCAGACATCCTTCAATCACGACCCCGCATTCCTCACCGGCATGAGAATACGGTTCATCACCTGATCCGCCACCCGGCTCAAGATCTAGATCCATGACCTGTAATTCACCTTCGTCGTGCGCTGTCAAAAAGGACTTGAACACCCCTTTACTGCTGAGATCAATTGACCTGCGGTGATTGGCCCGAACGATATAGCTCTCATCATCTGCCGCCTCGTTTTCATCTACACTGAACAGCTGTAGTACCGACAACCGCAACGCGCCACTGATCGAGCGCAAGACCCGAACCGACGGCGACGATAACCCCCTTTCGATTTGGCTGAGAAGGCCCACCGATATCCCTGCCTCGTCAGAGATATAAGTCAGTGTAAGTCCCAGTTCTTTACGCCGATCGCGTATCGCGCGACCAAGTCGCACGTCTTCGCTTACTCCATCCGTTGCAGCCGCTGCTGAGTGATTTGAGTTGTTTGGCATAATGATAAAGACACGCTCTCTTCGTTGCTTGAATACGAAGAATACCTTCCACCACTCTTCATGTCCATGAAATACACCCAGCTTTTCACATTGACCGTGGAAGAAGCCCGCATAAGCATAATATTTCATTTTAATGAAAGAATGTCGAAAATTTTTCAATCTCATCTACACTCGAGGAATGTTGACCTGTCAGGCGGGTCCGCAGGACCTCAGAACAGTGAAGAACCAACAAGGAGAAGTTTCATGAACATGAAAATACTTACCACACTCGCTGCAGCGACCTGGCTGTCTGTTGCGAACGGCACTTTCGCGGAAACTCTTAATGCCGGGGTAACGACCACGGGTGTGCCGTTTACGTTTGTTGATATCCAAACCGGACAACCGACAGGAGCCATGGTTGACATTGCAAATGCGATTGGTGCGGAAATCGGAATGGAGATGCAATTTGAAGTTACTGCGTTTTCGGCACTCATTCCCGCGCTGACCACAGGAAAGATTGATCTTATCTCTGCGGGCATGCTGATCACCGACAAACGCGCAGAGGTCGTTGACTTCTCAGACAGCCCCTACAGCTATGGGGACGCCATGTTCGTCGCTGCGGACAACCCTGAAAACTATACGCGAGACGATCTAGCGGGCGAGGTGATTGGAGCGCAGGTTGGAACTGTGTACGCGGATTCCCTGGCGGAGATTGGGGGATTCGGCGAGATCAAGTTGTATGACTCGATCGTAGATATCATGCGCGACGTTCAACTTGGTCGGATCAAAGCGGGTTTCGGCGACGGCCCCATTGTCGGATACCAGATTTCACAAAATCCCAATCTGGGTGTTCGTCTGGTTGAAGGCTATGAACCAATGAAACCGGGCAGAGTCGGGTTGGCTGTAGACAAAGGAAATGCCGAGCTGCTGAAACAGGTGAACGAGGCGTTAGCAAAGTTGCAGAATTCGGGTGAGCTGAAGGCCATCTTCAACAAATACGGCCTTTGAGAAACTTCCCTATCCAGCAAGAGGGCGCTGGCAGCTCACCAAGTGATGTGCCAGCGCTACGACCGTAGGAACAGCGCCAATGTCAACCTTTCTTGAACGCTCGATCGAGTATCTACCTCTGCTTTGGAGTGGATTGAAGCTTACAATTGCCGTCACAGTGCTTGCACTGCTTTTATCAACCTTGTTGGGATTATTGTGGGCTCTGCTCAGAACTTCAGGAATCCCAGTCCTTGCTCAAGGTATTCGGTATCTGACAGAATTCATACGCGGCATCCCGATCCTCGTGGTTTTGTTCTATATCTATTTTGTGATGCCCGAAATCGGCATCGACCTTACCGCGTTTCAGGCTGGCATCATCGGGTTGGCGCTGACCTATTCCTGCTATATCGGCGAAACCTTTCGTGCGGGGATAGAGGCGGTAGACCGCGGCCAGGTAGAGGCGGCAAAAGCCATCGGAATGAAGCACGGTATGATGATGCGTCGAGTGGTACTGCCGCAGGCGTTTAGAATTGTCCTGCCACCCTATGGCAACAATACGATCATGCTACTCAAAGACAGTTCACAGGTCTCTGTTATTTCAGTTGCCGAGTTGACCATGCGGGGAAAAACACTGGCTTCTTCAACCTTCGACAACATGACAATTTTTACTTTGGTTGCGCTGCTTTACCTGAGCTTGACCATCCCCCTGAACATCGCGATCCGGCGAATGGAAAACAAAATGGGCGACGCAAAATGATCGAATTCAAGGAGGTTCATAAATCCTTCGGCTCACTGAACGTGTTGCAAGGTATCAACGCCAATGTCGAAGTGGGCGAAGTTGTTTGCCTTATCGGGCCTTCGGGCTCTGGTAAGTCAACGATGCTCCGGTGCGTAAACGGTCTGGAATCTTACCAGGCAGGTGACATTCTGATCGATGGGAAGCGTGTCGATGTCGCATCACCGACAATTCACCAACTTAGAGCGCAAGTGGCTATGGTGTTCCAACGTTTCAACCTTTTCCCCCACCGAACGGCTTTGGAGAATGTCATGGAGGGGCCGCTTTATGTTCTGAAACAGGACAAGTCCGAGGTGCGGGATCGCGCAATCGGATATCTGGAGCGGGTCGGGTTAGCCGAAAAAATCAACGCCTACCCTGCCTCGCTGTCCGGCGGGCAACAGCAAAGGGTCGCTATTGCCCGGGCCTTGGCTATGCAACCCAGAGCCATTTTGCTCGATGAACCGACATCGGCACTTGATCCGGAAATGGTCGGCGAGGTGTTACAGGTTATGCGCGCCCTCGCTGAGGAGCACATGACCATGTTTGTGGTGACCCATGAGATTCAATTTGCCCGGGAAGTCGCTGACCGCGTGCTGTTCCTGGATAAGGGTCAAATCGCTGAGCAGGGTAAGGCGCAGGAAGTTTTGCGAAATCCAACACATCCGCGCACCCAGGAATTCCTTAGGCGGGTCACACACCCTGAACAAGGGTGAAATGATGCTGGTTAAATCCAGCCTCTGCCCCAATGACATTTACGGAGAACAACAATGTTCAATCTTGTTGGCCTGAAAGATCTCGATGCGATCCAAGTTGGCGACTACAGACCCAAACCGACAACCCTGACGCCGGGGCAACAGGAAGCTACTGCACCCGTTTACACATCGCCAACAGGCGATACCAAGATCGGTATCTGGGAATGCACTCCGGGCGAGTTCACCGCAGACCGTAGTGGCATGGCAGAATACTGTCACATTCTGTCCGGTTCGGCGACGATCACTGATGCCGATGGTGGCCATTCCGTAACCCTTGGCGCGAATGATTTTCTTGCCCTGCCCAAAGGTTGGAAAGGCACCTGGGCAATCCACTCCCACGTCCGCAAGCTCTATTTCCTGGTAGAGAATACAAATTGACGACCGTATTTTGAGTTTCGGAGTTTGACCGCAATGCTAGACTCTATCTGGTCCGCCACGGCAAATAGCACCCCAAAATTCCCCGCTTTGGCCGACAACTGCAAGGCTGATGTCGCGATCGTAGGCGCAGGTTACACTGGCCTCTCCTGTGCTCTTTCTCTTGCTGAAGCGGGTGCAAACGTCATCGTCGTTGAAGCTGAGCAACCTGGATTTGGTGCCAGTGGGAGAAATGGTGGTCAGGTCATTCCCGGCCTCAAGTACGATCCTGACAAGCTGGACCGCATGTATGGCGAGGTAACCACCGAATTTGTCGGCGGTGCTGCGCAACATGTGTTTGATATTATCGATAGACATAACATCCAATGTGACCACCGCCAGGACGGCTGGATTCAGACAACTGTAAAAACCTCGCATATCCCCACTTTGCAAAGCCGGATGCAGCAATGGGAAAAGCGGGGGGCCTCCGTCGAATGGCTGGATGCTGCGCAGGTCGCTCGTCAGACGGGTTCAAGAAGGTTTGTTGCAGGTTGGAAAGACCGGAGGGCTGGCTGTGTGCACCCGCTGAATTATGCCACCGGGCTTGCACAAGCGGCTGCGGATGCCGGGTGTAAGATTTACGGCAAGACCCCTGTTTCCCGGATACAATCAGATGGCGCGGGATGGAAACTGTCGGTAGGCGAACAAGGGCAGATCAAAGCAGATCAGGTGGTGCTGGCGACCAACGGCTATACAAGCCACCTGTGGCCCGGATTGCGCCAGACAATGGTGCCCGCCAACAGTTCTCAGGTGGCCACAAAGCCTCTGCCCGAAAGCATTAGCCAATCAATCTTGCCCGAAGGCTGCGTTGTATCGGACACTCGGCGTATCGCTAATTATTTTCGGATTGGCCCGGGGAACCGTCTCATGGTGGGGGGGCGAGGACATTTTGCAGAACCACGCGGGCCGAACTCTTTCAAACGTATCCATGCTGACTTGAAGGCGCTTTTCCCTTCTCTGGAAAATCAAGAGTTGGAATTTATGTGGTCTGGACGCGCTGCAATGAATTTGGACCACCTGCCTCATATCTATCAACCGGCTGCCGGAGTCACGGCCGCACTGGGGTATAATGGCAGAGGTCTGGCGCTTGGCAGTGCATTGGGGGCGGCAATTGGTGCCCATCTGGCGAACTCTTCCATCCCTCTGCCGTTGCCGGCGGACCGGATGAAGCAGCTCCCCTTTCATCGCTTGCACCCATATTACGGCACTGCCGCGATCTGGTACTTTCGTCTGCGGGACTTACTGGAGAGGTGATCTGAGAATCGACCTGCCGCATCAGCAAGCACCTGGAAGGATAGCAGCGGCCCCATAGCACGGCTGTCATGTCCGGACGTGGTGCTCGGGATCGGCTGGCAGCGTGACGACAAAGTGTGGAAGTACTCTATGGGAAGCAGGTTCTCCTTTCGCGTGGCCTTCCTCTCGCGCTTCGCCGGTCTCTGGCTTTCGCGGCAAAGCCAGTTTTAGCCGAACTTGTACACGTCATGCTGAACACATCGCTATTTGGTGACGATTGTTGATACGCGGGCCATCCCGAACGGACAATGAAATCGGCACCGCTCTCCAGAATATACTCCAGCCGCGACGGCCTCTCATTGGCGCGGACACCATCGGCAATATCCCCGGTATGAACCGGAAAGTGCTTGTGGCATTCACCACTATGCCCGTCGGTAACCTCAATGGCCCGGAATATGTCCGTCGCCCCGCAACGATATGTAATCGCCACGCCTGACCATTCTTTCTGGGTCCCATGACCGTTATTCCGTCAACCAATGAGGCAACCGAACGGTCATGTGACCAGATCTTGATCTTATCCGCCAAAAGCATCTGGCATGTTGTTTCCAGCCAGCTTGCACTCCCGCGGGGCCGCTTCAATACACCAACGTCATACAAACCGTGATCTCGGCAGACGCTGCGCAGGCCGAAGCGGACGATAGTGAATGGCCATAGGGCCTATGATGCTGGCAAGCCGCAAAAGTGACTGGGAGACCGCGACCTTCCGGCTGCGTCGGCAGGCACCGGCTTCCCGTGCGGCCACCCAAATGTCAACTACATCACCATGAACGGAAACAAGCCCGCTCCGGCCCTTTAACTCGGGAATGAAACCAGTCCTACGCCTTCCAAAACAGAGCAAGACTGATTTATGGATCGCTTAAGTTAGCGCCTGTGGGCGATCAGCCCCGGATCACTTTGGCGAATTGATCAAAGATTGGTTCATTCGAACAGATCACTTCACCATCTTCCAGCGCGTTACCCTCGGGGTTCAGGGCCTGCACAAAGCCGCCCGCCTCTTTCACGATGATGATACCGGCGGCGACATCCCACGCGTTCAGGCGGCGTTCCCAGAAGCCTTCGTACCGGCCCGCAGCCACATATGCCATGTCAAGCGCCGCAGCACCCCAACGGCGCACACCGGCGCAAGCGGGCATCAGACGCGCCAGATCCTGCAGGGTTGCAGGCAGGTCAGAACGACCCCCAAAGGGCAGGCCGGTTGCAAAGATCGATTCTATCATGCGGTGACGCCCCGACACTCGAATTCGGGTGTCGTTCATCCACGCGCCCTCGCCTTTTTCGGCAAAGAACATCTCATCCTTGGCGGCGTCATAGATCACGCCGGCTACGATCTTGCCTTTGTGCTCCAGCGCGATGGAAATCGCCCAGTGCGGCAGGCCATGCAGAAAATTGGTGGTGCCGTCCAACGGGTCAACGATCCAGCGGCGGGTCGGGTCTTCTCCGTCGATGGAGCCACCCTCTTCAGCCAGCCAGCCATAGGTCGGGCGTGCGCCCAGCAACTCGTCCTTCAGGATGGCTTCGGCCGCGATATCGGCCTTAGACACAAAGTCACCAGCGCCTTTCATCGACACCTGCAGATTCTCGACTTCACGAAAGTCCTTGACCAAAGAACGCCCCGCCTTGCGCGCGGCCTTGATCATGATGTTGAGATTTGCACTGCCAACCATTGTAAAAAGGCTCCTGTCCGGTCAAACCGCGCGTATACTGCCGCAAGGCTTCCTTGCCAAGAGGAATGATGTGCATAACAGACCCGCAGAAAACGCCTCTACCGGGATTGCAGCTTGCGCGCCTCTTCGCGGGCCAGTTTCACCAGTTCCTGCACATAGGGCTTGTCCAGATCTTCTGAACGGACCGCTGCATAAAGGCGACGCGTGATCCCCTCTTTGGTCAGGGGGCGGGTCACATAGTCCGAGTTGTATTTGACCTCGCGCACGACCCAATCCGGCAGAACCGAGATGCCTCGGTTTGAGGCCACCAGAAGCAGGATGACAGCTGTCAGTTCCACCTGCCTGATCGAGGCGGGTTCGACCCGTGCAGGGATCAACAATTGGCTGAACACATCCAGACGTGTGCGTTCCACCGGGTAGGTGATCAGGGTCTGGCCTCGGAAATCCTCAGCCTCGACATAGGCTTTTTCCGCCAGTGGATGGGCTGATGCAGCGACAAAGACGGGGTTGTAGTCAAACAGCTCCACAAACTCGACACCCGGCAGGTCTTCGGGATCGGATGAGACCACCAGATCAACCTCTTCCTTCTGCAAGGCTGGCAGGGCGTCGAAGGCCAGACCGGGTCGGATATCGACATCCACGTCGCCCCAGGATTTCCTGAAAGATTCAAGAACCGGAAACAGCCATTCGAAACACGCGTGGCATTCGATGGCGATATGCATCCGCCCGGTACGCCCGTCCCGCAGCGATGAAAACTCATTCTGTGCCGCCTCGACCTGCGGCAGGATCTGCTCGGCCAACCGCAGCAGACGCAAACCGGCGGCTGACAGCTTCATCGGCTTTGAACGTCGCAGAAACAGCTCGACCCCGGCCTGATCCTCCAACCCTTTGATCTGATGACTCAATGCGGATTGAGTGATGTTCAACTGGTCGGCAGCGCGCGCCAACCCACCGCATTCATGGATCGCCTTTATGGTACGCAGGTGCCGGAATTCAATATGCATCTCAAGTATCGTTCATGTTGTTGTTGAATAATATGAGTTTGTCTCACAATGCCCGTCATGGCACAAGATAGTCAGTTGATCCAGTGAGGCAGCCATGTCCAAACCCGAAATTTCATTCGAGTTCTTTCCGCCCAAAACTCTGGAGGCTTCTTTCCGCCTTTGGGATACGGTCCAGACATTGGCACCGCTGGAGCCCCGTTTTGTATCCGTCACCTACGGTGCAGGCGGTACGACCCGGGAACTGACGCGCGACGCGGTCGCAACCCTGCATAAATCCTCTGGTTTGAAGGTCGCTGCACACCTGACCTGTGTTGACGCTTCGCGGCAGGAAACGCTGGAAATCGCCGACACATTCGCACGTGCGGGCGTGCAGGACATCGTGGCCCTGCGGGGCGACCCGCCAAAAGGGCATGATCGGTTCGTACCGCACCCCGAAGGCTTTAACAGTTCGATTGAGTTGATTGAGGCGCTGGCTGAAACCGAAATGTTCAGCATCCGTGTCGGGGCTTATCCTGACAAGCACCCTGAAGCCGCCGACATGTCAGCAGACGTGGACTGGCTGAAGGCCAAACTTGACGCGGGCGCTGACGAAGCGCTGACGCAATTCTTTTTCGAGGCCGAAACCTTCTTCCGTTTCCGTGATGCCTGCGCAAAGGCGGGTATCGACAAACCGATCGTTCCGGGCATTCTGCCGATAGAAAACTGGGCAGGTGCGCGCAAGTTCGCCAAAAGCTGTGGCACACATATTCCCGATTGGGTCGAACAAGCCTTTGAAAAGGCCGTGCGCGACGGGCGAGAGGATCTGCTGGCAACTGCGATCTGCACCGAGTTGTGCTCGGACCTGATCGAAGGTGGTGTGGACAAGCTGCATTTCTATACCCTCAACCGCCCGGAATTGACGCGCGATGTGTGCTTTGCCCTTGGAATTACGCCACAAGTCGATCTTCAAAACGTCGCCTGACAACTGAAAAATCCAATGATTCACCCGGGTTACGAATTTTCCCGGGCGTTTTCCTTTTCTTATGCGTGACCTGTTTCACAGTCGTATCCGCGAATTCACACCTTTGCGGAACAATAGAATCTTCGCATCGCGATTGTTGTCAGCTTCCCTCTCAATCAACCATGAAATTTGACAAAACCATGCCCTCGGCAACACTAGGGCTGTGTAGTTTTTAATGAGTGTTTTGAGTATGGAACCTGTCGATAAGGTTAGGGCACGCACGGATGCCCTGGCAGATCTGGGCCTAAACCCGTCTGCCAATTCCAGTGAAATACGAGAGGCCTGGCGTCACATCGCCTTTCACACGCATCCTGATCACAAGGAAGGCGACAGTTCCGGGTTTTCGCGCGCCAAGGCAGCCTATGATTTTCTGCGCAAAGAAGGGCTGGCGACAAAGGGCGGTGCCGCTGCTGGCCCGCCGCAACCACGTCGGGCACGGTTGAAAAAACGTATCATCGAGCTTCCGCAAGAGGATATTGCCGCCTGTGAGGCAATGCTGAATCCGGGGCAAGTGCTGTCGCATATGAACAGTCAGCCTGGTATTCAACCCAAATGTGGCAGCGGTGTTGCTGACCATGTCCCCGACGCGGTCGGATGCTTTGGGCGACACCTGACCTACTTCGTCACGACACCGGTTAATCAGGGCGCAAATCGTGTGGCTTTGCCAACGACCGTTCTGACCAGTGCGCGGCACACCACAGCGGAAATCCTGAGCTTTCAATCCAGCGACACGGGCGCTGGGGAAGTCGTCATTCCCGATACGATCCGAGAACGCAAATTTCCGGGTGCCAAGAGCGTCAGGATCCGGTTTGACGCCGACCAGACGATACGGGATCAGTTCTGGCTTGCTGGCTGAACGAAAAAGCCCGGCTGGGTAAGCCGGGCTTTGTGCAATTTTGGCCGGGTCAGTTTTTCACCGGACCTTCCGAGGTAAATTTCGGGATCACGCTGGTCGAGGCGTCAGACGGCTCGATACCCGGCCAGTTGCCTTCAGCAAGGTTGATGTTGCCCGGAATGTCTTCTTCGAAGAACCCGACGACCACATCCGTGATGTTGAGATACAGCTTGTCGTCAACGATCCGCCACAAGTTCGGGTTTGCCGGAACCTTGCCACCGCGCGACACGCCATAGGCGCAGTGCCCATCATATTGCGGCGCATAATAGGCCGGGTTTTCCAGAAATTTGTCGCGGTTTTCCTCGGACGAGAATGCCCAGGTTGCACCATTGTATTCGGCAGTAATGCTGGCATTGCCACGCACGCCTTCGTGCTGTGGCTGACCTACCGGTACCTGATCCAGGTTGCGATAGGCGACAACATCATACCCCGAAACGGCAAACCCTGTGCCGTCAATATATTGCGGCCCGGCAAATGCCGGAACGGCCAGGGCCATGGCCGCAGCAAAGGTCAAAGCAAAGCGTTTCATGTAGTTTATCCTTTTCGTTCCAGCGGTATCGGTGACGCCGTGATGGCAGGTCTGGCAAAACAATATGCGATTCCCATTCTGTTCGTAGCCCTCCTCGCGCCGCTGTGACCCCTCTCGAGCAAACGTGAGAGTTTGGTCGCGGATTATTACAAATTATGCCGGAAAGGCTGGGTTGGACTCGGCGGATTGCAACACTACCTGTAAGACTGCATCGAACGCGGCCCGGACAAAGGCATGAAAGGCAAGACATGAGCGACCAATCTTCGTATACCCCACCAGCAGTCTGGACATGGGACAGTGAAAGTGGCGGACAGTTCGCCAACATTAACCGACCTATTGCCGGCGCAACCCATGACAAGGACTTGCCGGTTGGACGTCACCCATTGCAGTTGTATTCCCTTGCCACGCCCAACGGTGTCAAAGTCACCGTAATGCTGGAAGAGTTGCTGGCATTGGGTCACGAAGGCGCTGAATACAACGCGTGGCTGATCAACATCGGCGAGGGCGACCAGTTCGGTTCAGGGTTTGTCGAGGTCAACCCAAACTCGAAAATCCCCGCCCTTTGGGATCGCTCTGGCGACAAGCCGGTTCGGGTGTTTGAAAGTGCCTCGATCCTGTTTCATCTGGCTGAGAAGTTCGGAGAGTTTCTGCCCGCGTCCGGGCCGGAACGGACCGAAGTCATGAACTGGCTATTCTGGCAAATGGGCAGCGCCCCTTATCTGGGCGGCGGGTTTGGCCATTTCTACGCCTACGCGCCCGAAAAGTGGGAATACCCGATCAACCGCTTTGCGATGGAGGCAAAACGCCAGCTGGACGTTCTGGACAGGGAACTGGCGAACAAGACCTATATCGCGGGCGAGGAATATACCATTGCCGACATGGCGATCTGGCCGTGGTACGGTCAACTGGTTCTGGGCCGACTGTACAGCGCGGCAGAGTTCCTTGACGCGGAATCCTACAAGAACGTGGTGCGCTGGGCCAAAGCGATTGACGCACGACCTGCGGTTCAGCGTGGCCGTATGGTCAACCGCGCCTTTGGCGAGCCGCACACACAGCTTCACGAGCGTCACGACGCCAGCGATTTCGAAACACGTACGCAGGACAAACTGGAAGCTGCTGCGGAATAGCAGCGTCCGATCCTGGTACCACGCGGCGCAATATGCGCCGCGTGTTTGCCTTTTGGTCGTTACTTCAGAATTGGCGGTTTCGCGGGATTGCTGCCCGGAACCTCGCGCACCAGATCTGCAACCTGCGGTTCGGGCAGGTCAAAGCGAAGCCCCGTCTTCGCCAGCAGCGCGGCAGCGGCGTCATCTGTGGCAAAGAACCCGACATCTATCGCCCCCGCTTCGATCCCCGAAAACGTCAACGCCTCTGAAGCTGCCCTGGCCAGCGCTGGCTCGGCCCCTTCGACCGCACCGACAAACCCCAGCAAATGACCCTGAGCGCCCGCTTCGGATTTCGTGGCGACCAGATAGGCCGCACTGGCAAGCCCGCCAGCAGTTGCCAGCTTTGCATCAAGGGCGGTCAACAGGCTGTCCGGCAGACCGGAGGGCGGCATGAACTCGGCAAGCTTTTCCTCGACCTCTTTGGGGCCATGCTGCAACGTTTCGGCCAACCAGCCCAGGGCCTCGGCAGGCACCAGCATGGATGATGGCGCAGTTTCCAGGTTCAGGCCCAGCCCGATACCCTGCCCTGCCAGCATCCCCGACAACACACGCCCCGACAGCGCAACATAAGGCACAGGCCTCCCGGCAAACTGCGCCAATCGTTCCTCGCGGTCGAACGCCAACACAAAGCGCCCGTCGGCCACATCGAACACCTCGGGCGAGATGTTTTCGCCCATCGCTTCCTCGGTCAGCATCAAAAACAGCTCACTATCTGCAAGCCGTTCAAAAAACCGCAGACGGGCAGCATCGTTCTGCGGATCTGCCAGCATCGCGGCATGCGCCGTGTCCAACGCTGTGGTTTCAGTCATTCAGCACCTCTTGGACCCGCGCGCGCAGAACCGGCAGCAGTTCTGCCTCGAACCACGGGTTTTTCTTTACCCATGCCGTATTCCGCCAGGACGGATGAGGCAAGGCAAAGACCCGCGGCGCATGGTCCTGCCAGTTCCGAACGGCATCCGTCACCGACCCTCGCGCGCCCAGATGATATTTATGCGCATGACCACCGACCAACACCGTCAACGGCACCTGCCCCAGTTCCTGCATCACCCTGTCATGCCAGGTTTTGCCGCATATCGCGGGCGGAGGAAGGTCCGCGCCGCGGGCATCATAGCCGGGGAAACAGAATGCCATGGGCACAATCGACACAAGGTCACGATCATAAAAAACAGGTTCATCGACCCCAAGCCAGTGGCGCAGCCTATCGCCTGACGGGTCAGTAAAGGGCTGCCCCGACTCGTGCACGCGCGCACCCGGTGCCTGCCCTGCGATCAGGATGGGTGTCCCGCGCCGAAACCAAACCACCGGGCGGGGTTCATGGGCAGTTTTGGTTTGCGCAAAGGACGCGGCGCACAGGCGGCACGCGCGGATTTCGCCATCTAAATCTTTCATCTTGTTGCAAAACCTCCCAAAGCTGTTTTGCAAGGATCAGGTGTGAAACCACATAATAATGGTGCGGCAGATTTCTAGAAGTGCAGCGGAATTGCCGACAACCGATCAGTTGTTTGAGGGGTCGGCAGCAACGCATTGAACATTTGTTTCATAATTCGACATAATGTAGCCAACATGGAACGGTAAAAACCATCCTTTCTGACCGCCTGAAAGCGCGGCGACACAACGGAAACGAGCAGCAGGCCCCGAATGCTAGAGTTCGACAATGTCAGCAAGTCCTTCTGGACCGGGACGCGCCGCAAGGTGATCCTGGACAGGGTCTCGTTCCGTGTCGAACTGGGCACGTCGCTGGGCGTTCTGGCCCCGAATGGTACTGGCAAAACCACGCTGATCAACATGATGGCCGGTCTGGAAAAACCCGACGAGGGCGTGATCCGCCGCGAATGCCGGGTCTCGTTCCCCATGGGTTTCACCGGGGGTGTAACCGGCAAGTTGTCGGCGCTTGAGAACGCGCGATACATCGCCAAGATTTACGGCATGGATCCGGACTATGTTGAGGCGTATTGCAAATGGCTCTGCGGTTTGGGTGAATATTTCGAACAGCCGCTGTCCACCTATTCTTCGGGGATGCGGTCTCGATTCACGTTTTCTTTGATGCTGGCGCTGGATTTCGACATGTATCTTGTCGATGAAGGGATGCCAGCGTCTACAGATGTTGAATTCAACGAAAAAGCAGGGGCGATCCTGAAGGAAAGGTTGCGCACCACGACATTGGTGATCGTGTCGCACAGCCCGACTGTTTTGGAAAAATTCGCTCAGCAGGCCGCCGTTCTGCTGGACGGGCAATTGTACATGTTTGACTCCTTGGAAGAGGCAAAGCAGCTATATGACTACGAAACCCAAGGTTAGAAAGTACAACTGGCACAGCAATCGACAGGTGGACGATTCGGCCGAGGCGCGAGCGGATGCAATCTCGCGCATACGGGGCGCGACGCAAGGTCAGGCACCGGCGGCCGAGGCCCAGCCAGGCACGCAAATTGACGACATCAAGCGCGAAGGCCTGACAGGCCGCCAGTTGCGTATTGCGCGTAAACTCGCGCAGAAACACGGACTGGCGGCAACATCGGACTATGATGCGGTGCGCTTGCTGCGCAAGAAAGGCATTGATCCGTTTCAGCGCACGAACCTTCTTGATCTTGCCGCGGCAAAGCCCTCGGGACAGGGCGACAGTTCGAAGGTCAAAGACAAGATCAGCATTCAGTTGCCGCAATCCATAGGCGCAAGCACGCCAAACCTTCCGGGACCCGAGCTCAGCCCGGCTGAGCGGCGGAACCTTGAAATCGGTCAGATTCAGAAGGACATCGCGCGCCGACGCAGGCGTAAACTGTTTGGCCTGTTCGCGCGTCTGGCCGCCTTTGTGTTCCTTCCGACCTTTGTTGTGGGGTTTTATTTCTATCGCATCGCCACCCCGATGTATGCCAGCGATTCCGAGTTTCTGATCCTGCAAGCCGATGGCGGGCCGGGTTCCATCGGCGGGCTGCTCGCTGGAACGCAATTCGCCACCACGCAAGATTCAATCTCGGTTCAATCTTTCCTGGAATCGAAAGAGGCTTTGTTACTGCTGGATCGGGACGCCGGTTTTTCTGATGTCTTCAAGCAGGAAGTGATTGATCCGATTCAAAGGCTATCACCCGACGCCACGCTGGAAGACGCATACAAGCTGTTCAAACGCATGATCACAATCGGGTATGATCCAACCGAAGGGGTCATCCGGATGGAGGTTGTTGCACCAGACGCACAGACCTCGACCGAGTTCTCGGAGCGTTTGATCTCTTACGCCGAAGATCGGGTGAATGCCCTGTCCGGCAAGAAGCGCGAAGACCAGATGCGCGACGCATTGGAAAGCTTTGAAGCGGCGCAGGAGGCGCGGCGGCAGGCGCAGGAGGAATTGATCGAGCTTCAGCTTCAAGGGGCGGTGCTGGACCCCGAGAATGTCATTGCCAGCCTGCGCGCCCGCATCAACGAGATCGAGATATTGGTGCAGGACAAAGAGCTTGAACTTGCCGCCCTGCAAGACAACCTGCGCCCGAACAAAGCCAAGGTCGACGGCGTCAAGGCTGACATTGCCCGGCTTGAAAAGGTGCTGGAACAACTGAATGCCGAGATGCAGGATGCTTCCGATGGCGAAAATTCGCTGGCGCGGTTGAGCGTGCGCATCCAGATCGCTCAGGCGGATCTGGCGGCACGGGACATGATGCTGCAAACGGCAATGCAGCAAATGGAATCGACCCGATCCGAAGCTAACCGGCAGGTGCGTTACCTGACCGTCTCGGTGAACCCGATCCCAAGTCAGGAACCCAGCTATCCGCGCAAGTTCGAAAATACGATTTTGGCATTCCTGTTGTTTGCTGGTATCTACCTCATGATCTCGCTTACCGCGTCGGTCCTTCGTGAACAGGTATCCTCATAAGACTCATGAAACATGTAAAAATCTCCGACCTGACAGTCGGCAACGACCTTCCGCTGACTATCATTGCGGGCCCCTGCCAGCTTGAAACGGCAGACCACGCACAGATGATTGCTGGCAAGATGAAAGAGGCCTGCGATGCAGCCGGTGCGCAATATGTCTTCAAGGCATCTTATGACAAGGCGAACCGGACCTCACTGTCCGGCAAGCGCGGCATGGGCATTGATGCCGGGTTGCAGGTTCTGGATAGCATCCGCAAGACAATGGGCATTCCGGTCCTGACCGATGTTCATACCGAAGCGCAGTGCGCCATCGCCGCCGAGGCGGTAGACGTCCTGCAAATCCCGGCGTTTTTGTGCCGCCAGACGGATATGCTGCTGGCTGCGGGCAATACGGGCGCTGTGGTCAATGTGAAAAAGGGTCAGTTTCTCGCGCCGTGGGAGATGCCCAATATCGTGTCCAAGATCGAAAGCACGGGGAATCATAATATCCTGCTGACCGAACGTGGCACTTCGTTCGGCTATAACACACTGGTGGCTGATATGCGGTCCCTGCCGCAAATGGCCCAGACCGGGTATCCAGTAGTGATGGATGCGACCCATTCCGTGCAGCAACCGGGCGGAAAAGGTGGCTCCTCGGGTGGGCAACGCGAATTTGCTCCGGTCATGGCGCGCGCCGCCGTGTCGCTGGGTATTGGCGCGGTGTTCATTGAAACACACCAGGATCCGGACAATGCTCCTTCGGACGGGCCCAACATGATTCCGTTGGATCAGATGCCCCAACTCATTGACACTTTGATGCGCTTTGATGCGCTGGCCAAAGCTGATCCTATTCAGATTTAACGACTGAGACTTGTTATGACCAAACCAATTCCCGAGGTAACACCAAATACCTGGAGCTTTCTGCGTGACGCGATGATCAAACCCACCGGGTTTCGCGAATATGACGCCCGCTGGAAATATCCGGAAGAGATCAACCTGCCGGGCATGACGGCGCTGGGCCTTGGGCTGGGTACCCAAATGCGCAGGCGCGGGATCGAACCCGTGATCGCCGTAGGAAACGATTATCGTGACTATTCACTGGCGATCAAAAACGCCCTGATCCTGGGATTGATGCAGGCCGGTATCCGCGTGAAAGACATTGGCCCTGCGCTTAGCCCAATGGCCTATTTCGCGCAGTTTCATCTGGATGTACCGGCCGTGGCGATGGTTACGGCCAGCCACAATCCAAACGGCTGGACTGGGGTCAAAATGGGCTTTGACCGCCCTTTGACACACGGCCCCGACGAGATGTCTGAATTGCGCGACATCGTTCTGAACGGCGAAGGTCAGGCGCATGAGGGTGGATCTTGGGAATTCGTCGAGGGCGTGAAGGAAGCGTATATCGACGACCTCGTCGGTGATTTCAAAGTGTCCCGCCCGCTAAAGGTTGTCTGCGCAACCGGAAACGGCACCGCTTCGGCCTTTGCGCCCGAAATCTTCGAACGGATGGGGGTTGAGGTCGTCCCCAGCCATAACCGGTTGGATTACACCTTCCCAAACTACAACCCGAACCCCGAAGCGATGGAAATGCTGCATGACATGGCGGCAACGGTAAAATCCAGCGGTGCCGATCTGGCACTTGGGTTTGATGGTGACGGTGATCGCTGCGGCGTCGTCGATGATGAAGGCGAAGAGATCTTTGCCGACAAGGTGGGTGTGATCATGGCCCGCGATCTGGCCAAGCTGCACCCCGGATCGACCTTTGTCGCTGATGTGAAATCCACCGGCCTGTTTGCCAGCGATCCCGAGTTGCAGGCCCTTGGCGTCAAGGCAGATTACTGGAAAACCGGCCACAGCCACATGAAACGGCGCGTCAAAGAAATCGGTGCGCTGGCTGGGTTTGAAAAGTCGGGCCATTACTTTCTGGCCGAGCCGGTCGGGCGCGGTTATGACTGCGGAATGCGCGTCGCGGTCGAGATCTGTAAACTGATGGACCGCAACCCGGATCAAAGCATGTCCGACCTGCGCAAAGCTCTGCCCAAGACCTGGTCGACGCCCACCATGTCACCCTATGCAGCAGATACCGAAAAATACGATATCCTGCAGCGACTGGTCGACAAGCTGGTTGCCAAGGGAGATGCGGGCGAAACACTCGCAGGCCGTGCGATCAAAGAGGTCGTTACGGTGAACGGCGCACGTGTCATTCTGGACAATGGCAGCTGGGGGCTGGTGCGGGCTTCATCCAACACACCCAATCTGGTGGTCGTCTGTGAAAGCAGCGAAAGCGAGGCTGAGATGCGGGCGATCTTTGCCGATATCGATGCGGTGATCCGAACCGAACCCGGTGTTGGCGATTACGACCAGACCATCTGAGGAAAACTGCTTGGGGCATATCTGATCGCCCCAAGCGCAACACTTGCTCAGTTTCCGCCAAACAGTTTGAGCAGCCCTTTCTTCGCCTCTTCTTCAAGCTTGTTCTTAAGCGCATCTTCGATCTGATCGCTGTCCGTGATGGTGGTATCCAGCTCGTTTCCAACCTTCTCGAAAACTTTCTGTTTCGCGTCGTTTTCCAGCTCTTTGACCTTCACATCTGCCGCCGCTTCGATGACCTTGGTCAGATCCGGCTTGATTGACGGGTTGCTCCACGGGCCAACGATACGCACAGGCACCGATATGCCCTGCCCCGAATTGGCCCGCAAAGCTACGGGCGTGAACAGATAATCGATATTGCGCGCACCCAGACCCACGACCCCCTGACCATCGGCGCGGAAATTCTTAAGCGACATAAGCAGATCGTTATTCGTCATTACACCCTGATCGATGGTGAAGTTGGCCGACAGGCTGTTGAACACCGTTGTTCCGCCCGATCCGGTCCCCTGCCCCATAAGTCGATCCAGATCGAAACCGGATATTACCCCCGTCCCGACATCCAGATTTCCCTTACCGCTGAGAGACCGCATGATCTGATCCTCAGACCGACCGACACCCAGAAACTCAACGGTTCCTGCCGCGGTTCCCGACAGGCGTTCGACACCGGCCAGTGTCGACAACGCCTGTTTCAGATCAATCTCACTTGCCGTCACCTTGCCACCCACGGACAGGCCATTGCGATTGTTGGCAACCACGTGCCCATTCAACTGACCCGAAAACAACGTCGCCGGATGCATGGCAAGAACCGCCCGCGCGCGGTCCAGTGTCAGCGTCAGGTCACTTTTCCCAAAGGTCATGCCGGGAACCGCGATTGAGTTGGCCGTCAGGCGAATATTGCCATTCGCCAAAGCCAATGCGGATGCGTCGATTGGGTCTTTTGACCAGCCTTCCTGAACTGGTGACGCAGGTTGAGACGCGCCACCCGACCCGGCGCCGGTTTCGGATATCTTTGACAGGTCAAGATCGCCCGCATCCAACCGTGCGACGATCTGAGGGGGATCGGAAATGGTGATATCCGCCTCTCCGACGAACCGGTTGCCATCCAACTGCGCTGTCATGTTCCGCAGGGAAATCCGACCGTCCCGCGTATAGGTCATTTGCGCAGAGATATCGGCAACGTTACCCAATCCCCACGGCACAGCCACACCCGCCTGACCGAAGGCCGCCAGCATCTTTTCCGTATCTCGGGTGGTGATCTTTGTGGTCCCGTCCATCTCTCCGGCCAGATTGACGTGGCCGTCAAAGCCTATCTCACCACCCGGTGCAGTCAGGGCCAGTTCAAGCGCGGTTACGGACCCTGCGGCAAAAGCTGGCAAGTCCGGGATCTTCAAATCAACCTGAACAGCACCTCCGGGTACAGGCATTGATGCTTCCATTACCATCGGCGCAGTGACCTGAGGCCAACTGGCCGACAAGGTGACATCAGGAAAATCCATCTGCGTGGCACCGTCTTCCACATAGATAAGTCGCGCATTATTTAGCTGCAACTCTTCCAAAGTTACGGTCGACGATGCGCCTGCCGGAACCGTCCCCGCAGACGGTGTGGCAGTCGCGGTGGTCACAGGCGCGCTCAGCTCCCAGTTTCCGCGCCCTTGCGAACGTTCCAGCCGCAGCACCGGGTTTTCCGCGAAAACGCGTTTGATCCGCAGATCCCCATTCAAAAGCGCAGCAGCATCCACGCCCACGGCAAGGCTATCAGCGCTCAACATCGGCTCTGGCCCGGCCCAGCTGGCGTTCCCAAAACGCACAGGCCCGGTTTCCATCCCAAGTACCGGCCAGAACGACAGGCGCACATCGCCGCTCAATGTCAGTTCGCGCCCTGTCTGGGCTTTGACCTGCTCAGCCAGAATCGCGCCAAGCTTGTCGCCGGGCATCAGCAATAGCGCGCCAATGACCAGCCCAACCACCGCCACAACAATAAACAGGATGCGTATCAGCCATTTCATGATCTGCTCTCCGCCTTTTGGCTTGTCTTTGCCGCGATCATTCAAATCGCACGTCACATTTGCAAGGGGAAGCTTTCCCCACTATATGCCGCGCCATGACGACGAACCCGCCAAACCTCCGCCCTGACCTGGCTCCGGCCGCCCGGATCACCGAGACACCCCGTTCAAACCAGCCGACGATCGGTATGGTGTCGCTGGGCTGTCCAAAAGCTTTGGTCGACAGCGAACGCATTCTGACCCGGCTTCGTGCTGAAGGATACGGCATTTCGCCCGATTATGCCGGGGCCGATGCCGTCATTGTGAACACCTGCGGGTTCCTCGACAGCGCCAAGGCGGAATCGCTGGACGCAATCGGAGAGGCACTGGTTGAAAACGGCAAGGTCATCGTCACCGGCTGTTTGGGGGCCGAACCGGATTACATCCGCGAACACCACCCCCGCATCATGGCGGTCACCGGTCCGCATCAGTACGAACAGGTACTGGATGCGGTTCACGCCGCCGTTCCCCCTGACCCTGACCCGTTCGTCGATCTGCTGCCCGCCAGCAGTGTTCGACTGACCCCCCGCCACTACAGTTATCTGAAAATCTCCGAGGGCTGTAACCACAAATGCAAGTTCTGCATCATCCCCGATATGCGGGGAAAACTGGCCAGCCGTCCGGCCCATGCGGTTCTGCGTGAGGCGGAAAAGCTGGTCGAAAATGGCGTGCGTGAACTGTTGGTGATTTCGCAGGATACTTCGGCCTATGGGCTGGACCGGAAATACGATGTGAACCCGTGGAAAGACCGCGAGGCGCGCAGCCACATCACCGATCTGGCCCGAGAACTGGGTCAGTTGGATGCCTGGGTACGGCTGCACTATGTCTATCCCTATCCACATGTGCGCGAGTTGATCCCGCTGATGGCGGACGCCGGGTCCAACATACTGCCCTATCTGGATATCCCGTTCCAGCACGCCCACCCGGATGTTCTGAAACGGATGGCCCGCCCCGCCGCAGCGGCCAAAACTCTGGACGAAATTCAGGCCTGGCGCGCAATCTGTCCCGATATCACCCTGCGTTCGACCTTTATCGTCGGTTACCCGGGTGAGACCGAGGCCGAATTCCAAACCCTGCTGGACTGGATGGACGAGGCGCAACTGGATCGTGTCGGCTGTTTTCAATACGAAAACGTGGATGGTGCGCGCTCAAACGACCTGCCTGATCATGTCCCGGCCGAAATCAAACAAGAGCGGTGGGATCGCTTCATGGAAAAGGCTCAGGCCATTTCAGAAGCCAAGTTGCAAGCTAAAGTCGGACAAACGCTTCAAGTAATCGTCGATGAAGTGGATGACGAAGCCGCCACCTGCCGCACCAAATCGGACGCGCCCGAGATCGACGGCAACCTGTTCATTGACGAGGGCTTCGAAAGCCTCAAACCCGGCGATATCGTCACGGTCGAAGTGGACGAGGCGGGGGAATACGATCTGTGGGGGAAACCCGTTTGACGCCAGTAACCTGCCCATAATGCCCTCGGGTGAATAGTTACCCCTTACAGCGCAGGTAGAAATAAACCGCCATGAATGGCGGCGATAAATCCTGAAAATGGTGCAGGCGGTCCGCAATCAGACCGCCTGCGATAAGCTTACTGAGAAACCGGGTTGCAGACAGTCTGACCTGCTTCGGTTGTTGCCAGTTCATAGCCTGCCGAGCAGCTGGCCGAGCCATACTTGTCGTAGTCGGGTTGTACGTAAACAGGGGTCGGTTCTTCCTGCTGCGCACAAGCGGTCAGGACCAGAGCAAATGCGCCAACGGCTGCAAGTTTCAGTTTCATGTCCGTCAATCCTCTATTACTTTTCTGATATTGCCCAGCTTTTCGGGCCGTTTCCAGAGTACGGGCTGAACGGCAATCTGGCAACTGAAACGGTCACTTCCTCGTGAGGAAGAGCGATTCCATGCCAGTTCGAAGCCCAAATGATGATCCTTGCGGCATTACAGCTACCTTTTTGTCTGCATCGTCCTAAACTGTGCGACGTTTCAGCCAAAGACGGAGAAGCCACATGTCAGACACACCCGTTATTGCCCAGAAAACCCCTTTTTCAGTCGAGGTTGTCGAAGGGAAAACCTATTTCTGGTGCGCGTGTGGAAAATCGAACCGCCAACCCTTTTGCGATGGCTCACATAAAGGCAGTGGGTTCGAACCGGTGAAATACACGGCCGAGACCAGCAAAAAGGTCTTCTTTTGCGGGTGCAAACACAGTGCAAACGCGCCGCTATGCGATGGAACGCACAAAGACCTTTGATCAACCTTTTAATCGGTTCAGTGTCTCTGAATTTGCACAGAAATCCGGGGCCGTATCCGCTGGATGCTGCCGCTGAGCCAGCCAGCTGGTGCATTGCGCATCACAGCCCGATGCGCGACAACGCGTGACCAGTTTGGCGTATTCTTCGGGCGACAGCCGCCCTTCGGCCATTGCTTCGCTCAGTGAAATTCCCATGCTTCGCGAGACAGAGCGCGTCAACCAAAAGTGCTTTTCGACCTCACCCAGAATATCCCGAGGCATCACGCGTCCTCCGCTTGCAAAGCTTTGATGGCCTTGAAACGCTCACGGTTCGGGCATGTGCATGGGGCATGATCAATCTGTTCGCGCCGTTCCAGCCACTCTGGGCAGGTTCTGGCCCAGGCACAGCCTCGGCATTGCTGCACGATCTCGGCCCAATCCTCATGTTTCAGGTGACCGTCCCGATAGGCTGCGGCCAGGTCGGTTCCTGTGACCTCGCCCATCCGCAGTACCAAGCGCAGGTGGGCCATGATTTCACCGAGACGTGGCATGGCGAACCTGACAGTTAAGGCATCAATTTGTGCAGTAACTCCTGGTTACGGCAATATTCAGGTGTCCGCCCAGCGGTCGCCATTTTCTTAAGCAGATCCTGACAATGATCCGGGTTCGGACAATCGGTACATCGCAGAACTGCGTCAGAAATCTGGTCGACAGATAGCTTGCCGCCAATGGCTGCTTCCTCAAGATCGATGTCCAGCATTCTGGCCATATCGTCCACCAATCCGGCATGAAGCCGCAAGGACTCTCGGGTGGGCATGCTATATCCTTTCCCTTTCGCGCTTTACGAAATCCTAGCGCATCCGGAAGGTCAGACTTTGATACAGGTCAAGATTGGACGCCGATGTGGTCCAGATAGGCCCGGGTTGCATCCTGAACGCGGCGAAAGCGGTCCCCGCCCAGCTTTTTGCCTCCGTACCAGCGGGTGACGATGATCACGTGATTGTCCAGCCCTGCACGCTCGATCATCCGCAGGATTACCATACCGGCGCCGCTCTCCCCATCATCGGCCTTCAGCGCGCCGGTCGGCAAAGAGGCGGCCCAGGTGTTATGTGTGGCCTTGGCATAGGATTTATCGGACTTCAGTTGGTCCAAAACCGCGTCGACGTCCGCGCGTGACGCCACAGGCGCGCCAGATACCGCATATTTCGACCCGCGATCCGTCAAAATCACGCCAAGGCGCACAAGATCGGTCATTGCGTCAGTCCCAGTTGTGTCGCGGTTTCAAGCACGATGTGAACGCGCTGCGCGTTTGGCGGGTGGGTGCCCAGAAACCTGTCACCCGGATCCGGAATGCGATCAAAGAACTTTGCCCCGATCAGCGGGTTGTAGCCCGCATTATGTGTAATGATCGTGCCCATCTGGTCAGCCTCAAGCTCAAAATCCTTCACATAAGCCTGAACACCAACCTGCGCCCCAACTTTCTGGGCCTCTTCTATGTCGGCGGCGTCGCCCCCGCGCAGCTTTTCCGCCTTTCCGAACTCAGTTGCGCTTGCGCTGGCATTTTCGCTTTGCCGTGCGATGTGGCCCAGCACGTGATGGGCCGCCTCGTGCCCCATGACAAAAGCCAGTTCATCTGCATTTTGTGTGGAACGGATCATCGCAAGTGTAAAGATTATGGTGGGTTGCTTCTGGTCGTCCAATGTCTGAAACGCATTGGCCGGCGCACGTGGGTTCAGATCAACGAGAACCCGGAAATCGCATTTCTGAGGCCTTGATTGTTTCAAACACTGGCTGCGAGCCTCGGCCCCAATGTTCTGGCTGACTTCGCGAAAGGTCTGGGCCATGGTTTCGGACTCCGGCCCTTCACCCAGCCAATCCGCGGCGGGTTGCACGCGCAATGCACCTTCCGCACAGGCCGCAAGCAGCAGGGGAAGCACCAAAACAAAGCGTCTGCGCATGTTACATCCTTCGGCTCGGTCTGACCGTGATTTCAACATAGTACGTGCTGTTCAGAGTAACCACACAATGCTTTGAAACGAACGTCTTGCATTGCGCGTCGACGGCTTGCACTCTGTCCTTATGTTTTCGATTGAGCATGAATTCGACTCGACGGTCATAACGCTTGTGGACGAAGGTGAAAAACCTTTGCAAGAGGATGTTGTGATCAACAATTTCGCCGAATGCGTCACGCTGGAACAGTTTGATCCGCGAACCGACCAAGTGCAAAAGATCACCTTGTCGCCCGAACAGGTCCGCGATCTGGCCGCAGCGCTGGACCTGCCCGAGGGTGTTTACCAGATCCGTGAAACGGGGCCTTAGGGCACATAGACAAACACCTTGTTGCGCGCGGTTTGCCCCTGCTTGAGTGTCAGTGTCGAAGGGGCAACGCCAAGACATTTCGCAAGGATCACCTGAACCGCATGGTTGGCTTTGCCGCTGTCAGGCGGTGCCGTGACAAATACCCTGATCTGCCCGTCTTTCACGACCACCCGGTCGCGCGCGGCCTTGGGTGTAACTTTCAGATGAAACGTTGCCCCGGCGTGCGCCTGCGCGCTGAGATCCGGCAGATCTCGTAGTTTGGATTTCGCCATTGTCGCCCCTTCCCTCAATAGTCTTGCATGATGGGCGGTGGAATGAAATTGATCCACGCGATCCGTCGCCGCGCCCTTGAAACCCTCGGCATGCCGACCAAGATACAGAGACGTGATGTAAAGGAAGTTAACATATGTCCATGAAAAACCCCGCTGCTCTGGAGTTTTTGCAGTCGCGCCGGTCCCGACCCGCCAAGACACTGGTTGCCCCGGCTCCGACACGGGACGAATTGCGCCCCCTGCTGACCGCAGCCGCACGCAGCCCCGATCACGGAAAACTGGAACCCTGGCGATTTATCGTTCTGGAACAGGGGGCCATGGCACGGTTGGCAACCTTGACCGAGGCCTGCGGGCAACGGCTGAACAAAAGTCCGGAAGATATTTCAAAAGCGCGCAGCCAGTTCGACATGGGGCATCTGGCCGTAGCCGTGATCGAAGTACAAAAACCGTCCGAGAAAATACCCGCGATCGAACAAACCTATTCTGCGGGCGCGGTCTGTCTGGCCCTGCTGAATGTCGCGCTGGCCGCAGGCTGGGGCGCAAACTGGCTATCGGGTTGGCAAACCCATGACCACGACTTCTGCGTCGACGCCTTTGGGCTTGCCGACAACGAACGTGTCGCCGGGCTGATACATATCGCCACCGAGGGAACAGCGCCACCCGAACGCCCGCGGCCCGATGTGGCAGCCTTGACGGAATGGATCGCAGAATGATCATCCTGAACGCCTTTTTCAGCGCGCTCGGCCAGATCGGAGACCCCAAATTCCGCGCCGTTCTGCTGCGCGGTGTAGGTTTGACCATCCTGTTGCTGGGTCTCGCCTGTGCGGGTGCGATCAGGTTGATCAACTTGTTGTCAGGCAGTGAAATCTCGCTGCCATTTGTCGGAGCTGTCCCGTGGCTGAACGACGTTCTGAACTATTCAGGTATCGTTCTCGTCCTGATCCTGCCTGTTTTCCTGATGGTGCCGGTGGCGTCAGCCATCACATCGATCTTTCTGGACGAAGTGGCACAGGCCGTCGAGGACAAGCACTTTCCAGCCTTACCACCTGCACGACGCATCCCGGTGTCAGAAGCCCTGTTGGACGGCCTCAGCTTTCTTGGCGTGCTGATTGTCGCAAACCTGCTGGCGCTGATCCTCTATGCGATCTTCACCCCGTTTGCGCCCTTCATCTTCTGGGCCATGAACGGGTTCCTGTTGGGGCGGGAATACTTCACGCTGGCTGCAATGCGCCGGATCGGACGGGATGGCGCACGCCAATTGCGAGCCAGGCATTCGACCACGATCTGGGTCGCTGGAACCCTGATGGCCATTCCGCTGTCGATACCGCTGTTGAATCTGGTGATCCCGATCCTTGGCGCGGCGACATTCACCCATATTTTTCATGCTGTGTCAGGCCAAAAGGTCTGACACAGATTAGCGCGGCTCCAGTTGGTTCAGCCAGTCGAAGTCCCGCACTGAAATCACACCGGAAATGATGATGCCGGCAATGATAGCCCACAAAACCACAGCAATGGCGGTGGTGATCCACATCTTTGCCTTCAGATGATGGACTTCCGGCGCACCCGCATGGGTGCCCGGAACGATATCGTTCAGGTCACCCTGAGTTTTGATGCGAATGGGCAAAACCACTAGCAACGTCATGAACCAGATGACGGCAAACAGCACCAATGCAGCAGTAATGGTCACTTCAGCCCCTCCGGATTTTGCGGATCATACCTGTTCCAGCTCGACAAGGCAGCCGTTGAAGTCCTTGGGATGCAGGAACAGCACCGGCTTGCCATGCGCGCCGATCTTGGGCTCCCCCGACCCCAGAACACGGGCACCGGTCGCTTTCAAATGATCACGGGCGGCGATGATGTCTTCGACCTCATAGCATACGTGATGAATACCGCCTGCCGGGTTCTTTTCCAGAAACCCGTTGATAGGGCTGTCGTCGCCCAGCGGGTACAAAAGTTCGATCTTGGTGTTGGGCAGTTCGATGAACACAACCGTGACGCCATGATCCGGTTCGTCCTGCGGCGCGCCAACCTTAGCGCCCAGCGCATTGCGGTACTGTTCGGATGCCGTCTCAAGGTCGGGTACGGCGATGGCAACGTGGTTCAGACGTCCAATCATGTCTCACTCCTGATGTCCTGCGTTGCGTGGGTTATGGGGGCTGCTCTGCGAAAGAACAAGTGCGCCAAATCGCGCGTTAACGTCGTGTTAGCCAGAAGTTCCTAGCGTGAAGCATCTGCTGGATAGGAGAGCTGCCATGGACGATTCGGGCCTCATTGCCACCACCGCCGCCACGCCCACCGCAACGCGGCCCTTGCTGGGACAGACAATTCTGGTTGTTGAAGACAGCCGATATGCCTGCGATGCGATCCGCCTGATGTGCCTGCATAGCGGTGCACGTATCCGACGCGCTGACTGCCTGAAATCGGCACGGCGACACCTGCAGATCTATCGCCCGTCGGTCATTCTGGTCGATATGGGCCTGCCTGACGGATCCGGAGCTGACCTGATCGCCGAACTGGCCGACGCTTCACCACGGATCAGCGTAATCATGGGCCTGTCGGGCGATGACGCCACCGAAGGTCTGGCCCACGCAGCCGGGGCGGATGGTTTCCTGTCCAAGCCGATAAAATCATTGTCTTATTTTCAGAAGTCCATTCTGGAGCGCCTACCCGAAGATCGACGCCCAAGCGGGCTCCACTCGGTTCGAGATGAAGTCATCCGACCCGACCCGATGGCTTATCAGGACGACATGGCGCATATCGCCGATGTCCTTACCGGGCCCAACGATCATCGCACATGGGATTACGCCGCCCAGTTCCTGCAAGGGGTCGCACGGGAAGCCGATGACAGGCCCTTGGCAGAAGCCGCCCGAAAGCTGGCGCTGTCACGGGCGAACGGAGCACCGATCACCGCGCAGGCAGCGCAGGTCGCCGGCATGGTGCAGAACCGCCTGGAACAAAGAAAGGCGATTTGACGTGATTGCAGCCTACTTCATCACCGCGACGCTTCTGTGCATCTGGGCCTATCGCCAAACACGGCAGACTGCGCGCTCTATTCGTGTCAACCGGGGCGATCTGAACAACCCGCTGGACTGACCCGCGAATACGCACCGGCACCAAAATGAACCCGCCCGCTTGATGCGGGCGGCTGGTGTTTAGTCCTGCGGGATGAGGCGCAAGCCCAGTTCCATCAGCTGATCTGATGTCGGGTCCGACGGCGCATGCATCATCAGGTCTTCGGCCCGCTGGTTCATCGGGAACATCATGACCTCGCGGATATTGGCCTCATCCGCCAGCAACATCACGATCCGGTCGATCCCAGCAGCGCATCCACCGTGTGGCGGCGCACCGTAGTGGAAGGCATTGAACAGGGCCCCAAAGCGGGATTTCACTTCGTCCTCGCCATAGCCCGCCAGTTCAAAGGCTTTCAACATGATCTCCGGCTTGTGGTTCCGGATCGCGCCCGAGACCAGCTCATATCCATTGCACGCCAGATCATACTGGTATCCACGTACGTCCAGCGGATTGCCCTGCAGCGCTTCCATGCCGCCTTGCGGCATCGAAAACGGGTTGTGCTCAAAGTCGATCGCGCCGGTTTCTTCGTCTTGCTCATAGATCGGGAAATCAACGATCCAGGCAAAGGCAAAGCGGTCTTTCTCGGTCAGACCAAGCTCTTCCCCGATCACGTCGCGCGCCTTGCCTGCAACCTTTTCAAAGGCTTTCGGCTTGCCGCCCAGGAAAAACGCCGCATCGCCGACACCCAGACCCAATTGCTGACGGATAGCCTCGGTCCGCTCGGGGCCGATGTTCTTGGCCAGCGGGCCTGCGGCTTCCATCCCTTCGCCCTGATCGCGCCAGAAGATGTAGCCCATACCGGGCAGACCCTCTTTCTGGGCAAAGGCGTTCATGCGGTCACAGAACTTGCGGCTGCCACCGGTTGGCGCGGGGATAGCGCGAATTTCGGTGCCTTCCTGTTCGAGCAGCTTTGCAAAAATCGCAAAACCAGACCCGCGGAAGTGGTCGGAAACCACCTGCATCTTAATTGGGTTCCGCAGGTCGGGCTTGTCCGTGCCGTACCACAGAGCCGAATCCTTGTAGGAAATCTGCGGCCAGTCCTGATCGACCTTGCGACCGCCACCGAACTCTTCGAACACACCGGTCAGAACGGGCTGGATCGTGTCGAACACGTCCTGCTGCTCGACAAAGGACATCTCGAGGTCAAGCTGGTAGAAATCGGTGGGTGAGCGGTCGGCGCGCGGGTCTTCGTCGCGGAAGCAGGGCGCAATCTGGAAATACTTGTCGAAACCCGACACCATAATCAGCTGCTTGAACTGCTGCGGGGCTTGCGGCAACGCGTAGAACTTACCCGGATGCAGGCGCGACGGCACAAGGAAGTCACGCGCGCCTTCGGGTGAGGACGCGGTGATGATCGGCGTCTGGTACTCGCGGAACCCCTGATCCCACATACGCTTGCGCATGGAGGCCACCACGTCCGAGCGCAAGGTCATGTTGCGCTGCATCGCCTCGCGTCGCAGGTCGAGGTAACGATAGCGCAGGCGGGTTTCCTCGGGGTATTCCTGATCGCCGAACACCATTAGCGGCAATTCCTCGGCGGCCCCCAGAACTTCCAGTTCGCGCACGTAAACCTCGATCTCACCGGTGGGCAGTTTCGGGTTCACCAGTTCGGCGGCACGCGCCTTGACGGTTCCGTCGATGCGGATGCACCATTCGGAACGCACCTTTTCAAGCGCAGCAAAAGCGGCGCTGTCGCCGTCACACAGGATCTGGGTTACGCCGAAATGGTCGCGCAGGTCGATGAACAGGACGCCCCCATGATCTCGGACCCGATGCACCCAACCGGACAGGCGAACGGTTTCACCGACATTAGCGGCGGTCAGTGCGGCGCAGGTGTGGCTGCGATAGGCGTGCATGGATCATATCCCTTCGGGCGCAGAATTCGTCGCGCCGATACACCCTGTCAGGCCCGGAAAGTCAAGGCGGGTCGCCCTGTCAAAACGGCCTTTGCACGTTGCCTGAGTAGAAATAGACACCCAGCCCGACCGCAAAGATGATATTGCCCGCAATCGCGTGCAGCAGCACCGCGTAGAAGAACGAACCGCGCTGCCTGTAGGCCCATGTAAACAGCAGCCCGCCCGCAAATGTCATGAGGGCGACAGTCCAGCTCCAATACATCAGATGCGCGAACGAGAAGATGGCAGCATTCAGCACATAAGCCGCACGCCCCTCTGGCAGGATCGCGTGATAACGCCGGAAGAACAGTGGGCGGAACAACAGTTCCTGAGGCAGTGCAGACAAAACAGGATAACCGATCCAGATAAGCGCCAGCATCTCAGGGCGGTGTATCAGCAGAAGAAATGCGGCGTCGGGGCGTGTCACCTGAATCAGCCCGACGCAAAACACGGACATGAAAGCGGTAAACAGCACAACTTCGCGAAGCGACCAGTTGGCCCAATCATAGCGCAACTCGGCCCATTGAAAGCCCGGTGTCCAATGCAGCAGCATGATCCCCAGCCCGGTCAGGGCAAACAGAGCCGGAAACATCCAGTTCGGTGGAAACAAAACCGCGATGATCAGCGGCAGGACAACATAGAACAGGCCGAACTCGACCCTTAACCGCGGCAATGCAACCGGCGGTCCGACCATCGCGCTGTCTTTGGTCACGTGTCTATCAGCTCCACCCGGATCAGCCCGCGCAATGAATTGCCCATGTAGGCAGTTTGTGCATTTTTCAGGTCGCTCAAGGTCAGCACGGCCTCAGACACCGTTCCTTTATCCAGTAATTCTTCGCGCAATATGCCAGGCAACAGACCGCTGGACAGCGCAGGTGTCAGAATACGACCGTCCTGTTTTTCGACGAAAAGGTTGCTGATGGTGCCCTCACACAGCTCATCAAGCTCATTCAGGAATAACACCTCGTCTATGCCATCCGTCAGCGCGGCGCGAGTATTGTCATAAAGGGCGCGGCGGCTTGTCTTGTGACGCAGCCAAAGATCATTGGAAGCCAGTCGCTGATCAGACAGGGCGATGCGCCAGACCGGAGGGTTGCTGGCCAGAACCCCGGTGGTCAATTCGAATGCACCCGATGCGTCCAGTGTAAGGCGGCACCGCAAGGGGGTGTCGCCCAACGCGCCATCCAGCGCGGCGGTCGCTGAATCCGGGTTGAAGGGAAGGCCAAAGGCCGCAGCGGTTCGGGCCATGCGCGCAAGGTGACGGTCTTTTCGGAGAAAGCCCTGACCTGGCCGAAACGCCAGCGTTTCGATCAGGCGGAAATCAGGCTCAGCTGGCGGGCGAAGCGGGCTTTCCATAGCGCCTCCTCATATTCTGCCGGGGCGGTGCTGTCCCAGACAAGGCCCCCGCCCACGTTCAGGGTGGCCTGATCGTCTTCCAGCATCAGCGTACGGATGGCCACGTTGAACTCGGACCGCCCATCAGGCGCGGCCCAGCCGATGGTGCCACAATAGATGTCGCGCGGCCAGGGTTCCAGCCCGGCCAGAATTTCCATGGCGCGAATTTTGGGGGCGCCCGTGATCGAGCCGCAGGGAAACAACGCCGTCAGTATATCGCTGAGCCCTGCGCATTTGAGCAACTGGGCACGGACAAGTGAAACCATCTGATGCACTGTCGCATAGGTTTCCACCTTGAACAGTTCAGGGACATGAACGGAACCGGGCAATGCGACACGGCTGATATCGTTGCGCAGAAGATCGACGATCATCAGGTTTTCCGCCCGGTTCTTTTCGTCCGTGGTCAGAAACGCCCGGCGCCGCATATCCTCGTCCGGGTCTTCGCTGCGCGGCTGGGTACCCTTCATCGGTCGTGTCTCGATCTTTCCATCCGCGTCTGTGCGGAAGAACAACTCTGGCGAGCGGCTGAGCAAATCCGGTAACCCGACCTGCTGCACCAGCGCGCCATGCCCAACGGGCTGCCCCGCTGCCAGTGCCGCATAAAGGGTTTCACTGCTGCCCGAGACGGTCAGGTCAATCGGAAAGGTCAGGTTCGCCTGATAGATATCACCGGCACCGATAGCACCATGCACCACCTGAAAGGCTTCGCCATAGCGCGCCTCGTCCCAGCGCGGCTGAAACGCGCGCACCACGCCTGCGGGCGTCGGTAAAGAAACCCGATCCGGCGCGCCGTAGACCCCAAAGCACAGCAAGGGCAGCCGACGCGATTCCGGCAAAAGTTTGATCAGCCGGGGTTCAAGCACATATCCCAGTTCATAACTGGCATAGCCAGCCAGCCAGGCCCCGCCCGCGCGCGCCTCATCCAGCGCCGCCAGAGCCTGGGGCACGTCCTCCGCCGTATCCGCGCGGATAATCCGAGTCGGGCGCTGAAACCGGGTTCCGCGACCGGCTGGTCCCTGATCAAAACGAATACGCAACTGCATCCTCTTTTGCCGTGAAGGGCGATATAGAGAATACTCTGGCAGGGGAAAGGGGGGAAAGCGGCAATTTCGCTTCTGTTTCCGATACCCCTTGAACCTTTCTGCGTGGTCCCTATAACGCACGACAATTTGGGCGCTTGGGCGGCGCCCGCGACTCGTACAAAATCGAAGGGGCCAGGCCATGCCGAAGAGAACCGACATCAAGTCGATCATGATCATCGGGGCGGGTCCCATTGTTATCGGTCAGGCCTGCGAGTTCGACTATTCCGGCGCTCAGGCCTGCAAGGCCCTGCGCGAAGAAGGTTACCGGGTTATTCTGGTCAACTCGAACCCCGCGACAATCATGACTGACCCCGGACTTGCCGATGCCACCTATATCGAGCCGATCACGCCCGAGGTCGTCGCCAAGATCATCGAAAAGGAACGCCCTGACGCCCTGCTGCCCACAATGGGCGGGCAAACCGGTCTGAACACCTCGCTCGCGCTGGAAGAGATGGGGGTGTTGGACAAGTTCGGTGTCGAGATGATCGGTGCCAAACGCGACGCCATCGAGATGGCCGAGGACCGAAAATTGTTCCGCGAGGCGATGGATCGGCTGGGGCTGGAAAACCCCAAAGCCACCATCGTGACCGCCCCCAAGAAGGCCGACGGCTCTGCCGATCTGGACGCAGGTGTTCAGATCGCTCTGGACGAGCTGGAGGAAATCGGCCTGCCTGCCATCATCCGCCCGGCCTTTACCTTGGGCGGCACAGGCGGCGGCGTGGCCTATAACCGCGAGGATTATATCCATTTCTGCCGCTCGGGCATGGATGCCTCGCCTGTCAACCAGATCCTGGTCGATGAAAGCCTGCTGGGCTGGAAAGAATACGAGATGGAAGTGGTGCGCGACACCGCCGACAACGCCATTATCGTCTGCTCCATCGAAAACGTCGACCCAATGGGCGTGCACACGGGTGACTCGATTACCGTGGCCCCTGCCCTGACGCTGACCGACAAGGAATACCAGATCATGCGCAACGGCTCGATTGCCGTCCTGCGCGAGATCGGGGTGGAAACCGGTGGCTCGAACGTGCAATGGGCAATCAACCCCGATGATGGCCGCATGGTTGTGATCGAAATGAACCCGCGCGTGTCGCGTTCATCGGCGCTGGCCTCCAAGGCGACGGGTTTCCCTATTGCCAAGATCGCCGCGAAACTGGCCGTCGGCTACACGCTGGACGAGCTGGACAATGACATCACCAAGGTCACGCCTGCGTCGTTCGAACCTACCATCGACTATGTCGTCACCAAGATCCCGAAATTCGCGTTTGAAAAATTCCCCGGCTCTGAACCCTACCTGACCACTGCAATGAAGTCAGTGGGTGAGGCGATGTCCATCGGGCGCACCATCCACGAATCCATGCAGAAGGCGCTGGCATCGATGGAATCCGGCCTGACCGGGTTTGATGAGATCGAAATTCCGGGGTTGAGCATCGGCCTGTGGGATGAGGTCGAAAGCAGCGATGACAAGGCGCATGTCATCAAGGCGATCAGCAAGCAGACCCCCGACCGTCTGCGCACTATCGCACAAGCCATGCGTCATGGCCTGGCCGACGATGAAATCTTTGGCGTCACCAAGTTTGACCCCTGGTTCCTGGCCCGCATTCGCGAGATCATCGAAGCAGAACGCACCGTGCGCAAGGACGGTCTGCCAGTGACCGAAGAAGGCATCCGCAAGCTCAAGATGCTGGGCTTTACCGATGCGCGTCTGGGCAATCTGTCAGGCCGCAGCGAAGATAACGTGCGCCGCGCCCGCCACAATCTGGGCGTTACCGCGGTCTTCAAACGCATCGATACCTGCGCTGCTGAGTTCGAAGCGCAAACCCCCTATATGTACTCGACCTACGAAGCCCCTATGATGGGCGATGTCGAATGCGAGGCACGCCCAAGCGACCGCAAGAAGGTCGTTATTCTTGGTGGTGGTCCGAACCGGATCGGTCAGGGGATCGAGTTCGATTATTGCTGCTGCCACGCCTGTTATGCGCTGACCGAGGCCGGGTACGAGACCATCATGGTCAATTGCAACCCCGAGACGGTTTCGACCGACTACGACACCTCGGACCGTCTGTATTTTGAGCCGCTGACCTTTGAACACGTCATGGAAATCCTGACGAAGGAACAGGAAAACGGCACGCTGCACGGTGTGATCGTTCAGTTCGGTGGTCAAACACCGTTGAAGCTGGCCAACGCGCTCGAGGCCGAGGGCATTCCGATTCTGGGTACCACGCCGGACGCAATTGACCTGGCCGAAGACCGCGAACGGTTCCAGGCGCTGGTCAATGAACTGGGCCTGAAACAGCCCAGAAACGGCATTGCCTCGACCGACGAAAAGGCGCTGGAGATTGCGGAAGAGATCGGTTTCCCGCTGGTCATCCGCCCCTCTTACGTTCTGGGCGGTCGCGCGATGGAAATCGTGCGCGATATGGATCAGCTGCGACGCTATATCAACGAGGCCGTTGTGGTCTCGGGCGACAGCCCCGTACTGCTGGACAGCTATCTGGCCGGCGCGGTCGAACTGGACGTAGACGCCCTGTGTGACGGCACCGACGTTCACGTCGCGGGTATCATGCAGCACATCGAAGAAGCGGGCGTTCACTCGGGCGATTCCGCCTGTTCGCTGCCGCCCTATTCGCTGTCGAAAGAGATCATCGGGCAGATCAAGGATCAGGCGTTCAAGCTGGCCAAGGCGCTGAATGTTGTTGGCCTGATGAATGTGCAATTCGCGATCAAGGATGATGAGATCTATCTGATCGAAGTGAACCCGCGCGCCTCGCGCACCGTGCCGTTTGTTGCCAAGGCCACCGACAGTGCGATTGCGTCGATTGCGGCGCGCATCATGGCGGGCGAGAAGTTGGCCGATTTCCCGATGCGCCCGCCCTATCAGGAAGGCAAGGACACCAAGATCGCGGACCAGATGACGCTGGCCGATCCAGATATGCCCTGGTTCTCGGTGAAAGAGGCCGTCATGCCCTTCGCCCGTTTCCCCGGCGTCGACACCATCCTTGGCCCGGAAATGCGCTCGACAGGCGAGGTGATGGGCTGGGACCGTGACTTCCCACGCGCGTTCCTCAAGGCGCAGATGGGCGCGGGCATGGTGCTGCCGTCCTCTGGCCGTGCGTTCATTTCGATCAAGGATGCCGACAAGGGCAAAGCCATGCTGGAAGCGGCACAGGTTCTGGTTGATCAGGGCTTCACGCTTGTGGCCACGCGCGGCACCCAAAGCTGGCTGGACGAACAGGGTGTTGCCTGTGACGTGGTGAACAAGGTGTACGAAGGCCGCCCGGATGTTGTGGACATGCTGAAAGACGGTCAGGTGCAGCTGGTGATGAACACCACCGAAGGTGCGCAGGCGGTTGAGGACAGCAAGGCCATCCGCTCGATCGCGCTGTATGACAAGATCCCGTATTTCACCACCGCTGCAGGGGCCAATGCCGCAGCACTGGCGATCAAGGCACAAGCTGAGGGCGACGTCGAGGTGAAATCGCTACAGGGGTAAAGACCCCTGAACCAAACGGAAAAGCCCCAGAGGAAACTCTGGGGCTTTTCTTTATTTCCAATGCCTTACGCAGGCGTTTCCATCGTTTTCTTTCGTTCGTCACGGGCGAAGAACAGCAGGTAAAACACCGGTGCCGCGACCATTGTCAGCACGGTGGCAAATGCCAGACCGCCCATGATCGTCACTGCCATCGAGACGAAGAACGCATCCGTCAGCAGCGGCGCCATGCCCAGAATGGTCGTGACAGCCGCCAGCATGACGGGCCGCAAACGCGACACGGATGCTTCGATGATTGACTCGCGCAGGGGCTTTCCTGTGGCGCGGACCAGATCGATTTCCTCAACCAGAACAATGCCGTTCTTGATCAGCATACCCGACAGGCTGAGCAGGCCCAGAAGTGCCGTAAAGGTGAAGGGCAACCCTGTTCCCAACAGGCCGATCACCACGCCGTTCACGGACATCGGCACCAGCAGCCAGATGATGATCGGCTGGCGGATCGCGTTGAACAATAGGACCGAGATCAACACCATGATCAGCAGGCTCAGCGGCAATTGTCTGCCCAGGCTTGCCTGCGCTTTGCGCGAGTTTTCGAACTCTCCACCCCATTCCATCTTGTAGCCGGGTGGCAGGTCGATGGCCTCGATGGCGTCGCGCACTTCGGCGTGGACCTGTGCCGCTGTCAGGTCGGGCGGGATGTCGGCGCCGACGGTGATGGTCAGAACCCGATCACGACGGTGAACCAGCGTATTGAGCGTTTTGTACTCGAATCCATCCACCATTTGTTCAATTGGTACAAACTTTTCCGACTGGTCCGAGTACACGACCTGATCGACGATCGAGTAATCTCCGTCCGCGGGTCGGCGCAGGATGATCGGGATCAGGCGGTCGCGCTCGCGGAACACACCACCCGTAATGCCGTCGGTCGAGAATTGCAGGGTGGCGGCGATGTCTTCGCGTGTGACACCGGCTGTCTGCGCCCGTTCGGTGGCATAGATCGGTTGCAGCGCCAGTTCCTGTTCGCGCCAATCGTGATGAACCAACAGCGCGTTCGGGGATGCGGCTGCCATGCGCTGCACTGCCTCATCAGCAAGCTGGCGCAGCACGACCGGATCGCTGCCCGAGAACCGGGCCTGAATCGGATCGCCGCCACCGGGGCCAAAGACCAGGCGCTTAGTGCCGAACTCACCTTCGGGGAATTGGACGGACCCAAACGCCTCAAGGTCCGCTTGCAGCGCCGGGATGTCGTCCAGGCTTGCTGTGCGGATGACCATATGCCCATAGCTGGGGTTCGGCTTTTCGGCTGAATAAGTCAGCATGAAACGAGTAGCTCCCTGGCCGACAAAGGTCGTGACCGAGACGACGTCGTCGCGTGCTGCCAACCACTCTTCGAACACCGCCATGTCTTCGGCGGTTCGTGCAATCGGTGTGCCCTGCGGCAGTTTGTAGTGCACAAAGAACAAAGGCGTGTTGGAGTTGGGGAAGAACTGCTGTTTCATCAGCCCAAACCCGGCATAACACACCACGGTTACACCGACGAGACCAGCAACAACCAGCCAGCGGAAGCGCAGCGCAAAGCGCAGGATCGCACCATAGGTGCGGAACAGGAGGCCGCCGTATGCGTCGATCTCGCCTGCTTTGCCCTGTTTGAAGAAGTAATGCCCCAAAAGCGGCGTGACGGTGATCGCCAATACCCAGCTGAGCAACAGTGAAATGCCGATCACGGCGAACAGAGAGAACAGGAATTCTCCGGTTGCGTCAGGGCTGAGGCCAATGCCCGCAAAGGCCATGATGCCAATCACGGTCGCACCCAGCAGCGGGATCTGGGTTTTTGACGCCACATCCTCGGCCGCATCGCGCGAGGACTGGCCGCGCAGCATGGAAATCTGCATCCCTTCGGCCACGACGATGGCGTTGTCCACCAGCATCCCCATGGCGATGATCAGGGCACCCAATGAGATTCGCTCCATCTCGATTGAGAAGAGCGACATGAACAGAAGCGTGCCGACCACGGTCAGCAGCAGGGTCGAGCCAACGACAATGGCCGCGCGCCAGCCCATGAAGATGCCCAGCACGGCGACCACGATGGCCACCGACATGGCAAGGTTCACGAGAAAGTCGTTCGAGGCCTGTTCGACCACCACATGTTGTTGATAGATCGGCAGGATTTCGACACCGAAGGGAATGCTTGTGTTCAATTCCGCGAACTTTGCATCAGCACGTTTACCAACCTCGACAATGTTTTCCGTGGCCAGACCCGCGATACCCAAGGTGAAGGCCTCGGTCCCGTTGTAGCGGATAATGATGTCGGGGTCGTTCTGACGGGCGCGATAGACATCGGACATGTCAAAGAGGTTGATCACCTGCCCTTGCGAACCGACAGACAGGCCCGCAATGGCCGACACACTGTCTGACCCTTCGGCCGTCAGGATGGTGGTCCGGTCATTATCAGAGCGCAAGGACCCTGAGGAATTGACCGAATCCGCGTTGGCGATGGCCTGGTTGATTGCTTGCAGCGGGACATTCTGGTTCACAGAAATCGCCAGATCGGGTTCGACAAAGATCGCCTCGTCCGGCAGGCCCTGAACCTCGACATCCGCAACGCCGTCAACGGTCAGCAGTTCCCGCCGCAGGAAGGTTGCCAGTTCGTGTTTTTCAGCGTCCGAGAACCCTTGGGCGGTCACCGCATAGAACAGGCCGAACACGTCGCCGAACCCGTCATTCACAAACGGTTGGCCGACGCCCGATGGCAGGCCGCGCGCGGCGTCGCGCACCTTGGCCCTGAGGCGGGTCCAGATGGCAGGCAGTTCGGTGCCGTCGTATGTCGACTTGATCTCGACCTCGATCAGGGACCGTCCGGGTTGATTGACCGAGGTGATGACGTCCACCTCGCCCATCTGTTGTATGGCGGATTCCAGCGGTTCCGATACTTCCAGCGCCACCTGCTCGGCGGTGGCGCCCGGGTATTGCGTGATGATAACCGCGTTCTTGATTGTAAAGGCCGGGTCTTCCAGACGGCCAAGCGATGTGAACCCCCAGATGCCCCCAATGAGGGCAATGAGAATGACCAGCCATGTGTAAAGCGGCCGGTCGATTGAGGCGCGGGCGATGTTCATCTGTCAGCCCCTCAGTTCGCGAAACCGGCGAACCGGCGCACCGTCTGACCATCCGTCAGCACAGCGCCCCCGGCCACGACGACCTCATCCCCGTCAGACAGGCCCGTCAGCACCCGGACTTCGCCGGTTTGCGTGGGCTCGATGGTCACCGGGACGCGGCGCACGGTGCCCTCATCCGCCCCGACCGGGGAAAACACCATGACGTTCAGCGCGCCGTTTGCGTCAGCGACTACGGCGGTCGCCGGGACGACGATGCCTGTGCGGTTGTCCTGCACCTGAACGTTGACGGTAACGGAAGAACCGGGAAAGATTTGCAGCCCCTTTGGCGGGGTCAGGCCAAACTGGATGCGGAAAGTTTGACCGACGCTGGAGGTTTCCGCGTCGAATTCACGGATTTCCAGCGGGAAGACTTCGTCACTGACCGGGAATTTCGCGGTGATGAAGAAGTCGTCATTCTGGCCAGAGCGTTGAAACAGGATCTCGGGCACATCGACCACGATGCGAAGTTCCGACATGTCGTGAATGCGGACGATGGGGGTGCCCGCCGAGACGGTCGTAAACGCCTCGACCGAGCGGCTGGAGACCAGCGCGTCAAACGGCGCGGTCAGCGTGGCGTGTTCCAGTTCATATTCCGCGTCGCGCAGTGCGATCGCGGCCAGTTGCGCCTCGGTCTCGGCGTCATCCACGGCCACCTGGCTGGCGGTTGTACCGCGCAGGCGCGACAGGCGTGCGACAGTGCGGTCGGCCTGTTCCTTTTGCAGCCGTGCCCGATCAAGGCGCAGCTCGAACGGTTCCTGATCCAGACGGGCAATCAGGCCGTCCTTGGGAATCACGAAGCCTTCGTTGATGGGCATCTCGACAATCTGGCCCGCAACCTGAAAGGCCAGATCAACGGTCTGGCGCGCGGCGACGCGGCCAAAGAACTGCCGCGTGAAACCCGGCGCGGTTTCGCGCACCTGCATGAGTTTCACCGGTTTCGGGGTCTCTTGAGCGGCAATCGGGGTTGCCAGAATGGCCAGTGCAAGGCCCAGAGAGGTCAGGAGTTTCATTTCTTCAATCCCTCGGGAATTCCCGTTTTCAATACGTTGTCGCGGATTTTGCGCGCCAGTCGCGCGAATTCGGCAGTTTCTTGTTCGTTTAGGCCCGAGGCCCTGTGAAACAGGTCCCCGGCGGCGGCGACCAGCATGTTGCGGGCCTCTTCGCCCTGCTCTGTCAGCACCAGCAACCAGGCGCGGCGGTCTTCGGGGTCACGCCGCCGCGTCAGGTAGCCCGCTTTTTCAAGGGCATCGGCTGTGGCGGTGATCGTTGACGGGACGCTTAACATATCAGCGGCCAGAACGCCCATGCGCTTGGGCTGATCCAGTTTGATCAGCATGTGGCATTCCGGGTGGCTCAGGTCTGTTTCGATACAGTCGAAGGTCTCTTCCAGTTTCCAGTACAGGGCATAGACGCCCATGATCGCCTGAATCTCGGGGCTGAGGCGGCCCAGTCTGGCGCTGATATCGTCGGGCATTGGGGGGTCTCCGCGCGGGTTACGGAGCGATATACTTCAATTTCTGAACTATTCAAGATATGAAACTGTGCCCCGAAAAGAATTCCCTTAGGTCAACATATCTTGATCAAATCACGCCATGACTGCATTTTGGGCGAATCCGAAACATTCAGGACCCGCCATGTATACCCCCGCCATCACCGGTACCGGTGTCTTCACCCCGGAAAACGTCATCACCAACGCCGAGCTTGTTGAAGCGTTCAACGCCTATGCCGACAAGCAGAACGCGAAGAATGCCGAGGCCATCGCAGCCGGGCAGATGGAGGCGATGCAGCATTCCTCGGAAGAGTTCATCGTCAAGGCTTCGGGCATTCAGAACCGCTATGTGATGGACAAGGCCGGGGTGCTGAACCCGGACGTGATGCACCCGACGCTGCGCCAGCGCAGCGATGACGAGCCCGGGATCATGACCGAGATGGCAGTGGATGCCTGCAGGAAGGCGCTGGCGCAGGCGGGGCGTACGGCGGCGGATGTCGATCTGGTGATCTGCGCGGCCTCGAACCATGAACGCGCCTATCCGGCGATTGCAATCGAGATTCAGCAGGAACTGGGCATCGACGGGTTTGGCTTTGACATGAATGTCGCCTGTTCTTCGGCCACGTTCGGCATTCAGGCGGCGGCGGATATGGTGCGGTCCGGGTCGGTGCGCGCGGCGTTGGTGGTGAACCCTGAAATCTGCTCGGGCCATCTGGAATGGCGCGACCGGGATTGTCACTTTATCTTTGGCGATGTGGCAACGGCAACGCTGATCGAGCGGATCGAAGACGCAAAAGGCCCGCATTTCGAAATCCTGTCGACACGTTGTGCCACCGCCTTTTCCAACAATATCCGCAATAACAACGGGTTCCTGCGCCGGTCGCGCCCCGATGGCGTGATTGACCGCCGCGACATGCAGTTCATGCAGAATGGCCGGAAGGTGTTCAAGGAAGTGTTGCCGATGGTCAGCAAGCATATCAGCGACCATATGGAGGCCGAAGGGGTCAGCAATACCGACCTCAAACGCCTGTGGCTGCATCAGGCCAACAAGACGATGAACGACTTCATCGGCAAGAAGGTTCTGGGCCGCGAACCCGAGGCGGGCGAGCAACCCAATATCCTTCAGGATTATGCGAACACCTCATCCGCAGGGTCGATCATTGCGTTTTCGAAATACTCTGACGATCTGCAAGAGGGCGATCTGGGCCTGATCTGTTCTTTTGGGGCCGGGTATTCGGTTGGATCGGTGATCGTGAAGCGTCACGCCTGATCGACATTCCGCAAAGCGCTTACGGCCTAGAGATCGGCCGCCAACTGAAAAACCTGAAACGCTGCCCCTTCCCCACCATCAATCCGGCTGAGATAGGCGGGGGTTTCACCCTTTGCCAACTGGGATTGCAGCCCGCGCCCCTGAGATGCCCAATCCCAGAATTCGGCACGGGGCGCAGCGGTGCAGAGCAGCACATAGCTTACACCCAGCGCAGCAAGACGCGGACCGGCCTGAGGCGCGTCCATACGCAAAACCGCGATCTGCGCCTGAATTCCGGCCCGGTTGCGGTGATAATTCCCCGCCAGAACCGAATGATCGGTATAGCGCAGCACCTCTGCCGCATAATCGAAATCGACCAGAACCATTCCGGCTGGCAGGTTTTTCAGGGCCGCGTAGGCCTCGGGCGCTTTGCAGGGGGCGCCGATGTTTTGCGAATCCTGCACAACCTCGGCGACGGGTGCCGCAAGGGAGGGGCGCGCAAACCGTTCCAACTGTTTTTCCACGCTGCTACCAATCTTTGGCGAGACGCAGACGATAAAGCCTATCATAGCCAAGCCGGAGAGCGTGCGGCCATGGGTTCTGTAACTGACGTAAAGGGTCCGCAGCACCTGAGCCTGAACAGCCACAAGAGACACGCCCAGAAACGTCATCATCCGGGACTGGTACAGAAACATGGAAAACCCGGTCACAATCAGCGCCAGAAACAGAAGGTAATCCAGTTTGTCTTGCGACTGGCGGGCAAAGAACAAGGCTGCAACCGCCGTGATGACGGACATGGCGATCAGGGCCGCAGCCTCGCCCCGATGTCGTTCCAGCACGACGGTTATATTCTGTGCTTCGGCAACCTGGCTGAGCCAGAAGTCGCGCATGTCCTGAGGCAGGTCCGCAATCGGGTTTTCAAGGCAATGCGGTGCAAATGCGTAAGCGCAGCCAAGTGTTACAGCGCCTGTCGCAAGACACGCGCCGATGCGCCCCCAATAGGACCAGCCCGACCCGACCCAGGCTGCTGCACACAGGCACAGGGCCGCGATCCCGGCCGGCAGGGCCACACTGATCGTCAGGGCATCGCAGCTTGGGAACAGAAAACCCTGACGCCCCGTTGTTGCAATGCTGGCCAACAACAGGGTCAGCGCCAGCCCGGTTCCAAACACCATGGTGCGGCGGCGGGCGGCTGTGCCGGTCACGATCCAGTCAATCGTGAAGAACACCGCGATAATCGCGACCTGCACGATCGATTCGGTTCCGATTGACACCGAAAGGGCCAGACAGACACCCAGCCATCCCGCAGCAGAGGGTTTGGCCTTGCGCAGGACAAAGAACATGAGGGCCGCTGCAAACAGCAGAATCTGAACATTGTGGTGGTCAAACGAGAAATAGTCGAACTTCCGATAATGTTCGAGCGTCAGCGCACCGACCACCAGTGCCGAAATCGCGCCATTTCGCCCGCCCAACGCTGCGCCGGTGACAGCAAAGGCCCACAGGGTCAGCCCCGCCAGAAGCACCGGCCACACAAACGCGGTCACTTGCAAGGCGGTGTCGGGCGGCACGACCATCGCGGACAGCGCGTAGATCCCGGCAATCGGTGCATCGACAAGCCGGGACCAGTGCATCAGCGTGCCGTCACCGGGGCCCAGCCGATGCTGATAGGCGTCAAACCAGCCCTGTCCCGCCAGCAGGTCCTGTACCATGACCCAGCGCATCGCGTCATCAGGGCCTTCCTGATAAGCGCCAAACAGCACCGTGGCCAGAAAGAGCGCATAGACAAACAGGAACGACCGCCAAACCATACGGTCTGCGAGAATGCTGTAATTTCCCTGCATTTTCTGCATGGTTTACTGCCCTTGACGATCTTGCCTGCGCCACAGCTTATCTGAAAGACGTGACTGAATTGAGGCGCAGAGTCCGGTTGATGATCATGCCACAAAGCGCACGACATCTGCGGCGATCCGGGCAGGCGGTTTTTGGCCGATAGCTGGCCGCCACCAAGCCTAGCTGACGCTTTCTTCTTCCAGGTGCAGTTTCATTTCTATCAGGACCTGCTGAAGCAAACTGGTTTCTTTCAGCAGCCTTTTGGCTTCGTTCACCGTGATGATGCCATCTTCGATAGCGGACTGATATTCAGTCATCAACATTGCAAACCGCTGGCTGAGCGCGATGACATCCGAATTCACCCCGCCTGTGCGAGGATCCTCGGTGTTGCGTTCGCTGTAGGACAAGGTGATGTTTTTCAGATCCGCCAGCGCGGATGTCACATGCGGATAAGTTGCTGCGTTTTCAAGCCGAGCCACCGCATCCACGGGCATGAACCTGTCCGCGTGTTCGGCATTGTCCGAATAATACCGGCCCAGGGTCGCCTTGGATTTTCCGGTGATTTCACAAGCAGCTTCTATTCCGACATCTTTGACCAGCGCTTCTGTGTGTTTCTTCAGATAGGCCCCGATATCTGCCATTGATTTACCTTTATTACCTGCAAACGCCCGCCCGGTGTCCAAACCGGGGAAAGCGTCGGGAAATTTCCCATACCTGAGTCATAATTGAAATGTCATACATTGACTATCCCTCAGATAAGCGGGGGATTTTGTGAGTGAGTGGCGGCAGTTCAAGCCGGTAAAGAGTGATTGCGGGGCGGTATTGTTGGGCCTTGCTTTGTTTTGGCCACATGTTGGCCGACGGCGTCGCTGTTGCAGACGCGGGGGTTCCATCCCCTACGAGCCCAGCTCGGCCTCTGCACACGCAATGGCGACGTCGCTTCTTACATCCCTTTGCTCTCTTGTTCCTTTTGGCCGGGCGTTTTAGACCCACGCCATGGCAAAGCTGTATTTCAACTATTCCACCATGAACGCGGGCAAGTCGACCGTGTTGCTACAGGCCTCGCACAACTATCGCGAGCGCGGAATGCAGACCTATCTGATGACCGCCGCCATTGACGGGCGGGCGGGTGCGGGGCGGATTGCATCGCGCATCGGCATATCGGAGCAGGCTGACACTTTCACACCCGAAGATGATGTCTTCGCCATGATCCGGTCCCGGCTGGACAAAGGTTCCGTGGCCTGCGTTTTCATTGATGAGGCGCAGTTCCTGTCCGAGGCGCAGGTCTGGCAACTGGCCCGTGCGGTGGACGATCTGGATGTGCCGGTGCTGGCCTATGGGCTGCGCGTGGATTTTCAGGGCAAGCTGTTCCCCGGTTCTGCCGCCCTGCTGGCCCTTGCCGACGAAATGCGCGAGGTGCGCACGATCTGTGAATGCGGCCGCAAGGCCACGATGGTGATTCGTCGCGACGAGACCGGCAAGGCCATCACTGAAGGGGCGCAGGTACAGATCGGCGGGAACGAGACGTATGTCTCGCTCTGCCGCAAACACTGGCGCGAGGCGGTGGGCGACTAGACCGGGTTGGGCAGCGCCCTGCCCGCGACAAAGGCCGCCACGTTATCCAGCGCCATGTGCCCCATGCTGCTGCGCACCTCTTCGGTGGCGGTGCCCAAGTGGGGCAGCAGGGTGACGTTTTCCATTTCGCACAGGGATTGCGGCACTTTGGGTTCGAATTCGTAGACGTCAAGCCCCGCCCCCGCGATCTGACCGGTTTGCAGCGCCGTGATCAGCGCGACCTCGTCCACCACCTCGCCACGGGCGATGTTGACCAGAATAGCCGAGGGGTTCATCGCCTCAAGAATCTGCGCATTGATCAGGTGGCGGGTTTCCGCACCGCCGGGAACCGCAAGCACAAGGAAATCGACCGAAGCGGCGAGTGTTTCAAGGTCAGGTGTGAATTCCGCCGGGAAATCCAGTTGCTTGGCGCTGCGGGACTGATAGGCCACCTGCATGGCAAACCCGAAATGACAGCGGCGCGCGATGGCCTGTCCGATGCGGCCCATGCCGACAATGCCCACGCGCTTGCCGGTCACATGATGGCCCAGCATCTGCGTCGGGTGCCAGCCCTGCCACTGACCCGATCGCACCAGCCGCTCCCCCTCACCGGCCCGCCGGGCTGTGGTCAGCAGCAGGGTCATGGCGATATCGGCTGTGGCATCGGTGACCGCGCCGGGCGTGTTGGTTACGTCAATCCCGGCCGCGCGTGCGGCATCCACGTCGATATGGTTGAAGCCAACACCGAAATTGGCCAGCAGCTTGCAGCGCGGCTGACCGACCTCGGCAAAGATCCGAGCCGAGAACTGATCGCCCAATGTCGGCACAACAACGTCGTATCCGGCCAGAGCGGCCAGCATCTCCTGCCGCGCCATGGGCAGGGTGTTTTCCCGGATGGTTACATCGAAATCGGCGCGGGCGCGCGATTCGACTGCCGGTGTCATCGGACGCGTGATAAGCAGTTTCATCAGTGCATCCGCCCGCCGGTTGGTACCTTGCCGTCGGGGCCGATCAAAACGATCTCGCCGTTGTCATCGGGCAGACCCAGCACCAGAACCTCGGACATGAACTTGCCGATCTGGCGCGGAGGGAAGTTGACGACAGCCATGACCTGTTTGCCGACCAGAGTGGCCGGATCGTAATGCGCGGTGATCTGGGCCGAGGTCTTGCGCTCGCCAATCTCGTCCCCAAAGTCGATCCACATCTTGATCGCGGGTTTGCGGGCCTCGGGATAGGGTTCGGCGCGGATCACCTCGCCCACGCGAATATCGACCTTGAGAAAGTCGTCGAACGAAATTTCACTCACGCGAGAGCTCCTTGGATCGGTTGGTTGCGGCCTTGACGGCACGGTGCAGCAGGTCGGGAAAGCCGGTTTCCTGATGCATCAGCACCTCAAGCGCGGCTTGTGTGGTACCGTTCGGAGAGGTCACGTTGATGCGCAGCTGCGCGGGGTCTTCGTCGGACGCCATGGCCAGTGCCCCAGCACCGGCCACTGTGGACTTGGCCAGTTTCATCGCAAGCTCGGCAGGCAGGCCATGCGCCTCGCCCGCTGCGGCCAGGGTTTCGATCAGATGGAACACATAGGCCGGGCCGGACCCGCTGAGCCCGGTGACGGCGTCCATCTGTGCCTCATCCTCTAGGCGAACGGTCTGGCCCACTGCCGCCAGCAGGTTTTCGGCCTGTTCCATATCGGTTTCGGAGGCGTGTGCGTTGCTGATCAGTGCCGTGACGCCCTGACGGATAGCAGCGGGTGTGTTGGGCATGGCGCGAATGATCGGGGTGTCTTGGCCCAGAACGGATTCGAAGGTGGCAATCGAGGTGCCAGCCGCAACGGAAATGAACAGGCTGGACCCACCGCCCAGCGCCTGAATGGCAGGCAGGGCTTCGCCCATCATCTGCGGTTTGACCGCAACCAGCACCACGGCGGGGGATTCGGGCAACGGTGCGTTGATATTGACGCCCTGCGCCTTCAGCCAATCTGACGGGCAGGGATCGATGACCCAAACGGAAGCTGGCGGAAGGCCGTGTTCCAGCCATCCCGCCAGCATTGCGGACCCCATCTTTCCGCACCCCAGAAGCACAAGCCCCTGTTCAGCCACTCGCGTCATGTCCATTTGCCCCTCCCGCTTTACATATCGGTTCGGGGCAAAGGTTTACGCGCGGCCGTAGGCCTCTGCAATGGCCACTTGCATGGCTTCTTCTGGCCCTCTGTTGCCCCAGGTCACCAATTGGATCGCGGGGTAGTACCGCTCGGCGCTCATGACGGCGGCATTGATCATCGTGTCGATCTGGTCAGCGCTGGCCGTTTGCCCGCCTGCAAGGACCAGACCATAGCGATAGACCATCAGCTTCTGGTTTGCCCAATAGGTAAACGCGCCTGCCCAGCACTGGTCGTTCATCTTGTTGAGCAGCTCATAGAGCTGCATTTCACGCTCGGCCGGTGGTTCCATTTCGAAGCTGCACACCATGCGCAGCGTTTCGTCATAGTTGGACCAGGCCAGCGTGATCGAGTAGGTGCGCCACTGCCCTTCAACGGCCATGGCAATCTGATCGTCCCCAATGCGATCAAAATCCCAGTCGTGATGTTCGGCCAGATGCTCAACAATGTCGATCGGATGAATGTCTTCTTCGAGATACTGCTCGGAAAGGGCCATAATGCCACCTCACTAATCTCTAGCATTTCGGGGCTGGCAGCGCCCCAGCGCTAGTTGCCTGCTCTACAAACCGGGCTTCCCCCATAGGCCTGTACTAAATATGGTGCGATGTGGCGTAAGTTCTGGCAACCCTAATTATTGGGGATAACAGCAATAAGTTGTGGACAGAAGGCAACGGCGATCAAAATATTGGCGCCAGAGTCAGCTTTGTCTTGAATAAATTCTGCGACACGTCAGAATACACAGCACCGCACAATCCGGGCTGGATTGCGCGGCGGAATGCTTTGTCCGAAAATTGTGGAAACAGGGAACGCCGGGGCGTTATTTGTCCAGTTTCGCCTCGAGCGCGGCGATGCGGGCTTCGAGTGCCACGTTTTCTTCGCGCGCCTTCTGAGCCATGGCGCGCACGGCGTCAAATTCTTCACGGGTGACGAAATCGCGGTCGGCCAGCCAGCGGTCGATCATCGACTTCATCGCGTTTTCAGCCTCTTCCCGCGCGCCCTGCGCCACGCCCATGGCGTTGGTCATCAGCTGGGACACGTCATCCAGGATTTTGTTGCGGGTCTGCATATCTGTTCTCCGATCTCGCGGTTTACCTGTATATGGGCAAAGAATGGCGCGGGCTCAAGGTTGACTTGACCTGCAAACCCCGGGCAATGAGACGCACATGCAGGCTGTTCTGAATTTCCCCGATCTGTCGCCCGAACTGTTCTCGATCCCGCTGTTCGGGATGGAGTTCGCGTTAAGGTGGTATGCGCTGGCCTATATCGCGGGCATCCTGATCGCGTGGCGGCTGGCTGTTGTGGCGTTGCGCCGCCCGGCACTCTGGCCTGCGGATGGCCCGCCGATGAAGCCCGAACAGCTGGAGGATCTGGTTACCTGGATCATTCTGGGTGTGATTCTGGGCGGGCGGCTGGGCTTTGTGCTGTTCTATCAACCGGCTTATTACCTGTCCCACCCGCTGGAGATCGTGAAGGTCTGGCAAGGCGGCATGGCCTTTCATGGCGGATTGCTGGGCGTGATCCTTGCGTCGTACCTGTTTGCACGACAGCACCGTATCCCCGCCCTGTCGCTGGGGGATCTGGTTGCCTACACCGTTCCGCCCGGATTGCTGCTGGGGCGGCTGGCCAATTTCGTCAATGCCGAGCTGTGGGGCCGCCCGAGTGAGCTGCCCTGGGCGGTCATCTTTCCTGGATATGCTGCGCAGGATTGCCCCGGCGTGGTCGCAGGCATGTGCGCCCGGCACCCGTCGCAGCTGTATGAGGCCGCGCTGGAGGGGGTGTTGCTGGGGGCGGTATTGCTGTGGCTGGTCTATCGGCGCGGCGGTTTTCGCACACCGGGCCTTGTCATGGGGACGTTCCTTGCGGGCTACGGCGCGTCGCGCTTTATCGTCGAGTTCTTTCGCCAGCCGGACGCACAATTCGTATCGCCCGGCAATCCGCTGGGGCTGGCCTGGCATGTGGGCGGGTACGGGCTGACCATGGGGCAGTTCCTGTCGCTGCCGATGATCGCGCTTGGATTGTGGTTTGCCCTGCGTGCGCGGCGGCGGGCGGCATGAGCCTGACCGATCATCTGGTCGCCCGCATCCGGCAGGATGGACCGATGAGCGTGGCAGATTTCATGGGTGAATGCCTGCTGCATCCGACGCTGGGCTATTACACGACCCGTGATCCGCTGGGGGCTGCGGGGGATTTCACCACAGCGCCGGAAATCAGTCAGATGTTCGGGGAGCTGGTCGGGCTATGCCTTGCGCAGAGCTGGATGGATCAGGGTCGGCCCGCACCGTTTACCCTATGCGAGCTGGGGCCGGGGCGTGGTACCCTGATGGCCGATATTCTGCGCGCCACACGGTCAGTACCCGGATTTCACGAGGCAGCGCAGGTTGTACTGGTTGAAGCATCGCCTGTATTGAAACAGGTGCAGGCGGCAACGCTGAAGGATTACGACGCGGTCTGGATTGCAACGATCGCCGACCTGCCCGACCAGCCGCTGTTGCTGGTGGCCAACGAATTCTTTGATGCCCTGCCCATCCGCCAGTTTCAGCGTGACGGTACGGGCTGGCGCGAGCGTCTGGTGGGCGAGCGCGACGGTGGGTTGACGTTCGGACTGGGCGCGATCGGGCCGCAGGTGGCGTTGAATGATAGGCTGTCGGACACCAAGGACGGTGATCTGGTCGAACTGTGTGCTGCTGCAATTCCCATTCTGACCGTAATCGCGGGGCGGGTCGCCAGCCATGGCGGCGCGGCATTGATTGTGGATTATGGCGACTGGCATTCGCTGGGCGATACCTTGCAGGCTCTGCAAAACCACGAACATTCCGATCCTCTGGCATCGCCCGGTCAGGCCGATTTGACCGCGCATGTGGATTTTGAGCCTTTGGCCGTTGCGACCCGCGCCTGTGGGTGCAGGCATACGCGCTTGACACCGCAGGGCGTCTTCCTTGAACGGCTGGGGATCACCGCCCGCGCGCAAGCCCTGTCCAAGGCACTGAGCGGTTCCGAGCTGGATGCGCTGATTGCCGCGCATCGGCGGTTGACGCATCCTGATGAAATGGGAAATCTGTTCAAGGTGATGGGCCTTTTCCCGGCCTATGCAGCCCCACCACCAGGATTGGAACCATGACGCTGGAAATTCTGACCTCGGATCTGCTGTCGCCATTTCGCCATGGGTTCTTTACCCGTCGCGGCGGCGCGTCTTCAGGAATTTTCAGCGGGTTGAACTGCGGTCAGGGGTCCTCGGATCAAACCGAGATTGTCGCGCTGAACCGGCGGCGGGTGGCCGACGCGATGGAGGTGGACCCCGAGGCAATGGTCGCGGTGCATCAGGTTCATTCCCCGACGGTTTTGACAGTCCAAGCCCCGGTTGACGGTGAAAAACCCAAAGCGGACGCCATTGTCACAGCAACACCCGGTCTGGCCCTGACGATCCTGACGGCCGATTGCCAGCCGGTTCTGTTCGCCGATCCCGACGCGCATGTGATCGGTGCGGCCCATGCCGGGTGGCGCGGCGCGCTGGACGGTGTTCTGGAAGCGACGCTGGACGCGATGGAGGCGCTGGGAGCCGACCGCAGCAATATCTGCGCCGTGATCGGACCCAGTATTTCCCAGCGCGCTTACGAGGTGGGGCCAGAGTTTCTGGACGCGTTCCTGGCGGATTCGCCGGACAACAGCCGCTTTTTTGCCAATGGTGAAAGTGACCGCCTGCAATTTGATCTGCCCGCCTTCGGGCTGCACCGGCTGCGGCAGGCGGGAATCGGACAGGCCGAGTGGACCCGGCACTGCACATATTCCGACCCTGACAGGTTCTATTCCTATCGCCGATCAACGCACGCGAACGAGGTCGATTACGGGCGGTTGATTTCCGTCATAAGATTGTGATCTTCGTCCAGATTTAGGTGCCCTGCCACTTTTCCGCCACATTTGTTGTGTTGATTGGGCATCAGAATCGTAACGAGTTTTTGCCAGTAATCAGATCGGTATCTGACGTTCGAAAATCGGGCGCTGGCGTGTTGAGTGGGAGGTCCGTCTGACTTCATTTTTCTGTCCGCAAATCATCCCGGATAAGCCTTATCCCTGCCGCAAACCCGCGTCACAAAAGGTTCACAGAGGATGTGGGGAAATACACCCCGTTCAGAGCAGGACCAAAAAATGAAGACCAAATCACGCTTTCTGAAAGCCATGGTCGAGGCCACTCGGGACCAGAACCTGGAAATGCCGTGGAAGCGGGTAACAAGCAATTCTGTCAGGGTCGCCAGTCGCATCGCGGCACGACGCTGAGACAGAAAACCCAGAGACCAAGCTGCCGGTCTTATTTGGGTCAACGCGTATCAGGTTCGCTCCGGCCTGATGAATCGCGCGTCACGAGCGAGGGGTTCGTGACTTTTTAGGAGTTGTGTGTGTGCGGGCAATTTCGCCCGTGAAGTACGAGTTTGTCTGGGGGGTCAATGTGTTGACCATTGGAAAGCGAGATTTAGTCGCGTCGCGGGACCGTACCGGTTGCCGCCCGAGGGTCACCCATTTGTTTCAAGGCAAAGAACCAGTTCGCCGGGCGCGTCTGTACGGGGGTACGCCGCGCCTGACCGAACATTTTGAGGGGACGGAATATTAATGACTATTCCTAATTCACTGGCCCGCGCGGCCAGAAATGCTATCGAAACGTCTGTTATGCTGCGGGACGCGCCGCGGCCGGTTTCCAAGCCAAAAGCCCAGCTGCGCCGCTATGAGGTCAGCAGCCTGTTGAAGAACGGAGATGTGGTTCAGACCCGCCACATCGCACCTGCCCTGCCGATGTTTGAAGACGCGTTTTGCGCCTTCACACGTGGATCTTTGGTAGAAACGGAACATGGACCGATGGCAATCGAGGATCTGATGCCGGGGGATACGGTCCTGACGCAGGATGGCGCATCGGAAACCGTGTTGTGGAAGGGATCTGTCACGTTGATCCCCGGACGCGCGGATTCACGTGGCCGGACGCGACCGCTGACGCGGATCATGGCGGATACGTTCGGGATGCAAAAGCCAATGTCGGGTGTCATTGCTGGCCCGGCGGCGCGAATCGTGGGAACACCTGCGCATTTGCGGCACCTGCATGGGGGGCAGCCGATTCTTACACCCGTGTCCGAATTTCAGGACGGGATGGGTGTCATTGAAACAATGCCGCCCACCCCCGTTGAACTGTTTCACATTTGTTTAAAACGCCATTCCGTTATTCGCGTAGATGGATTACAGTTCGAAACATATCATCCAGGTGTGAATGCGGTTCGCATGATCAGCCACTCGCTTCGGTCGATCTATCTGAACCTGTTCGCGCATATCGAGTCGCTGAACGATTTTGGCCCGCTGCTGATGCCGCGCGCCGGAGATGGTGAGATCGACGCGATGACGGCCTGAGCATGATTGTGATTACTGCATTATGGGGGGCATCATGCAGCTGGTAATAAGTTGGGTTCTATCCCTTGCGGTGGCAGCACTGTTGCCACCAATCACCGCGCAACCAAAACGTGTTGGGGTCACGCCATCCGGTTCATACGTTCTTCCAGAACGTCGAACGGTACGCCTGGCTCGTCTTTTGCGCCGCGAATAACGAGCGATGTCTTGACGCTGGCCACGTTTGGCGTGGTCAGCAACTCGCCCGTCAGAAACTGCTGAAAGCTGCTCAGGTCAGGTGCGACGCATTTCAGGATGAAGTCCACTTCTCCGTTCAGCATGTGGCATTCGCGGACCAATGGCCATTCGCGGCAGCGACCTTCGAACGCGCGCAGTTCGACTTCGGCCTGGCTGTCCAGACCGACCATGGCAAATACCTGAACCTCGAACCCCAACTCGCGTGAGTTGACCTCGGCGTGATAACCGGTGATGAAGCCGGATTCTTCGAGTGTGCGCACCCGGCGCAGACAGGGCGGGGCCGAGATTCCGACCCGTTTTGCCAGCTCGACATTGGTCATACGACCGTCCGCCTGCAGTTCCGCCAGAATCTTGCGATCAATATCATCCAGCCGAGTCGTGACCATCAAATGCTCCTGATTTTTTCGGTTCTTATATCAGCACCCCACACGCGCGCAATAATGTTTCGCAGATGCGCAATTTTCTTTGTTTCCTTTTCGCCTTCTCCCCTAAAACCCAGGGCGCCCCGTCCCGAGGGGACCTGAACAGTAAGGGGCTTTAAGCCGGGCCGGTCGGTCGCTATATCGGGGCGACGGGCCGCGGGCCCAATTCAGGCAATTCGAGCGGGGGCACCATGGCCGACACAAGACACACCAAGGTTCTGATCATCGGGTCGGGGCCCGCAGGATACACCGCAGGCGTATATGCAAGCCGCGCCATGCTGGAACCCATTCTGGTACAGGGCATCGAACCCGGTGGTCAGCTGACAACGACGACCGAGGTCGAAAACTGGCCCGGCGACACCGAGGTGCAGGGCCCGGACCTGATGGTGCGGATGCAGGACCATGCGAAGGCCATGGGATGTGAGGTGATTGGCGATATCATTAGCGATCTGGACCTCAGCAAGCGCCCCTTCACCGCCAAGGGCGACAGCGGCACCACCTATACCGCTGATGCGGTCATTCTGGCCACAGGCGCGCGTGCAAAATGGCTGGGTCTGCCGTCGGAAGAGAAGTTCAAGGGCTTTGGCGTCTCGGCCTGCGCCACCTGTGACGGGTTCTTCTATCGCGGGCAGGAAATCGTGGTGATCGGTGGCGGTAACACAGCCGTGGAAGAAGCCCTGTTCCTGACCAATTTCGCCAGCAAGGTGACCCTGATCCACCGCCGTGATGAGTTGCGGGCGGAAAAGATCCTTCAGGATCGCCTGTTGAAGAATGAAAAGATCGAACCGCTGTGGTTCCACCAGCTGGAAGAAGTGATCGGCACCGATGCGCCTTTGGGCGTCGAAGGTGTTCGGGTCAAACATGTCAAAACCGGCGAGATCACCGAGATCCCGTGCAAAGGTGTCTTTGTCGCCATCGGCCACGCCCCTGCGAACGAGTTGGTCAAGGACACGCTGGAAACCCATATGGGTGGTTATGTCGTCACCAAACCGGGCAGCACCGAAACCTCGATCCCCGGCGTGTTCGCGGCAGGCGATCTGACCGACCATGTCTATCGTCAGGCGGTAACAAGCGCCGGGATGGGCTGTATGGCGGCACTGGATGCCGAACGGTTCCTGGCCGAACAGGACTGATGCATGCTTGAATTCTCTGGCCCTGTCTGGAGAATTCTGTTTGCGTCGCAGGCAGCGACCCCATTGCTGCCTGCCCGCGCGCCTGAGGGGCGCTTTCATCATTCCGGACAGTTCGCGCTTTATGCCTCGCTCAGCGCCGAAGGCGCTTCGGTCGCCATCCGGCGCTACGTCTCGGGTGATGATCCCGACCGCGTGATACAAAGGTTTCTGGTGGAAAACGCGCAGTTGGTGGATTACCGCGGGCAGACGGCAGCGTCGGTGATCTGGCAGGATATTCGCGCGACGGGGATCCCTTCGCCGACATGGTCTTTTTCGGATAAAGCGCGGGCAATAGGGGCGGACGGCTTGATCTACAGCTCGCGCTCGCGCCCCGACCTCAGCCATCTGGTGCTGTTTTGTGCGGACAAGATATCAATTCAATCCCAACACCCCGCGACCCACTGGCGGGCCTAGATTTGCACCCGAAGCCTTGACCTGACCGCAAACGTCCTCGCAAAGTCCAACCAAGGCGAACAGCGATACAGGTGGTATTCTTGAAGAGCGCTTTGTGGCGTGGCGGTTGGGCAGCCCGGCTTCGGATCGGCAGCGGGTTGGTTCTGTTTGCTTTCGCTTTCTTCCATTTCATCAACATCGGACTGGGCCTGTTTCACACCGATTATCTGCACGGGATGCAGGACGGTCGAACAGCGGTGACGCGGCACAGTTTTATGAGCCTGCTGCTTTATGCGGCGTTGTTCACACATGCCGGTCTGGCGCTAGCTTCGATCGCACAACGCCGGACCCTGCGCATGCCGTTCAGCACGGCGTTGCAGATTGTTCTGGGTCTGCTGATACCTTTGCAGCTGATCTCGCATGTCATCCAGACGCGGGTCGCGCACGAGATTTACGACGTCAACGACGAGATGGGGTACATCATCATCCTGATGTGGCCTAACATCGTAATTTGGATGCAAAGCGCGTTGTTGCTGATCGTCTGGGTGCATGGCTGTATCGGGCTGCATATGTGGTTACGGCTGACGAAATGGTGGTCCAGCGCCGTACCCTATCTGATCGGTGTTGCCGTCTTCATCCCCATGTTCGCCTTGGCCGGTCTGCTGACCGAGGGCCGCCGCATTTGGTTGGAATTCGCGGATGAGTTTCTGCGGGAACAATATATCGAGCATTACAACTGGCCCTCGCCCGAGGCGTTCCAGACCATGTTCACCGTCAAGGATAATGCCCTTTTGGCGTTCTGGCTCGCCTTGGCGGCCACGGGTCTTGTGTATATCGGGCGCAAGCTGTGGCGGCGCAGGCATTCGGTGCGGGTAAGTTACAGCAACGGGCCCGAGGTGGATGCCGAAAAGGGCATGACACTGCTTGAGATTTCGCAGGCACATAGTGTGCCCCATACGGCCTTGTGCGGCGGGAAGGGACGCTGCACCACATGCCGCGTCATCATCGAGGAAGGCGCTAACGCCCTGCCCCCGCCCGGCGATGTCGAGGCCCGCAGCCTGGCCGCTGTCGGCGCCTCACCGCAGACACGGCTGGCCTGCCAGATCCGCCCGACGGAACCGACCACCGTTTTCCGCGTTTTTCAACCGGATGGCGGGCGCGTTCGCGGGCATGCCAGTCAGGGGCAGGAACGGAAACTGGCCGTGCTGTTTCTGGACATGCGCGGATTTACCGCCCGCACGACGGGGCAGCTGCCCTATGATATCGTGTTCCTGCTGAACCGGTTCTTCGACGCCGTCGTGCCTGCCATCACCAAGGACGGCGGTGTCGTGGACAAGTATATGGGAGACGGGTTGCTGGCGGTTTTCGAAAAACCCGATGCAGCCGCATCCGCCAGCGCGGGGTTGAAGGCTGCGATAGATATCAGCCATGCCCTCGACCGGTTCAACGAGCAGCTTGAGGCCGAAGGCAGCCCCGGCATTCGCATCGGAATGGGCCTGCACCTTGGTGATCTGGTGTTGGGTGAGATTGGCGCGCAGGGACATGCCGCGAGAACGATCATCGGCGACGCCGTCAATGTGGCCAGCCGACTGGAAAGCGAAACCAAGGCCTTGGGGGTCGAGTTGCTGGTCTCGCAAGAGGTGTTGAAGGCTGCGGGTATGGACCTGCCGCCGGAGGGTATCCGGATGTTCCAGCTACGCGGCGTTGCCGATCCGATTCCCGCCCTGCCAGTCACCCGCGCATCCGGGCTTGCGCCGCACACGCAAAAACAGGAACAGTCATACTTTGCATGATCGGATTATCTGCTCACCAAAGAACCAGATCATCATTTTGATTTCAGAGTTGGAAATTCCTTCCAATCCGCGAGAAATCAGCGCATATCGTCCTTTGTTTCATTGACGCCAGTGGACTTCGCACGACAGTCGGTGCAAATGCCCCGAAAACGCCCTTGAATCATTGGCAACACAACACTGCGATAAGAGTATTCAGATGACGATGTTAAGCAATCTGGCCCCCATTCCCGAACTTTATGTGTCGTACGACTCGGCCCAGAAACTGAAGGTCGAAGCCGCCGACCTGACCAGTTGGGATCTGAGCCCGCGCCAGATCTGCGATCTGGAGCTGCTGATGAACGGCGGTTTCAACCCGCTCAAAGGTTTCCTGAGCGAGGCCGATTACGACAATGTCGTCGAAAACATGCGTCTGGCTGATGGCACGCTATGGCCGATGCCCATAACGCTGGACGTCAGCGAAGACTTTGCGGACAAGATCGAACTGGGTCAGGATATCGCGCTGCGCGATCAGGAAGGCGTGATTCTGGGCACCATGACGGTCACTGACCGCTGGACACCGAACAAAGCCCGCGAGGCCGAGAAGGTTTTTGGTGCCGATGACGATGCCCACCCGGCTGTGAACTATCTGCACAATGTGGCGGGCAAGGTCTATCTGGGTGGCCCCGTCGTGGGCATCCAGCAGCCTGTTCACTATGACTTCCGCGGTCGCCGCGACACGCCGAACGAGCTGCGCGCCTATTTCCGCAAGCTGGGCTGGCGCCGGATCGTGGCCTTCCAGACCCGCAACCCGCTGCACCGTGCGCATCAGGAACTGACTTTCCGCGCCGCCAAGGAAGCGCAGGCCAACCTGCTGATCCACCCGGTCGTGGGCATGACCAAGCCGGGCGACGTAGACCACTTTACCCGCGTGCGCTGCTATGAGGCGGTGCTGGACAAGTATCCCGCGTCCACCACCTCGATGAGCCTGCTGAATCTGGCGATGCGCATGGCTGGCCCGCGCGAGGCGGTCTGGCACGGGCTAATCCGCGCCAACCATGGCTGCACCCATTTCATCGTGGGTCGCGATCACGCGGGTCCGGGCAAGAACTCGGCCGGGGAAGATTTCTATGGCCCCTATGACGCGCAGGATCTGTTCCGCCAGTTCCAGGACGAGATCGGCGTCGAGATGGTCGATTTCAAGCACATGGTCTATGTGCAGGAGCGCGCGCAATACGAGCCGAATGACGAGATTCTGGACAAGGACAATGTCACGATCCTGAACATCTCGGGCACCGAGCTGCGCCGCCGTCTGGCCGAGGGTCTGGAAATCCCCGAATGGTTCAGTTTTCCCGAAGTGGTGGCAGAGCTGCGCAAGACCAAGCCGCCACGCAGCCAGCAGGGCTTTACCGTGTTCTTCACCGGCTTCTCGGGCTCGGGCAAGTCCACCATCGCCAACGCGCTTATGGTCAAGCTGATGGAGATGGGGGGCCGTCCGGTCACGTTGCTGGATGGCGATATCGTGCGGAAGAACCTGTCATCCGAACTGGGTTTCTCGAAGGAGCATCGCGACCTGAACATCCGCCGGATCGGCTATGTGGCATCCGAGATCACCAAAAACGGTGGCATCGCCATCTGCGCCCCGATCGCACCTTATGCCACCACGCGCCGCGCGGTGCGCGAAGAGATCGAGCAGTTCGGTGCCTTCTGCGAAGTGCATGTTGCGACCACCATCGAAGAGTGTGAGCGGCGCGACCGCAAGGGTCTGTACAAGCTGGCGCGCGAAGGCAAGATCAAGGAATTCACCGGTATCTCGGACCCGTATGACGTGCCTCAGAACCCTGAATTGCGTGTCGAGACCGAAAATGTCGAGGTCGACAACTGCGCTCATCAGGTGCTGCTGAAGCTGGAAAGCATGGGCCTGATCGCAGCAGGCTGAACCAGATGAATGAAACACAGCGGCCTCCGGTTTTCGGGGGCCGTTTTTGTTTTGATAGTCTGAGGCGTTCCGGGCAGTCCCTGGAGACGGGAACGGTTCGGCTACTGGGTGGCTTGTGGCAGATCAACCTGCCCGCGCATCAGGATATGCCCCTGACCGGCTACCTTGATTCCCGTCATCGCATCGGTGGGGCCAACGCGCGTGACAACAGCCTGACCGGGGCGACCCATATCGTGACCCTGTTCCGCAACGAAACTGTCTTTGGTCATCAGCCCGTATTTCCACAGATAAGCCGCCATGGCCCCGGTGGCAGACCCGGTAAACGGATCTTCGGGCGGGCTGGGCGGAGCCATAAGCAAGCGCGAGAACGTATCGCCCGCGTCGGTAGCCCCTTTTAGCGTCACGAGGAAAGGCTCGGCCATGTCCGAGCCGGAATACCCTGCCGTCGCAGCCACTTTGCGCAGCGCGTCCTCGGACAGGCGGGCCGCGCGCAAAGCGTCATGATCGCGCAGAACGGTAATACAAAAGGGCAAGCCGGTTGAAACCATCCGGGGTGGCGAGATGATGGCTTCTTGCGGCAGGCTGATCGCCTTTGCCACCAGATCGGCTGGCACATGCGCACCAAATTGCGGGGCGACCTGCGTCATTTCAATCTGTTCGCCCTGCAATCCGATCGAAACGATGCCAGCGCCGGTTTCCAGCGTCAGGTTATCGCCGGAGATCATGCCGCGCGACCGCATCGCCGCTACGGTGGCAATCGTCGGATGACCGGCAAAGGGAATTTCACGGCTGGCCAGAAAATAACGGACGCGGATGTCGGCCACGTCGGACGGGCCGGTGAATGTGCATTCGACCAGAGAGGTTTCGCGCACATAGGCCATGCAGAGCTCGGCCGAGAGACCCGCGCCGCCGTGGACCACGGCACAACCGTTGCCGCCAAATGCACGATTGGTGAAGGCGTCTACCCAGTCGAATTCAAACCAGCTCATGCAGTCGGCTCCGTTACAGGTTAAAAGCGGCAGTTTCGCCGATGCGCGTGTGTTGCGGGCAACGTTTCAGCCCCACCGGACAAAGGGGCCGTTCAGTGAACGGCCACAGGTGACAGGTCGTGCTGACGGGCCAGAACGAAGGCCAGCTTGCGGTCGGCCACAAGCGCCAGTTGCTGACCATCGGAATCGTGCACGGCATAAAGGTGATCCAGATCACCTGCCTGATCGCGCAGATCACGCGGCAGATCGGCAACGTCGACTGTTTTCACATAGACGATACGATCGCCTTCGGTGTTGATTTCAATCGGTGTATTCATTGCTCTTACCCCTTCCGTATGTTGATTGTCTGAACCACGGTTTCCGGCACGGCGCGGGTCAGATCCACATGCAGCAGACCGTTTTCCATGATCGCCTCTCCCACCTCGACCCCGTCAGCCAGCACGAACATGCGCTGAAACTGACGCGCCGCGATACCACGGTGCAGGAAGATGCGCCCCTCGCTGTCGTCGCGCTGACGGCCCCGGATCACCAGTTGGCGATCCTCGATGGTGATCGACAGATCCTCTTCGGCGAACCCGGCCACCGCAAGGGTGATGCGGTAGGAAAAGTCCGAGGTCTGTTCGATGTTATAGGGCGGGTATCCTTCATTACCGGCCTTTGCAGACCGTTCCAGAAGGCGTTCCAGCTGCTCGAACCCCAAAAGATGCGGGTATGAGCCAAGAGTAAGTTTCGACACGTATTTTCGTCCTTTATTGTCAAAGCGACGTGGTGCGCGGTCCCGTTCCGGCAACCGCTTGTTATAGAATATGGGAAGAAACCAGGATGTCCACAAGGTCTGGCGCGATAACGTCTGACACACTATCTTGTTGGGCAAGCACCACAACAAGCCCGAGTCGCCAATGAACGCGCCCACCGACCTTTCGATGAAAACCGAAGAAGTTCTGCGGGTTGAGTTGGAGGTTTTCCGCCGCCAGCACCGCGACCTTGATGAGGCGATCGAGGCGCTGCATGAAAAAGGAACGGCTGATCAGTTGACCCTTCGGCGTCTGAAAAAGGAAAAACTGCGCCTGAAAGACTTCATCCGCCTGATCGAAGATCGCCTGACCCCCGATATCATTGCCTGAACGCCCTGTACCGCATTGCCACAAAAGCGGATTTGGCTATAGTGCGCGCTCTTTCTGAGCGCGGGGACATAAGCGGATGAGCGATGTGACAGTGGGGATCATCATGGGCAGCCAGTCGGACTGGCCCACGATGAAGGAAGCCGCAGATATTCTGGATGAACTGGGCATCGCTTATGAGGCGCGTATCGTTTCGGCCCATCGCACCCCGGACCGGTTGTGGGACTATGGCAAGACCGCCGTGTCGCGCGGGTTGCAGGTGATCATCGCGGGCGCTGGCGGAGCGGCACATCTGCCGGGTATGATGGCCTCGAAAACACGCGTACCGGTGATTGGCGTGCCTGTTCAGACGCGGGCCCTGTCGGGCGTGGATTCGCTGTATTCCATTGTGCAGATGCCCAAGGGCTTTCCCGTGGCGACCATGGCAATCGGGTCCGCTGGCGGGGCCAATGCGGGCCTGATGGCAGCGGGCATTCTGGCCTTGCAGGATGAGGCCCTGGCCGCGCGGCTGGATGCCTGGCGTGACGCGTTGTCCGCCTCAATCCCCGAGGAACCGCAGGGATGAGCCGGATCGGGTTTATCGGCACCGGGCATATCGCCGCGCCGATTGCGCGGCTGATGGCCGCCAAAGGGCATGAGATCTGCGTGACAGAACGCAACGCCGAGGTCTCGGCCGCCCTGAAGGCCGAACTGGGCGTGACTATCGCGCCGCCGCAAGCGGTGATTGACGCCTCGGACATCGTGTTTCTGTGCCTGCGCCCGCATATCGCGGCCGAGGTTCTGGCCCCCCTGACCTTTCGCGCCGATCAGCAGGTTGTTTCGGTTATGGCGGCCGTTTCCGCCGAAGATTTGGCCAAGCTTTGCGCCCCTGCGTCGGATTTCGTCCAAACCATCCCACTGGGGTTCTTGCAGTCCGGTGGCTGTCCGATGGCGGCGTTCGGCAATGACCGCTTGCTGGCCGAGCTGTTTGAGCCGGAAAACCCCGTGGTCAAGGTTGCGGATGAGGTGGCGCTGAACGCGCATTTTGCCATTTGTGCCATGGTTCCCGGCATTCTGGATCTGATGGCCACCGGGGCCGAATGGCTGGGTGACGTAACCGGCGATGCGGACGGGGCCGAGTTCTATACCACGCAGTTGATGGCGGGTTTTCTCGCCGCGATGGAAAAAAACACAGCCGGGCGGTTGGCACAGGAGCGCGACGCTTTGGCGACCGAAGGTACTTTGAGCCTGCAAATGACGGGCACCCTGATCGAACAGGGCGCGCATGAGGCGCTGAGAGCGGCGCTTGGCGCAATTGGAAAACGTTTGGAGAATTGACGATGGCGGAGATGCTCGCCCAAGGTGCAGTGATCGGGATTCTGGGTGGCGGCCAGCTGGGCCGGATGCTGTCGGTGGCGGCCTCTCGGCTGGGGTTTGTCAGCCACATCTACGAGCCGGGCGCAAACCCGCCTGCCGGGCAGGTTGCGGATCGGGTTACGACAGCGGCCTACGACGATATCGACGCCTTGACGGCCTTCGCCGATGCGGTGGACGTCATCACCTATGAGTTCGAGAACATCCCGACCGAGGCATTGGATATTCTGGAAGCCCATCGCCCCATTCGTCCCGGGCGTGAGGCATTGAGGGTCAGTCAGGACCGCCTGACCGAGAAGACGTTCCTGCAGGGGCTTGGCCTGAAAACGGCTCCGTTTGCGGATATCACCGATCTGGACAGCCTGAATGCGGCCATCGAAGAAATCGGCACGCCCGCCATCCTGAAGACCCGCCGCTTTGGCTATGACGGCAAAGGACAAGCCAGATTGCGCAGCCCCGGGGATGCCGAGGCCGCGCTGGCCGATATGGCTGGTGCGCCTGCCCTTCTGGAGGGTTTTGTTGATTTCTCACACGAGGTTTCGATCATTGCAGCGCGGGGACTGGACGGTCAGGTGGCCTGTTTCGACCCGGGTGAGAATGTGCACCGCGACGGCATCCTGCACACCACCACCATCCCTGCACGACTGTCCCCTGCCCAGCGCACCGATGCCATCCTGCTGGCGGCCAATATCCTGAACGCGCTGGAATATGTCGGTGTCATGGGCGTTGAGCTGTTCGTGACACCCGGCGGGCTGATCGTGAACGAGATCGCGCCGCGCGTGCATAATTCGGGCCACTGGACGCAGAATGGCTGCGCCGTGGATCAGTTCGAACAGCACATCCGCGCGGTGGCGGGTTGGCCGTTGGGCGACGGGCAGCGCCACTCGGATGTGGTGATGGAGAACCTGATTGGCGACGATATGGACCGTGTGCCCGAGCTGGCGCGCGAACGGGACGTCGCGCTGCATCTTTACGGCAAGGCCGAGGTCAAGGCCGGTCGCAAGATGGGACATTTCAACCGGATCAAGCGGTAGAATATCGCGCTACGGCGCGATGCCTTCGGCGAGAGTATTTGGAAAAAGGTGAAGCTGGTCTGGTTTTACCCCACAAAGCGGGTTGCGATATCCCCAGACATATAGCTGACGCGCCCGCCCGCCAATGTCGCGGCGACCCGGTGAGTGCTTGCATCAAGGATTACCAGATCGGCGCGTTTGCCCGCGGCAAGCGTGCCCCGGTCCTGCAAGTCCAGCACCCGCGCGGGGCCGGATGAGATCAGCGCCCAGGCCCCTGCGAGATCCAGCAGCCCGGTTTTGATCAGCATCAGCGCCGCGCGGCGTGGACTGGGATAATGGTAATCCGAGGCCAGGGCATCACAGAGCCCCATGGCGATCAGCTCTACCGCGCTGGCGTTGCCCTTATGCGAGCCGCCGCGGACCACATTGGGTGAGCCGAGAATGACGTGATCCCCGGCAGCGCGCGCGGCCTCGGCGGCTTCAAGCGTTTCGGGAAACTCGGCAATGCGCACCCCTTGGCCGCGCCACCAGGCGCGCGCCTCGGCAGTTGCGTCATCGTGGCTGCCCAGACGCACGCCCATGTCCGCAAGGTCCGAACAGAGCGCTTCTAGCGCCGCCGGAACCTCAGCCTTGCGGGCGTGCATGTCGAGCAGCATCGCAAAATGCGCCTCTGGGTTGCGTCCGGCCTTCAATGCCTGCCCGGTCAGGCGCGGTGGTTTCTTGCCCTGTGCCAAACGATCATGCGGCAGGTGATCATTGAAGACCACGTATGGCACCTGCCAATCGGCGATGCGACGGGCCAGCTCGTCGTAATCCGCGAGCATATTGGTCTCGAACCGCAATTGCGGGATCAGATCGGTGACCGTGCTGCCCTTGACCGCTGCGATGGCCGCAAACACCTGCGCGGCAAAGTCCGGGCCGCGCACGCCGCCTTCCCAGCTGTAAAACTGCGCCAGAACGGCTGTGGTGATGCCGTTGGCCGCCAGTTCGGCCTCGGCCGACAGAATGCCCTCATTCATCTGCTTCATCGCGCCGCGACGTGGGGCGATATGGCGTTCGAACCCATCGCCGTGCAAGTCGACAATACCTGGCAGAACAAGAAACCCGGTCAGGTCAATCCGCCGCCCGGTTGCGTCTTTCTGAATGACCCCACCTGCAACGGAAAGCTCCGCGCGTGACAGCCCTTCATCCGGTAGCAGAACCTCGGCACCGGTCAATGTCAGTTCCAATGTGGTCATTCTGATGGCTCCGCCCCCGGTTCCGAGCAATTCTGCCCGATGCAGATCTCGTCTATTACGTCCATCACACCGTCCAGCCAAGTGATCTGGGGATCGAACCGACCAAATTCGATAAAGTGCAGAGCCTGTGCCATGACCTGCGGGTTGTTCATCATGAAAGTGTGGGTCACCGGCAAGACGAGATGATCGGCCATGCCTTCGACTTTGGTGGATTCGACCGACACCTTGCCATCGTCCGGGCCGTCGATCAGAGATGAAAACACGAGGTTCAGGGACTGATCACCTGCGATGACCCCCAGTTCGAAATCCACGGGCGGCAGGCGGCTGGGAATACTATCCGGGCCCGTACCCAGTTGCAGTCCGGCCGGGCCGTTCAGGTATCCGAACACCTCCCACGCGCTGAGTTCATCGACCAGCTGGCTACCCTGATTGGGCGGCCCCAGCATGACGACACGGCCCATGTTTTCAGGGCTGTGGTCCTGTAACCAGTATCGCAACAGGATGCCACCCATGGAATGCGCAACGACATTGACGGTGTCACTGCCGCAGGCTGCAAATGCTTGCGGGATGGTTTGTTCGGCCAGTTCGGGGATACCGATTTCGGTCGATGGGTAACCGGGGCGCACGACGGAATAGCCATTCGCTTTGAACAGTTGCTCCATCACGCTGAATGACGCCTCGGTCCGGGCCAGACCGTGCAGCAGGACAACGCATTTCGCGCTGGCCACGGCGGGAAAAAGGCAACAAAGCAGGGCGATCAGAATTCTCATACCCGCCAGATAAAGCCTGTGCGCCTGCGTTAAAAGCCCTTCCCACGTTGACGTCGCAGTACAGCCAGCGCGATACCGCCCAAAACAAGTGCCGCACCAACAAGCAGCCGCACACTCGCGCTTTCCCCCAACAGCACCACGCCGCCCACAATCGCGATCACCGGCACGCTGAGCTGGACGACTGCCGCCGTCGAAGGTGCCAGCCGGGGCAGAACGCGATACCACAAGGCGTATCCCAGACCCGAGGTCACGCCACCTGACAAGGCCGCAAGGAGATAGCCCAATCCGGTCATGTGCCACTCTGCCCCTGTGGCCATCAGGGCCAGCGCGGTCACCGGCAGCGCGACGATGAAATTTGCGGCCGTGCCCTGCAACGCATCGGGCTCGGACCGCCCGGCCAGTGAATAGGCTGCCCAGCCGACTCCGGCAGCAATCATCGAAACGGTTCCGGTTGGATCGACCTGCACTGTTCCTGTGGGCCACAGGACACAGGCCAGACCACCCAGTGCAATCGCTGCCCCGGCCAGCTGTCGCCGGGTGGGTTTGGCCCCGGCAAGGGCGGTGGCGGCGAACATGGTAATCTGCACAACGGCAAACAGGATAAGTGCGCCCAGCCCCGCATCCAACGTCAGATAGGCAATTGAAAAACCGATCATATACAGGGAAAGCGACCCGGCCCCGATGATCCGCCTGCGGTTGCGAAGGGGCAAATGTCCTCTACGCAGCAGGATCAGTGCGGCCAGAACCAACGCCCCCGCCAGAACCCGGATAATGGCAAACCCCGCAGGATCGCTGGACGCGCTGTCGATAGCCAGCCGGTTCAGAATGGAGTTCGCCGCAAAGGCGCACATGGTCAGGGCGGTCAGAAGGAACAGTCGCATTTCAACCACATACCGACTTGGCGGCGCGTTGGACACTCACAATTCGGGCACACGCGGCCCAGCCTTCATCTTTTCCAAAATACTCCCGCCGGAGGCATGGCCGCATTGCGGCCATCGGAAATGAAACGGGGCCGCCAAAAGGCGACCCCGTCCGTTAGCACTTTGCTTCCCCTCTCGACAGCCTGACCTTGCAGCCAAACGCCTGTCAGGGGTCGTCAGAATTCGCTTAGGCGAATTCGACGTGCTTACATCATGCCGCCCATGCCGCCCATGTCGGGCATGCCGCCAGCAGGTGCATCTTTTTGCGGTTTGTCTGCAACCATCGCTTCGGTGGTGACCAGCAGGCCGGCAACCGATGCCGCATCTTCCAGAGCGGTACGGACAACTTTGGCCGGGTCGATCACGCCGAACGAGAACATGTCGCCATATTCTTCGGTCTGAGCATTGAAGCCAAAGGCCGGATCCGAAGATTCGCGCACTTTGCCTGCAACAACCGCACCGTCAACGCCTGCGTTTTCGGCGATCTGGCGCAGCGGCGCTTCGATAGCCTTGCGCACGATGTTGATGCCTGCGTCCTGATCAGCGTTTGCGCCTTTCAGCGATTCCAGTGCTTTACCGGCCTGAACCAGAGCAACACCACCGCCTACAACGACGCCTTCCTGAACGGCTGCGCGTGTTGCGTTCAGAGCATCGTCCACACGGTCCTTACGCTCTTTCACTTCAACTTCGGTCATGCCGCCGACGCGGATAACGGCAACACCGCCTGCCAGTTTGGCAACGCGTTCCTGCAGCTTCTCACGGTCGTAATCCGACGAGGTTTCTTCGATCTGGGTGCGGATCTGAGCAACACGTGCTTCGATCTCGGCTTTCTCGCCAGCACCGTCGACGATGGTGGTTTCGTCTTTGCTGATCTCGATCTTCTTGGCGGTGCCCAGCATGTCCATGGTGACATTCTCAAGCTTCATGCCCAGATCTTCGCTGATCACCTGACCGCCGGTCAGGATTGCGATGTCCTGCAGCATGGCCTTACGGCGATCGCCGAAGCCCGGTGCCTTGACAGCAGCAATTTTCAGGCCGCCGCGCAGTTTGTTGACAACCAGAGTTGCCAGCGCTTCGCCTTCAACGTCTTCTGCAATGATCAGCAGCGGCTTTTGCGACTGGATCACCTGCTCGAGCAGAGGAACCATCGGCTGCAGCGAGGACAGTTTCTTTTCGTGCAGCAGGATCATGCAGTCGTCGAGTTCTGCGATCATCTTGTCTGCGTTGGTGACGAAGTAAGGCGACAGATAGCCGCGGTCGAACTGCATACCTTCGACAACATCGGTCTCGGTTTCCAGACCTTTGTTTTCTTCGACGGTGATGACGCCTTCGTTGCCAACCTTCTGCATCGCGTCCGCGATCTGCTGGCCAATTTCAGCTTCGCCGTTGGCCGAGATGGTGCCAACCTGAGCAACTTCTGCCGAGTCTTTGACTTCGCGCGAAGCAGCACGGATGCCTTCGACAACTTTGGCGGTTGCCAGGTCGATGCCGCGCTTCAGGTCCATCGGGTTCAGGCCCGCTGCAACCTGCTTCAGGCCTTCTTTTACGATGGCCTGCGCCAGAACGGTCGCGGTGGTGGTGCCGTCGCCGGCTTCGTCATTGGTGCGGCTGGCGACTTCTTTCACCATCTGCGCGCCCATGTTTTCGAACTTGTCTTCCAGTTCGATTTCCTTGGCAACCGAAACACCGTCTTTGGTGATGCGCGGTGCGCCGAAGGATTTGTCCAGAACCACGTTGCGGCCTTTGGGGCCCAGGGTCACTTTGACAGCATCCGCCAGAATGTTGACGCCTTTCAGCATCTTGTTGCGGGCATCGGTGTCGAACTTGACGTCCTTTGCAGCCATGTCGTTTCTCCTTGAGAAAATGTGTTTAGTGGAAGATCAGAGAAAGCGCGGGCTTACTCGATGATCCCCATGATGTCGCTTTCTTTCATCATCAGCAGCTCTTCGCCGTCGACCTGGACCTCGGTGCCCGACCATTTGCCGAACAGGATCTTGTCGCCAGCCTTGACCGCCATTGCGATCAGCTCGCCGCTGTCCTTGCGCGCGCCTTCGCCGGTTGCGACGACTTCGCCTTCGCTGGGCTTTTCTTTTGCGCTGTCAGGAATGATCAGTCCGCCTGCGGTTTTTTCATCGCTTTCGGTACGGCGAACCAGCACACGGTCATGAAGCGGTTTCAATGCCATCTTTGCAGCTCCTTGGGCTCAAAGTTTTGTTTATCCTCCCCTCGCCATTCGACGAGGCGTTAGCACTCGGTGTGTGTGAGTGATAACGACGCATAGCTAGGGAGTCTAAAACGCCGAGTCAACAAGGTGTTTGGGATTTTTTTGAGAACGGCCTAGTCGGCCTGTTCCCAGCTGTAGGCCCAGTGTTTTAAGCCGTCTGTTCCCTCAGAGGTAAGAGCGTAGACACCTTTTTCAACCTTCTCGAACCAGCCATAGTGATTTTCCCGCATCAACCGGGTGGCGACCGGAACACCCACCGATCTGGCGACCTCGGCCCCTTTGGCCGGGCCGTGTTCGGCCAGAAAGGCCGCGCATTTCAGCGCATCCTGGCGGTAGGCCGTCACGATCCCATGACGTGTCGCGCCCCCGGAATTGGGGTCGCCCTCCAGCCGGTCGAATTCGCGCAGCAGCCGCGCCGCCCTGGCCTTGTTCTTGCGCGGCGCATAGGGCCCCGGATCGCATTGCACCTCGACCGTGCCATCGGTACGTACGGTGATCAGACCCAGACCAAGCCTGCGGCACAGCGCCAGATTGTCCCTGAGCGCCCGCCGGGCCGTGCGCCCGGTGGGTTTGCTGACCCCGATATAGACCTGATCCGTGAGTTTCAGGCGGGCAATTGCCTGATGGAACAGGGACAGCGTGAACCTGAGCTTGAGCTCGACAATCACAGGCGGCTCGTCTTCGCGCATCGCGACGATATCGGCAGCGCCCACTTCTCCTTTGACGGTGTATCCCTGACGCTCCAAAAGCGCCTTGATCGGGGGATAGAGGTCCTGCTCGCGGTTCATGGGGCCTATGCTACGCAGATTGTTGAGGAATACCAGACGGGTTGCTTGAACATGGGTCGCAGGCATGGCTATGTCTGGAACACCTTGATGACACAACACCGGATGGGTTCATGCGCCTGCTGACATTTCTTGCTTTTCTACTGGCCCCGATCACGGCTGCGGCTGCGTGCGATGGGCAGGACCTGCGCCCGCAGCTGTCGGATGACGCGCGGGCCGAGTTGCAGCGCGCGGTGGCGGACATCCCCTTTCCGGAAGGCAACCACTGGATTGCGCGCAAGGATGACACGGTTCTGCACATCATTGGCACCCTGCACACGTATGACGAACGCATGGAAAAGGTGGTTGAACGCCTGTCTCCGGACCTGAGCAAGGCTGACGCGTTCTATTTCGAAGTCACCCAGACTGACATGGACGCATTCGAAAAAAACCTGGCCAATAATCTCAACGCTGTAATGATCACATCCGGGCCGACCCTGATCGACCTGATGGGAGATGAAGACTGGGCCGCATTCTCGACCGCGTTGAACCAGCGCGGCATTCCCGGCTGGATGGCGGCCAAAATGCGACCGTGGTTCTTGAGCATGATGCTGAGCATCCCGCCCTGCATGATGGAAGATCCGAACGGGACCTACGGCATGGACGCCCGCCTGAATGATCTGGCCGCAGAAAACGGCATTCCGCAACACTCGCTGGAACGTATCGACGACCTGATCGCCATGTTCGACAGCCACCCGTTGGAACAGCAGGTCGAGTCACTGGTGCGCCTGTCCGGGGCGATGATGGGAAGCAACGATCAACTGGCCACCATGGCCAATGGATATCTGGAAGAAAAGCACGCCGAGATCATACAATTTGCCCGCCTGCAGGGGTTCGAGGAATCCGGGCTGAGCCGGGACGTCTTCGATGAGGAATGGAACGGGTTCGAGCAGCAGATGCTGGTCCAGCGGAATGCCCTGTGGATGGAGCATATTCTGGCCATCACGGATCAGACGGCAGTGATCGCGGTCGGCGCAGGTCATCTGAGTGACGATCACGGTTTGCTGAACCAGCTGTGGCAGGCCGGATACACGCTGACACGCGCCGCTTTCTAAGCCGGTTCAGCGGTTTTCAGACCAAGCGTCGCAGACGGGCTGCTGTGGCGTGACAAGGACGTTTGTCCGCCCTATAAGGCGCGCAAATTTCCATTCCGCAGGACGCTGACATGACAACGCTCGTATTTGGCCACAAATCCCCCGACACCGATTCCACAGGCTCGCCGATCCTGTGGTCGTGGTACCTTAACGAAATCAAAGGTGTGCAGGCCGAGCCCGTGCTGTTGGGCGAACCCAACACCGAAGCGGCATTCATGCTGGACAACTGGGACCTGCCCAAACCGCGCATCCTGGACGATCTGGCCGCGGGCACTCCGGTGGTCATCGTCGACACCAACAACCCCGCCGAACTGCCCGCCAATGTAAATGACGCGGACATTCGCGCCGTCATCGACCACCACAAGCTGGTCGGTGGTCTGGAAACCAAAGGCCCGATCGACATCACCGTACGCCCGCTGGCCTGCACGGCCACCATCATGGTCGACCTGATGGGCGACGATGCGGCCAAGATGCCCGACGCCATCAAGGGCGCGGCACTAACCTGCATCCTGTCGGACACACTGGAATTCCGCTCGCCCACCACAACGCCCCATGACCGCGAGGTCGCTGAGCGGCTGGCGGCCGAGCTGGAGCTGGATATCTCTGCTTACGCGGCAGACATGTTTGCGGCGAAATCGGATGTCTCGTCCTTCTCGGATGCCGAACTGATCCGCATGGACAGTAAGGAATACGAGGTCGATGGCACCAAATTCCGCGTCTCGGTTCTGGAAACCACTGCGCCGGGCGTCATTCTGGACCGCAAGGCAAGCCTGGCGGGTTCGATGGTGGATGTCGCCAAGGAAGACGGTGTCGATCAGGTGCTGCTGTTCGTCGTCGATATCCTGAACGAAGAAGCCACTCTGCTGGTGCCCAACGATCTGGTCAAAACCGTTGCCGAGAAAAGCTTTGGCGCATCCGTCGATGGCGACGCCGTGGTTCTGCCGGGCATCATGAGCCGTAAAAAGCAGATCATTCCGAACCTGAAGGTCTGAAGAAACACGCGGGGTCTGTCGTTCTGAGTGAAACTGGCCCCGCATTATTGGTCCTGAGTCTGCGCCTTCGGCATTGCGCTTGGGCAGACCTGTACCCGACAGATGAAATACAGGGTGGCCACCTATCGATTGGTGGCCAATCCCTTGCCAATCGGTCATAAGGCTCGTGCAGTTTCAGCTTGAGGCCACATATGACCCAGATCGTTCGCGCGCTGTCCGAAATCTCTGCCCGCTACAAAGCGTTGTTTGTCGATCTGTGGGGGTGCGTTCACAACGGAATCACGGCTTATCCCGAAGCTGTCGCAGCCCTTCAAGCCTATCGCGCGGACGGGGGGCTTGTCGTGCTGGTCACGAACTCGCCCAAACCCCGTGCGGGTGTGGCCGAGCAACTGGTGCAGTTCAATGTTCCCGCAGATGCCTATGACACCATCGCCACCAGCGGCGATTCCGCGCGGTCGGCGATGTTCCGCGGCGCTGTCGGGCACAAGGTTTACTTCATGGGGGAATGGCAGCGCGATGCGGGCTTTTTCGAGCCCCTAAAACTGCTGCACCACCCGATCCATATCGAACGTGTCCCGCTGAGAGAGGCCGAGGGGATCGTCTGCTGTGGCCCTTTTGATCCGATGGCTGACCCGGACGTGAACCGCCCCGATTTCCTCTATGCCAAGCAGATGGGCATGAAGCTGCTATGCGCAAACCCCGATATTGTTGTCGATCGCGGCGAGGTACGAGAATGGTGTGCAGGCGCTTTGGCCAAGCTCTATACCGAGATGGGCGGCGAGAGCCTGTATTTCGGCAAACCGCACCCGCCGATCTACGATCTGGCGCGCCGCAGGTTGCAGGAACTGGGCCATGATATCCCGGACAGCGACATTCTGGTGATCGGCGACGGCCCCCATACGGACATTCTGGGGGGCATGGGTGAAGGCATTGATTCCCTGTTCATTTCGGGCGGGCTGGCGGCGGCCGAGACAAAAACGTCGCACCATCCGGATCACGAATCCCTAACAGCTTATATCGAAAGGGAAAAGATCAACCCGACCTACACAATCGGTCGATTGAGATAGCAAGAAAAGACTTGATTTTCTGCAACTGCGAAGTAATAAAGTTGCCAACCTAGGCCGGATAGTGGTTTTTTCTTTCTCGGTCGATTTCGAGTGAGGGCAACATGTTGGACAATCTTCCACGCGGAACGATCTGTATCGAAGACATCGAAATGGGCATGTCCCGCCACCTGCGCAAAGTGGTGACGGACGAAGATATCGAGATGTTTGCGCAGATCTCGACAGACCGGAATCCGGTGCATCTGGATGATGATTATGCCCGCGATACAATCTTCGAAGGGCGCATCGCGCACGGGATGCTGACAGCTGGGCTGATTTCGGCCGTGATTGGCGAACAACTGCCGGGCCATGGCACGGTCTATATGGGGCAGTCACTGAAGTTCCTGGCCCCCGTGCGCCCCGGTGACATGGTTTACGCCGAGGTCAAAGTTATCGACATCGACTTTTCCAAGCGTCGCGTCAAACTGGATTGCCATTGCTCGGTCGAGGGCAAGAAGGTTCTGATCGGTGAAGCCATGGTACTGGCCCCGTCGCGCAAGTTCGACTGATCGGCGAACACATCCAAGCAAAAGGCGCCCGACCGGCGCCTTTTTTTGTTTGGACACTGTTTTTTGCCTGTGCCTTTCAGGACGGGCGGGCGCGTTTTCGCCCTTTCAACGCACCGGATTCCAGAATGATCTCTGACACCACGTGTTCGCGCCTGTAAGCCATCACATGAACGCCGGACACCCCCGCGATATCGCGGATCTGCTGGATCAGTTCGATACAGATCTTCTTGCCCTCGTCAGCTGGCTTTTCGGCTTTCTCCATCCGCTCGATGACCTGATCGGGGATGTGAATGCCGGGAACATTGCTGCGCATCCAGCGTGCCGCACGCGCTGACGCGATGGGGCCAACACCCGCGATGATGAACACTTTCTTGTCCAGTCCCGCATCCCGCACCCGCGCCATGAATTTCTCGAACAGCGGAATGTCGTAGATGTAATTGGTCTGAATATACTCGGCCCCGGCCTCAACCTTCTTTGCCAGACGGTCAGGTCGCCAGTCATAAGGCGGTATGCAGGGGTTTTCGGCAGCACCAAGGAACAGTTGCGGCGGGCGCGTGATCTTACGACCAGACAGGAACATTCCCTGATCGCGCATCGTGCGGATCGTCCGCAGCAGGGTCAGGGAATCGAAATCGAAAACCGGTTTTGCCCCTGGCTGATCCCCGACGCCGACGCCGTCGCCGGTCAGGCACAGCACGTTACTGACGCCCAACGCCGCAGCCCCCAGAACATCGCCCTGAATGGCAATCCGGTTCCGGTCGCGGCAGGAAATCTGATAGACCGGAGAATAACCCGCGCGCGTCAGCAAGGCACAAATCCCAATTGACGACATATGGCAGTTCGCGCCCGAAGCATCGGTTGCATTGATCGCGTCAGCCACTTCGCCAAGCGGTTGGGCCGCCTGAAAAACATCCTCGGGGTCGGCACTGTCGGGTGGGTTCAACTCGGCTGTGACTGCGAAACGGCCTGAACGGAGTACCTTTTCCAACCGGCTGTGCGACACATATCCTTGGGGAACCGGAACATAGCCAATCGGCTCCACCTCGTTGCGATGGGTATCACTCATTTCTTCAGTTCCCGGTTGATCGCGTTGGGTGGTTCGGCGGCCAGTGGTGCCGCAGAGGGTTCATTCTCGCGCGCTTCGGGGAATGCCTCGGCCAGCGCCAATCGGGCAGCATCCCGGGTCTCGCGCTCGTGCGCTGCAATCTCGCGGCTGACCCGCAACCAGGATGACGAGCCTTTCAACGTGTGCTCCACCGGCGGAAGAACTTCTTTTATCTTGTCGGCTCCGTCCCGCATACGGCTGGCTCCGTTCCAGGCCAGGGCCCAGACGCATTTCATATCCGGCTTCACCTCACAAAACTCGCCGGGACGTACGCCGCCACATGGGCCATTGCGCAATTGCTTTGGGCAGTTCATCGGGCAGGACATTCCGGTGGATGACAACACGCATTGCCCGCACATCTTGCAATCGAACAACAGGGTTTTGACGCCCTTCTCGACCAGTGCAATGGGGCGTTCGACGCGGTTATATCCGATCTTTGCAAATAGCGGGTCCATCGCGACCATGCCGCGTTCGACACATTTATAGATCCACTCGAAAGTGCGGGCATGACGAATCGCGAACAGTCGCATTCGGTACATGGGTCTGCCTCCTGTGCTGGGTTCGTTCGAACCTGGCCGGGCTTTGATCCGGTGCGCCTAAATCCAGGGGACCGGATTTTCAGTCTAAACCCAGAGTTTTTTTTGAATCAAGCGGTTGGAGGCGCCTGACCTGAAATACTTGGATTGGCCTCGTGCATTTTCCCGGCCAAGCGAAATGTTCAAAGCTCATTCGCAGGATCGCATTCTTGGAATTCAAACTGCCGCTTGAACAAATTGACTCGCGCCGCTACGCAATCGTCTATGCACATCATCCGGGATATCCAGTTCGTCCAGCCAGAAGATCGCGGCGCCAGCGCGGCAATCGGGAATTTCGACGGCGTTCATTTGGGGCACCAGTCGGTCATCGAACTGGCCCGTAATGCTGCGCCAGACGCGCCGCTGGGTGTGTTGACCTTCGAGCCGCATCCGCGGGAGTATTTTGCGCCGGACACGCCTCCGTTCCGCCTGATGCGGGGCAATGCGCGGGCGCACCGGCTGGAAAAGCTGGGCGTAGAGAAGCTGTATGAACTGCCGTTCAACGCCGCGCTGGCAGGGCTATCGCCGGAAGAGTTTGCACGCAACGTGATCTGCGACGGGCTGGGCCTGTCGCATGTCGTGGTGGGGGCCGATTTCTGCTTTGGCAAGGGCCGCAGCGGCACGGCGCAGGATCTGGTGCGGTTCGGGCGGGACATGGGGTTCGGCGTGACGATTGCGCCTTTGATGGAACGGTCGGAAAACGTTGTGTCCTCAACCGCCATTCGCACCGCGCTGAGCGACGGCCGACCGCGGGACGCAGCCGCGATGCTGGGACACTGGCACCGGATCGAAGGCGAAGTGATCGGGGGCGAACAGCGCGGGCGCGAGTTGGGCTTTCCCACCGCGAATATGTCCATCGAAGGGCTGCACCCGCCAAAGTTCGGTGTCTACGCCGTATTGGTGGACGTGTTGGATGGGCCGCATAAAGGCAGCTATCACGGCGCGGCCTCGATCGGGGTACGTCCGATGTTTAACGGCCAGGTGCCCAATATCGAAACCTTCCTGTTCGACTTTTCGGGCGATCTGTACGGGGCGACGCTGTCGGTGGGTCTGATCGACTTTCTGCGCCCCGAGATGACATTTGACGGGCTGGAGAGTCTGATCACGCAGATGGATGCCGACTGCAAACAGGCCCGCGGTATATTGACCACCCTATGAGTGTTGATCCGATTGAACGCACGGGCCTGCCTGCCCGGTTTTGGGAGCGCAAACCCCTGCGCCAAATGAACCAGCGCGAGTGGGAGGCGTTATGTGATGGCTGCGGCAAATGCTGCCTGAACAAGCTGGAAGATGAAGACACGGGCGAGGTTGCCCTGACCTGCGTCGCGTGCCGCCTGTTGGATGACGAAAGCTGCCGCTGCGTACAATACGACATCCGGCATCAATTCGTGCCCGAATGCATCGTCATGACCCCCGACAATATCGACGAACATGCCTATTGGTTGCCACAAACCTGCGCGTATCGGTTGCTGTGGGAAGGCAAACCGCTTTACGACTGGCACCCGTTGATATCTGGTACAGCGGACAGTGTGCATGCCGCCGGGGTCTCGGTTCAGGGGCGCACAGTGTCCGAGTTTGAGACACCCATGGAAGAGTGGGAAGATTACATAATCGAGGAGCCAAGCTGATGCATTTCGCGTCTGACAATTCCGGGCCGGTTCATCCGCAGGTCATGGCCAGGCTGGCCGAGGTCAATCAGGGCTATCAGATGGCCTATGGTGCGGATACGCTGATGAACGAGGTGCGCGACCGTATCCGCAGCATCTTCGAGGCTCCGGGTGCTGCGGTCTATCTGGTGGCGACGGGGACAGCCGCGAATTCTCTGGCCCTTGCAACATTGTCAAAGCCTTGGGAAACGGTTTTCTGTTCCCCAGTCGCGCATATCCACGAGGACGAATGCAACGCGCCGGAGTTTTACAGCGGCGCCAAGCTGACCCTGGTACCGGGCGGAGACAAGATGACCCCTGAGGCTTTGCGCGGGTCAATTCTGGGCGAGGAAACACGCGGCGTACATGGGCCGCAGCGCGGACCTGTGTCGATCACACAAGTGACCGAGCGCGGATCGGTCTATTCGCTGGCAGAGTTGCAGGCCCTGTGCGAGGTCGCCAAGACGTACGGCCTGCCCGTGCATCTGGACGGCGCGCGCTTTACCAACGCGTTGGTTGCGCTGAACTGTTCCCCTGCGGATATGACATGGAAAGCAGGTGTAGATGCTGTCAGTTTTGGTGGCACCAAGAACGGTCTCATGGGTGTCGAGGCGGTTGTGTTCTTTGATGAAAGCAAAGCCTGGGAGTTTGAGCTGCGGCGCAAGCGCGGGGCGCATCTGTTTTCCAAACACCGCTATCTGTCCGCTCAGATGGCGGCCTATCTGGAAGACGACCTGTGGCTGAAGATGGCGCGTCAGGCCAATGACAACTGCGCCCGCTTGGCCGAGGGGTTGCGCGCCAAGGGGGCCGCATTTCTGCACGAACCGCAGGCCAATATGATCTTTGCCTCATTCCCACGCGCGAAGCACAAGCAACTGCACAAGGCAGGCGCGGTTTATCACCTTTGGGGTGCAGAGCTGGAAGGCGAGGATAACAACGAAAACCTCGCGTGCAGGCTGGTTTGCGACTGGTCCATCGGAGCGGCGGAGATCGATCAGTTTCTCAATCTGCTTTGACGCCTAACGGGGCGTTGGCCTGCCAGAACGCCCGCAGCAAAGCGCCGGTTTCATCAGGGTGTGAAATCGGCAGCATGTGCCCTGCGCCGCTGATGCTTTCATGGCGCGCATCAGGCAGACGCCGTTGCAGCCCGGCGCAAATCGCGTGGATCACCGGCGGCGTCTCTGACCCGCTCAGCAGCAGGGTCGGCATCGATGCACGCCGGAGCCTATCCGGGTCAAGCAAACCTGCCTGATCATCGTAGAGCACAGGCTGCACAGCCGGAACCGCATCGATCCCGCGCACCATATTTGCCCGCGTGCGTTCGGGCAAATCAGGCCATTTGGGGCTGATCTTTGTGCTCCACGCCCTGTTGAACAGGCGCGCGGCCAAAACCTTGTCACCAGATGCGAAGGCCGCGTTGACCGGCTCGGAGTCCCGTTCGTGCTGTTCGAACAACAGCGGCGCATCCTGTTTTGCAACTGCAAAGAACACGGGTTCGATCAGGATCAGGCTGCGCACACGGTCGGGATGTTCGATCGCCAGCCTAAGCGCGATCATCGCCCCAAAGGAATGCCCGATTACATCCATGGGTTCGGTCAATTCAGCCAGGGCCGGTTTGGTCACAGCGTCAAAGAAATCAACCTGCCCGTCCCAATCCGGGCTGCGCCCATGCGACAGCATATCCGGGGCAATAAATGACGCACAACCATCCAGCACAATGGCCAAACCGGACCAGGCACCGGAATGTGCAATCGTGCAATGGAGGGCGAGCAGTTTCCGCTCCCCCTCGCCCAAGTGCCTGACGAAAACGGATCGCGTCACGGCGCCGACCGTCACTCGGTCATCTCGGCCAGATGCCGGTCCAGATCGTCCAGCCTGTCCTGACCCCAGAACCGCTGGTCGTCGGGCGTGATGTAGAACGGTGCGCCGAAGACACCCCGGTCCACGGCTTCCTCGAGGTTGGCGGCGTAGGTTTCTGCGCCCACCAGCAAGCCGCTGTCTGCCAGACCGGGATCAAACCCGGCTTGCGTCAGACATTCGCGGATGACATCGTCCTGTGCGATATCCTTTTCCTCGGCCCAGCAGGCGCGAAGGAAGCTATGACACAGCTTACCCACATCGCCCGAGCCGTCCTTGATCGCGGCAATAACCGCATAAGATGACGGGGCCATGTTGGTCGGCCAGTGCGCGGGTTTCAGATTGAACTCCATCCCCAGATTCTTCGATTGGCGCAGCAGCTCCTGTGCGCGGTACTCGATACGAGAGATATGCCGGTCTTTCGGAGGGGTCCCCCCGGTGCGCGCGAACAGGGCGATAATGTCCAGCGGCTTATAGTTGATCGTCGCGCCGTGTTTCGCCGCGATTTCTTCCAACCGCATCCCTGCCAGATAGGAATAGGGCGAGAGTGTCGCAAAAAAGTAGTCAATCTGGGTCATGTGCACTTTCTCCGCTGCGTTACCTTTGCGGGACGGTAAGGCCATGCTAAGCGGTGTCAACATCACGATTCTGTCACATTGCCATTGCTGCCCGGGGACCTCAGCCGATGCCGACACTTCACGAACCCAAGCTTATCGCTGGGAACGCCAACCTTCCGCTTGCCCAAGCCATCGCACGCCGCATGAGCCTGTACCGAGGCGTTGATCAGGGTCTGGTCGATGCGCGTGTCGAACGGTTCAACGACGGTGAGATTTTCGTGGAAGTGTTCGAAAATGTGCGCGGCGAGGATATGTTCATTATCCAACCGACCTCGAACCCGGCCAATGACAACCTGATGGAACTGCTGATCATCGCCGATGCGCTGCGCCGGTCGTCCGCGCAGCGGATCACCGCCGTGATCCCGTATTTCGGGTACGCCCGTCAGGACCGTCGCACCAAGGCCCGCACGCCCATCAGCGCCAAGCTGGTGGCCAACATGCTGACAGGGGCCGGGATCGAACGGATCCTGACAATGGACCTGCACGCGGCCCAGATTCAGGGCTTTTTCGATATGCCCGTGGACAACCTTTATGCCTCGCCGATCTTTGCGCTGGATGTGAAGCATCAGTTCAAGGGAAATCTAGATGAAATCATGGTGGTCTCACCCGACGTGGGCGGCGTGGCCCGCGCACGCGAACTGGCCAAGCGGATCAACGCCCCTCTGTCGATCGTGGACAAGCGCCGCGAGAAAGCGGGCGAAGTCGCCGAGATGACCGTGATCGGGGATGTGAAGGACAAGATCTGTCTGATCGTCGACGACATGTGCGACACCGCCGGAACGCTGTGCAAGGCGGCGCAGGTGCTGCTGGATAACGGTGCGAAAGAGGTTCATTCCTACATCACGCATGGCGTCATGAGCGGCCCTGCGGTGGAACGGGTGACAAATTCGGTGATGAAGTCGCTGGTGCTGACCGACACCATCCAGCCGACCAAAGAGATTTTGGGCGCCAAGAACATCCGCATTGTTCCGACCGCGCCTATCTTTACGCAGGCGATCCTGAACATCTGGAACGGAACCAGCGTGTCATCCCTGTTCGAAGACAAGACGCTGACACCGATCTACGAATCCATGTACCAGATGGATTGAGTTTGGACGGGGCGACAGGATGTGTCGTCCCTTTCTTTTTGAACCATCGATTGCGCACAAGCCTGACCCATGTGCGCGATCAGCGACACAAGTGGACCGATCTCCATGACTGGCAACAAACGCATTGTTCTTTCCAGCGACCACGCGGCAATCGAGCTGCGTCAGGCTGTGGCCAACCACATCGCGCAGCAAGGCTGGGACGTGGTCGATATCGGCCCGACGACCCCTGAAAGCACCCATTACCCCAAACACGGCAAGGCCGCGGCACTGGCCGTGGCTTCGGGGGATTGCGGATTGGGCATTATCCTCTGCGGCACGGGTCAGGGCATCATGATGGCCGCAAACAAGGTGCCCGGCATTCGCTGCGGTGTCTGTTCGGATGCGTTTTCTGCGCGGATGATCCGCCAGCACAACAATGCCAACATGCTGTCGATTGGCGCGCGCGTTGTCGGCGAAGGTCAGGCGCTGGATATTGTGGATGCGTTTCTGGGGGCCGAATTCGAAGGTGGCCGCCACGCCACACGGGTCGACATGATCGAAGCGCAGGACGACTGAGCCCCGCGCCTGTCCTGCAAGCCCCGGATCAGGAAATGTTCCAGTCGTCGGGGTGTGCTACCTCTCCAAACGCGGTCCAACTGATCCGGATCCGGGCAATCCGCGTGTCGGACCATGTCCGAAACACCGCTTCGAACCCTTCCGAGGTGATATTTTCTGCCTGAACCTCGGCGCGCAGGGCTGATGATGTGTCGACATCCCAAAGGGAAATCCCGATCTGAACCATGGGCGGGCTAAGAAACGTGCCCTTGAATTGGATGGGTTTCCGGCGTTCGCGGGGGCCTTCGCCAGTCCACATGTCCCCGCCTTCGGCAAATTCCGAAAACAGAACACTTTCACCCTGATCGATGCCAATGGGATGGGTCAGAAATTTTTTCATGTTTTCATCATTATACTTGAATTTCCGCAACTTACCCCGGCTTTCTGGCAAAAGCACGACAAAAAAAACGGCCCCGCAATCGCGAGGCCGTTCCAATTTTCCACTGTTAAGCCAATTACAGGCTCATATGTGTCCCAAGAGCTTCCATATCGGCCAGCAGCTTGGCGGCTTCGTCGACGATCGACATGTCGTCGCCGCCCTTTGCCGCTTCGTGCGAGGCGCGTGCCTCGGCAATCAGCTCGTCCATATGCGAACGGGTGATTTCCGAAACCGGAACCGCCTTTTCGGCCAAAACCGACAGGCTGTCGCCGTTGATCTGGGCAAACCCGCCGGTGACCAGGTATTCGCTGGACCCTTCGGGTGCCTCAACCTTCAGCAGACCGGGGCGCAGCGTTGTGATGGTGGGGGCATGATCGGGCATCGCCGTCATGTCCCCGTCCGCGCCGGGAATCTGGACCGCGGTGACCTCGAGTGAAGCAAGGCTCCGCTCGGGGCTGACGAGGTCGAAATGCATCGTGTTTGCCATCAGGGATACTCCTTAGGCGGCTGCTGCTGCCATTTTCTCGGCTTTGGCGATCACTTCGTCGATGCCGCCAACCATCAGGAAGGCTGCTTCGGGCAGGTGATCGTATTCGCCAGCCACAACGGCCTTGAACGACGAGATTGTGACATCCAGAGGAACCTGAACACCCGGCGAGCCGGTGAAGACCTCGGCCACGTCGAACGGCTGCGACAGGAAGCGTTCGATCTTACGGGCACGGGCCACGGTCAGCTTGTCCTCTTCCGACAGTTCGTCCATGCCGAGGATGGCGATGATGTCCTGCAGTGACTTGTAGCGCTGGAGGATCTGCTGAACGTCGGTCGCAACCTTGTAGTGCTCTTCGCCGACGATGGCCGGGTCGAGCAGGCGCGAGGTCGAGTCGAGCGGGTCAACCGCCGGGTAGATACCCTTTTCCGAGATCGCACGGTTAAGAACGGTGGTCGCATCCAAGTGAGCAAACGAGGTTGCCGGCGCGGGGTCGGTCAAGTCGTCCGCAGGCACGTAGATCGCCTGCACCGAAGTGATCGATCCGGCCTTTGTCGAGGTGATGCGTTCCTGCAGGGCACCCATGTCTGTGGCCAGTGTCGGCTGGTAGCCCACAGCGGACGGGATACGACCCAGCAGAGCCGACACCTCGGAACCCGCCTGTGTAAAGCGGAAGATGTTGTCGACGAAGAACAGAACGTCGGTACCGGACTGGTCGCGGAACTGCTCGGCCAGAGTCAGACCGGTCAGAGCAACACGCGCACGCGCACCCGGAGGCTCGTTCATCTGACCGTAAACCAGGGCCACCTGGCTTTCCGACAGGTTGTCCGGCTTGATCACGTTCGATTCGATCATCTCGTGATACAGGTCGTTGCCTTCACGGGTCCGTTCACCAACACCCGCAAACACCGAGAAGCCCGAGTGCACTTTTGCGATGTTGTTGATCAGTTCCATGATCAGAACGGTTTTACCAACGCCGGCGCCGCCGAACAGGCCGATCTTACCGCCTTTGGCGTAAGGGGCCAGCAGGTCAACCACCTTGATGCCGGTGACCAGAACTTCGGACTCGGTCGACTGTTCGGCAAAGGTCGGTGCGGGCTGGTGGATCGCGCGCGCTTCGGTTGCCTCAACCGGGCCTTTTTCGTCGATCGGCTCGCCGACCACGTTCAGGATGCGGCCCAGGGTGGCGTTGCCAACCGGAACCGAGATCGGTGCACCGGTGTCGGTGACCACTTCACCACGGACCAGACCTTCGGTCGCGTCCATCGCGATGGTGCGGACAGTGTTTTCACCCAGGTGCTGAGCAACTTCCAACACCAGGCGCTTGCCGTTGTTGGTGGTTTCCAGCGCGTTCAGAATTTCAGGCAGCTGATCTTCGAAGTGCACGTCGACGACGGCCCCGATGATCTGTGTGACTTTGCCTTTTGCATTCGCCATGTTTCGTCTCCGGTTTGTCTCTACAGCGCCTCGGCGCCGGAAATAATTTCAATCAGCTCGTTGGTGATCACGGCCTGACGCGAGCGGTTGAACTGGATCGTCAGCTTGTCGATCATCTCACCCGCGTTGCGTGTCGCGTTGTCCATTGCGGACATCCGCGCGCCCTGTTCAGACGCTCCGTTTTCGAGCAGAGCCGAGAAGATCGCGGTCGCAACCCCCTTGGGCAGCAGGTCGGCCAGAATGGCCTCTTCGCTGGGCTCGTAGTCGAAAATGGCACCGCTGTCGTCACCTTCCGATTCCTCGAACGAGGCGGGGATGACTTGCTGTGCCGTTGGGATCTGGGTCACAACGTTGACGAACTTCGAGTAGAAGATCGTGGCAACGTCGAACTCGCCCCCGTCGAAGCGGGACAGGATGTCCTTTGCGATGTCCTGCGCGTTGGAATAACCCAGACGCTTGACCTCGCTCAGGTCCACATGCCCAACGAACAGATCGCCAAAATCACGCTTGAGCGCGTCGCGGCCTTTCTTGCCGACGGTCAGAATCTTGACCGTCTTGCCCTTGCCGCGCAGCTCTTCCGCCTTCTGGCGGGCCAGCTTGGCGATGTTCGAGTTGAAGCCGCCACACAGGCCGCGTTCAGCTGTCAACACAACCAGCAGATGGACATCATCACTGCCCGAACCACGGAGCAGCTTGGGGGCGCTGTCGCTGCCCCCGACCGACGCCGCCAGCCCGGCCATCACGGCATTGAACCGCTCGGCATAAGGGCGCGAGGCTTCGGCAGATTCCTGGGCGCGGCGCAGTTTTGCGGCCGCGACCATCTGCATGGCCTTGGTGATCTTGCGGGTCGATTTGACCGACTCGATCCTGTTTTTAAGGTCCTTCAGACTAGGCATCGGAACCTCCTATCAAGCGAAGGTCGCGGCGTATTCGTCGATCGCTGCTTTGAGTTTGTCGGACGCGTCGCCTTTGATCTTCGGATCTTCGTCGGTGATCCACTTCAGCAGGTCAGCGTGCTTGCCGCGCAGATGCGCCAGCAGGCCAGCCTCGTAGCGGCCAACGTCTGAGACATCGATCTTGTCGAGGTAACCGTTGGTGCCCGCGAAGATGACGCAGACGATTTCCGCGTTGGTCAGCGGCGAGTACTGCGGCTGCTTCATCAGCTCGGTCAGGCGCGCACCGCGGTTCAGCAGCTGCTGGGTTGCGGCGTCGAGGTCGGACCCAAACTGTGCAAAGGCCGCCATTTCGCGATACTGAGCCAGTTCCAGCTTGACCGGACCGGCAACCGATTTCATCGCGTCGGTCTGAGCCGACGAGCCCACACGCGAAACCGACAGACCGGTGTTCACAGCAGGACGGATGCCCTGATAGAACAGTTCGGTTTCCAGGAAGATCTGACCGTCGGTGATCGAGATCACGTTGGTCGGAATAAAGGCCGAAACGTCACCACCCTGGGTTTCGATAACCGGCAGAGCGGTCAGCGAGCCTGCGCCGAAGTCTTCGTTCAGCTTCGCCGAACGCTCCAGCAGGCGGGAGTGGAGGTAGAAAACGTCACCCGGATAGGCTTCGCGGCCCGGCGGGCGGCGCAGCAGCAGCGACATCTGACGGTAGGACACGGCCTGTTTCGACAGGTCATCATAGATGATCAGCGCGTGGCGGCCATTGTCACGGAAGTATTCCGCCATCGCGGTTGCGGCATAGGGTGCCAGGAACTGCATCGGTGCCGGGTCGGACGCGGTTGCGGCGACAACGATCGAATACTCAATCGCACCGGATTCTTCCAGTTTCTTCACCAACTGGGCAACGGTCGAACGTTTCTGACCGATCGCAACGTAAACGCAGTACAGTTTCTTCGACTCGTCGTCGCCTGCTGCTTCGTTATAGACCTTCTGGTTCAGGATGGTGTCCAGAGCCACAGCGGTTTTACCGGTCTGGCGGTCACCAATGATCAACTCGCGCTGGCCGCGGCCAATCGGGATCATCGCGTCAACCGATTTCAGGCCGGTTGCCATCGGTTCGTGCACCGATTTACGCGGGATAATGCCGGGCGCTTTGACATCTGCAACGCCGCGCTTGGTGGCATTGATCGGACCTTTGCCATCCAGCGGGTTGCCCAGACCGTCAACAACACGGCCCAGCAGTTCATCACCGATCGGAACGTCCACGATCGAGTTGGTGCGCTTGACGGTGTCACCTTCTTTGATGTCACGGTCGGAACCGAAGATAACGACACCGACGTTGTCGCTTTCCAGGTTCAGCGCCATACCCATGATGCCGCCGGGGAATTCGACCATCTCACCGGCTTGAACGTTGTCCAGGCCATATACACGGGCAATCCCGTCACCGACGCTCAGCACGCGACCGATCTCGGCCACTTCGGCTTCCTGACCAAAATTCTTGATCTGGTCCTTCAGGATTGCAGAAATCTCTGCAGCTTGGATTCCCATTTATCCGACCTCTTTCATTGCATTCTGTAGGGAGTTCAGCTTCGAACGGATCGAACTGTCGATCATCTTCGAGCCCACTTTGACGACAAGACCGCCGATGAGGCTTTCATCCACGGTCGCATTGATAGTTACGGTCTTGCCCACACGCTCGGACAGCGTCTTGGACAGTTTTTCCAGTTGTGTCTTGGTCAGCGCCTTGGCCGAGGCGACATCGGCGGTCACTTCGCCACGCTCATCTGCCAGCATGTCACGCAGCACCTGCACCAGTTGCGGCACAACAAACAGGCGGCGTTTCTGCGCCATCAGAGCCAGCGTGTTGCGCAGGATGGCGTTCAGCCCCATCTTGTCAGCAACAGCGGCAATTGCTCCTTCCTGCTCGGCCCGCGAAATCAAAGGCGATGCGATCAGGTCACGCAGGTCGGCACTGTCGCCCAGTGCTGCTGCCAGATCGTTGATGCCGGATTCCAGACCCGCAAGGTCATTATTCTCTTTTGCGATCTCGAAGATCGCGGTGGCATAGCGCTCGGCGATGCCTGTGGAAATCGAAGCTGGTTCGGACACGTCCACCCTTCCGATATTTGAGGCCCCGATTTTGGGTAGCGGCCGCTACCTTGGGGCGTGAGGAAACCCCGGCCAGACGGTCGGGGATCAAAATCACCGGGGATGTAGCAGAGGTGAACCAACCAAGCAATACGCTATAGCGGTAACAGATTTATCCACAAAATGTTAATTTTCATGCACTTACACCAAGTGCGACCGTTTGGACCCGTCAACCCGGTTGAAAAATGTTACGAATATGCAGGTTTTTGCGATTCCTGTGACTTTTTTCTCGCGAATTTGTCACTTTGGGATGCACGCGGTTGTCATGCAGGCTTTAGCAAACCGTCAAGCGCCTTGATCGGCTTCCTTATGGCATCTTTGGTGACATTGCCCCGAGGCGGGTGGATGTTCTTTGTGACCTCAACCATCAGCACCCCGCCCGCCATGACAGTTGGAATGCGCTGTCCGGTTTTTTCGATCAGACTGCCCGATTTCAACCAGAACCGCCGGAAGGACGGCGGCATGTAAAGAGCCGAGCAATGCGCCTCGGGCAGGAAGTAATGTGATCTGAGCTGATTTTCCAGCTGAGTGGCGGAATAGGGACGACCAAAGCCAAATGGCGTTTTGTCCGTACGTGACCATAGACCCGCCCGGTTCGGAACAATGAACACGGCCCTGCCGCCGGGGCCCAGAACACGCCAGCATTCCTCGAGCAGCTGGTTTGGCCGCTCGGACGTTTCCAGCCCGTGCATCACCACAAGCTTGTCGACGTGACCGGTTTCAATGGGCCACCGGGTCTCCTCCGTCAGGACCGAGACATTGGGCATCCCCGCAGGCCAGGGCATCACACCCTGCGGGCCGGGCATCAGCCCGATGACCCGGCGCGCACCGGCCAGATAAGGGCGCAATAGCGGCACGGCAAAGCCAAAACCGGCAACGGTCTGACCTTTGGCTTCGGGCCAGAGCTCGGTCAGCCGCCCGCGAATAGCTGCCTGTGCCGCGCGCCCAAGGGTGCTGCGGTAGTAGAAGTTCCTCAGATCCTGCACATCAAGATGCATTGCGGACATCCGGTCAATCGGCTTAGCTGGGCGCAGTCTAGCAATGAAAGGGCAAAAGGCCATGCCTCTTGAAATCGTTACAATCCCGTGCCTCAGCGACAATTACGCCTTTCTGGCCCATGACAGCGGCAATGGCCAGACTGCGCTGATCGATGCGCCCGAAGCCGCGCCGATTCTTGCAGCACTGGAAGATCGGGGATGGACGTTGTCACATGTGCTGCTGACCCATCATCACTGGGATCACGTTGAAGGGCTGGCCGAAATTCTGGCCAAGCACCCCGCAAAGGTCATCGGTGCGGCCGCCGACGCGCACCGCCTGCCCCCGCTGGACCAGCAGGTTGCCGAAGGCGACAGCTTTGAGGTGGGTGGCGAACCGGTCGAGGTGCTGGACGTTTCGGGGCACACGGTTGGTCATATCGCGTTTTATCTTCCGCAAAGCGCGGTCGTCTTTACCGCTGACAGCCTGATGGCCCTCGGGTGTGGGCGTCTGTTCGAAGGCAGCCCGGCGCAGATGTGGGCGTCGCTGAGCAAGCTGGCCGCTTTGCCGGACGACACTCTGGTCTGTTCGGGGCATGAATATACACAATCCAACGCGAAATTCGCCATTACCGTCGATCCCAAGAACGCTGCGCTGAAACAGCGAATTGCCGATATCGACCGCGCCCGCGCCGCTGGCGAAGCCACTGTTCCGTCGGTTTTGGCGCTTGAAAAAGCCACCAACCCGTTCCTGAGGGCCACGGATCCGGCGATTCAGGCCCATCTTGGCATGGAAAACGCCGATCCTGTGGCGGTTTTCGCCGAAATTCGGGGTGGAAAAGACAGGTTCTGATGCTTATTTGCCCCTCTTCACGGCCACGGTCACAACAAATGTGACTGTCAAGTGAAAGAAAACCCTTGAAGCCGGGCCACGATCAACCAAACTCTAATAGTATGAGGACATGGTTGGGATGGGGTTCCGGCCGAAAGCCCGCCCCCTTCTGACCCAAGACAGAGGAGCACCCGCGTGCCTTCATTCTCGAGCACACTGGAACAAGCCATCCACGCGGCCTTGGCGGCTGCGAATGAACGGCGACACGAATTTGCAACGCTGGAGCATTTGCTGCTGGCGCTTCTGGAAGAACCCGATGCGGTGCGCGTCATGAAAGCGTGCAGCGTTGATCTGGACGAGTTGCGCAGCACTCTGGTTGAGTTCATAGACGAAGATCTTTCAAATCTGGTCACAGATATTGACGGGTCCGAAGCCGTACCAACGGCAGCGTTCCAGCGCGTCATTCAACGCGCCGCGATTCATGTGCAAAGCTCGGGCCGGACCGAAGTGACCGGCGCCAATGTGCTGGTCGCCATTTTCGCCGAACGCGAAAGCAATGCCGCCTATTTCCTGCAGGAACAGGACATGACCCGGTATGACGCGGTCAATTTCATCGCCCATGGCGTGGCCAAAGACCCCGCGTATGGCGAAAGCCGGTCGGTATCCGGTGCGGATCAGGTGGAAGAAGAAGCTCAGACAGGTTCCGGCGACACGGAACAAAAGGAAAGTGCGCTTGGGAAATATTGCATTGACCTGAACGCGAAATCGCGTGCGGGTGATGTCGATCCTCTGATCGGGCGCGCGGATGAGGTGGAACGCTGTATCCAGGTGCTGTGCCGCCGCCGCAAGAACAACCCGCTGCTGGTGGGTGATCCGGGCGTGGGCAAAACCGCCATCGCCGAAGGTCTGGCGCACAAGATCGTCGCCGGAGAGGCGCCGGATGTCTTGGCAAACACCACCATCTACTCGCTGGACATGGGTGCGCTGCTGGCCGGGACCCGTTATCGCGGCGATTTCGAGGAACGCCTGAAAGCGGTTGTAACCGAGCTGGAAGAGCACCCCGACGCGGTGCTGTTCATCGACGAAATTCACACCGTGATCGGTGCCGGTGCAACCTCGGGCGGGGCAATGGATGCCTCGAACCTGCTGAAGCCTGCGCTTCAGGGCGGCAAACTGCGCACCATGGGCTCGACCACCTACAAAGAGTTCCGTCAGCACTTCGAAAAGGACCGTGCGCTGAGCCGCCGGTTCCAGAAGATCGACGTGAACGAGCCTTCAGTGGAAGACAGTGTCAAGATTCTGCGCGGTCTGAAGCCCTATTTCGAAAAACATCACGACATCAAGTACACCGCTGATGCGATCAAGACGGCGGTCGAGCTGTCGGCGCGTTACATCAACGACCGCAAGCTGCCCGACAAGGCCATCGATGTGATCGACGAGGCCGGCGCGGCGCAGCATCTGGTCGCGGAAAGCAAGCGGCGCAAAACCATTGGTGTCAAAGAGATCGAGGCGGTTGTCGCCAAGATCGCGCGCATTCCGCCCAAGAACGTCACCAAGGATGATGCGTTGGTGCTGAAAGACCTCGAAGCATCGCTGAAACGGGTGGTGTTTGGTCAGGATCTGGCCATCGAGGCGCTGTCCAGCGCGATCAAACTGGCCCGTGCCGGCCTGCGGGAACCCGAAAAGCCCATCGGCAACTATCTGTTTGCCGGCCCGACCGGCGTGGGCAAGACCGAGGTGGCGAAACAGCTGGCGGATACGCTGGGCGTTGAACTGCTGCGTTTCGACATGTCGGAATACATGGAGAAACACGCGGTCAGCCGTCTGATCGGCGCGCCTCCGGGCTATGTCGGGTTCGATCAGGGCGGCCTGCTGACCGACGGTGTCGACCAGCATCCACATTGTGTGTTGCTGCTGGACGAGATTGAAAAGGCGCACCCGGACGTGTTCAACATCCTGTTGCAGGTGATGGACCATGGGGAACTGACCGACCATAACGGCCGTACAGTGAACTTCCGCAACGTGGTGCTGATCATGACCTCGAACGCGGGGGCGCAAGAGCAGGCCAAGGCCGCGATCGGGTTCGGTCGTGACCGTCGCGAGGGCGAAGACACCGCCGCGATTGAACGCATGTTCACGCCGGAATTCCGCAACCGTCTGGATGCCGTGATCTCGTTCGCGCCGCTGCCGAAAGAGGTCATTTTGCAGGTGGTCGAGAAATTCGTCCTGCAACTGGAAGCGCAGTTGCTGGATCGTGGTGTGACCATTGATCTGACACCCAAAGCCGCCGAATGGCTGGCGGATAAAGGGTATGACGACAAGATGGGTGCGCGCCCGCTGGGTCGCGTCATTCAGGAATACATCAAGAAACCGCTGGCCGAAGAATTGTTGTTTGGCAAGCTGGCAAAAGGCGGTGTGGTCCGTGTCTCGGTCAAGAAAGGTGATCTGGATCTTGAGATCCTTGGCCCGGATCAACCGCGCATTTCGGGTGACAAGCCTCCGCTTCTGACGGCGGACTGATCGCCCGCCGCATTTAACAAAAAACCCGCCTACCAAGGCGGGTTTTTTTGGTTTCGCCCAGCGCTGGCAAGGCTCACCCGCCTACCCGGCGTCGCGTTGGCATCTCGGTTAGGCCGCGTGTGAAACGTCTGGCGGACATGCACCGCCTTGATTTTCCAACGGTTCGGGTCACTGTGGCCGGGATCGCCACTAACCGGTTGCGGATCGGCTGTTTGTTTTCGTGGCTGCTAAGGGCCAGTGTCTTTACCTTTCGGTCAGCTTCAACTCGATCCGGCGGTTTTGCGCGTATGCCTCGGGCGTGTCAGCGGGGTTTACGGGCTGGAATTCTCCAAACCCGTTAGCCGCAAGGCGGTTGGGCGGAATGCCCAGCGCGTCAACCATATAGCGCACGACCGACAGCGCGCGACCCTGGCTGAGCTCCCAGTTGTCGCGATACCGGCCCGACCCTGCCAGAGGAACGTTGTCGGTGTGGCCGTCGACCCGGATCACCCAGTTCAGACCCGGCGGGATTTCAGCGGCAACACTACGTAGGATGTTAGCCACCTTGGCGACCTCCTGCTGCCCTTCTGCGGACAGTACGGCGGACCCGGTCGGGAACAGAACCTCGGACGAGAATACAAACCGGTCACCTTCGATGCGCACCCCCTCCTGACCGCCCAGAACGTCCCGCAGGCGACCGAAGAATTCCGAGCGATAGCGTTGCAGGTCCTCGGCCTGTGCCGCCAATTCCTGGTTCTGCCCGGCCAGTGCCTCGGCCTCGGCCTCAAGACGCAGGCGTTCCGCTTCTTCCAGCAGACGGCGCCTGCGTTCTTCGGATGCGGCACGGGCCAGCGCTGCGTTCAGGTCCTGTCCTAACGTCTGAATCTGCACCTCGGCGGCAGCGTTGCGTTCTTCGAAATCGTCAAGCAAAGCCTGCAAGGAGCCAAGTTGCCCGCGCAGGGCGGCGATCTGCTGGTTCAGCAGAGCGGCTTCTCGCTGCGCCTCGGCAGAGATTTCTTTTTCATCCGAAAGCGTCGCATTGGCGAGGTCCAGCAAGGCCTGCCGCTGCTCGGCCAGAGAGCGTTGCGCATCGGCATCCGCCTGCGCTTGCGTCTGCGCCTGCAAAGCGGCTTCAAGCTGGGCCCGCAGTTGATCCGGGTTCACGTCACCAAACTGACGCTCCAACGCGGCACGCGCCGCCTGTGCTGCGGCCAACAGGGTGAGTGTGTCTTCGGCCTCTTTGCGTTGCGCTTCCAGCGCAAGTGTCATGGCCGTCAGCTCGGCATCGGCATCCTGAAGACGGTTACGCAATGCCTCGGCGGCGGCGGCTTCGGCCAGACGGGCGGCTTCTTCATCGCTGAGCTGCTGTTCAAGGGTGGTGATCTGGGCGTCTCGGTCGGCGCTGCCTTGCTCCAGATCCGCCACCAGTGCTTCCAGTGCTTCCCGACGGGCAGCGGCCAAACGGGCGGCTTCGGTCTGCGCGTCGATTTCCTCGCGGCTTTGGGCAAGCGCCAGGTTCAGCGCCTCTTGCTCGGTCAACAGTTGCGCGCGCTGCGTTTCAAGCGCTGCAATATCGCCCAGTGCCCGTTCCTGTTCGGCCAGCAGGGCGGCAACTTGCGCTTCGAAGTTGGTGATCCGGGTCTGTGCCTGATCCAATGCGGCAGCCTGACGGTCGCGCTCGGTGGTCAGTGACGCGATCAGTGACTGGGCTTGCGCGAGATCGTCTTCAGCCCGCGACAGGGTGGTGTTCAACGCCCCAAGCCGCGCCTGCAACCGGCTGTTTTCGCGTTCTTCCAGCCCCAGCGCGCCCGCCAAAGCCGCGATTTCGTCGGCCAATGTGGTCAGTTCGTCTTCCTGACCCGAGATGGTTTCGCGCAGCACAAACTGGATCACCATGAAGATGGTCAGCACAAAGGTCAGCACCATCAACAGCCCCGTCATCGCGTCGACGAAACCGGGCCAGACCGAGCCCTGGAACCGTTGACCGGTGCGGCGGGACAGCGCCATGGGTTATTCTCCTTCCGGCGTGGTACGCACCGCACCGCGCGGCAGGGTCAGCGCCTTGACCAGCAGTTCTATATCCTTTCGGAACTCGTTCATGCTTTCCTGACGGCCCGCCGAAATCTCTTCGAGGATACGCAGCAGCTGCACATCCATCGAGCGCAGGCGCATCCGGCTTTCGGCGTCGATGCCTTCACCCGCGCCGTGATCGCGCATGTGATCCAGCAGGGCTTCCTGACCCAGCGCCACGCGTTCCAAAGCCGAGGTGACTCCTTCGGTATTGGCCTGACGGTTGTTCATCTCACCGATCACATCGACCAGCAAACCCAGCTTGGCAGAAACCTCGGCCCGGTCGCTTTCCTGCGCAGAGAACAGATCCTGCAAGGCATCCATCTGTTCTGACATGGCGTCCAGCACCGGCGTGAGCACGGCAATTTCGGCACCGCCTTCTTCTCCACCCGCGAAACCTAAGCGGGTGATCGAAGACAGCCATTCTTCAAGCTCGCGATAGAAGCGGTTCTGCCCGTGCCCTGCAAAAACTTCGAGCAAGCCGACGATCAGCGACCCGGCCAGACCCAACAGAGACGATCCGAACGCAACGCCCATCCCCTGCAATTGCGCCTCGAGCCCGGTCATCAGGCGGTTGAAAACGGCCAGCCCTTCCTCGCCCTCCTGCGGGTTTAGGCTGCGGATGGTATCGACAATGGCCGGTACGGTTGTCGCCAGTCCAAAGAACGTACCCAAAAGACCCAGATAGATCAGCACGTTGGTGATATAGCGAGTGATCTCCCGCTCTTCCTCGACCCGTTCGGCTACGGAATCCAGAATCGAGCGGGTTGAAGTGGAGCTGATCTGCGACCTCGCGCCCCGTTCGCGCAGCAATGAGGCCAAAGGAGCCAACAATTGCGGCGTGCGGGCGTCTTCGCGAACAACACCGCCGACGAAGGCCTCGATCCAGCGTACAGATCCGATCAGTTGCGTCACCTGATAGAAACAGGCAAGAACGCCGATCAGGAACACCATCAGGATGAAGCCGTTCAGGTACGGGTTGGCGAAGAACACCGGCAACACATAGGGCAGCGCCAGAAACACACCCAGCCCGGACAGGCCGATCGCCATCAACATCAACAGAATCTGCCGTGTTGGATGCGAGAAATGGGGTCTCGCGCCCTGATGTGCCTGCGCCATGCGCGTGGTTCCCGGTATTTGCCTGCTCTGCGTCGAAACTAGCGAAATTCCACTGGTGACGCCAAGAGTTTATGCGGTAATACTGCGCACCCGTTGCGCCAACCACTCAAGATCGGCGTCGCGCAGGCCGATCTCGGCCAGATGTTCGGCGGTATTGTACAGGTATTCGTCATTCGGGCCGCGCCCGCCAACCGCATGGGCGATGATCCGGGCCTGATCCTCCAACGGCATCCCGCCGCAATACTGCACATGGTCGGCATCGATCACATAGGTCACGGCGTTGACAATGTCGCCATTTTCCAGATGCACATCCAGCATACGTTCGACATAGGCCGACGAGATCAGCTCGCGCTCGCGCAGTTCGTGCAGAGTGCGGTCTTCGTGACCGGTTTCAACCGCAAGGGCCAAACCGGTGCAACTGGCGTTCGCCTGCTCGTCCAGCGCCAGCACCAGCCCCGGCTCTTCCTCGGTCCCCCGGTGGTGGATCGAGCTCATGCAGAAGGACCGGGCATAGCCATGCAGTGTCGCGCGTTCGCTGCGCGCGACCGGAAAGCCCGGATTCCACAGCAGCGATCCATAACCGAAAACCCACATCGTCATTGCACTGGTCCTTGCCCGTTTGGGCCTATAAACATCAATTCCGAGGCAGGAAAAAGGGCCAAAGCTCATGCGCCGTGTCATACGAGTGATCATTTTTGTCGGCATCCTGTGGAGCGCATATTGGTTTGTCGCCGGATATGGTCTGCGCGCGGCAATCACTGGCTGGTTTGATCAACAACAGGCGCGCGGCTGGCTGGCTGATTTCTCGGACGTGGCAACGGCAGGGTATCCGACCCATCACGTGACTCGTCTGAACAACCCTGCCCTTGCAGATCCGGTGAATGGCACAGCCTGGCGTGCGGACTGGATCGAATTCGAAAGCCCCGCGATCTGGCCCGGCCGGCAGGTGCTGCGGTTTGCCGAGACGCCGCAACGACTGTCTTACTACGATCAAACCTCAACGATTGTCGCCGATGAATTGATTGCAGAACTACAGTTGCAGCCCGGCGTTTCGCTTGTGCTTGAGAAACTGGCGCTGACGGCAGGGGCATGGTCGGTGACCGAGAACACCACTGCACTGGCCGCCGGGGACACCCTGAGCCTGATCATGGCGCAAACATCCCTGCCCGAAGCCTATGCCATTACCGCCCACGCGGATGGGTTCACACCCGGCGACCGGTTGCGGGCCCTTATGAATTCGGCCGCGTCGCTGCCGCAGTCCTTCGAAACGCTGGAACTGGACATGATCACCACGTTCAGCAAAGTCTGGGACAGGTCAGCGCTGGAACACAGCAGACCACAGCCCGTGGCCATCGACCTGCGACTGGCCGAGATCAAATGGGGTGGGTTGCGTCTGTTTGCTGCCGGTAAACTGGATGTAGACGCGCAGGGTGTTCCCAGTGGTGAGATCGCCGTCAAAGCCGAGAACTGGCGTGATATGATCGACATGGCAAACGCGGCAGGTGCCCTGCCTGATCAGGCGGTTGATCCTGTCACCCGCGCACTGAATTTTCTGGCAGGGCTGGGCGGCAACCCCAACGCGCTGGACCTTCAGCTGAACTTCCGGGATGGTTTTGTCGCCTTGGGGCCGGTGCCGCTGGGCCCTGCCCCGCGGCTGATCCTTCGTTAACGGCAATACGCTCCGCTGCGGTAGCGTGCCGTATCCAGATGGAAATGATCGCGATGGTAGCTGTCCGAGTTCGGCCCCAAAACGGTGCCGAACGGGCCACACGCGCCGCGCCAGATCTTCTGCAATTGCTTCTTTGACGGGTTCTTGCGCCATCCTGCGAGGACGGTCACCACCTCGCCATCGGCCATTTTGAAGGCTGAAATATCAATGGCCCGTCCTTTGCCGTGCTCGGAAATCCGCGCGCCTTTGCGGTTGTTGCGGGTTCGGCAGGCATAATGAGCCGCCACCTGCAACTCGACCACCGGGCCGCGACGTTTGAAGGTGGGTTTGACTGTCTTATCGACCCATTTGTTCAGTGCAACGGCGGTGCCGCAATCCATTGTCGATGGGCGGCTGAGTGCCACACCGGAAACAGAGGTGATCTGCACCGCATCTTTTACGCCACAGGCTGAATTCTCGCTGCCGACCCTTCCGACGGGCTTGCCCTGAATTGCGATATCTCCGCAAACGGACCCTTTGCGCAGTTTGCGTTTTTTGAAAAGCACCTGCTGTTCAAGGGATTCAGGCCTCATGTTAGGTATCAGCGAGGTGTCGGGCCCCAGCAGTGGCAAATCCGAAGGTCGCGCCAGTGCAGCAGTGACCTGCGGTGAAACCGGACGTGAGATGGGGCGCAGATCGGTTATGGCCGCGACGGACACCGGGGCAACGGCGGACACAACCTGTACGTTGTGCTGGTCCAGAATCGGACGTGCAGGAGGAACCAGAGATCGTTCCAGAGGTGCTGCCTGTGTGGCCATGGCGCACAACGCCATGATCCCGATCAGAAATTGCCCCCGGTATGACCTCATGAACCTGCCTTTCCCCGCCCGAAATCCGGTGCGTCGGTGTCCTGCCCTGCATCGATGATGCCGCGACGAATAGCACGGGTATGGGTGAAGTAGTCAAACAAATGTTCCCCGTCCCCGGTGCGGATGGCACGTTGCAGCGCAAACAGCTCCTCCGTGAACCGGCCCAGGATTTCCAGCGTCGCATCTTTATTGGACAGGAACACATCACGCCACATGGTCGGGTCAGATGCCGCAATGCGGGTGAAATCCCGGAATCCCGCGGCCGAGTATTTGATCACTTCGCTATCGGTCACCCGGCGCAGATCGTCGGCCACACCAACCATCGTGTAGGCGATCAGGTGCGGCGCATGGGACGTGACGGCCAGAACCAGATCGTGATGATCCGCGTCCATCTCATCCACATGGGACCCCATACCTTCCCACAACGCCCGAAGGCGGGCGATTGCATCCGGGTCGGTCCCTTCGACGGGCACCAGCAGGCACCAGCGATTGTCGAACAATTTGGCGAAACCCGATTCCGGACCGGAATGCTCTGTCCCAGCCAAAGGATGCGCGGGAATGAAATGCACACCTTCGGGGATATGCGGCTGAACCGCCTGAATGACATGCTGCTTGACCGACCCCACATCCGACAGGGTCACGCCGGGCTTGAGCACGGGTGCGATGTCTTCTGCGACGGCTCCCATTGCCCCCACGGGCACGCAAAGAACGACAAGATCAGCACCTTCGACCGCTTCGCGTGCCGTGTCACAGACGCGGTCGCACAGCCCGATTCTGCGCGCCGTGTCACGTGTCGCCTCGGACCGGGCATAGCCGGTCACTTCCCCGGCCAGGCCTCCACGCTTGATCGCCCAGAACATGGAGGAGGCAATCAGGCCCAGCCCGATCAGCGCAACCCGGTCGTAAATCTGGCTCATGCTGCGCCCTCTTTGAATGCTGTAATCGCCGCAACGACGCGGCGGCAGGCTTCCTCATCGCCCACGGTGATCCGCAGGGCATTCGGCAGGTTGTAGCCTGCAACCCGGCGGACAATCAAACCCTGCGTCTTCAGATAGTCGTCACAGGCCTCGGCCTCGGTCCTGTCGGCAAAACGCGCGAGGATGAAATTGGTGCAGGACGGGTCCGAGGGCACGCCGATCTTGTCCAGCGCCTCGGCCAGCCACACCCGAAGGCGCGCATTTTCGGATTGGCAGAACGTCAGGAAATCGACGTCGCTGATCGCTGCTTCGGCTGCGGCCAGGGCTGTCAAAGACAGGTTGAAGGGCTGACGCACCCGGTTCAGAACATCGATAATCGATTGGTGCGCATACCCCCAGCCGACCCGCATCCCGCCCAGCCCGTACACTTTCGAGAATGTGCGGGTCATGATTACGTTCTCATACGCATCCACCAAAGACGCGCCGCCATCGAAACCGTCGACGAATTCGGCATAGGCACCGTCCAGAACCATCAGGCAGGTATCAGGCAGACCCTGTGCCAGATGGTCCAGCTCGTCGTTCGAGATCATGGTCGAGGTCGGGTTACCGGGGTTGGTCACAAACACGATCCGCGTCTGGCTGGTTACGGCGGCCAGAATGGCATCCACATCGACTTTGCGGTCGCGCTCGGCCACCATGACCGGTGCGGCACCTGCCATGCGGGCGATGATCGGGTACATGGAGAACCCGTGTTCGGTATAGATCACCTCATCCCCCGGCCCTGCATAGGCCTGAGCGATGAATTGCAGCACCTCGTCGCTGCCGACACCGCAGATGATCTGCGCAGGGTCCAGTCCGTGACGCGCGCCGATGGCCGCGCGCAAACTGGCGTGGTCGGTGTTGGGGTACCGATGCAAAGTGGCCGCGCTGTCGCGCACCGCCTCAATCGCCTTGGGGCTGGGGCCGAACGGGTTCTCGTTCGAGCTCAGCTTGATCACATGCTCAACCCCCGCCACATGCGACTGGCCGCCCTGATAAAGCGCGATGTCCATAATGCCGGGTTGCGGGGTGATCTTGGTCATGAGAGGCTCCGTTGATTGGGCCCCTCATACCTGTCTCAACGGATTGAGAAAAGCGACAATTCCATCATGCGGCCTTGAAGCGCGCAGTCGCCGGGTCGGCGTTGTAATACGGCACGAATTCCTCGGTACGGCGGGACAGATCATTGACACTGTCGATGATGAATTGAACCGTTTCCTCGCTCATCAGGTACGAGAAATTCAGGCGTACCCAGCCGGGTTTCTTCATCTCTTCGCCCGCAGACAAAGCCGCGTGCAGCGCCTCGGACGCGGCGCGGTCAATCCCCAGCAGGCGGTGGGCATAAGGCCCTGCGCAGGCACACCCGCCACGTGCCTGAATGCCGTAGACGTCGCTGAGCATCCGGGTAAACAGCTGCTGATGCACAGGCTGTCCCGCGTTGTCGCGCACAAGGAAAGAGAAGATCGGCAGGCGATGCGAATTATTGACCCCAAGCAATGTCAGGTGCGGGTTATCCTTCCACCCGTCCAGCGCCATCTGGTTGTACTGCGCCTCGCGTCTTGCGATTTCTTCTGTGCCGACGACATCCTTGACGATAAAGGCAAGCGCCGCTCGGATATCACCGATCACGTTGGGCGTTCCCGCCTCTTCCCGCGCAGACAGGTCCGCGCTGTAGTCATGCCGCCACGGTGACACGAAACTGACGGTGCCGCCGCCCGGCCAGCTGGGGCAGTTCCGTTTGGCCGCAGCCCGGTTTACGATCAGAACACCCGACGCCCCCGGACCGCCCGGGAACTTGTGCGGGGAAACGACAATCGCATCCTTGCGCGCGTCCGCCGGCCCCATATCCATCGGCAGGTAAGGCCCGCCCCCGGCGTAATCCCAAATCGCCACAGCGCCGTGCGCCTTGAGCAACCGAGTCACCGGATCAGGGTCTGTGACAATTCCGGTTACATTGGACGCCGCCGAAAAGGAACCGATCAGAAGATCTGCGCCTGCATGGGTCAAGAGCGCGCTTTCCAGCGCCCCCAGATCAACCCCGCCGCCTTCGGCCTCGGGGATTTCAACCACAAGTGCCTTGCTTTCCCGCCAGGGCAGGATGTTCGAGTGATGCTCGTACGGACCAATCAAGACAACCGGTTGGTCGGCCTCTGCCACCCCGAGCAGGCTGACCAACCGGTTGAGCCCCGCAGTGGCGCCGGACCCGGTGAAGATCACCGCGTCCTCTTCCTGGGCACCAACAATGCGGGCTATTTCCGCCCGCGCCTCGCGGCGCAGATGTGTCATGTAAGATCCGCAGTAAGAGGCCTCGGTGTGGCTGTTCGCATAAAACGGCAACACATGTTGCGCCACAAAGTCTTCGACCTGCCGCAAGGCGCGACCCGAAGCGACGTAATCCGCATAGACAAGCGGCACGTCCCCATGCAGACCCGGGATCAGAACATTTTCTCCGATCAGCCCATCGCGCAGGTTTGAATTGTGAGCGGTGGAACAGAGTTCCGCACGAAACTTGGACAGGGACATTGCATTGGCTCCTAACTGTCCGACTAATGTGATTTATTGTTAGCGCGAAAACTTCACCTATTATTGCATAGATTTTAAAATCTTTGTGTCATATGATCAGTAATGGCATCAAAATTGGATCAAATTGACACACGCATTCTGAAAGAACTGCAGAAGGACGCCACCCTGTCGCAACGGGAGTTAGCGGATCGTGCGGGGCTTTCGCAGAACGCCTGCTGGCGGCGGCTGAAGGCTTTGAACGAAGATGGCGTCCTGATCGGTTCAACCGCCCGCATCGCACGCGAGAAATTGGGCCTGAGCCTTGTGGTCTTTGTCATGCTGCGCACGCGGCATCATTCGGCCGAGTGGCTACAGGCCTTTCGCAGCCACGTTCTGACGATCCCCGAGGTCGTGGATTTTCATCGGATTGGCGGTGACTACGATTATCAGCTGAAAGTCGTCACACAGGATATGGCGTCTTACGACAGGGTGTATCAACGGCTGATCGAAAAGGTCGAGCTGGACAGCGTCACGTCGTATTTCGCGATGGAAGCAATCGCCGAAGGACGGCCTTTGCCGATTTGATCACGCCGTAAACAGCGGGCGTTTTTGTTTGAAAAAGGGCACCGCGATATCGCGGAACGCGACCAGTTTTGCCGAAGGCCAAACGTCCGGGTGCGCCACGATCCAGATATCTGCGTAGGGTTGCGGTGAAAGGACCGGAACCTGCACCAAGCCCCGAAGTGAGCGGCCCAGAAACACCGGCATACGCACAACGCCCAACCCTGATTGTGCGGCAGCCGCCATCGCGACCATGTCATCAAAGCGCATATGTATCCGCGAGTTCGGATAGATTTTGTCGACGCCGTCCGGCAGGTTCGGCTGCTTTTCATAAAGCAACCAATCCACGGGCGCATTCGGATCTTGCCGCATTCGCGCGGCCCATTCCGACGTGGCAAAACAAGCGCTGTGCTGTTGCGTCAGGCGCAGACCTTTCAACGTATCGCCGGGGTTGCGGCTGATCCGGATCGCAATATCGGCTTCGCGCCGATTAAGGTCCAGAATCTCGTTTGCCGCGCGCACCTGCAAAGACACAGCAGGGTGCCTTTGAGCAAACTCGCCCAGCGCCGGGGCCAGCACATGGGCAATTAACAGTTGCGGCGCGGTTAAGGTCAGCTGCCCTTCCAACCGGGCATCCCGCCCTGACAAACCGCGCAGCATTGCGTGTTCTGCGCTTTCCATCCGGGCAGCATACGCAGCGACTAGGTGCGCTGCTTCTGTCGGTCGATACCCGTCAGTCAGCCTTTCGAACAGCACTTCGCCTGTCGCAGCTTCGGCGCGGGCTATACGGCGGGCAACAGTTGTGTAGTTGACGCCAAGCTCTTGTGCCGCGGCGGACAGGGTGCGCCTGCGGACCACGGCGAGTACGGCCCGGTAATCATCCCAATGAATATCCATACATGCAAATTCGCATATCACTGATGCAAATACACGCGTTTTCGCAAAGCAGATCACACCCTAGCTTTTGCCCACACATCAAGGAGCAAAGCCATGATCTATGCCTACGCAAAACTTACCGTAAAGAATCCCGACGCGCTGGCCGCTTATCGCGAACAGGCCGGGCCTGCACTGGCCCGCCATGGCGGAAAGGTCGAACACGCCACCAAAGAAACAACCGCGCTGGACGGCACGCCGGACTTGCCTGACGTTGCAGCCCTACTTTCCTTTCCCAACCGGGACGCGGCGCTGGGATGGATCAACGACCCGGAACTAAAAGACATTCACGAGCTGCGTCGCAGCGCAGGCGCGTCAGATATCGTTCTGCTGGGCTGAAAATGAAAAGAGCCGCACCCAAAGGTGCGGCTCTGAATTCCAGGTCGGAATGCGAAGATCAGTTCTTCGCGTAGAATTCGACGACCAGGTTCGGTTCCATCATGACCGGGTACGGCACATCGCTCAGGCCCGGTGCGCGAACGAACGTTGCGGTCATTTTCGAGTGGTCAGCATCGATGTAGTCAGGAACATCACGCTCGGCCAGGGCAACAGCTTCCAGAACAACAGCCAGTTGCTTGGACTTGTCACGCACTTCGATGACGTCGCCTTCTTTGACGCGGTAGCTGGGGATGTTCACCCGCTTGCCGTTCACTTTGACGTGGCCGTGGTTCACGAACTGACGCGCAGCGAAGACGGTCGGTACGAACTTGGCACGATAGACGACGGCGTCCAGACGGCGCTCCAGCAGGCCGATCAGGTTTTCACCGGTGTCGCCTTTGACACGCTCGGCTTCGGCATAGATGCGGCGGAACTGCTTTTCGGTCAGGTCGCCGTAGTAGCCTTTCAGCTTCTGCTTGGCACGCAGCTGCAGACCGAAGTCCGACAGTTTGCCTTTGCGGCGCTGGCCGTGCTGGCCGGGGCCGTATTCACGACGGTTGACCGGGGATTTCGGACGACCCCAGATGTTTTCGCCCATCCGGCGGTCGATTTTGTACTTGGCAGACGTGCGTTTGGTCACGGCTGATCTCCTTCTTTAGGTCGATGCCCAAACGGGCAACTATGAAGGGCGTTGTCCTCTTGAGGTTTCCCTCATGACAGGCTTCCCCTTGCGGGGGCCACCAACACCAATGAAGCCGCGCTTATATCCGCAAAGCCGGCAGAGTCAACACGGCATTCAACGCAGTTTCGAATATCTGCAAAGATATGTTCGCCGCAGGCAGCACAGGCCCCTGCGCGCATAGCGACGGTTGCCGTCACACCGCTTTCATCAAGAAAAATGCAGGTCGCGTTCAGGCCGGAAAGGCAACGACATTCCCGCCGCCTTCAACACCCGCCTTGTGCACCATCACAACCTCGGTCACGTCGACGATCCAGAATTCTTCATCCCGTGGCGGGCAAGCGCCATCGAAAACGATGGTCGGCGCTGCATCATTGGTGTCGGCAACAAGGTTGGCTGAAAACCGCTGCGACCCATTGGTAAGCGTCAAAGCTCCGGTCACGTAGCCGGAGATTTCCCGGACAATCGGGAAGCGGTTTTGTATGCGGGTTGCAGCGCCCCGCGCATATCCAATCTGTTCGACGCTGCTCTCGGCTTCTGCGCTCAGCACTATCGCCTGTCCGCGCCATGACCAAGCCGCGCCGACGGCCAGACACGCCAGAGGCGCGTCCTCGAGTCCGTCGATTTCAGTTTGATCCCATGAAATGGCTACCTGACCGTTAACTCCGGCTCTCATCTGCCCACTCGCACTATTTAACATCCCGATATTCAATCATTGCTTATCAGCACAAAATCCGGCGGAAAAGAGACGGGAATGCAGCATTCACAAGAATGTTGCAGAAGTGAATCAAAAATACGTGTTTGCCTTGATCCAAGCTGATTATCTGAGCATCAGCTTGCTGCGGCTCCCCAGGGAATGGTTTCTGGCCAGAGATCAAGATGGAAAAACCCACTCGTGAGAGTGGTGGTCACACTTCCTTAGTCAGACATGCGATCCGACGGAGCGTTTTGGTGATGGGCGCTAAGCTGCTGCTGGACCGTCCATGGACCTTGACGCCGAGTGTAACAGCATTGGCGGCAACAAGCGTTCTTTTGACCTTGTGCACTGGTGTGGCCCTGCCGATCTATTTCAAACTGGTGCAAACGCTAGGGTCCATGGACGTCGCAAGCCAGGTGTATCTGCGCGCCGGTGTCGGTGTGATGCCGGGTCTGGCCATCCTGGGTGAGACATTTACCTGCCCTGTGGCGATGGGGCTTTTCTCGGTCATTGGTGAGCCTGCAGTTTCTCACCAGCCGCCATGGACCGCCCTGTTGAATCGGCTCATAGCTGCCTTACGTCAGCGACTGTCGATGCCGTGGTGCGGCCTGTTCGTATTCGTAAGGTCGCGTGACGAGACCGCATTCGAGAAAATACCCCGCTTGCGAACTGCAGGCGGGGCGCTCTCCCAAAACGACTAGGTCGTTGGAGGTTCAATAGCCTACGGTAAAGGCGGCGCGTGGATATTTGGGCGATTGAGCCTCATCTACAATTGCCACTGCAAAATCTTCCATGGAGATTTCTGAGTTGCCGGCGTCATCGACAATCAGGTTATCTGTGTCGGTTCTGAAGACACCTAGGCGCTCACCGGGCTGCAATAATGCGGATGGGCTGGCATAGGTCCAGTTTGCCGAGGCATCGGATGAACAGAGTTCCCACTGTGCCATGGATGCACGCGCGGTTGGAACAATGCTCTCGGGCAGAAAGTCGGGATCTGTCAAGACGGTGTGTGGGCTACCATCGGGTAGATGCAGACGCGCGGCACCGCCGACAATGATCACCCGAAGATCTGCAAGGGATGCGGCGTCCAAAATGGAACGGGTCAGAGCAACGACTTCGCCCTCACGCCCGGCTGGTGCGCGCACAGCGCTTACGGCCAGATCCTGACCAGCCATGGCCGCGGCCAAAGCCGCAGGGTCCGCAACATTCGCAACAATCGGCTTGGCGCCTTTGGGCAGGTTTTCGATCCCTGCCTCGTTTCGAACTGCCGCGGTAACGTCATGGCCACGCGAGATCGCCTCAGTCACGACACGAGAACCGACATCGCCAGTTGCACCAAATACGACAAGTTTCATGAGCATTCTCCTTTTGAGACGAGGTGTGTATGGGCAGTTTCTGAAAGAACGAGAGGGCTAATACGCCCAGCACGCTGTCCAAGCCAGATTGCCGTGAGCACAACCCCGGCTCCGGCGATCTGGGTGGGTGTCAAAGCCTGACCAAGAAGCATCCATCCAATAATGACTGCGGAAAGCGGGCTGAGAAAACCAAGGGCTGAAACGGCGCCGGGTTCGATCCGGGAAACGCCCCGGAACCATAAGATGTATGTCAGCGCAGCCCCGATCAGAGTGAGATAGACGATGCCGGTGATGTTTTGCGTATTCAATGGTGGAAACGCAGGCTCAAACAAAAGCGCCAAGGGTACCAGCAACAGCCCCCCTGCCGTGAGTTGCCAGGCCGCCAAAGTCAAAAGGGGCACAGGGGCTTGCCACTTCCGGGTCAGAACTGTGCCCGCCCCCATGGAGGCTGCGCCCCCGATGCCCGCAACCACTCCAATCGGATCAAGTGAAATCCCCGAACCAAGAACAAGAAGTCCGACCCCAAAGATACCGATCAGTGCCGCGACCACCGCAGACACCTTGACCGTCGTACCAATCAGTACCCCGGCCAAGAATACGACAATCAAAGGCTGAACCGCCCCAACAGTTGCGGCTACACCGCCAGGCAGTCGGTACGCCGCCACAAATAGCAATGTCCAGAACGCGGTGAAGTTGAGCGCACCGAGAACGAAGGCGCGTATCCACCAGATACCCTGCGGCAATTGCCGGGCAAGAACAAGCAGTAGCAGGCCAGCGGGCAAAGCCCGCAGGGCAGCCATAGTGACTGGATACCCGGCCGGAAGGAATTCAGTCGTAACGTAGTACGTGCTGCCCCAGACCAGCGGCGCGATTGCAGTGAGCGCGATGTCGACATGATGTTTCATGAGGAATCTCCATTTATCTTGACGTCAAGATATTCCTCATTCTCTTGACGTCAAGATAAATCTTCGCAATATGCTTCCATGGACCACATTGATCGTATCATTTCGCAATGGAACAAAGCCCGACCCGACCTTGATGTCGGACCGATGGAAACGATTGGGCGTCTCTCCCGCCTGGTGGCTCAACTCAGAAAAGAGATGGACAAAACCTGGAAGGTTTACGGGCTTAACCTCGCCAGCTTTGATGTACTGGCGACTCTGCGCAGATCCGGAAAGCCTGAAGGCTTGTCGCCCGGGGAATTGCTTGACCTGACCATGGTGACGTCCGGGACAATGACCAACCGGATTGACCAGCTCGTCAAGGCTGGTCTGGTAGAGCGCGTACCAAATCCTGAAGATAAACGGGGTTTTTTGATACGTTTGACCAAGGCCGGGTTCTCAAAAATCGAAAATGTCGTTTCAGATCACGTTGAAACACAACATCGGCTCTTGAGAGGGTTATCACTCACGCAGCGCGAAAACCTGAATGAATTGCTCAAAACACTTGGCGAGGCGATTGACGTAGACGCGAAATAAGTACCGGAAAATTGGCGCGCCCCAAGAAACCAACACACTCTCAGAATACGACTTTGCATTGGAACTAACTACCGATGCCTAGGGTCAGGATGCATTGATTTTCAAGGCGCTGCATGATTCACGGCTCGAAAAATGGAGTGGTGATATGAGCGACCTTTTCTGGCTGACC
>NZ_JBQFQV010000009.1:0-163568 GCF_056537065.1 Ruegeria sp. CH2
TCTACCAAAGCATCGAAAAACAAATGGGACGAGAAAAACTCAACCAACTCCTCGACCTGCTCGAAGAACTACAAGCCGTCAAAGTCTGACCGAACGCGCATTTGGCTGCGCGGGTCAGCATTGCCGCTTTTCTTTGAAAGACACAGGCTGGAGTTGCCTGGGCGACCGCACACTCCCATCACAAAAGGTATTCCGTCTCAAGCTGAAATCTCCCCAGCCTCTGAGCACAATGCACCTTCACGTTTGACGACGGGCCACGTTCAGCCAAAAACCTCCAACTCCAGTAGCACATGGTGTCAAATCCATTTGGCCGCCAACGAACGAGGGCCTTCCACGCGGGCCAAGTCAGTCATTTCAATCACATCCAAGAGCCACGACACCTTTTGAAAGCTGGCTTTTCCTGCTCAACAAAATACTGGATGTTGGATACAATATCCTCTATAGCTGCGCGTATCGATTGATTCAGGGAGGATCACATGCTCAAGAAACTCGCCGCACTGGCGGCCCTCACCACTATCACCACAGCTCCTGCGATGGCGGACACGCTGGACGATGTCGTAGATCGCGGGACATTGCGCTGCGGAGTTGTGTTGGATTTTCCGCCAATTGGGTATCGCGACGCGAATAACGAACCGGCAGGCTTTGACGTCGAATACTGCAATGATCTGGCCGCCGCACTTGAAGTTGAGGCCGAAATCCTGCCGTTGACCTGGGCCGAACGCCTGCCAGTGATCGTCACCGGACGCGCAGACGTTGTGTTCGGAGCAACCTCGGACAGCCTTGAACGGGCGCGGACGGTGGGCTTTACCATTCCTTACGCCATCTATTATGCGCAGGGTGTCGTGAATGCCGAAAGCGGCATTGAGACCTTCGAGGATATCCGTGGCAAGCGCGTGGCCGCCGCGATCGGCACCGTGCCCGAGCAGGAATGGCTGAAGATCGCCGCCGAATGGGGCGAAGAAGGCAATTACCAGGGCTACCAGTCCGAGAATGAGGTTTTCCTAGCGGTGGCTCAGGGCAAGGCCGATATCGGCATTACCACAAACACTGCCGTGCTGCCGATTACCCAGCAATATGACACTGTTGTTGCCGGCCCTCGCATGCCATGGACCACCGACTACACTTCGGTTGTAGGCAAGCGCGAAGATGTCACCTGGCTGAACTTCCTGAACCTGTTCGTGACCCACCAGGTGCGATCGGGCCGCTATCAGGAGCATTGGGGTAAATATGTCGGCGGCGAAGCGCCTGAGCTGCGCATTCCCGGCGTAATGTACTGACCCTTTCCTACTCCATGCTTTCGTCCGGCTATGGCCGGGCGAAAGGACCGGTAGATTGCGTGAGGAACACCCGTGTTCGACTATAACTTCCATTGGCGGCCGGTGATGAAAAGCCTGCCGGACCTGCTTGAGGCATCGCTGCTGACGATACAGGTTGCCGTGCTGGCAATGGTCCTTGGCATTATCATCGGACTTTGTCTGGCGCTGACGCGGCTGCACCTGAAAGGTCCGCTTTACTGGTTCGCCTCAGCCTGGGTCGAACTGGCGCGCAATACTCCGGCGCTGTTCCAGCTGTTCTTTTTCGGCTTCGGGCTTGGTGCCTTTGGCCTGCATCTATCGCCGTACTTCATCGTGCTGGCCGGGCTGACATTCAATTGCGCCGGTTATCTGGCTGAAAACTTCCGTGGCGGCTTTCAGGCCGTCCCCGAGACACAGCTACGCGCGTCCCGATCGCTGGGCATGACCGCGTGGCAGGCTTACACACGCGTCGTGATTCCGCAGGTGTTTCGCATTGTCTATCATCCGATCACGAACCAGATGGTCTGGGCTGTTCTAATGTCGTCACTGGGTATGCTGGTCGGCTTCCGGGAATTGTCGGGCGAGACCCAGTTCTTTGCCTCGCGCACTTTCCGAATCTTTGAATATTTCGCCGTCACCGCGGTCATTTATTACGTGATCGTCAAAATCATCCTGCTTGCCTCGCGCCTGCTGGCGTCCCGGCTTTTCCGCTACTGAAGGAGGCACAGATGCAACCCACTGTCAGCTTTTTCAGCGGCTTCAACATCAACGATCTGTGGTTTCTGGGCGAAGCCGCGCTGCGAACGCTCTGGATTTCAGTGCTTTCGATTTCCATTGGAACGGTTTTTGGCGTGGTGTGCGGTTGGCTTCTGTACGAGGGCAAACTGGCAGCGACCCTGACGTTGGCTCCGGTTCTGGATATTTTCCGGTCGGTCCCTCTGATCATCCAGCTGGTGCTGTTTTACAACTTTGCACCTATTGTCGGGCTCAATCTGGACCCGTTTGCCTCGGGCGTGGTGATCCTGTCCATCTACACGGCAGCACTGGTTGCGAATGTGGCGCGCGGCGGGATTGAAGCCGTTGGTGATCCGATGCGCCGCGCCGCGCGCAGCCTGGGCATGACCTATTGGCAGGATCTGCGATATGTCGTCTTCCCGATCGGAGGGCGCGCGGTGTTCCCTGCATGGGTCGGGGTCGCGCTGGGTGTGATGAAAGACAGCGCGCTGGTCTCGGTTCTGGGCTATGTTGAACTGCTGAAAGCCAGCCAGATCCTGATCACCCGCACGCAGGAACCATTCCTGATCCTGACAATCGCTGGCGCGTTCTATTTCGCGCTCAGCTATCCGATTTCGCGGTATTCCGCGTCGCTAGAAAAAAGGTGGGCCCAATGATCGAAATTCGCGACCTGCACAAATATTTCGGATCGCTGCATGTGCTGAAAGGTATCGATCTGGATGTGCAGAAAGGAGAAGTTCTGTCGGTGATCGGTGCGTCAGGCTCCGGCAAATCGACCCTTCTCTATTGCATCAACGCGCTGGAACCGATCCAGCAGGGATCGGTCAGGGTTGATGGCATTGATGTTCATGCAAAAGGCACCGACATCAACAAGCTGCGCACAAAGCTGGGGATGGTGTTCCAGCAATGGAACAGCTTTCCGCATCTGACAGCACTGGAAAACGTTGCGTTGGCCCCGAAGATTGTCAAAGGCAAGTCGAGAGACGAGGCGCGTGACATTGCCGCAAAGCAGTTGACCCATGTAGGGTTGGGCGAAAAGCTGAACGTCTTCCCCTCGGCCTTATCGGGTGGTCAGCAGCAGCGTCTTGCCATTGCCCGCGCGCTGGCGATGGAGCCGGAATACATGCTGTTTGACGAAGCAACCTCGGCGCTGGATCCTGAACTGGTGGGCGAAGTTCTCGACACGATGCGGCTTTTGGCCGAAGAAGGGATGACGATGATTTGCGTCACGCATGAGATGGGTTTCGCTCGTGATGTATCAGACCGGGTTGCTTTTTTTCATCAGGGCGTGATGGAAGAGATCGGCCCGCCCGCCCAGATTTTTAACGAAGCCCAATCTGAACACACCCGCAAATTCCTGGCGAATGTGCGATAAAAGCCCCCGCCCCAAAACAATTAGGAAGGTTACCTTCATGTCCCAGAATATCTTCACCGGCACCATGCCAGCCCTGATGACCCCCTGCAAACCGGACCGGACACCGGATTTTGACGCGCTGGTGAAAAAGGGCAAGGAAATGATCGCAGCGGGTATGTCTGCCGTGGTCTATTGCGGCTCGATGGGCGACTGGCCTCTCTTGTCGGATGCCGAACGGATGGAAGGTGTCGAACGTCTGATCGCGGCCGGACTGCCCGTTGTCGTCGGCACAGGTGCGATAAATTCGAAATCCGCCGTGGCGCTTGCCGCGCATGCGCAAAAGGTTGGAGCGGCAGGGCTTATGGTGATCCCGCGTGTATTGTCGCGTGGATCGTCCATCGCGGCGCAGCGTAATCATTTCAAAGCGATCCTGTCGGCCGCACCTGATATTCCGGCAATCATCTATAACAGCCCGGTTTACGGCTTCGCGACGCGCGCCGATCTGTTCCTGGAATTGCGCGCAGATCATCCCAACCTGGTTGGGTTCAAGGAATTCGGTGGCAAAAGCGATCTGCGCTATGCGGCGGAACACATTACCTCGAAGGATGATCAGGTTACACTGATGGTTGGTGTGGACACCGAGGTCTACCATGGCTTCGTCAATTGCGGCGCCACCGGTTCGATCACAGGGATTGGCACTGCCCTGCCGAAAGAAGCACTGCTGCTGGCTGCCCTGTGCCAGAAAGCGGCGGCCGGTCATGCCGAAGCGCGCCTGCGCGCGCGGGAACTGGAAGAGGCCTTTGGTGTGCTGGCCAGCTTTGACGAGGGCACCGATCTGGTGCTGTATTACAAACACCTGCTGGTCCTGAACGGCGAAGAGGAATACCGTTTGCACTTCAACGAAACCGACGAGTTGACAGATGCCCAGCGCAACTATTGCGAACAGCAATACGACCTGTTCCGCACTTGGTTTACTGATTGGTTCGGCCAGGGCGGAGTCATTGCTGAATGCATGTGATTGACAGTCACACAGGAGGAATGCCTACGCGGGTGATCCTCGACGGCGGCCCCGATCTGGGGTCCGGCCCGCTGGCAGAGCGTGCACGACGCTTGGCCACCGAGCATGAGGCGTTCTACAAATCCATCTTGCTGGAGCCGCGTGGGCAGCCCGGAATGGTGGGGGGGCTTCTGGTCGCGCCCGAAGATCCAGGGTGTGAGACCGGCGTGATCTATTTTGATGCGGATGCAGTTCTTGGCATGTGCGGGCATGGCACCATCGGTCTGGGCGTCACTCTGGCACATATGGGCAGAATCCGGCCGGGCACGCATCGGGTTGAAACTCCGGTCGGTGTCGTCTCGGTGGATTTACTGGACGCCAATACCGTACGCGTCACAAATGTCGAGAGCCGTCGCGTTCGGGCAGCAGTGCAGATTGAGGTTGGCGGCTATGGGTCGATAACCGGCGATCTTGCCTTTGGCGGAAATTGGTTCTTCATTGTTGATCCCAGCCCAATCCCGGTGAACCCGGGAAACATTCGGGCGATGACCGATCTGACCATCACCATACGCGAAGCCTGCATCGCACAGGGCGTGCATGGCGAAAACGGAGAACTGGTCGACCATGTGATCCTTCAGGATCAATCCCCCAACAAGGATGTTCACAGCCGCAACTTTGTACTGTGCCCGGACAATCAATATGACCGGTCGCCCTGCGGTACCGGCAGTTCGGCGCGCCTCGCCTGTCTGGCGGCAAACGGGGTGCTGGAAGCAGGGGAAGAGATTGTGCAGGAAAGCGTGATCGGCAGCCCCTACGTGCTGAGCTACCAACCCGGCCCGAACGGGGGTGTCATTCCCACCCTGACCGGGCAGGCGCATATCATGTCGGAAGGCAGGTTGGTTTTCGCGCCGAATGATCCGTTCCGTGATGGCATCGCGCTTTGAAGTCAAGGCCGGGGACAGACGCTGTCCGGTCCCCGACCCCGTACCACTATTTGAGAACCTGTAACCATGCAGCATGACACCAAGACGGACATAGTTGTGATCGGTGCTGGCATCATTGGCATCAGCGCTGCGCTAGCGTTGCAAAAGCGGGGAAGGCAGGTGCTGGTGCTGGACCGTGAAGGCGTTGCAGCCGGGGCGTCAAAGGGCAATGCCGGGGCCTTTGCCTTTACAGATATCGTGCCGCTTGCAACGCCTGGGATCATGCGCAAAGCGCCAAAATGGTTGCTTGATCCGTTGGGGCCTTTGTCGATCCCGCCCGTTTATGCGCTGAGTATTGCACCGTGGATGCTCCGGTTCTGGCGGGCCAGTTGGCGCGATCGTTATGCAGCCTCACTATCCGCACAAGCCGCGCTGATGAACCACAGCCGTGCGGCGCTGGAGCGTCAGATCGAGCATGTAGACGGCGAGGCGCTGATGCAGCGCGAAGGCCAGTTGCAGTTGTTCGAGAGTGAGGGCGAATTCCGTGCCAGTCTGCCCACCTGGAACTTGCGCAAGGACCATGGCATCCCGTTTGATCTTCTGGACAGCCCGGATGCTATTGCCGAAATTCAGCCCGGGCTGAACCGGCGATTTACCCATGCGGGTTTTACCTCGACATGGATGAATACCGTCGACCCTGCCCACTGGACCGAGCATCTGGCGGCACAGTTCATCGCGCGCGGTGGGCAGGTAAAGATCTCAGGGATCACGGCACTGAAACCAACCGATGACGGCGTGCGCCTTGACACGGACAACGGCGACATTTCGGCAGGTCAGGTGATTGTTGCCGCCGGAGCCTGGTCACACCAACTGGCCAAGACCCTGGGGGATCATATCCCGCTTGAGACCGAGCGGGGTTATAACACGACCCTTCCCGAAGGCGCTTTTGACCTGCGCACTCATCTGACCTTTGGGGGGCATGGGTTTGTGGTAACCCGGATCAACGGCGGCGTGCGCATCGGCGGTGCAGTCGAACTGGGTGGATTGAAGCTGGCCCCGAATTACCGGCGCGCTGACACGTTGCTGGCCAAGGCCGGGCGCTTCATGCCAGACCTGAACCTGGAAGGCGGCACGCAATGGATGGGCTTTCGCCCTTCACTGCCTGACAGCCTGCCAGTGATTGACCGATCTTCGCGCGCACCACAGGTACTTTATGCCTTTGGCCATGGTCATCTGGGGCTGACCCAATCCGCAGGCACGGCCGAACTGGTGGCCGATCTGGTCACTGACGCCAAGCCGGTGCTCGATATGTCACCTTTCGCATCCACACGCTTCTAATCTGGAGAACACCTTATGAAAATCACCGGGCTGAACGTATATCAGGTGAATCTGCCGCTGAAAGAAGGCCGCTATAGCTGGTCCAACGGCAATTTTGTCGAAGTGTTTGACAGCACCGTTTTGGAAATCATCACGGATGAAGGGTTGAAAGGCTATGCCGAATGCTGCCCGCTTGGCTCGGCCTATCTGCCGTCTTTCGCGCTCGGCGTCCGGGCCGGGCTGGCAGAGCTGGCCCCGCATTTGATCGGGCAGGACCCACTGAATATCGGTCAGATCAACCGCACGATGGATGCGGCCTTGCGGGGTCATCCTTATGCCAAGGCCCCGGTGGATATTGCCTGCTGGGATCTGCTGGGCAAGGCCACGGAACAGCCGCTTTACACCTTGCTGGGGGGCGCGGCGCAGGACGATGTGGTGCTTTATCGCGCGATCAGTCAGGAAGCACCCGAGATCATGGCCAAAAAGATCGAAGGCTATGCCGCCGAAGGCTACACCAAGTTTCAGCTCAAGGTGGGTGGCGAGGCCAATGACGACATCGACCGTATCCACGCCACCCGCGCCGTTCTGAAAAAGTCGGACCTGCTTGTAGCAGACGCCAATACCGGCTGGACCCGGCACGAGGCCGCACGCGTGGTGGGCGCGATTTCGGGTCTGGATGTCTATGTGGAACAGCCTTGCCTGACCTATGAGGAATGCGTGTCGATCCGCCGCCGCACCGCGTTGCCCTTCGTGATGGACGAGGTGATCGACACTCCCAACACGCTGGTCCGCGGCATTGCCGAAGACGCGATGGATGTGATCAACCTGAAGATCTCGAAAGTCGGAGGGTTGACCAAAGCCCGTCTTATGCGTGACCTCTGCGTGGCGCACGGCATCCCCATGACGATCGAAGACACCTGGGGCGGTGACATCACCACGGCGGCCATCGCACATCTGGCCCGTTCAACGCCGTCCGAGTTCACATTCTCTGCCACGGATTTCAACTCTTACGGCACGGTGGACATTGCCGAGGGTGCGCCAAAGCGTGTCAACGGCCGGATGACCGCACCCGCCCATCCGGGTCTGGGCGTTACACCGATTTTTGACGCTCTGGGCGAGCCTGTCGCACAATATTGAGAGATCCGATGCGGAGCAGCAAAACCGTTCATGTCATTTCAGCCCACGCAGAAGGTGAAGTCGGGGATGTTATCGTTGGGGGCGTTGCCCCGCCACCGGGCGACACCTTGTGGGAACAGCGCAGCTTTGTCGCGGGCGACCAGACGCTGCGCAACTTCGTTCTGAACGAACCCCGGGGCGGTGTTTTCCGTCATGTCAATCTTCTGGTGCCCCCGAAACACCCCAAGGCCGACGCGGCCTTTATCATTATGGAACCCGAAGACACACCGCCGATGTCGGGTTCGAACTCGATCTGTGTTTCAACCGTATTGCTGGATGGCGGGATCATTCCGATGCAGGAACCCGAAACTCATATGGTGCTTGAGGCCCCGGGCGGGCTGGTTCATGTCCGGGCAGAATGCAGCGGTGGCAAAGCGCAACGCATTTTCGTGCAAAACCTGCCCAGCTTTGCCGACAAACTGTCTGTCCCACTTGAGGTACCCGGATTGGATACGATCATGGTTGATACCGCCTATGGGGGTGACAGTTTTGTCGTGGTCGATGCACAGGCTTTGGGATTCGAGATTGTCGAACATGAGGCCCGTGACATTGCCCGATTGGGGGTGAAGATCACCAATGCAGCCAATGAACAGCTTGGGTTTTCGCATCCTGAAAACCCGGATTGGGACCATATCTCATTCTGTGCTTTCTGCGGCCCGATCAGCGAGACCGAAACCGGATTGACCGGAAAATCTGCCGTGGCGATCCAACCCGGCAAGGTTGATCGGTCGCCTACAGGTACAGCGGTTTCCGCGCGCATGGCGCTGATGGCGGCAAAAGGATTGATGTCGCCGGGTCAGACGTTCGAGGCGGTCTCGATCATCGGATCACGGTTCACCGGTCGGATTGTCGATACCACCGAAGTGGCCGGCCGTACCGCGATTGTCCCCGAAATCAGTGGGCGCGGCTGGATCACCGGAATTCACCAACACATGCTTGACCCGGATGACCCCTGGCCTGGCGGGTATCGCTTGTCGGACACCTGGGGTGTCTGACTAAACAGTGCATTGGCCGCGCCCGCTCTCAGGGAAAGGCAGTTACAGAAGGTTCCATTCGCTCTTGGTCTTACCTCGCTGTCTCAGCAGGGTTGAATCACCATGGATATTGGATGCATTATCAAGCGGAGTGTCCTTAATCAGCTTTCTGGGTGGCCGAGTCGCGGCTCAGCTTGGAATAACGCCGGTAACCGGTAGCTGTACCCAAACAAGTGGCAGGAAAGATATGGCAGGAAAGCGCGCAATAACCAAGCAAAGCCTACCAGATGTCATCGCGAACGATCTTCGTGAACGTATTCTGAACGGTGAACTTGCCGAAGGTGAAGCTATTCGCCAGGAAGCTCTGGCCGAGGAATACGACGTATCGCGGATGCCCATCCGCGAAGCCCTAAAGCGTCTGAACGCTGAAGGCCTGATTCAATGGGCCAATAATCGGGGCGGATCAGTCACCAAGCACTCCCTGAATGAAATCGGAGAGATATTCGACCTTCGAATGCTTATTGAAGTCGATCTTTTCCGCAGAGCCATTCCGCAGATGACATCTGCCGACTTTGCGCGATGCAACGACATATTGACACAGATGGAAGCGTCTTATGACGAGAATGACGTCGGGAAGTGGGGGATCCTGAACTATCAATACCACTCCGCCCTTTACGCGGCATCGCAGAGGAAACTGACAAATGAATTGCTGGATCGCGTCAATCTGCAATCAGACCGCTATGTCCGAATGCATCTGAGCGTGATGAAGCAGCGGGAACCGGCGAAAAAAGAACATCGAGAGCTGTTGAAACTAGCGCAAGCAGGGAACGTCGACGAAGCCTGTGACATGCTGATGCGGCACATCCGGCGAACAAAGGAACAACTGCTGGAGATGATCGTGGCAAAACGCGCCATGGAGGAGACCTAACAGGGCGCTTGATTGCCCTCCTTAATTGGATACATTATCCATAACATTAGAATCGTAGATATGGAACATTCATGACCTGCTCCCCCCATGGTAAGCACCTCATCGCTGGAAATTGGCTTTCAGGTGACACGGTTTTTCAGTCACAGCCCGCTTTTGGATCTTCACACAGTTTTTCGGTGGGGCGTCTTCAGGATGTTGATGCAGCTGCGGAAGCTGCCGAAGAAGCGTTCTGGAGCTATGGTTTTTCGACCCGGGAAGACCGCGCGGCATTTCTGAATACCATAGCAGATGAGATCGAAGCCCGCGCCGAGGCGATTACTGCAATAGGCACGCAGGAAACCGGCCTGCCCGAGGCCCGTCTGCAAGGAGAGCGGGGTCGCACATCGGGTCAACTTCGCTTGTTTGCCACACATATTCTGAGCGGTGAGTATCTGGATCGGCGCCACGACGGCCCGTTGCCAGACCGCTCGCCGCTGCCGCGCCCGGATCTGAAAATGATTCAGCGCCCTATTGGCCCTGTCGCTGTATTCGGTGCTTCGAATTTCCCTTTGGCCTTTTCAACCGCAGGCGGCGACACCGCAGCCGCTTTGGCTGCTGGGTGCCCCGTTGTCGTAAAAGGGCACAGCGCTCACCCGGGTACCGGTGAGATCATTGCCGAGGCCATACATGCTGCCATCGAACGCTGCAAAATTCATCCCGGTGTTTTCAGTCTGATTCAGGGGGGTGACCGGACCGTAGGTTCCGCTTTGGTACAACACCCGCTGATCAGGGCTGTCGGATTCACTGGCTCATTGGCTGGTGGTCGGGCACTGTTCGATCTGTGTGCCGCGCGTCCTGAACCAATCCCGTTTTTCGGTGAACTTGGCTCGGTCAACCCGATGTTCATTCTCGATGCTGCGCTGACGAACCGGGGCGACAACATTGCTCAGAACTGGGCTGGGTCGCTGACCATGGGCGCAGGCCAGTTCTGTACCAACCCCGGGGTCGCCGTAATGCTGGCGGGTGCAGCAGCGGACCGCTTCGCTGAGACCGCGCGAACCGCCCTGTCAGAGACACCCGCGCAAACCATGCTGACCGACGGCATCGCCGACGCTTATCGAGCCGGTCAGGCAAGGATCGCCAATACAGCAGATGTGCAGGAGGTTCTGAGCTCGATGTGTGATCAACGCACCGCGTCCCCTTACCTGTATCGCACCAATGCTGTGAACTGGCTGGCAAACGAAACCCTTGGTGAAGAGGTTTTTGGCCCGTTGGGGGTTATCGTAACTGCCGAAACGCCTGAAGAAATGCGGGCCGTCGCGCACAGTCTGCAAGGTCAGCTGACCTGCACCCTGCATATGGATGATGCGGACTTGGACACCGCGCGTTCCCTGATGCCGATCCTCGAGCGCAAGGCCGGGCGTGTGCTGGCCAATGGCTTTCCCACGGGCGTCGAGGTCTGCGACAGTATGGTGCATGGCGGCCCCTACCCCGCTTCGACCAATTTCGGTGCTACCTCTGTCGGCACATTGTCAATCCGGCGGTTTTTAAGACCCGTATGTTACCAGAACATGCCGGACGCATTGTTGCCAGAACAGTTCCTCTGAATTTTCGGCTAAACACACCCAAAACGTCATGGCTCATCGCGGGGCAAGCGATGAGCCGGGTGCCCAATGCTCTCATTTGATGGAGGCTACACTTTGGCCTGTTAAGTGGGGAGGCTCACGTCGGCCTTAACGCAGAAATTCACGATCAAAAAATCTCTTGCTACAAATACATGCCATAATGCATATTTATTGTTAGCATTTTTGACTATTTGAATAAGAATAACACATTTCTTGGGGGCAAAAATCGAGCTTGGCGCGCTTCGCGCTTACTTAGACCCGTGGGGGGAAGGGGCTCTGGTTTGACTTGGTTAAAGATTGTGTTGGTTGTATTTGTTGTTGCGCTCATGCCAGCGCAAGCCCTTGCCAACATCGGGACAGTTATCAGCGCCAAGCAAGGCGCTCAGATCATTCGCGCCGGAAACGCACAGCCTGTCATTTCAGGAATGGATGTGGTGTCGGGCGATACGATTTCTACAGACCACAGCGGTTTGGTGCAGATCGTATTTGTGGATGAAACCAAAATTGCCGTAGGCCCCAATGCGCATATGGTTTTGGATGTGACCATGCTGCGCGGCAACCGAAAGGCCAAAAGCTTTGCCGTGCAGGCCTTGGGCGGCAGCTTTCGATTCATTTCAGGCAAAAGCAGAAAAAGAGCCTATTCGATCAAGACCCCGACAGCGACAATGGCAGTTCGTGGCACAACCTTCGATATGTGGGTCGTATCACAAACCCAAAGCGCAATGCTTGTCCTGCACGGAACTGTTCAAATGTGCAGTGCACAAGGGTCTTGCAGGTCCACAGGCCGCGTGTGCAGCATGTATGCCACCGGTGGAGGCGGAACAGTCGGGCGGCCCGCTGATCAGGCACAGTACGATCAAGCACTGAAAGAGGGATTCCCATTTATTCAGTCGCAGGAAGGCCTTCTGCCTCCTTTGCAGGTACGGGTTGAGGGATGTTCTGGCGAAGGCGCGCCCGTGCAGCAGGCCAAAGTCGACAGGGCCGATTTTCGCAGAACTGCGCCCCAGCCGCGCCCAGTCAGCGTCGCAGCGCCGCCAGCACCTCCGTCAAACCCAGAGCCAGAAGTAGAACCAGAACCGGAGCTGGAAGAACCAGAACCAGAACCGGAACCGGAGCCAGAAGAACCGGAACCGGAACCGGAAGAGCCTGATCCGGAAGAGCCTGAACCGGAACCCGAAGAACCTGATCGAGAGGAACCAGGTCAGGAAGATCCAGAGCAGCAAGAATCAAATAGTGAGCTGTTCCGGTAGCGATGTCGAAAAAGCGGAAATGGACTCACTTGTCCGGGGAACGACATGAGCGACGAAAAGCGCAAAACCAGGACAGGGAAATGGGCGTTCCGCCTTGTCGGATTGTGTCTGATCCTGGTGGGTTGTTTCATCCGAGTCATGGATCCTTATCCTGTGCGAATGACCCGTCTGATCTATTTCGACGTTCTGCAAAGGTCGTCTCCGCGAGAGTTCAATCCTGACCTCCCCATCCGGGTTGTAGATATCGACGAAGCCTCTCTGGCCAATTGGGGGCAATGGCCCTGGCCCCGAACACTGGTGGCGCAGATGGTTCAAAATCTGGGTGAATACGGTGCTGCGGCCATCGCGTTTGATATGTTGTTCGCTGAACCTGACCGGTTTTCGCCCTCGCGTCTTCTGAACGATCCATCTTTGGCAGGGGTCCTCACAGTGGAACGCCACGCTCAGAAGCTCGATAACGATGTCTTGCTTGGGATGGAAATCGCCTATTGGCCAGTCGTTCTTGGGACTGCCGCACGATTGTCGGCGGAAGGAAACCCCATCACTGCAAAAGCAGGTATCATTGAGTTCGGGGAAAATCCCGCCGCGGGTCTAATTTCAGTTCCTCATTGGACGCCAATCGCGCCCCCTTTGGACCGGACCGCTGCGGGTATTGGTGGGGTCAACGTCTCGCCCATCGGCGGAACCGGTATCATGCGCCGTGTGCCGGTTCTTTGGCGCGGGCCGGACGGGCTGTTGCCGGGTCTGTCAATTGAAGCCCTGAGAGTTGCCTTGGGTGAAACCAATATCGTAGCCGAAGGGGCGCAGGACGAAACAGGCATCATGTTGGCGGTTGAGGTCGGGGGATACCGGATACCAACGACAGAAAACGGCGAGATTTGGCTGAGATACCGGCGCGATGCGCCCGAGCTGTATATCTCGGCCAACGATATCCTCAAAAGCTCGGATGATGCGGACGTTCGGGCGGAAGTTGAGGGGCGGATCATCCTGGTCGGAACGTCGGCCGCCGGCTTATTCGATATGCATCAGACGGCGCTTGGGGAAAGCGTTCCCGGTGTTTCAATTCATGCCCAGGTTCTGGAACAGGTGTTGACCAACGAAATGCTAAGCCGCTCGGACGTGACCGCAGCGCAGGAAATGCTTGCCTTCGCCTTTCTCGGGCTTGTCGTGATTGCCGTCATGTCCAGTTTCGGTGCGGTTGCATCTTTCATTGCAGGCGGTGTCGCCGCTGCCGCCGTTCTGACAATCAGTTGGCTGGTTTTTCAAAACCAGTCGGTTTTGTTCGACGCCACATTTCCGCTTATCGGTGGCATGGCCAATTTCGGGCTTCTGGCAGGGTATCTTTTCTTGTCCACCGAACGGGAAAAGCGCAAAATCCGGAAAGTCTTCTCTCATTACGTCGCCCCGGAAATCCTTGATGAGATGGAAGCCACCGGGCATCAGCTGCAATTGGGAGGCGAGACGCAGGATATCACAGTGATGTTTTCCGACATCCGGGGTTTCACACCTCTGTCTGAATCCGCATCTGCCACCGAGCTAGTCTCACTGCTGAATGCGCTTTTTTCCAGTATCGGCGATCAGATACTGGCTGAACGAGGAACCATCGACAAGTTTATCGGCGACGCTGTTATGGCGTTCTGGAACGCGCCTTTGCCTGTCGCTGACCACCCGTGCCGGGCTTCATTAGCCGCGCTGAAAATGCGGCGCGCTTTGGCAGAGTTCAATGCATCCGACATCATGCAAAACCGCCCCCCTATCGCGCTGGCAACGGGACTTGCCACAGGGCAGGCCTGCGTCGGCAACATCGGCTCGCAGAAACGGTTCAACTACACGGTTATCGGTGACGTCGTGAATGTCTCAGCACGGATCGAACAATGCTGTCGAACAGTCGACTATGACATCGTCGTTTCCAACGGCGTCCATGAAATCACGCATGGGGATCTGGCCATGTTAGAGGCCGGGCATGTTGATCTGAAAGGCAAAGCCAACCCGGAACCCGTCTTTGTTTTGGTGGGCGATCAGGCCCTGTTGCAAACAGCGGCATTCCAGGATCTCAGGGCTGCACATGCAGAGCTGATTTTGGCGATCACCAATCGACACCCGAACAGCCTGGTCAAGACCTTGTGCCAACAGTGCGAAGAACTGGCTGAAGACATCGAGCCCGGCTTGCGTCAGTTCTACAGGGTGCTGCCCGGTCGTGCCGCTGACTTCCGGTCGAACCTACCATCCGGGCAATTCATGTTCACACGCCACAATCTTGGTTAACCAGCCACGTTTTCCGGCGTTTGCCCTCTTTGGGTCACGCTCACACCGGAACAAACTGATGCAGAACGGGTCGAAAACTGCCGTTACTGTAGTCTCTGCCCGTCATTTCCGAAGTAATATGCACGGTTGGGATCAAACCCGAATTGTACATCGTCACCCGGAGCAATTGCATGCTGGCCAAACAAACGAACTGTAATTGGCACGTTACTGGTTTGCAGAATGACATTGGTATCACCGCCCAACTGCTCAACATGCGAAACGGTGCCGGCGATCGGTCCGCCGCTTTCCAGGCGGATGTCCTCCGGGCGCAACCCCAGTTCGCGCGCATCGCCCGGGGTCAGGTTGTCCGCAGGCAGAAAATTCATGGACGGTGAACCAAGAAAGCCCGCGACAAAGCGGTTTGCCGGGTTGTTGTACAGCTCCATCGGGCTGCCGACCTGTTCCACCCGTCCGTCGCGCAGCACCACAATCTTGTCGGCCAGTGTCATCGCTTCTGTCTGATCGTGCGTGACATAAATCATCGAGGCCGAGAGTTGCCTGTGCAGATTTGCGATCTCGATCCGGGTGTTCATGCGCAAAGCAGCATCAAGATTGGAGAGCGGTTCGTCGAACAGGAACAGCTTGGGTTGGCGCACGATGGCGCGACCGATGGCAACACGCTGGCGCTGCCCCCCCGACAGTTCGGATGGGTAGCGGTCAAGATAGGGCTCCAACCCCAGCATCCGGCTCGCCTCCGCGACCCGCTCGTCGATCACGGCTTTCGGCTGGCGTTCCTGTTTCAGGGCAAGGGTTAGGTTGCCGCGTACATTCAGGTGCGGATAAAGCGCGTAGCTCTGGAACACCATGGCGATGCCACGTTTCGAGGGCGGGGTCAGATTGACCTGCTCGCCAGCAATTCTGATCTCACCCGATGTGGCATCTTCAAGCCCTGCAATAACGCGCAGAAGAGTGGACTTGCCGCATCCGGAGGGGCCGACAAAAACCACAAACTCGCCGTCCTCAACCTCAAGATTGATGTCCTTCAGGACCTCTACATTGCCAAAGGATTTGTGAATGTTTTTCAGTGAAAGGGCGGTCATTGGCGGGTCTCCTCAAGAGAAACGGGTTGGCCAGTGCGGATGCTTTGATCAGCGGCCAGGCAGATGGCAAGGGATTGTACGGCGTCGGACATATGGCGGGTCAGGTCGATATCCTCGGCGATGGCGCGCAGCATATAGGCTTGTTCAGCATCGCACAGTTCCTGATGGCCGGGCTCATCAGGCATGTCGATAATCCTGTCGCCCTGCGGCGTGTGAACCAGAAGGCCACCAACCTTGGTGTGACCATCGATGTCCGCTGACGCGCCCTTGTTTCCGTCGGTGATCGAAACAGACCCGTTGGGTGACACGATGTCCTTCACGAAAAACGCGGTTTCGGACATCATCGGACCCCAACCAGCCTCGTACCACCCGACCGAACCGTCGTCGAACACGACCTGAAACTGGCCGTAATTGTACATGTCAGGCGCGATTTCATCCGACAGGCGCAGACCCATGCCATGAACGCGAAGGGGGTTTGCATCGGTGATCTGGCACATCACATCGACATAATGCACACCGCAATCCACGATGGGCGACGTGGTCTGCATCAGGGCCTTGTGCGTCTCCCACTCAGGGCCCGAGGATTGTTGATTCAGGTTCAGACGGAACACATAGGGGCCACCCAGAGTGCGAGCCTCGGCGATCAGACGCATCCAGGATGGGTGGTGGCGCAGGATATAGCCGACCACCAGCTTACGGTTCAGCCGCGTTGCTGTTTCGACCACACGCTGCGCATCGGCAACGTTGGTGGCGAGCGGTTTTTCGACAAACACATGCGCACCCGCCTCCATCGCGGCGCAGGCGTAATCCGCGTGACTGTCCGAGTAGGTCGCAATCACAACCAGATCCGGTTTGGTTTCGATCAGAGCGGCTTCAAAACTTGAATACACCGGATAGCGCGTCAGATCAGGGTGATCCACGCGGCCGGATCGGTTCACCAACCCGACAATCTGCGCGTCCGGGTGAAGGTGATGTGCCAACGCATGGCTCAGCCCCATGTTCCCAAGGCCTGCAATCAGGACGCGGGTCATTTCACCGCTCCTGACGTGATGCCGCGGATAAGCTGTCGCGAGAAGATCACATAGAGGATCAGCACCGGCAGGATCGCCATTGAAAGGGCTGACAAGACCGCATTCCAGTCTGTCACAAACTGACCGATGAAGACCTGGCTGCCCAGCGTCAGTGTCTTGGTCTCTTCCGCAGGGGCGAGGATCAGCGGGAACCATAGATCGTTCCAGATCGGGATCATGTTGAACACGGCAACCGTTGCCATTGCCGGACGCACCAGCGGCAACACAAGCCGAAAGAAGATTGTGTATTCGCTTAGCCCGTCAATGCGGCCCGCATTCTTGAGGTCGTCACTCACCTGTTTCATGAACTCGCTGAGGATGAACACCGCCAAGGGCAGGCCCTGCGCCGTATAGACAAGGATCAGCGCCCACAGGGTGTTCACCAGCCCGGTCGCCACCATCATTTCCAGGATGGCCACAGTGCCGATGCGGATCGGGATCATGATTCCAAGCGCCAGGTACAGACCCATAAGCATGTTGCCCTTGAACCGGTACTCACTCAGCCCATAAGCCGCCATTGCGCCAAACAGCAGGACCAAGGTCAGGGATGCAACTGTCACAATCAGAGAGTTCTGGAAATAAAGGAAGAAATCCCCCTGCTTCATCACTGTCTGATACCCGATCATCGAAAAACTGTCGGCATCAGGCAGCGCCAGCGGTTCGCGAAAGATCGCCTTGCGGGTCTTGAAGCTGTTGATCAGGATCACGAAAACCGGAAACAGTGCGATCAGCGTATAGAAGATCAGTGCACCATGCATCGCGAAGGTGTTTAGCGGGTTGGAGCGGGCCTTGTTCATGTCATCTGCTCCTTAAAGCTGGTACCGGCGCATCCGGGTCTGGATGCCGAAAAGGTAGACACAGACACCCAGCAGGATGATTGCAAACATCGCACCAGCGATGGCCGAACCCATATGCGGATCACCCAATTGCAGCTGGAAGCCAAAGAATGTGCGATACATGAAGGTGCCAAGAATATCGGTCGAGAAGTCAGGCCCCGCCAGAGCGCCCTGTGCAGCATAGATCAGATCGAAGGCGTTGAAATTGCCGACAAATGTCAGAATTGAGATGATCCCGATCGAGGGCAGGATCAGCGGCAGCTTGATTTTCCAAAAGGCACTTGTACCGGTGATGCCATCCACTTCCCCGGCTTCCAGGATTTCCTCGGGGATCGACAGCAAGGCCGCGTAGATCAACATCATCGGGATGCCAACGAACTGCCAGACCGAAATCAAAGCCAGTGTGGTCAGGGCATATTCCTCCTTCCCCAACCACGGGGCAAAGAGGGATTTCAGCCCAACCGCGTCCAGCATCGAAGGCGCGATGCCCCAGATGGGCGACAAGATCAGTTTCCATGCAAACCCGACAATCACAAAACTGAGGATTGTCGGAATGAAGATCGCCGACCGATAGAGCACCGCAAATCGCAGGCGCGGATGGCTGAGAAGCGCGGCCAGCGCGATACCGATGGGGTTCTGCACCAGCATATGGATCAGAAAGAACCAGAAATTGTTGCCCAGCGCATTCCAGAACTGTTCCGACCAAATCGGATCGAAGAACAGCGTTTGAAAGTTCTGCAGTCCAACAAATATGCGGCTCTGGTCGACTTCAGAGTAAAGGGCCAGACGGAGCGTGTTGAACAGGGGAAAGATCATCACCGCTGTGTAGACAAGCACGGCTGGTGCCAGAAACACGACGATATGCCAGCGGATGCGGGGGCGGGTCATGGGGAGCGCTTTCGATGGAATGCCGGGCGTACCCGGGCAACTCATGCTGCCCGGGTATGGTTCAGCTTACTGATGTGGTGCGTACCACGAGGCGAGGCCCGCCTGTAGTTCTGCACCCAGCTCTTCGGGCGACTTGGCACCTTTGATCGCGGCAACGGATGCACCCCAGGTCTCGTTCTCGAGGTTTGGTGTGCCGCGCGACAGGATTTGATAGGTCGAGCGGATAGTCGATTCACATTCTTCACGCCAGCCGACGATTTCCTTGGCCAGCGGGTCCTGCAACTCGACCGGAGTGCTCGACAGCGGGAAGAAGCCGGGCAGAGCGTTGCCGAAGATTTCAGCAAACTCAGGGCTTGCGACCCAGGTCAGGAATGCTTCAGCGGCTTCAGGATTCTTCGTGGCCGCGTTCATGCCGATGCCGATATCCGTATGGTCCGAGATATAGCAGGTGTCGCCTGCGTTCTGAACCGGAGGCTTGAATGCACCCATCTCGAAATCGGCTTGTGCGTTGAAGCCGGAAATCTCCCATGATCCCGCAGGATAGATGGCCGCGCGGCCCAAAGTGAAGATGTTCTGGCTGTCGGGATAGGTCTGTGCTTCGTAGCCATCACCCAGATACGCACCCCAGCGGGCCAGCGTTGCGTACGGGGCTGTCCAGGCTTCATCGGTCAGCTTCTGTTCGCCTGCGATCAACGCCTGACGACCTTCTTCACCCTTCCAGTAGTTCGGCCCGATGTTATTGTAACCCATCGTGGCAGCTTCCCACTGGTCGTTGGTACCCATCGCCATTGGGATGTAAGTGCCGTCTTCTTTGATCTTGTCCAAAGCGGCAAAGAACTCGTCTTCTGTGGTCGGCACTTCGAGGCCCAACTCGGCAAAAGCGTCCTTGTTGTAGATGAAGCCGTGAATAACCGATGCCATCGGCACGCAGAAGCTGGCCGAACCGTCATCCGTCTGCCAGGCAGACTTTGCAACGTCCGAGAAGTTGTTCATCGCCTCGACCGAGGACAGATCGGTCAGATGACCAGCCTCATAAAGCGCCAGCGAAGCATCGAAGGGGCGGCAGGTAATCAGGTCACCAGCAGACCCCGCATCGAGTTTCGAGTTCAAAACCGCGTTATATTCTGCCGGGGCAGACGGGGTGAACTGGACTTTAATTCCAGGATGCTTTGCTTCAAAGGCCGGGATGATCTGGTCCTGCCACAGGGTCAGGTCATCGTTTCGCCAGCTTTCGATGGTCAGCGTGACGTCCTCGGCATAGGCGGCAGAGGCTAACAGCGTCCCACCAAGCAAGGCCAGTTTCAGGCTATTACGTTTCATTGTACTCTCCCATTTGGTTTGCAATTATTTATCAGGTGTCAGTGCCGCGCTCAGAACTCCGCCCGTTTCTTTCAGGCGCGCATTGGCTGCCGCCAGTGAAACGCCGCGAGCGGCGATGAGAATGGCGGATTTGGTGTCTCCATGCGCTTCATCCAAGGCGTTTTGGGCGGTGCCTGCATCAACTCCGGCGATCCGGGCGACGATGCCGGTCGCACGCGCGCGCAGCTTTGCATTGTCTGCTCGCAGGTTGACCATCATGCCCTCGTGAACATGACCCAACTTGATTGCCATAAGGCTGGACAGCATATTCAGCGCGATTTTCTGGGCTGTACCGGCGCCCATTCGGGTTGAGCCTGAAATCAGTTCAGGCGGGGTGGCAAGCAGAATCGCGTGATCGCATTGCGTCAACAGTGGGCTGCCCGGGTTGTTGGCTATCCCGATCGTGCTGGCACCCGCAGCACGCGCAAGTCGCGCGGCCTCAAGTGTATAAGGGGTGCTGCCGCTGGCAGAGACAGCAATGACCGTGTCGTTGCAGGTAAGCCCGGCCAGCCCTTCAACCAACCCGTCGGTGTCGTCCTCGGTCCCACCGGGCATATGCGCGGATTGCGGCAATCCTCCGGCCATCAGGATATGGATTCGGTTTTCGTCGATGCCGAAAGTGCCGCCCAGTTCCATTGCATCAGCCGCAGCCATCAGCCCCGAAGACCCCGCCGCCGCGTAATATAATGAACCACCTGATGCCAGACTGCGGGCCATGGCGTCGGCACCGTCGCATATCCCACGCAGGGCGCCCTGCGGGGCACCGGCCGCTTCCTGCTGACCCCTGGACAGGGCCAGCGCCGCCTCTTCCAGCGGTCGGTTACCCAAATCGTATGCGTCCGGGTGGAGTTGTTCGGTGATGTGTGGCAGCACGTGTTTCTCCTCGTTGCCAGAAAGAATACCTATACAATACCATTTGTCCACTAATTTTTTTTCAGCCGCTATTGGCCTTATAATTCAACGTATTTTCGATCTTTCCGCCCATATTGGATTTACTTTGGCATTTACAGCTCAGCATAGGCATTATATAGGTATCATCATGCTTAGGTCGAAAAACAATCCAATCATCGCGGCAGACGGCGGCGGAACGAACTGTCGGATCGCCTATGACGATGGCCAGCAGCGACTGGTGGTCGAGGTTGGCCCCGCCAACGTCGCCAGCGATTATGACGGCGCGATTGTACGGCTGAAAGACGGCCTGAAGATGCTTGCGACCAAGCTCAGTGTTCAGCCCGAGACCCTGAAGCCGATACCGGCGTATTTTGGACTTGCGGGAGTTACAGGTGATCAGATCGCCCAGCGGGTGGCGGCGGATTTGCCGTTAGACAGTATTCTGGTCGAGGATGATCGCCACCCTGCGCTGGCGGGCGCGCATCAAGCAACCGACGGTGCAATCGCCCATTGCGGAACGGGTTCGTTTCTGGCCCTGCAATCGCAAGCCGGCCGACGCTTTGCCGGTGGCTGGGGCTCTGTGCTGGGGGATGAGGCCTCTGCTCAGTGGATTGGGCGCAGAGCGCTTTCGGTGACGCTGGATGCATGGGACGGGCTGGTGCCAAAATCCAACCTGACTGAGGGCTTGCTGAACGCATTTGGCAGTACAAGCGGTATTGTCGCTTTCGCGGCCGCGGCACGACCACATGAATTCGGCCAGATCGCGCGACAGGTGACAGCGGCGGCGAGGTCAGGAGATGAGCGGGCGGTTTCGCTTATGCACGAAGGTGCTGCGCATCTTTTGCAAGCACTGGAAGCAATGGGCTGGACCCCGGCCATGCCATTATGCCTGACCGGGGGTATTGGCCCTCACTATGAGGCGTATCTGCCGGATCGTGCGCGTGGCGCAGTAACAGAGCCCAAAGGTGCGCCTATCGACGGGGCCATCGCGTTGGCCCGGGCTTTCCAAGTGGAGCATTCGGCATGAACGCAGCATCTTTTCTGGCTTCTGACGACTGGCTCGAGAACGGTGGCGGGCCGCGCTATGTCCGGCTGCGCCAGCGGCTGGAAGAAGGCATCGACGCTGGAGTCCTTCCCCCGAATTCCTCATTACCGCCCGAGCGCGAGATCGCCGAGATCACCGGCCTGTCCAGGGTCACCGTGCGCAAGGCCATTCAGGAACTGGTGAAACAGGGCGCAATCGTACAGCGGCAGGGTTCCGGGTCTTTCGTACGGAACGCCGCGCCGAAATTGGAACAATCGCTTTCGCATCTGACGTCTTTCAGTGAGGACATGCGCCTGCGCGGTATGGAATCAACCTCCAAGTGGTTGGAACGGGGCGTTTTTCTACCATCACCCGAGGAAACGGCGGTGCTCGGGCTGCCCGCTGACGGACAGGTGGCGCGCATTTGCCGCCTGCGAGAGGCTGGCGGGCGTCCCATGGCAGTCGAACGTGCCTCGTTGCCATTGGACATTCTGCCAAATCCGCTTGCCGTGCGCGACTCACTCTATGATCTACTGGAAGAAAGCGGCTGCCGACCTGTTCGCGCCATCCAGAAGATTTCCGCCGTAAATCTTGAGGCTGAAGATGCAGCTCTGCTTGGTGTCGCCGAAGGCGCGGCAGGGTTGAGCATCCAGCGGATTTCCCATCTGGAAGGCGGGCGCGTCGCCGAATTCACAAAATCCAACTATCGCGGCGATGCCTATGACTTTGTGGCTGAGCTGCGACTTACTCCATGATCTGCGATTCTGATGGAAAGGCTGCCCCGATGACCCCGAAAACGACCCTGATGCGTCAGGAAATCGAAGAAATTCCTGTCGCTGTTGAGCGATTACTCAGCAATGGCGGAGACGCCCTGAGCACAGCAGCGGACGTCGCCCGGAACGGTGGGCTGAAGTTCATGATTTCGGCGGCGCGTGGCTCTTCAGACCACGCTTGCACCTTTCTGAAATACGCAAGCGAATTGCTTCTTGGCTTGCCGATGGCATCCGTCGGCCCATCGGTCGCGTCAGTGTATGGCGCTGACCTGCATGTGGCCGGGGCGCTTTGCCTTTCTGTTTCACAATCAGGAAAAAGCCCGGATATCGTGCAACTTACGCAAAGTGCCCGAAAGGCCGGGGCCAGCACCGTAGCAATCACAAATGACCCATCTTCCCCCCTTGCACTGGCGGCTGAGGCGGCTTTGCCGCTGCACGCAGGCCCCGAGCTTAGTGTAGCAGCGACAAAAACCTTCGTGACCTCGCTGGTTGCCGGGCTTTGGCTGCTGGCGGAACTGAAAGACGACAAAGATCTTCTGGCTGCGCTGCGTGGCCTGCCCAGGCACCTTGATGCCGCGACTCGGTGTGACTGGAGCAGGGCGGCGGCGGCTGTCACCCAAAGCTCGCTGTATACGCTTGGTCGCGGACCAAGCGTGGCGATCTCGAACGAGGCCGCGCTGAAATTCAAGGAAACCTGCCAGATCCATGCCGAAAGTTATTCCTCGGCCGAGGTGCTGCATGGCCCTGTTTCGATCGTGGAAGGCGGATTCCCGGTTATTGCCTTTGCCGCCAATGATCCCGCAGAGCCGCTGTTGGCCGAGGTTGCCGACACGCTCGCGGCCAAGGGGGCACAGGTATTTGCCACCAGCCCAATGGTCACAAAGGCCGAGGTACTGCCTCATGTCCGCACGGATCACTGGCTGACGGACCCGGTAGCCGCCATCGTGTCCTTTTATTCAATGGTCGAGCAGGTCGCTGTACAACGCGGGATCAACCCGGACGCGCCACGTCACCTGCGAAAAGTGACGGAAACGGTATGAGCGGCCAGGCGACCATCTACCACGGCGGGCTTGTTTTTGACGGCACCAAATTGCACGACGGTGCCGCGCTGCGGCTGGAGGCTGGCCGCATCACTGACATAGGCGTTGACGTGAATACAGACGCTTGCAAGCTTGTCGATCTGCAAGGCGACATACTGGCCCCCGGCTATGTTGACCTGCAAGTGAATGGCGGCGGCGGAGTGATGTTCAACGCCGCCCCGTCTGTCGAAACGCTTGCGCGTATTGCCGAGGCGCACCGGACGCTTGGGGCAACCTCGATCCTACCCACCCTGATCACGGATACCGCAGCCAAGACCCGCGCCGCCATCGAAGCGGTCAAGGCCGCGATTTCTGCGGGTGTTCCGGGGATCGCTGGCCTGCATCTGGAAGGGCCGCATCTTTCGGTGGCTCGGAAAGGTGCCCATGATGCAGCCCTGATCCGCCCCATTGATGACGAAGACCTGACGACGCTTGTCACGGCTGCGCATGCCCTGCCCGCATTGATGCTGACGGTTGCGCCTGAAAACGTATCAATTGCGCAGGTAAAAGCGCTGGTCTCGGCCGGTGCCGTTGTATCGCTGGGCCACAGTGATGCGGATTTTGATACCTGCCTGTCTTATGCCGAGGCCGGTGCGTCCTGCGTCACGCATCTGTTCAATGCCATGAGTCAACTCGGCAATCGATCTCCGGGGCTTGTCGGGGCGGTTCTGGCCTCGGGTCGATTGAACGCCGGACTGATCGCTGACGGCATTCACGTTCACCCCGAAGCCATGCGCACAGCCTGGGTCGCCAAGCGGGGCCCGAGCCGGATATTTCTGGTCAGCGATGCGATGGCACCGGCTGGCACGGACCAGCGCATGTTCGAACTGGAAGGCCGCCGCATTTCCCGCAAAGACGGGCGTTTGACACTGTCTGATGGTACTTTGGCGGGGGCTGATCTGGACTTGACCACAGCGCTGCGTGTCCTGACCACGCAAGCAGAAGTGCCGCTGGAAGACGCATTGGCCGCCGCAACTCGCATACCCGCCGAAGTGATGGGATTAACCGACGCGGGTCGGCTGGCCATAGGAGAGCAATGCCCGCTGATCCGTATTGCCAGAGATCTGAGCAATGTAGACGCGCTGGTTTGACCCAGTGCCATAAGACCTGCGCTGACAAAATCCAGAGTTTCTGCAACCAGTAGCCAATTCACTGATCGGGAACGGATTTCAGGTAAGCAGCAATGGCCAATCGGTCTTCATCGCTTAGTTTCGAGGTGTTCTCGATGACTTCGACCATTTCGCCTCCGGCGCTGTCATAATCCGGTGTGAAACCGGATTTCAGATATTCAGCGATGTCAGCCTCAGACCAGTCAAGCTGGGCAGTGGTCAGACCGGGGATGCGGCCCTTGCCATTCGGATTTGGCGCTCCGGTCAGCCAAAGATCCCGCTTCAACCCTCCCAGTCCGTTTCGTGGTGTATGGCATTCTGAGCAGTGCCCCAAAGCTTCCACCAGATACCGGCCCCGGATTTGCTGATCGGTCAGATCACCTTCGACCACCCAGCCCGAGCCTGAGAACAGAAGCTTCCACAACCCCAGCCCGCGCCGGATGTTGAAAGGGAAACCGACGTCATGCGGGATACTTGCCGCATCAGACGCAGGCAGGGTGTTCAAAAACGCATGAAGCGCCGCGACGTCCCCGACTGTCATCTTGGCATAAGACGTATAGGGGAAGGCCGGGTAATAATGCTGTCCCTTGGGGCCTGTTCCGTGTTTCAGGGCATTGGCCAGATCCAGCGCAGACCATGATCCAATTCCGGCGTCTGGATCACTGGAAATGTTTGGAGCTACAAACGTACCGAAATCCGTTTCAAACCGGCGCCCGCCAGCAAGAACAAGCTTTCCTTCCTCGCGGGCATCCGGGGCCGAGTGGCATGAGGCGCATCCTGCTGAATAGAAAACAGACGCCCCTCTGGTCACGTCGGGGGTCAGACCGGCCAACTGTGCCGGATCAACTCTTTGCGGCCGGGTTAGCAGCAAACCGGCCAACCCGGCCATAAGCATGACTAGAACGGCGAAAAGTAGAATGCGCCGCACTGATCGATACTCCTTTAATTTTCTGGTGCTCTGTAAGCTTTGTGACAGGCCGAGCAGGCTCCGCCAAGTTGGCCCATCGCCCCTTTCAGGGCTTCAACATCCTGACCTGCCGCAGCCTGCATCGCAACAGCGGCATCGGCCAGTGCCTGCCCTTTAGCGCCGACATCTGCAAAGTTCTCCCAAATAGTGGGCAAGGCGCGGGTGGACGGGTCTGACACATTATCCGATCCGGCTGGCCACATCGCGGATTGGTCGATCTGCGACACGACGACGATATTATTTGCGGCACGCGTAGCCGCTTCGGCATCATACTCTGCCTCTCCCTTGGCCATGGCACCCAGCGTGCCAAGGTTGAAAGCGTAAAGCTGCATAATTGAAGTCCGCGCTTTTACGGCCGGGTTTTCGCTATCCTGAGCAATTGCAGTTCCAACTACGGCCAAGGACAAAAGACCTGCCGCAAAGATCGAAGATTTCTTCATCATGGTGTGGCTCCCTGTTTAATGTGCCATATGATAGCTTGAACGATTTTTCTTGTAATTGTTTGTTATTCGGCCTCACCTGTTCATTTATGAACAACGACAATTGGGACAATATTCGGTATGCCCTCGCCGTCAGCAAACACGGCTCGTTGAATGCGGCGGCAACAGCCCTGGGCGTTGCACATGCAACCGTCCTGCGCAGGGTTGCCGCCTTTGAACACCGATATGGCTGCGCTGTTTTTCGGAAAGACCCGTCGGGGTATTCGGTTCTTCCTGAAGCCAGAACAATTCTGTCCGCCATGGAAAGCGTTGAAGACGCCGTACTTTCGGTCGAACGCGCCGTTGTGGGCGCAAATCGTTCGCCTGCGGGTCATGTGCGTATCGCGTCCACGGACAGCCTTTGCCAGTTTGTCCTGCCACAGATACTAAACTCAATTTCCGCTCTCTACCCCAGCCTCGAACTGACGATCCTCAGCGGAAACAGCCACCATGATCTGACCAGGTTAACCGCAGATATAGTTGTCCGCCCTTCGGTTCAACTAGGTGAAGGCTTGACTGGAGAGCGCGCAGGAACGTTGCGCTTCGGGGTTTATAGTGACGGTACCCATGATCAAAAATGGATGCGGCTTGATGGGGCCCTCAGCCGTTCACTCCCGGCCAAATGGTTGGCTGAACATGTTCGCGCTGATGACATGACAAACGGAGCAGACAGTTTTCTGGTGCTTCAGCAGATGGTTGCATCCGGTGTGGGGAGAGCTTTTTTACCTGCGTTTATAGGCGACGCTGATCCCCGGCTTCATAGGTTGAACAACATTGATCCCCGAATCGAGGTTCCACTTTGGGTCGCAACGCTAGAGGAAATCGCACACACGCCAAGATTTGCGGTCGTGCAACGGGCACTGGTTGAACACCTGCCGCATGCACTGGCTGGGTGACGTCACAACTAAAGTGAATTGGTGGGTCATTTGGCGTTGAAATCTCCGGCAAGTCGTGGCGGGTGCCCTGCACCTGCAACAAGACGTCCTGCGCCGCGATGCTCAGGTTTTCACCGCCGCTCCAGATAGTCCTTACTGAACCTGTTTCGCCAAGACGTGTCAAAGGTACTTTGGGAAGGGCCAGATATGCGACACCTTGCTGCGAACGTTCCAACGCAAGTGGTGAAAAGCCCCAGAGAGAATGTGCCGCCCGTGCCATTCATCATTTACAAATATAAACATTCATCTTATTGATTTTGTATGAGCAGAGACCCAAATTTCTCCCGGCGGAACTTCCTGTCCCAAGGCGCATGTCTGGCGGCGCTCTGCCTGCGACCCAGCTTTGCGGTTGCGGAAATGACACTTGGCCAATCGGCAAGGATATCAACTTTGGCAGATGGGTATCTGTCATTGCCGCCCGAAATGGTCTTTGGGGCAATGCCCGAGGCAGAGCTGACAGAACTTCTGAACCGCTATCAGGCAGATCTGACCAGTTACGAGCCCGAGTGCAACATCGTGCTCTACCGCGATGACCAGAATACCATACTGTTCGACGTTGGGGCCGGGCCGGATTTCATGCAAACCGCTGGCAAACTTCCGGAAACTCTGGACGCCGTCGGGTTATATCCGGATGAGGTCACGCAGGTGATATTCACCCATGCGCATCCGGATCACATCTGGGGTGTGCTGGACGACTTCGGAGATCCCCTCTTTCCCAATGCCAGATATCATTTTGGCCGCAAGGAATGGGATTATTGGTGGAACCCTGCAACCGTTGACACGATAGGAGCCGACCGCACGGCATTCGCGGTGGGCGCAAAGCGGCGCATGGAAGCCATCGAAGACATGGTTGCATTCTTTGATGATGGGCAGGAAATCCTTCCCGGTATCGCAGCACGCGCTAGTTTCGGGCACACGCCAGGACATATGGCGTTCGAAATTCGCAAAGGCGGTGACGCGGTGATGGTCGTGGGCGATGCGCTCGGCAATCCACACGTCGCGTTCGAGCGTCCAGACTGGCTGAGCGGTACGGATCAGGACCCCGGCGCCGCGGCAAGTGCCCGGAAATCGCTGCTGGATCAGATTTCTCATGCCCAAATGAAGATTATTGGATTCCATTTGCCAAATGGCGGAATTGGCCGTGTCGAAAAGGCCGGTTCGACCTATCGATTTATTGGAGAGCCTGCATGATGCGCGCATTGTTGATTGCCTGTACCCTGGCCACGCAAACCTGGGCCAGTGAGGATATTGCAGACCAGTACCCGCAGAGCGTTCTTTACTCGAAACCTGTCGAATTTATTCCCGGCGTCTTTTCCGCCATCGGTGCAACCGCACCCCCGACTTATGAGAATTCGGGCCACAACAATAACCTCAGCTTTATCGTAACCGGAGAGGGCGTTGTTGTCATCAACGGTGGCGCGGCCTATGTGCTTGCCGAAGCGCTTCATAAGGAGATTCAAGCGCTCACGGATCAGCCCGTGATGCTTGTCTTCAACGAAAACGGTCAGGGGCACGCTATGCTGGGGAACGCCTACTGGTCGGAACTTGGGGTGCCCATCGTCGCTCATTCAGATGCTGCGGCTGAATTCGAAGAATATGGGCCTCAAATCCTTGAAGGGATGCAGGCATATAACAAGGACAAGGCAAAAGGAACGTTTTTGGCCGGTCCGACAGAAACGTTTGACGATGAATACGTTGTCGAACTCGGCGATTTTCGCATCGAGGCCAAACATCTTGGACCTGCGCACAGCCCCGGCGACATTTCGATCTGGTTGCCCAATCAAAGCCTTGTCATCGCCGGTGACATGGCATTTCACGAACGTATGCTGCCGATCTTTCAGGACACCTACACTGCAGATTGGCTTGAGACCTGGGACAACGAATTCGAGGCACTGGAAGCCAGATATGTGATCCCCGGGCACGGTCATCCTACGAACATGGATCAGGTGCGCCGGTATACACGCGACTATCTGATCTACCTGCGCGCAAAGATCCAGGAACATATGGATGCTGGCGGGGATCTGGCCGAGGCCTATTACGTCGACCAAAGCCCTTATGCCCATTTGGACACGTTCGAAGAACTGGCCACGAAAAACGCGGGTCGGGTCTACGAACAGATGGAATTCGAATAAGTCAGGACCGCCGAAGAACGGGCATTCGCATCATCATCCGATGGGTGGCGACGGCCCCGACCCACATCGAGAAGACGGCAAGCCACGCAGTCAGCGACAAGGCCGATCCCCCGGACAATCCGGCACCAACGGCGCAGCCACCTGCCAACATTGCACCAAAGCCCATCAAGACGGCCCCGACAAGGTAACGCTCCATCGGAGTATCCGGGCCGAACTGTTCGATCTTCCACTCGCCGGACAGAACGGCAGAAACAGCGGCGCCAATTGCAACGCCCGGAACCAGACCAATGCCAAAGGACAGCGCAATGTTCCGTTCGGCCACCAGCGCCATCAATGTATCCGTTGCCGGGCCGGTGAACGTGACCGAAGACACCGGCACGACTTCGAAGGAGGCTTGTGCAATCGCAAATGTCATCAACCAGCCAAGCGCCACGGCGACACCAACTCCGGCGGCCGTGACAATCTTTGTCACTGTCACCTGCTGGCGCACTGCAAACACGACGGCCAGAACAAAGGTCCCTGCGGCAAAGACTGTGTACGCGATGGGCGAAAACCCAAGTAGTGCCGAAAGGTCGCGCGCATTGCCACCTGCGATCGTCCAAATACCGGAGAGCGTCTCGCGCGCGGGGCTGAGCACACCCGTGTAAGCCGCTTGCGCGACCAACGTCAGAACCAACCCCGTCACCATTGCCCGCAGGTTGCCGCATGAGGCCAACACCAACAGGCGCGACGCGCATCCGCGCGCCAAAATCATTCCGACGCCAAACATAAGACCGCCGATCACCGCCCCGCTCAGGCTGCCTGTTGACGCAATCGAACGCGCCCCGGACAAATCCAGCCATTCAATCGAAACGAACCCCTGAACCAGGGTCAGCGCCGACGTGAATGCGATCAGCCAGACGGCCAGACGGGGCCCAAGCTCGCCCTCAGCGACTTCAACAGTGGATGCCCGCAAGCAGAAATGAGATTTCTGAGCGGTAACTCCAAACAGGATGCCAACAAGCAAACCGGCTACAGCCAATGTGCCCGAATCTCCCAGCAGATCGATGAGGCGTTCCATAGACAAAAACTCTCACCTTTTTACGTGCCCGTCTTTGCCTTTCGTCAAGTTCTCACTGTGCAGCCATTGGCTTGCGCGCAAGCTGACACTGTGTCCACAACGCACCCAATGCCTCGACCAACCGGGTTACATCTTCTGACGAATGTACAGGTGACGGTGTGATCCGAAGACGTTCGGTGCCTTTCGGGACAGTGGGATAGTTTATCGGCTGGATATAAATCCCATAGTCGCGCATCAAGACATCCGAGATAAAGCGGCACTTAACCGGGTCGCCGACCATGACCGGGATTATGTGGCTTGGGTTGGGTGTGTGCGGTATGCCCAAAGCGTCCAGCCTGCCGCGAACCTCGCTTACGCGTTGCTGATGCAAACACCGTTCCGCATTGCTTTGCTTGAGGTGCCGAACGGATGCTGCGGCACCGGCGGCGACGGCCGGGGGCAATGCGGTGGTAAAGATAAACCCGCTGGCAAAGGAACGGACAAAGTCGACAAGTTCCTTTGACGCCGCGATGTATCCACCAACCACGCCGAACGCTTTGCCCAACGTGCCTTCGATGACCGTCAGGCGATCCATCAACCCTTCGCGTTCGGCGATGCCACCACCACGCGGCCCATACAGCCCTACTGCATGAACCTCGTCCAGATAGGTCATCGCGCCGTACCGATCCGCCAGATCGCAGATTTCGGCGATTGGTGCTATATCGCCATCCATCGAGTACACACTTTCAAACGCGATCAGTTTTGGCGAGTTGGACGGCAGGTTCATGAGATGTCGTTCAAGGTCCTTCAAATCGTTATGCTTCCAGACCCGCTTTGCGCAACGACTGTGGCGGATACCCTCGATCATCGACGCGTGGTTCAATTCGTCGGACAGAACCGTGATACCGGGAATTCGAGAGGCCAGAGTTCCCAAAGCAGCCCAATTTGAAACATACCCGGACGTGAATAGCAGCGCTGCTTCCTTGCCATGCAGATCTGCAAGCTCGCGCTCAAGCAGAACATGCTCATGCGCGGTCCCCGAAATATTCCGGGTCCCGCCAGCCCCTGCGCCGCAGCTATCAATCGCCCGGTGCATGGCTGCCAGAACCTTTGGATGCTGACCCATTCCCAGATAGTCGTTCGAGCACCAGACAGTGACTTTCTCAGGTCCGTTTTCTGCGTGGTTGTGTGCAGTTGGAAATGCTCCGCAATGACGCTCAAGCTCGGCGAAGACCCGGTAATTTCCTTCGTCCTGCAATTGCCTCAACTGGTCACGAAAATACTGTTGGTAGTCCATGTCAGTTTCCAACGGCTTCTTCTACGATACCGGCCAACAGGGCTTCGACTTTCTCCATCGGTCCGTCAGGATAGCTTCGGTAGCCCACTTTGACACCGCCTTCGTCCTCGGCCACGAAGATCCCGTAGGGGCAATAGCCGATATTCATCGGGTCGGCCTCCATCATCTCGCGCGAGAGCTTTGCGGAACAGAAGATAAATATCTCAGCGGCTGTGAAGATTTGCTTGTCGCTGCCGACATCCGCCCCCGTCCGATTCAGCATCTCACCAACATGGCTCACATAATCGATAACCAGCCCCTGCCCAACAATTGCTGATTCAACGGCAAAGGTTGCATCATCAAAGCTCCCATCAAAGGGAACGGCAATGACCTCCTCAGCAATAACCGGGTTTGCCAATACAACTGAAAGTGCGGCTGATGCGATAAAGTGTTTCATGATGATGTTCCTCCTCCTGAACCACATTTCTTCAGATTTCACCGCCAAGGCTTTGACACCGGTCAAAGCCTTGGCGTTTCTTAGCCGAACATGTCCGATGTGATGCCGGCATACCAACCCAGCGACTCTTGGTAGGTTGCTTTTCTCAGGTCGGAATTCTCGCCGGTCTGGCTGATAAAGCCGTCCACCTTGGCAATTTTTTCAGGCGTCGCTTCATAAGTGGCACCGACCTTGACCCCGTCATCCGTATCAATGAGAGACCAGCACGTGTTCGAGAACTTGGCCGGGAAGATCTTTGATCCGGTCAATGCGCCACGAACCGCATTGGCACAGACTTTCGCCTGGCTGTTGGCCGAAAAACCGGATTTCGGCATGTCGCCTTGCTGACTGGCATCACCAAGAACATAGATGTCAGGGTCAGCTTTCGATGACATGTTCACCGCGTTCACCGGTGCCCAGTTGCCATCGGTTACACCGGCCATTTCCGCAATACGCCCGGCTTTCATGGCCGGGATCACGTTGCAGACGTCGACCTTGGTTTCTTCACCGTCGATGGTCACCGTCATGGCATCCGGATTGACCGAGACATTGCCGCCGCCAAAATCCTCTCCGATCCAGTCGATCATGCCTTCGTAATGGTCGGCCCAACCTTCCTGGAACAAAGACATCTTGGAAAATTTGGCCTTCGGATCAGCAATGATGATTTTCGCTGTCGGATTGTTCGCCTTCAGCACATGCGCAACCATCGAAACCCGCTCATAAGGTCCGGGCGGGCAACGGTACGGGTTCGGCGGTGCGACCATCGCAAAGGTTCCACCCTCGGGCATCGCCATAACCTGCGCCTTCAACAGCTCGGTTTGAGAGCCCGCCTTATACGCATGCGGCATCTTGTTCTGTGCAGTTACATCCCACCCCTCGACCGCGCCATCGACAAAGTCGATACCCGGGCTCAGGATCAATTTGTCATAAGGAATAGATCCGCCACCCGCCAATGAGACAGTTTTGGCGTCACGATCGACACCCACGGCCCAATCGTGAACCACGTTGATACCGTATTTTGCGGCAAGCGTGCCATAGCTGTGCGCAATGTCCGAAAGCTCTTGAAACCCGCCCAGATACAGGTTCGAGAAAAAACAGGTGTAATATGTTTTGGACGGCTCGATCAGAATGACATCAATCTCACCCTTGCTGTCTTTGGCGATATAGCGCGCCGCGGTTGCGCCGCCTGCCCCGCCCCCGACCACCACGACACGGGGCTTGCCCTGCGCCAGCACCATCGGGGCCGACAGCCCGGCAGCAAGTACCCCTGCGGTTCCCAGAAATGTCCGTCTGTTGAGTGTCATCGCGTTTCCTCCCCCTTAGGCATTGTCACTGTGGGTTGTTGAAGTAAGCGGCCAATGCCGCGATCTCATCACTGCTCAGGCGGCCCGCGATCATCTGCATGACGGGATGCGGCCGCTGTTTGTCCTTGTAGGCGTGCATGGCGACAACAAAATCCTGGTCGGGCCAGTAAACGATCGAAGGAATCCCATCATCGCCACCCTCTATCTGGTGGCACGTCGTGCATTCGCTGCTCAGGTATTCGCCATATTCGGGATCGCCCTGAATCGCGAGGATTTCGGGGTTGACGGAATGGTCCGTTCCCTTTGCCGTTGGGTCGGCTTCGGGGATGTCTTGCGGGTTGTCGGAAAACACACGCAAATAGGCAATTACATTGGCCCGATCTTCCGGGTTCTCGAGCCCACGAAAGCTCATTCTGGTGCCGGATGCGAAGGCACGGGGGTTTTCAATGTAAGCCGACAATGTGTCGGCATGCCATTCCAGCCCCGAAGTACCCGCACGGATCAGGCTTTTGGAATAGGTGAACTCCGCAAGCCCGGCAGCCCGGCGGCCAAAAATACCATTCAGATGCGGACCGATCCTGTTTTCAGCGCCCGCGCCGACCTGATGACATCCTTCGCATTGGGCAAACACAAGTTTGCCAGCTGCTGCATCGCCAAGGTCCTCAGTCGCGGCGGCAGCGGTTGCCAAGATACTCGCAGCAAACATGACACCTGTTGCCCACCGCCGCCGCATGATCAGCTGCCGAACGACTTCAGGTAAACAATGACAGCGTCGATATCATCCTGTTTCTTGAGGCCGGCAAAGGACATACGTGTCCCCTTCATATAGGCTTTGGGCTTGGCCAGAAATGCAGCCATTTCTTCATCTGTCCAAACCAACCCATCCTCGGCAGCAGCTTTCATCGCCTGAGAGTACTTAAAGCCTTCGGCACCAGCCGCATTGGCACCGGCAACACCGTTCAGTGCCGGACCGGTGCGATGCTTGGCGCCGTCCCCGACCTGATGGCAGGACTTGCACTTCTTGAAAACTTTTTCGCCACTTTCGATCATCACGGGATCAAGTGCCGCTATGTCCTCAGCAGGTTCATCGACTTCGACGGATGCTTCTTCGGAAACAGCCGCCTGGTCCGGACTGTCAGCCCCGGCTTCGTCAGGCGTTACATCCAGAACGGCGGCGCGCTTGGTGATTTCCACGCCTTCTTTGCAATCCGTCATGCATGGCTCATCCGTCCAGAAATGCGCCTCGGCCGTTTCGCGGTCATCCACGATGAAACCCCCGGCATTCGGCATTTCCACTTCAAGGAAATTTTCGTGCGACAGCGTGAACTCATCATCAACGATGTCATTGGAATACAGTATATAGGCGACAATCGCGTAAACGTCGTCAGGCTCCAGCGTTTGTGCGTCTCCAAACGGCATCGAACGGTTCACATAGTCCCATACCGTCGAAAGGTGCGGCCAGTAAGAGCCCACTGTTTTCAGCGGGTCTTTATCTGCAAGCGTGCCCTCGCCGCCCGCCAGTTTCGGCCAGTTGTCCACACCTTCAGCAAAATCGCCATGACAGATCGCGCACCGTTCGGCAAAGACCTCTTCGCCGGTGAACACGTCGCCGGAACCTTCGGGCAATCCGGTTCCGTCAGGTGCAATGTCGTGGTCCCACGCCGCGATTTCTTCGGGCAACGCAGGGCGCCCAAGTCCAAGCTTGTCTGCATGGGCTGGAACCGCCACGCATAACCCAAGGGCCGAGGCGGCCAATAGCTTACGATACTTCGACATTTTCCGCCTCTCCGTTTTCCTTGATCCACCAGGTCTGGATACAATTGTTGTGGTAGATTGAGTTCTCGCCCCGCACGTCCCGCAGCTGAGCTTTGCTGGGTTGGACGTAACCGGTCGAATCCTTCGCGCGGGCCTGTAACAACATCTCTGAACCGTCCCAGTTATAGTCCAGATAAAACCGGGTCAGCGCCTTGTCTGTCCCGGAGGCCGCCAGACGTGCCGGAACCCAGTTCTTGCCACCATCCACCGACACGTCGACGCCGGTAATTGAGCCCCGCCCGGACCAGGCCAACCCGGTGATCACCAACGGCCCCGGCCCATGCGTGATCGGCGCTTGCGGGCTGGGCGATGTGACGACCGATTTGGCGTCCATGACCCATGTCCACTTGCGTGATGTTCCGTCTTCGAGAGTATCCGTATACTTGGATGTCTCTTCGCGGCTTTCGATAGCCATCTCGGTGACCTCGACCCGGCGCAACCACTTGACCCACATGTTGCCTTCCCAGCCGGGAACGACAAGACGAACGGGATATCCGTGCTCCTTGCGCAAAGCCTCACCATTGGCCTTGAACGCAACAAGTACGTCATCCATTGCCTTTTCCAGTGGGATCGAGCGACCATTCGAGGAAGCATCGGCGCCTTCTACGTAAACCCATTTGCCTTCGGGCTTTACCCCGGCCTCTTCCAGCAGAGTGCGCAGCGGAACACCGGAATATTCCATGTTGTGGATCATTCCGTGCGTGAACTGCGCGCCGTTGAGCTGCGCACCGGCCCATTCCATACCCGTATTGGCAGCGCATTCGCAGAAATAGATACGGTTTTCACGCGGGAAACGTTCCAGGTCTTCATATGTGAAAATCAGCGGAGTTTCGACCAGACCGTTGATCATCAGACGGTAGTCCGCCTTGCTCAGTTCGATCGCACCCGAATGGTGCCGCTCGAATGCGCATCCCTGCGGGGTGATCGTGCCGTCCAGCGCGTGGATCGGCGTGAAATTGATCGAACTGATTGTGTCTGCGGTCAACCACTCGACGTTGCGCCGTACGACATCACTCTCGAATTGGATTGGCAGGCCGTAGGGGGTTGCATCTACACCTTCGCCCGTTGCCTGTGCCCATTCCTGAACCTGAGTGATCAGCGGGTCAGGGCCTGCGGCGCGCGCCGCTGAGGCACCGACCGCACCTACGCCAACCGCGGCAGCACCGCTTAGAAACTGGCGACGCGATGGGGCTTTTGCCCTTGGATTCTCGCTCATTTTGTTTGCCTCCGTCATTCGATCAGCAAATCTTGTATTCAATGTTTGACATTCGGTTCGCGCTGTCAGGCTCCGATCACCTCGACCGATGTATTCGGCTCGACGGTGACGGTGCCCTGATTACGAATGTGGTTTTCGACGACATCCCAGATGGGCGGGCCTTCGGTGCCCTCGTTGACGCTGGCCCAACCGGCCACAACATAGGATTTCTCCGGATCAATCGCCTCACCCGTCTTGAGCAGGGTCATGTCGCTGATCCGCTGCCCTTGCGGTTTGGTAACATCGATACGGTACCCAAGGCCGCCGACACGCACCATGTCGCCACCCTGCTGGTAATAGGGATCGGGGTTGAACAGGTTGTCGCCAACATCCTCGAGGATCACGTGAATGAATTCACCCGTCATTTCCGTACGATACGCATTCGGATAGGACATCGAAGTGACGTTCCAGATATCCTCACGCGTGATCTCCTGACCGGGCAGGATCGACGGACCCCAGCGCACACCCGGCGACATGGCAATGTCTGCCTCGCGCTCGCTGATCAGTGCATCGCAGATCAGATCGTCCCACGTGCCATTGAAGTTTCCGCGCCGATAAAGCAGCGAGTCCGTCTTGCCGATCACTTCGCTTAGTGCCGCATCATATGGTGCACGCTGTTCGTTGATCAGGGCCGTGAGTGCCGGATCAGGTGCGATGACGTCTGAAAAGATCGGGATCAGCTTGTGCTTCAGCCCCATCATCTGGCCATCCCGCACGTCCAGATCAACGCGGCTGACGAATTTGCCGTTCGAGCCGGACGCGATAATATGCGTCTTTTCGACCAGAACCGGTTCAGGCAAAGCGTCATGGGTGTGACCGCTCAGGATTACGTCAATCCCTTGAACACGGCTCGCCATTTTTTTGTCCACGTCAAAGCCGTTATGGCTGAGGACGACGACCACATCGGCACCTGCGTCGCGCACCTCGTCCACCATGGCCTGCATGTTCTCATCCCGGATCCCGAACGAGTACTCCGGGAACATCCAACTGGGGTTGGCAATTGGCATATAGGGGAAAGCCTGTCCGATGACGGCAACCTTGGCCCCGCCGCGTTCGAAGAACTTGTAGGGCTTGAAAAGCTCCGCAGGTTCATCCCATTCCGCGTCAAAGATATTCTGACCCAGCGCCGCAAAAGGCAAACCTTCAACGATCTCGTTGACCCGCTCGCTGCCCAACGTGAACTCCCAATGGAATGTCATCGCATCGGGCTTGAGTGCATTCATCACGTTGACCATGTCCTGACCCGCCGTCTGATAGCAGGTATACGAGCCATGCCAGGTATCGCCCCCATCCAGCAACAGCGCATCTGGCCGGTCGGCACGGATGGCGTTGATAACGGTCGAAACCCGGTCAAGTCCTCCGACGCGGCCATAGGTCTTCGCCAATGAAGCAAAGTCATTGTAGGTCAGCGCATAGGCGGACGGGCTGCCATCGTCGATCCCGTAAGCCTTGCGAAACGCGGCCCCCGTCACATGCGGCATTTGCCCGCGCGCGTCTCCGATGCCCAGGTTGACCTCGGGCTCGCGGAAGTAGATCGGTTTGAGCTGCGCGTGGATATCCGTGATATGAATCAGGCTGATATTTCCAAAGGTCTCAAATTCCAGCAACTGGTCCTGGGTCAGGCTTTGCTGGGCCGCCAGCCTTGCCCAGTTCCCGAAACCGGATGCCCCGTACAGCGCTGAGGCCGCCATGGAGACCTGTAGAAAATCACGTCGCGATATCATTTGTCGGCTTTCCTGTTTCACATATAAATGTGTGAATGTAGTAGAAATGAAAAACCCGCGCCCGGGAATCCCGGCGCGGGTTCTTTGTTACTGACGCACGGCCGGCGTTTCGACCGAAAGCCCGTTGCCGCGCGATGCCACATAAAGCTCCAATGCCCGGAATTCGTCCGAACCTTCAGCAAAGGTTTCAGCGCGTGTATCACGAATACAGCCGCGGAAACGGTTGTGGCGCGAGATCAGCTTGGCCTGTTTCAGACGATAAGTCGGGAAACCGTTGACCATCCCTTGGCTCAGATGGTCGGCCCGGATCATGTTGCCCCAGTTGTCTTCGTGACAGTTGGCGCAGCTCAGCTCCAGCTGACCATATCGGGTGTAGTACATTTCCTTGCCCTGCTCCCAATATGGGGCAGCATCGCCATCAATGGCGACATTCATGGGCAGCCCTCGTGACTGAAAGGCAATCAGCGCGACCATGCCCTGCATATCGGCACCAGACCATTTCCACGCATCTGCTTCCATGCGTTCCGTACGGCACTTGTTGATCAGATCTTCCATCACAACCAGCTTGCCGGTATCCGCATCGACCTTCGGCATGGACGCCTGCAGCCCTTTGAAGCTTTCCACATCATCGTGGCACGAAGAGCAACTTTTGCCAGCCGCGCCATCGACAGCCTCATAAAGATCAGCCGCCTGGTCGACAAAAATCATAGCCGGGTTGTCGAAATCGTCGATCTGCAACGCCTGCGTTTCATCGGTTCTGAAATGCCACCCCGAGTAGATCGTATCGAAGTTCTCGACATGGGCCGGGGCCTCGGTCACCGAAACCATTTCCAGCTCTTCGTTGATCACCAGCTTGTCTTCGTCAGGTCCAGCTGCCACTGAAATCGGGAAAGCCAGAACTGCCGCGATCGCCGTGAGTGCTTTTTTATTCATTGCGTTCCTCCCTTGGGTGATCAGCGCAGGTTTTAAGCACCGGCGCTGATCTGCCGTTACGGTCGAGCCGTCAGGCGATCTCGATCGGTTTTTTTGTGTCGTAAACGGACCCGTCATCGTCATACCACGTGAAAACGAATTCCCCGGCTTCAGGCACGGTTGCATCGAACTGAAAGTACGGGTTTGTCGAAATCGCCGGCTCCATCGTCACGTCTATCACCAGCTCTCCGTTAAACTCGCAGGTGAACCGATTGATGATCGAGCGCGGAATGACGTTGCCTTCCTTATCCTTACGCTGGCCACTTTCCATATTGTGGCTGATCAGTGTTTTGATCGTGATTGCTTCGCCAGCAGCGGCTGTTTTTGGAACCTTGACGCGGGGTTTTACACCGGATGCCATTGGTTGTTCTCCTGTTCTTCAGGGCGCGTGGCGATCAGCCGCCGCAGCCGCCAATTGTCACTTTTACGGTTGCCGAAGCCTTGGCAAAGCTACCATCAGCCATTTTGGCCACAGCAATGACATCTTGCGTTCCTGCAAGACGAATGCGGGTCGAAGCCGCCTGCGCAGCAGCCAGCGGGCCAAAGTTGAACGTGGCAACGCCGGGCTCGGGGTTTCCAGCCGCTACGATCAGAATTGCTGCCGCACCCGGCGCGCTGACTTCGATCGGAACGGTATTTCCGTTCTCGGCAATTTCCGGCGCCGTCAGCGTCACACCGCCGTCGGCCATGTCTGCACCGCCAGTAAACGCGGCTATCGCGTCTTCCGCAGCCGCATTTGCGCGGAACGGCATCAGGGTCAGGACCGCAGCGCCCAGACCAAGAGCCAGAGTCTCGCGACGAGAAAATTCCATTTTCAATCTCCTTTGGATCCTCACGAATTCACGCCTGAAAGCGTGATTATTGTTCTTTTAGGGTTGCGAGGAACGCGACGACGTCCTCGATTTCCTGTGCAGTCAGGATTGACGTCAAAGGCCCTGACGGGGCTTTGCCCGTATAGGCGTCGCCCGGGCGGATATAGCCGTCATCCTTGTAGAAAGCCGGCATGACCGTTCCGTCAAACGTCATCTTGGCATTTGCGACCAGTCCTCGAAGCTCCGCCTCGGACCACCGGTCCCCGGCCCCATCCAGCAGCGGACCGACTTCGCCATGGAACGGAATATCCGCCAAAGCCGTGACCTGATGACAGGCCACACAGTTGCCCTTGGATTTCTCGCCCACGATGACCGCACCGTTTGCCGCATCGCCAGCGACGCCGGTCAATGAAGCCTCCACCGCGCCATAATCGTCGAACTGTACCTCTTTTGGTCCTGTTTCTGCCGCGATGGCGGCACTGCCTGTTATGATACAAGCCAAAGTCAAGTGTCTCAGCTTCATGATCCCTCCCATTTGCTACCGCGCCGATGGCGCTTTGCGACCCAAAGCCTCTGTGTACCGTAGTCGACGGGCAGGGTTCATCGCAACATTAAATTCATCTTAATGAATTTTTTTATTTATACTGCACCGCGTCAATCTTGCGAAACATTGTTTCGTTCTTGAATGCGGCGCGCATGATACCGTTGAAAATCTTCCCCATTATCAAGCTCGTACCGTTCTTCATTGACCCAGGTAAAAAGATCGAGGGTCGTTCCCTTGGAGAACGCCCCGGGCATGACCGCAACGGCCGCCTCGATTGCTGTGGCATCCTCTGATACGTCCTCCGGCAGGAAAACCAAAGTAGGGGTGAACAGAATCCCCCATTTGCGCATCAGTGATCTTTGCTCGGCTTCTTCTCCGTCAAAATCGATGGCCATCGTACTTCCGTGTAAGTCCAGCTGAACGACAAAGAAGTTTTCCTCGATATACGCAGACAGGTCGGGTTGGGGGAAAACCTCTTCATGCATCTTTTTGCAGTAGATGCAGCCCTGTTGTTCAATGAACAGAACCAGCCGCTTGCCTTCCCCCGTCGCCTCTTCAAGGTCTTCACGAAGGTCTTTGAACGTGTCCCGCATCCACGGCGTTTTATGCAGACCGTCATCCCCCAGTTCAGCCGCGGAAACCGCCCCAGCAAACAGCCCTGCAATCAAGAACAATACTATCCGTTTCATGGTGTTCTCCCGAATTAGCCAATGGCCGCCAGCCAAGGCATGTGATCCAGCATCCATTGTGCGATTAGATTTATGGAATTGGTCGCGATCAGGATGCCAAAAAGAATCAGTAAGACACCCATCGCCTTTTCAATCATTCCCAGATGTTTCCGGAAACGTGCCATCCATTGCATGAAGGGCCGAACCAGAAAGGCTGCCAGAACAAACGGCGCTGTCATGCCAACCCCATAGACGAACAAAAGCACGGCGCCACGCCAGGCGGTCTCGGTTCCGGCCGCCGTGAACAGGATCGCCGCCAGAACCGGCCCGACGCAAGGCGTCCAGCCAAAGGCAAAAGCCAGCCCCAGAACATATGCCCCGATCACGCTTACATTTGTCGTCTCGCCGATATCTGCACGAAACTGTCGATACAGGAACCCGATGCGGAAAAGACCCAGAAAATGCAGGCCCATCGCGATGATGATGAGCGCAGCGATCCATCGCAGAATGTCGAAATACGCGCGAACCAGCTGACCAAAGATCGACGCCGTGGCCCCAAGCGCCATGAAGACCGTGATGATCCCTGCAGCAAAAGCAATCGCTGACAGGGTCGCCCGACGGCGAACATCCGGGGTGATCGTCGAACCGGCCGAAATCTGCTCCATCCCGACGCCTGCAAGATAGCTGAGGTAGAACGGGACAATGGGCAGAATGCAGGGGGACAGGAACGACAAAAGCCCCGCGATCAGAGCCCCTGCAAACGTGATGTCGAGCATGGTCAAATCCGTCCAGACAGGTTACTATTCACACATTCAAAATAATAAAGGTGTACCACCCAGGTCAATCGGAGCTTTTGATGCGTCACGTAATACATACATTGCTCGTCATCACATTGCTGATCTGGCCTGCTACGTTGCGGGCCGAAATGGTGTTGCTGATGGCCGAAGAAGACGGGTGTATGTGGTGCGCCCGCTGGGACGCCGAAATTTCCGAGATCTACCCGCTGACAACGGAAGGAAAAGCTGCCCCACTGCAACGAACGGACATCCACGCAACCACGCCCGAAGGGATTACTCTGGACCGGCCGCTTTTTTATACGCCGACCTTTGTATTGCTGGAGGACGGTCACGAAATCGGCCGGATCGAGGGTTATCCTGGCGAAGACTTTTTCTGGGGGCTATTGGGTGTTTTACTACGTGACGCCGGAGTTAAGATCGAGAGCTCTGGTTAAATCCTCGGGATTTACATATACTGTTTTGAATACGTGAAGCCACGAAAGCGAGATGATCGTGTTGGACAAACCGTCGAAACTGCCCGTGTTCACCAAGGACATGTGCAACGAGGACTTGGATAGGATGATGGATAACGCCCAGACGGCGTCCAATTTCCTCAAGGCGATCAGCCATGAGGGGCGGCTGATGATTCTGTGCTATTTGTCATCAGGGGAAAAATCCGTCACGCAGATGGAGGAAATGTTGTCGGCCAGACAGGCTGCCGTTTCCCAGCAATTGTCCCGCTTGCGCTTTGAAGGGCTGGTCAAGACACGACGCGAAGGCAAAACGATCTACTACAGATTGGCGGACGACCGGTCGACTCAGATTCTGGAAGTCGTCTACAATCTTTTCTGTCGGGACAAATAGAAGCCCGCGAGAAACACCGCCAGCTTTGGGAGGAGACTGGCCATGTTCGAACTTCTGGGAGACGCCAATACAGTTGCGCTGATCGGTCTGGTTGGCGGCATTGTACTTGGTCTTGCCGCGCGCATTGGGCGGTTCTGCACCTTGGGTGCGATTGAAGATTATCTTTATGCAAATGACGACCGGCGCCTGCGTATGTGGGCCGTTGCGATTGGTGTTGCGATTGTCGGCAGCCATTTGGGGATGGCGTTGGGTGGGATTGACCCGCTCGGCACGACCTATATTGCGCAGACATGGAATCCGATCGGATCGGTTATTGGCGGATTGATGTTTGGATATGGCATGGCCATCAGCGGAAACTGCGGCTATGGCGCGCTTGCACGCCTTGGCGGCGGCGACCTTCGGTCATTCGTCATCGTCCTGATCGTGGGCCTTTCCGCATATGTGGTCATGTCCGGTCCTCTGGCCTATGTCAGGATCTGGCTTTTTCCCGAAGCCATGGATCTCGGTAATCCACAAAGCGTCAGCTACCTAGCCGAACGGCTGACGTCGATACCGGCATGGGTTACAGGAACGCTTGTCGGCTCTGCCATAGTAGTGTTTGCCCTGACAAATGACCGTTTTCGTAAATCACCTGCGCAGGTTTTTTGGGGTGCGGCGGTCGGATTGGCAGTCGTTTCAGGCTGGCTTGGCACCAATTGGGTAGCCACACACGGGTTTGACGGTGAGACCTTGCAAACACACACGTTTGCCGCGCCTTTGGGTGATACAGTGTTCTATCTCATGACCGCCTCAGGCAACACGCTCTCGTTTGCGGTCGGTTCGGTTTCAGGGGTTCTGATTGGGGCTTTCCTCGGATCATGGTCAAAAGGTCATTTCCGCTGGGAAGCCTGCGAAGATCCACGTGAGCTTAAGCGGCAGATGCTGGGAGCGGCAATAATGGGACCCGGAGCAATAATTGCGGTTGGATGCAGCGTCGGGCAAGGCATCTCCGCTTTTTCTCTGCTGGCCTATAGCGCGCCTATAACCTTTGCGGCGATCTTTGCCGGAGCAGCTCTTGGCCTGCGACAGCTTGTGTCAGGATTGTCTTTCATTCCCGAGCGTTAAGCCCCACCACACGCTACGGTTTCTTCGTACAGTCCCTGCGCAGGTTTTCGGCGCATGCTTCAAGCACCGAAAACCTGCAGCAGACCCTTCTCTCAGCCATTGGCCATGATGGAATCCAGTGTGTCGTGTTCCGCTACAAAATGGTCTGGTGCGACTTCCTGCAGCTTTGGAACATAATCACTGTGACCGTTAACCAGTCGGCTGGGCAAAAAACGCAACGCGGCTTTGGGGTCCAGCGGCGATGGCAGTTCACCCGGCAGTTTGAGGCGCTGCCGCGTCCGCTCTACATCCGGGTCTGGTATCGGCACGGCCGAGATCAGTGATTTGGTATAGGGATGGATCGGTTCCGAACAGATCACCTCACCATCACCCATTTCCACAATTCGCCCGAGATACAGGACCATGATCCGGTTCGATACCGCGCGCACCACGGACAAGTCATGGCTGATGAAAATCATCGACAGGCCAAATTCCTGCTGAAGTTCCTTTAGCAGCTCGACAATCTGGGCCTGAATGGAAACGTCGAGCGCTGAAACCGCCTCGTCGCAGATAATCAGCCTGGGCTTGTTGATCATCGCCCGCGCAATGCCGACGCGCTGGTTCTGCCCTCCGGACAGCTCATGCGGGTAACGGTTGATCATGTTGGCCTGCAGACCAACCCGTTCCATCATCGCGGCGACCATCTGCTTGCGTTCCCGGTCGGTCAGATCGGGGCGGTAGGTTTTCAGCGGCTCAGCAATCGACGCTGAAATCGTCATGCGTGGATCAAGACTGGCCAACGGGTCTTGGAACACGATCTGCAGGTCCTTGCGGTACTTGTTCAGCTCGGATCGCTTCAAGCCGACGATCGGATGGCCTAACCAGCTGACACCCCCCGCGCTGGGTTCGATCAGTTGCAAAACCGCGCGCGCCAGTGTCGATTTTCCGCAACCGGATTCGCCCACGACACCCAGAGTTTCGCCCTTGCGAATATCAAAGCTGACACCATCGACAGCTTTCAGCGGAACCTTGCGCCCGAACAACCCGCCAGAGACATGAATGGGGAAATGAACTTTGACGTCATCAACCTTGAGAAGGGGTTCTTCCGCCTTTTCCAAAGCGCGGGGCGCGTCGCCGGCATCAATCCGGGGCATCGCCTCCAGCAGGGCCCGCGTGTATTCGTGTTGCGGATTTCGGAACAGCGCGCGTGTTTCGCCGGCTTCGACGAATTGGCCCATGCGCATGACCTGAACCCGGTCGCACATGCGCGCAACAACGCCCATGTCATGCGTGATCAGTGCAATCGCGGTTCCCTCATCCTTTTGCAGGTGAACCATCAGATCGAGGATGTCTGCCTGAACAGTGACATCCAGCGCCGTCGTCGGCTCGTCCGCAATAAGCAGTTTGGGACTGCACAGCATCGACATCGCAATCATCACACGCTGTCGCATTCCGCCGGATAATTCGTGCGGGTACTGGTCCAGACGGCGGCCCGCTTCGGGAATGCGCACCCTGTCCAACCACTCCAGACAGCGTGCGCGCGCGGCTGACCCCTTCAGGCCCTCGTGGACCTGCAGCACTTCGCGCATCTGCTGCCCAATCTTCAGATGTGGCGTCAAAGCGGTCAGAGGATCCTGAAAGATCATGCCGACATCATCGCCGCGGATCTGGTTCAGCTTGTTCACCGGCAGGTTCAAAATCTCCTGACCGTTCAGCTTGGCTGACCCGCTGGCATGTCCGGCAGGGGGCAGCAAACCCATTGCGGCCATGAAGGTCTGACTTTTGCCGGATCCACTTTCACCGACGATGCCAAGGCATTCGCCCGGATTGATATCAAAACTGATGTCTTTGACCGCCTCGACGACACCATCGGGGGTGTCAAACCGGACGCTCAGGTTCTTTACGGAAAACAGACTCATATCAGCGGTCCTTCGGGTCCAAAGCGTCACGCAGACCATCGCCGATGAAGAACATCGTGATGATAATGGCGACATAGAATGTCAGTGGGAACATCAATTGCCACAGCGTTCCATAGCCCATGGTTCCCGCCCCTTCTGCGATCAGCCTTCCCAGCGACGTGTAAGGTTCGGAGATCCCCAGTCCCAGGAATGAGATGAAGCTTTCGGTCAGGATCATCTCGGGCACCAGAAGCGACGCATAGACGATCACGACACCCAGCAGATTGGGCAGGATATGGCGATACATGATCGTGAATTCACTGACGCCTGCGGCGCGAGCAGCCTCGATGAATTCGCGGTTCTTCAGGGCAAGCGTCTGCCCGCGCACAATGCGTGACATGGTCAGCCATCCAACCGCGCCCAGTGCGATGAAAAGCGTGAAGAAGGATCGCCCGGCAACAACCAGCAGAAGGATGATGATCAGAGTTGTCGGGATAGCCAGAAGGATGTCGACAAAACGCATCATCGCGCCATCCGTCCGCCCGCCAAAATACCCGGCAGTAATGCCGTAACACGTACCAACGATCAAAGCGGTCGCCGCCCCGATCAACCCCACAAGCAGGGACGTCGTGGTTGCCTGAATGACGCGGCTGTACAAATCGCGCCCCAAATCATCGACACCGAAATAGTGACCCGTTTCCATCGACGGCATTCCCATGCCCCGGACATCGCCCATGACATTCCAGTCGATCTCTTCATTGCTCCAGACCGCAAAATACGGTCCTATGATCGTGAACAGCACGATAAGCAGCAGAATGAACACGCTGGCCATTGCCGCTTTGTTTCGTACAAAACGCATTCGCGCATCCTGCCAGAGCGAACGCCCCTGAACGGCTGTATAATCGGTGATTTCTTCGGCCAGATGCGCGGCTTTTTGTGATTTTCCTAGCATATCCAGCCCCTCAGTAGCGGATCTTCGGATCGAACCAGGCATAGGCCAGATCGGTCAGCAGGTTTACCAGAACGGTCAGAACGCCATAGAGGATCGTAACCCCAAGCAGCACGGCATAGTCGCGTGATAAGGCCGAGCCGACATAAGCCTGCCCCAGACCACCGGTCGAGAAATAGATGTCAACAAAGACGGATCCGGTCAGCACATAGACAAACACCGGTCCCAGATAAGATACGACCGGCAGCAAGGTCGGCTTCATCGCATGACGCCAGATCACGGTTCTAGTCGGCAGGCCCTTGGCACGGGCGGTTCTGATGAAGTTCGAATTCAGAACCTCCAGCATTGAAGACCGGGTGATCCGTGCAATCGATCCCATGTAAGATGTCGCAAGGGCGATAACCGGCATGATCAGATAGGGCCACTGACCACCATTCCACCCGCCGCCGGGCAACCATCCCAGCCACAGGGTGAATGTCAGGATCAGGATCGGACCCATGATGAAGTTGGGCAGCGCCTGCGCTGCAATCCCCAGCCCAACCGCAAAGTAGTCGATCCAGCTGTTGTGCCGGATTGCGGCGGCAATCCCCAGTCCGATGCCCACCACAGTAGCGACCAGAAAGGACAGCGACCCATAGGTCAGCGAGATCGGAAAGCCCTGCGCGATGATGTCGTTCACATCGCGGTCCTTGAACTTGAAAGACGGGCCAAAGTCGAAATGCACAACGATATTGTACAGATAATCCCAGAGTTGCTTCCACAACGGCTGGTCCAGGCCGTACCGCGCCTCGATATTGGCCAGAACCTGCGGCGGCAATGTCCGTTCCGAGGTAAAGGGCCCACCGGGCGCATAGTGCATCAAGAAGAAACAGGCGACGATCAGCAGCAGAATCGTCGGTATGGCGGTCAGGACCCGCCGAATGACATAGGCAAGCATTCAATGCCCCCAATAGATGGCGCTGCCCCGAAGAAAACTTCGGGGCAGGTCATGGTCAGAAGATGATTACTCGGCGATTTTGTAGAGGTTCTTGGAGTACCAGTTTTGCTCTACGTTTTTGACCGGCCAGTTTCCGACATCGCTATCCATCATGTAGACACCAGCATAGTGATAGATCGGGATAACGGGGGTTTCCTGAGCGATAATACGCTCGACCTCGGTGTACAGCGGTGCCGGATCGTCCGAAGTTTTGGCTTCGGCCAGCAACTCGTCCACGCGGGCATTGTTATACTTGCCGTCGTTGTAGCCCGAATCCGACTGCAACAGGTCAAGGAAGGTTGAGGCTTCGTTATAGTCACCACACCACGCGCCGCGGGCCAGATCAAAGTTCTGGTTGCCCCGCTCTTCCAGGAAGACTTTCCATTCCATGTTGGCCAGTTCAACATTGGCGCCCAGTTTTTGCTTCCACATCTGGCTCAGCGCGACGGCAACTTTCTTGTGGGCTTCCGAAGTGTTGTAGACCATCGAGAAGGTCAGAGGGTTATCCGCGCCGAAGCCGGCCTCGGCCAGCAGTTCCTTGGCCAGTTCATCGCGCTCAGCCTGGCTCATCGATGCCATTTCAACGACCGGGACAGTAAAACCTGCGGTTGCTTCTGGCACGAATGTATACGCGGGCGGCTCGCCACCGGCCTTGATATTCTTGGTAATGATGTCCCGGTCAACGGCTAGCGACAGGGCCTGACGAACTTTGGGATCCTTGAATTCTTCAGGGCCGCTGTCCGACACGTTAAACGTGTAGTAGTAGTTGCACAGGCGCGGGAAGCTGATAGCCTCGCCCGGATGCTCTTCCTGCAGACGCGGGAATTGACCGGCGGGAACTTCGGTCCGGTCCAGTTCACCGGCCAGATAGCGGGTCAGGGCTACGTTTTCGTCATTGATGACCAGTGCCACAACCTTGTCGATGATGGTGTTGTCATTGTCCCAGTACATCTCGTTGCGCTCACGTACCGAACGTTCCTGCGGCAGGTGCTCGGTCAAAACATACGCGCCATTCGACACGATGTTTCCGGGCTTGGTCCATTCATCGCCAAATTCCGCGATCACCTTCTGAGGTGCCGGGAAGGTCGTCGAATGCGTTGTCATCTGCGGGAAATACGGCAGCGGCGCGCTCAGCGTGACTTCCAGGGTCGTGTCATCGATGGCTTTGACACCCAGATCATCAACCGGCTTTTCGCCTGCGATGATCGCTGATGCGTTTTCGATCGACATCAGCTCCATGAACCACGCGTAAGGAGAGGACAGCGCCGGATCAACAGCGCGTTTCCATGCGAAAACGAAATCTCCGGCGGTTACCGGGTCGCCATTCGACCATTTAGCATCGCCGCGCAGTGTGAAGGTATAGACTTTCTTGCTGTCATCGACGGTGTAACCTGTGGCAACGCCCGGAACCAGATTGCCATCCTCATCCTGGTTCATCAGCCCTTCAAACAGGTCGCGTACAATTTCAGCACCGGAAACGTCTTCGACAACCTGCGGATCGACCGAGCTGTGCTCGTCCAGAATGCGGTAGGTAAAGGTTTGATCGTCCGCCAGCGCTTCGCCGGTTTCAGGATGCGTGCCAGCGGCAAACGCGGCACCTGTGATCATGGTCGACGACAAAAGCCCCGCCATTGAGTTCCGAATGTATCTGTTCATGATTTCTCTCCCATATGTTCGTCGCCGCGCGGCCCCACTTGATCGGGGTCGCACGCAGCAGCCGGATTAGACCGACGCCCGCTGGGACTTCGTTCATTTCGATTTTGGTTTTGCCAATTCGCAAGGAACACTGCGTCGCAGCTTTCTTGGTTTCTGTCGGTAAAGAAGTTGCGAAAGTTGTCTTTCACTGCGTTGAACCGTGACATCTTTTGGCTCTGGGATAAAGCCTTGATGAAATTTTAGGCAACCACAAGCAGAAATATCTCCAACGACCTATCGCTGGCAATTTTCTGAGGATCAGCTCGGTCTTCGTGACATTTTCGTGAAGCCACGCGAAATCCGAACAATCCTTCGTGCCCGAATGGCGACTGCATTCTGGCCTCGGACAAACCAAAAAATACGCGAATCAGTGACGTCATTTCAGCAAGCCTGTGGTCCATTACATGTATCACACGGTTCAGAATACCACGGGTCAGATCACTGAGCTTTGTCAGGCTCTGTTGCACAGAGTTGAGCGCGCCGAGTAGTTCGGGTGATCGCATGGGCCTTTCCGTCGTCATGCAGCTTCGGCGATTGCAGTGGCATGACCGGCATGACCCCGAATATCCAGCACCTCTCCAAACGCATTGCAGAACATATCGAAGAACCTTCTAACGAAGACCACCGAGCTATTATCGCACAAGCGGGCCGCTTTGGCGGCTGGTCGTTTTATGTTGAAAATGGCGTTCCAGCCTATGCCTACAACTGGTTGGGGATCGAGATATTTACCGTTTCGGCGTCCGAACCTGTGACCGAAGGTACTCATGAAATCGTCCTCGATTTCGATTATGACGGTGGAAGCCCTGGCAAAGGTGGGACGGCACCCTCTTTGTTGACGAGATGCAGGTGGCACAGGGCAGGACCGACCAGACGCAGGCCATCATCTTTTCGGCGGACGATACAGCAGACGTTGGCTTCGACCTTTCCACACCGATGGCCAAAGCGAACGGCACCGAAGCAGCTTTGCGTTTTACCTGCAAGGTAATCTCGGTGACGGTGGCGGTTGAGTAAGATCGCTCTGAAAGAGGAGAGGCGTTCAGGCACCTGCCACAACGGGTGCCTAGAACCGTTGATGGAAACACGCTTATCATGACGATTGAAAGGCTTTCGGCACTGCTGAAGCTGGCGTCGGTAATTGCCTTTGTGGCTATTCCCGCTTTTGTTTTGGCATTTATTTTTCAGGTAGAGTCGGACCGGCATTGCCATCTACATCTTCAAGTCGCTCGCCTCCTCGCTAACGATTTGTAGGATCCTGTTTCTCTGGATCTTTCCCGACGGGCCCTTTGGAAGATCAATCAGAATGTGAACTTTGTCAGGAGACTTGAAACGGCCTAGCTGGGACTCACAGATCTTTGACAAAGCTTGCGGCGTCAATTCAGAACCTTCTCGAATTTTTACCGCTGCCTCGACGGTTTCACCGTAGCTTTTGCAAGGGCGGGCAAAGGCCGCAGCTTCAACAACGTCGGGGTGTGAATAAAGTGCCTCGTCAATCTCACGAGGGGCTATATTCTCCCCTCCCTTAATGATCAGTTCTTTCAATCGACCGGTCACATAAACATACCCGTCCTGATCCATGCGGGCGAGATCTCCGGTCAGCAACCAGCCATCCGAAGTAAATGTGCCCGCAGTAGCATCCGGGTCATTGAGGTACTCCAGCATCACATTCGGACCGCGTATGACCAACTCACCTTCTGTTCCGGTAGGTACAGGCCGAAATTCCGCGTCCAGAATTGCAACCTCATTTCCATATGCAATGCCGGGTGAACCAATCTTCCGAACGCCGGGGGGCAGCGGGTTTGACAGAATCTGAGCGGCAGTTTCCGTCAAGCCCATGGTTTCCACGATTGGGATTTCGAAACGATCCTCAAAGCCACGCTGCACGTCCGGCGCCAAGGCTGACGACGCAGAGCGCCCGAAACGCACGCGTTGCCGGGTTTGCGCATCCGGACTAGTCTCAGAGTGCAGCAGATGCGAGATAATGGTCGGAACGACCGAGAACCACGTTGCCTCGGCCTTTCCAAGATTGTCCCAGAATTTGCTGGAAGAAAATCGTTCGCACATGGCCAACGATCCGCCTGAGACCAGTGTTCCCATCACCGTCACGCAGAGCCCGTTAATATGATAGATCGGCAAGACGCAAAACCCGCGATCAGCCTCGGACAATTCATGGGCAATTTTGGTCGTCCAACCCCCTGCCAACAGGCTGGAATGTGTGTGGACCACCCCCTTGGGGCGACCGGTTGTTCCGGATGTATACATCAACAAAGCGTGGCTATGAGGCGAGAGGCTATGCAGGTTGCTGCCGGACTCAACGGCATCTGCCACCTTCAACTGTTTGATTCTCGCAGGATTGGCCGTTCGCCTGAACAGGTCCGTTTGATCGGAATGTACAAATCCATAGCACGCGCCGCTGTGTTCCAGCGCATAGGCAACGGCGCTGTCACCCGCGACAAGATTGATCATCGTGGCCCGAAATCCGCCATAGAGAACGCCAAAAAGGACCTCAAGCGCTTCCCGGCAATTGGGGTAGAGGATGGCGACGCTTTCTCCCTTCGCCACACCCCGTTCGGTCAACATGCTTGCGATGCGGCGAGCTGAGTCACGCAATTCACCCCAATTCAGGTCCCGCGCCCCGTCCGGGAAAACGAACCCGGTTCCCCCGCGGCTTGCCCGACGGTCAAGCCAGTCCCGGACGGTTCCCTTGGGTGGTTCGATCATTGCCCCGCCTCCGACCAATAGCCGCCAAATATCGCTTCCAATTCGGGCTCGCGCGGCGGCGTTTCACGGATGATCTTTGTCGTTTGTACGAAATGCCGCCAATGCAGATTGGTGTCGATGGAATTGCCTCCCCAACTGCCGCAGCCCATTGACAGCGAAAAGGGCATGCAGTTGGTGAAGCTGCCACCAGTGGCAAAGGTATGCGCCTGGTTTACAATGACCCGGCAGGTGGGCAGGTCACGACCCAACCCAACCGCGCGCGCGTCGTCGCTGGTATGGATTCCGACAGAATGCCCCGCGCCCTGGTGTTCCAGAATACGAGCCGCGATTACCTTGGCTTCTTCAAAATTTGCCGCTCGATAAAGCGCCAGAACCCGGCTGAGCTTTTCCCCCGACAAAGGATGATCCGGGCCAATTCCGTCAGTTTCCACGGCTAGGAACTTGGTCCCTTCGGGGACCTTATCCGCCATATCCAGTGCTTCAAGCATCTTGCCAGCGTCCTGCGCGATTACAGATCGGTTGAGATGCCCATCGGGCCACAGCCGTGCGATGATGTTTCCAGCCTCGGAAGATGGTACCAAGGCACCGCCTTCAACGGCGATCGCGGCGACAAAGGCGTCATAGACCGCATCTACAACAACCAGCGCATTTTCAGACGAGCAGGACGTCGCGTTGTCGAAGCATTTCGATGCCGTGATCCTGAAAGCAGCTGCGGCCAGATCTGCGGTTTCGTCCACAATCACCGTCACATTGCCCGCACCAACCGCCACTGCTGGCGTTCCACAGGATTGTGCGCGTTGGACGTTGTTCTGACTGCCGGTACAGATCACGCGATCTACGGCTTCCATCAACCTTTGTGTCTTGGCCTTGGATCCGGGCGCAGGGATCATCTGGACCAGATCGCGATCGAGGCCGAGCTTGTCAAACTCTGAATGGATAAAAGCGATCAGCATCTCGCAGGAAGCGACTCCTTTGGGGGATGGTGCCACCACGATGGAGTTGCCTCCTTTGAGCGCATTGATGATATTGTTCGCCGGCGTCGCAGCGGGGTTGGTCGATGGAACCACAGCACCGATTACACCGATTGGGCGTGCAATCTCGGTCATGCCGGTTGCTGGATTGTCGCTAATGATGCCGTGGGTTTTCACGTCAGCGATATCGCGCAACAAGCCCAGAGTCTTGCGGTGGTTCTTTGTAATCTTGTCCGGAACATTACCCAGACCGGTGGTCGCAACAGCGATTTCGGCCAGTGCCCGATTGCGTGTTGGCTCCATGATTGCCCATCCCGCCGCCAGCGCCGCCTTGTCGTACAGCGCCTGACTGCCGCTTTCTTCAAAGGTCGCTTGGGCCTTGCGCGCATGCGCTACTATGCGATTAACTTCGTCGATCTGGGGGGAAACCCCTTCCTGAGCGTTCATCTCGGTCCTCGATTGTTTGATCGGGGCGGACCCACTCCGCCCCGTAGGGAGTTGACTGGTTCAGAGCCCAGCCAACAATTCGTTCAGTGTTTGCTGACGTTTCTCCCACATCTTGATCACTTCATCGCGTGTCATGATGTGCATGGGCGATCCGCCAGCTTCCATCTTTTTCACCACACGATCGTTGGCGAACATCTCGGGAACCGTTTCCGCAAGTTTCTCGATCACCTCGGGCGGCGTTCCCTTGGGCACCATCACGCCCCGGAAATTGACCGACGAGTTGTCGACATCAAGCCCCTGTTCCATCATAGTCGGCACGTCGGGCAGGAACGCGTTTCGCTCAAGATCTGCGACACCCAGGATTTTGACGTTGCCCGCCTCTTTTGCGCGGAACGCATCCGACAGGTTGTTTATACCACCCATGACTTCGCCAGCAATTACCGCTTTCATGGCCGCTGCGCCGCCACCTTTGGTCGGGATATAGGCCATCGTTGTTCCTGCAGCCTTGTCGATTTGAAGAGCCGCAATGTGGTGACCAACAAAAAGCCCAGCCCCGGACACGGTAAGCTTGCCGGGGTTTTCCTTGGCATATGCGACAACACCTTCCATCGAGTTGAACGGGCTGTCCGCACCAACCACGAAGACAGCCGGGTCAGCACCCCAGTTGGCGATGGGCTCAAAGCTGTCGACCGAATACTCGACCCCACCCTTAATCGATTGGGCGATGAAATGTGGAACATTGTAGGCAGCAAGCGTGTAGCCATCGGCGTCGGCCTGGGTTGCGAACCAGTTCCAACCCACACGCCCTCCGGCGCCGGGTTTGTTTATGATGGCGATTGGCATTCCCAGCGCGTCTTCATTCCCGGATGTCATGGTGACAATCCGCGCCTGAAAGTCGGTTGCGCCACCAGCGCCGTAACTGACCATCATCATGATTGGGCGTTCGGGATACTCCTCGGCAACCGCCGCGCCCGTCAGGCTCGTGAGGGCCAGTGCTGCCCCTGTAATCAACCGTTTCATTTGCGTTTCCTCCCTATTTTGGTTCACCCGCATCCCTTGCGGTCAGAACAGAAATTCCCTTGGTGTGTAGACTTGCAGAAGCATGGCAAAGAGCCCGTACATCACCGCCACAAAGATCGCTGTGATGACACCGCGCTTGACCCAGGTTTTGGCTTCGGAATGTGGGTCTGGATCGTAAATCGACAGCAGAATGAAAAACGCGATTGCCGTTGCTGTGTAGAACCCCAGCGATTTGGACGCCCAGAAGACATAGATAAGGGTGACGAACAGGCCCGGCAGCATGTTGATGAACATCATGCGGGTCACGCCGTTGCCTACCTTGGACAATCCCATCAGCGCTTTGCCGAAGGTCCACCCTGCCAAAACCACAAAGACCGAAGCGATAAGACGCGGAAACAGAAATGCCTCGACCGGTTGTTGAGTAAAGCTGACCCAGGTTACCCAAAGTCCTACGGCAAAAACCAAACCCGACCCGATTATGTGTTGTGTGCGGTTCATGCCTGTGCCTCCTCTTTGGTGGTATAGCGCCGGTGGCGAAGTTCCATCCAAACCGAGTAGGCAATTGAAGCCAGTACAACGGCGATCAGCAGAAGATTCAATCCGCCCGTCAGGAAGTAAGAGGCCTTGCCGACGGTCGCGTCCGCGATCATTCCGCCCTGAATGAAGTTGGCTTCGGCAATCGGACCAAGGATCAATCCCAGTACCAACGGAGCAGCCGAGAATCCAAATCGTTCCAGAAAGAACATCCCAATGCCAAGGCACGCCATGACATAGACATCCCCCATCGAACTCTGAACCGAGTAGGCGCCGAAGACCGAAAGGGCCAAAACAACGGCCGCCATGACCGATTGCGGCACCTGCGCGACACGCGCGGCCAGACCAGCAATGTATAGGCCGAAGACGCACATCAGGACCTGGCCGATCAGCATGGAGTTTATGAACGTCCACGCAACGTCCGGGTGGTTGTCGAACAGATCCGAGCCCGGAAAAATTCCGTGAATCAGCAGCCCGCCCAGCAAAACGGCTGCGGTTGGGCTACCCGGGATCGACAAGGTCAACAACGGTACCAGAGATGGGCCCACCATCGCATTGTTGGCGGACTCCGCGGCAATTACGCCCTCGGAATGACCCGTGCCGAACTTGTCCTTCTCGGCTGAAAACTTCTTACTCTGATCATAGGCAACCAGCCCGGCAATTTGCCCGCCAACGCCTGGGATCAGGCCAATGATGGAACCTGTCAGTGTGCCGATGCTAAGTGCTCGGGTGCGGCTGAACAGTTCTCGCAATGCGGCCATGATCGAATGGCGCTGTACTTCGATGACTTCAGCACCCGTGTCGTGGCGTCCCTTTGCAAACATCGTCAGCACCTGAGGGATCGCGAACAGACCGATCAGCGCCGCGATAATGTTGATGCCGCCGCCCAGTGCAGGGTGAAAGATAAAGCGTTGCGCGCCCATAATGTCGTCGAAACCGACTGTCGCCAGCCACAATCCGATACAACCCGATAGCAAACCTTTGACCACGGATGCAGAATCCAGCGTGCCGATCACAGTCACCCCTAAAATGGCCAGCCAGAACAGGTGTGAGGGGCCAAACGCCAGCGCCCATTTGGCCAAAACCGGTGTCAGAAAGATCAATAGGAGCACACCGAAGATGCCGCCAACCGCCGAGGCCAGAAACGACAGTTGCAGCGCCCGCGCCCCTTGTCCCTGCTTGGCCATGGTGTGGCCGTCCAGAGTGGTGGCAATATTGGCTGGAGCGCCTGGGATTTTCAGTAGAATTGCACTCACCGCGCCACCAGCAACGGTCGAGGTATAGGCGGCTCCCAGCAAGATCAGCCCCTGTGCGGCCTCAAGCTGGAAGGTGAACGGAATCAAAAGGGCAACCGCCATCGTTGGTGACAAGCCTGGTGTCGCGCCCAGGATCAGCCCTCCGATCGTGCCGCCCAAAAGCAGCAAGAAGGACATCGGTGTGAACACATCCCCGAAGTAGTAAATGAATTCCATCCAGTGCCTCCCAACCCGTTTGTCTGCACTTTTGGTTTGTTGACAAATCAGGTTAGGGGATGAAAATAGTATTGCAAATGTTTTCATAAAATCGACCGAACAGGACAAAATTATGTCTAATTTTCAGCATGGTAAAGTCGATATCGTTGCAGTCGCAAAGGCCGCGAAGGTTTCACCGTCTACGGTTTCTCGTACCTTCAATCACCCTGATCTGGTCAGCCCTGCGACTCGCAAAAAGATCAACAGGGCAGTGCAGCGGCTCGGGTATATCCGCAATCGTGCCGCTCAAACAATGCATGGCAAACGGTCAGGAACGATTGGCCTGGTCGTACCAACTATCAACCATGCCATCTTCGCCGAGGTCATTCAGGCTTTTTCCGACTCTATCGACAAGGCAGGATTCAGCCTTCTACTGGCGTCGCACGGGTATGATCTAGATCGGGAATACGCGATGGTCCGCAAGTTTCTTGAACATCGTGTGGACGGCGTGGCATTGGTTGGCTTGGAGCATTCCGATGCCACCAATCGGTTGATCACGCAGCAGAAAATACCTGCACTTGCGATTTGGAACTACTCAAAGGATTCGGAACTTCCTTGTGTCGGGGCCGACAACCAGTTGGCCGGCCGTCTCGCAACAGAGCACCTGCTGGCCCTAGGGCATCGTGACATTGGGCTGATCTTTCCAAAGACCAGTGGTAATGACCGCGCGCAACATCGACTTTCCGCCGTGCACGAAGCGCTACAAAATATGGGTGTCTCCGTTCCGGGCGAGCACGAATCTGAAGCTCCTTACAGCGTTTCGCAGGCCAAGCAGGCTGCGCTGAACCTTTTGGCGGAAACATCTCGACTTACGGCTTTGTTATGTGGAAATGACGTCATAGCGCAGGGCGCTTTGTTTGCGGCCCAGAAACTGGGGTTAAACGTTCCCGGCGATCTTTCAATTATGGGCATCGGAGATTTCAAGGGATCGGCTGATGTTGAGCCGGGGCTCACCACCATTCGAATCCCCGCCGAAGCCATCGGTAAACTCGCAGGTGACAAGTTCACCGATTACATTACGTCAGATGAGTCGGAACATTTTAAAATTTGCTGCGAGCTGGATTGTGTTGTTAGAGGAACAACAGGTCCAGTGTCAGTATAATAGTCGGCATTGCCAACTTGTTTGCACATTCAGAACGGATGTGTCGCAAACTATGAGGCCCGGTTGACGAACATGCGCGATTTGACGTTTTCCCCATCGAATAGTTCGTTAACAGATTTCAACATGATCTCATTAAAAGGCTGCCATCTCCTCAAAGATGCAGTTTTGTAAGCTGGGTACATCTATCAGTTCTGACACTAGTCCGACCCTGCGATAACAACTTCGATTTCATTTTTGTCGAGCATGGCCAGGATGTTGGCAGGAGGAACGCGGTCCGTATACAAAACATCAATTCCGGCCATGTTATGGAGAGATATCGGAGCCCGCTTGTTGAATTTTCCGCTGTCGGCTACGACGATGCGCACCTGCGCATTTTCAGCTGCAGCACGCGCGATATTGGCCTCTTCAAGATCATGAAGCATGAAGCCCAAATCGCCATTCACGGCTCCAACCGAGAACACTGCCAGCTGTACGTTGAAACGCTTCACAAGATCCAATGCCTCTGCACCGAAAGCGCCCCCATCATGGGCGCGCAGTTCTCCACCCGCCAGAAACACCCGGTTGTTGTTGTGCTTTGACAACGTGTAAGCGACGAAAACCGAATTTGTAACTACAAACAGGTCTTTGTGTTTCCGTAGCGCAAGCGCGACGTAGGCGGTCGTCGAACCGATATCCAGAAATAGGGAATCCCCGTCGCTAATTGTATTTGCGACTGCCCGGGCTATTGCTTCTTTCGCATGTGCTTGCGTTCCCAAGCGGTTTTCAAAGGGTGGCTCTATGGCGTCTTCGCTAAGATGTACGCCGCCATGAACCTTCCGCACGATCTTGCGCTCTTCCAGCGCCTTGACGTTGCGCCGGATCGTTTCATTGGAAACATTCAGTTTTTGAGCCAGGAGGCTGACCCTGCACGATCCGCCCGCATGTTGCAGCTCGCGAAGGATTTCTTCTTCGCGCTGATTTGTGGTTTTTCGTGGCTTTAACATGCGACCTCCTGAAAGGGGGATACGGCAGTCATCCCAATAAAACAATATTACGCCCAATACGGTGCCGTTCGGGGCTTTTTGTGTGAATTATAACGAATAGTCGTGGCGAAGTGTGGTTTTTATTGACGTAGTTGTCAGATTGGCGCAGCATGGAAGTGTAATAAACGAAAAACACTCAAAAAGCCACATTCAGGGAGCACAACATGATCAGGAAATTCAATGCACTACACGCAATGGCATTAGTCGCTGGCGTAACTGCTTCGGCTTCTTGGGCCGCCGAATCGACGGACCCAATCAAACTGACGTTGCATGATTGGTCAGGGCAGCTGATCAACACCAAGATAATGGGATCAATCCTGCAAGAGGCCGGATACAACGTTGAATATGTACAGGCAGACTATATCGCTCAGTTTGCGGGCCTGAAGACAGGTGATCTACATCTGGCAATGGAAATCTGGGAAACCACCGGGCGTGAAGCGCTGGACGAAGCCACCGCCTCTGGCAATGTGGTGAACGTTGGTGAAACCGGTCTGATGGCGATCGAAGAATGGTGGTACCCGACTTACATGAAAGACCGCTGCCCCGGCTTGCCAAACTGGGAAGCTCTGAAAGACTGCGCAGGGGAATTTGCCACGGCTGAAACCTCGCCAAATGGGCGCTATGTCGGCGGACCCGTGACCTGGGGCGGTTTCGACGAAGAACGCGTCGAAGCGTTAGAGTTAGAGTTTGAAGTTGTCCACGCAGGCACGGATGCTGCGCTTTTTGCAGAGCTGGAATCCGCATATCAGCGCGAAGATCCGATCATGCTGTGGGTCTATGTTCCGCACTGGGCCCCGGCCAAATATGACGGTGAATTCGTGGAGTTTCCGCCATACTCGGCCGAGTGCTACAGCGACCCGTCCGTCGGTGTGAACCCGGCCTTGGCCTATGATTGCGGAAAACCGCGCGGTCCGATCTGGAAGGCTGCTTGGTCTGGCCTGCAAGAAAAGTGGCCGGGCGCGTATGACATCATCGAAGCCTATAACATCAATAACGACGAGATGAGCGCCATGGTCGGCAAAGCCGATCTGGACGGTGTGGATATTGATGCAGTTGTCGCGGATTGGATGGAGACGAACAAGGACCGTTGGTCTGGCTGGATCTCTAAATAATCTGCTTGGCCGAAGCGGTTACCCCGCTCTCCTCTACCGCTTCGGTCTTTTTCCGTCTTAGTCCCGGACACCACTGATGACTCCCACAACAAAACTGTCCTGCCGAAACGTTTGGAAGCTTTACGGTCCAAACGCCGAGACCCTTCTGGCGCAAAATCCGAACCCATCGGCAGATGACATTCGAAATGCGGGTGTGATCGGAGCGGTACGCAACGCCAATATTGAAATCGTTGAAGGTGAAATCTTCATCATCATGGGCCTGTCCGGTTCAGGCAAATCAACCCTGGTTCGTTGTCTGTCCAGGTTGATCGAACCTACAAGCGGTGAGGTTCTGTTCGACGACGCCGACCTGCTGCGCGCCAGCGAGAAAGAAATGATTGAAATCCGCCGGCACAAGATGGGCATGGTGTTTCAGCATTTTGCCCTGCTGCCGCACCTGACCGTATTGCAGAATGTGATGTTCCCCCTGACTATTCAGGCTACGCCCAAACACGAAGCCGACGCAAAGGCGAGAGACGTGGTGGAACTGGTCGGCCTGAAGGGGCGCGAGGACTACTATCCACGAGAGCTCTCGGGTGGTCAGCAACAGCGTGTGGGCATTGCTCGATCGTTGGTGACAGAGCCCGATCTTTGGTTTCTGGACGAGCCTTTTTCGGCCCTCGATCCGCTGATCCGGCGCGAAATGCAGGACGAATTTCTGCGACTCCAGGAACGGTTGCATAAGACTATTGTCTTTATCACGCACGACTTTGAAGAAGCCGTTCGCTTGGCCGACCGCATCGCCATTATGAAGGATGGTGAAGTCATCCAGATCGCCACCCCGGAAGAACTGGTGATGAATCCAGCGACAGAATATGTGGCTGAATTCACGCGCCATATTCCGCGCTCCAAGGTTTTGACGGTTGGTGGTGTAATGACCGTCGGCGCTGCAGGTGAAGGTGAGCCCATTGTGCAATCGACCCGCGTCTCGACCGTGGCGGAACGGATCATCGCCGCAGATGCGCCAATTCCCGTGACAGACAGCAATGGTCTGGTTATTGGCGCCATTGATCGCAAGGCTGTGGCCCATGTGCTATTCGGTGAAGGGGACGCGGTATGAGCCGCCTGTCCCGCAGTCAGCTCATCATTCTGCTGCTTGTCGGACTCACGATCCTGCTGGGGTATTTCGGCAGCAACCTGGGAAAAGCGCTCGATGCGCGTTGGATCACCAAATTCCCGTCAGCTTGGGTCGTCCCGTTCAAAACTTATATCTCATCTGCAATGTCCTGGCTGATCGAGGATGCTGCAATCGGCCCAGTTTCGTTCACCGACGTTACCCGCGCTGCTGCTTGGTTGATAGAACAGCCCTATGACCTTGTCTTGTCCCTGCTGGCCGAGGGTTTTGTCACCGGGCAAGGCAACGATGCGCAAGTCATCCTACCTGCGATCAGCTGGATTGTGGTTATCACCGCCGTAATAGCTTTGGGACAGTATTGCCGGGACTGGGGGTTGGCGGCGTTGGTCGGCGGCTGTTTCACTTATCTGGCCGTTTTTGGCCAGTGGGACAGCGCGATGGTAACGCTTGCCTCCGTCCTGATTGCGGTGCCGATTGGCGCGGGCGGCGGGCTGTTGTTGGGGATATTGGCCTATCGCCACCTGACTTTCGATCGCATTATCTCGCCCATTCTGGACCTGATGCAGACAATCCCGATCTTTGCCTATCTGGTACCAATTCTGTTCATGTTCGGCTTTGGACCGATTTCGGCGCTTGTTGCAACTATCATCTATGCGACACCACCCATGGTGCGGATCACCACGCTTGCCTTGAGAGCCGTCGACCCCGAGATTTTGGACTTCGGGCGCATGGCAGGCACGACGCAAAAGCAGTTGATGTGGCGCGTTTTGGTTCCTTCCGCCAGCCACAGTCTGATGGTAGGCGTCAATCAGGTGATCATGCTGACGCTGAACATGGTCATCATTGCCTCGATGATCGGGGCCGGAGGATTAGGGTTTGACGTCCTTGCCGCACTGCGCCGGCTGGACATCGGCGCTGGGTTCGAGGCCGGTATTGCCATTGTAGTTCTGGCCATTGCCGTCGATCGCCTAAGTCAGGCTTTTGCTGAGCGTATGGGGCAGGTACATCACGAGCTCCCCGGCTCGTGGATCACCCGCCATCGTCGGACAGTTCTGGTAATGATCCTGCTGATTTTGACCTGGGTTCTGGGACAGTTTTCACCCCTGTTGCTGGAATATCCTGAAAGCCAGACGATCACCACTGGCGGGTTCTGGGATGACACGGTCAAATACCTGAACATCAATTATTTTGACACGTTCGAGGCGATCAAGATCTTCTTCCTGACGTGGTTCATGATCCCGATCAAAACGGTTTTGCTGGGAATCCCATGGCCTTGGGCCATTGCCATGCTGACCTTGCTGGGTTGGCACGCAGGGGGCTGGCGGCTGGCGCTGCTGTGCGGAGGACTGGCGTCGCTGATCCTCGTGTCAGGACTGTGGGCCAAGGCAATGGTGACAGTTTATCTCTGCGGTGCCTCTGTGTTTCTTGCTACCCTGATCGGTGTTCCACTGGGTGTTGTGGCTGCACTGAACAAACGCGCCGGGACGGTGATCAACCTGTTGATTGATACACTGCAGACATTGCCCAGCTTTGTCTATCTGATCCCGGTTGTGATGCTGTTTCGCGTCGGCGATTTCACTGCGCTGATTGCCATAGTCCTTTACGCACTGGCCCCGGCCGTACGTTATGCGGCCCATGGCGTGCGCTCGGTCAGTGAGGAATTGATCGAGGCCGGATTGGTCTCTGGGTGCACACGCACGCAACTTCTGCGCCATATTCGCTTGCCCATGGCCCTGCCCGAAATCCTTTTGGGTATTAACCAGACCATCATGCTGGCGCTGTCCATGCTGGTTATCACCGCCCTCGTTGGCACCCGCGATCTGGGGCAGGAAGTCTACATTGCCCTGACAAAGGCTGACACTGGTCGAGGTCTGGTGGCAGGGCTGTCCATCGCATTCATTGCCATCATCGCTGATAGGCTGATCAACGCAAGCGCTCGTCAGGCACGCATCCGCTTTGGAATGGAGAGTTGATATGACCCAATCCGACCTGATGACCCGCATTCGCAAGCTACCGATCTGGCAGGGCGAGATCAAAGCCACCCCGTTGACGGGTGGGATTACAAATGTGAACTACAAGGTCACTGACAGCAGTGGATCCTATGTGGTGCGTGTCGGTGACGACATCCCTTTGCACCAGGTGATGCGCTTCAACGAACTGGCTGCCAGTAAGGCCGCCCATGCTGCAGGTCTGTCACCCGCTGTAGTGTTTTCGTCCAACGAATTAACAGTGCTGGAATTCGTCGAAAGCCGCACTCTGATCGAAGAAGACGTACGCGACCCCAGTATGCTGCCTCGAGTGCTGGAGCTCGTGAAAGCCTGCCACCTTGAGGTGCCCAAGCACCTGCGCGGCCCGTCGCTGGTGTTCTGGGTCTTTCATGTCATCCGCGACTATGCCGCCACCCTCACCGATCATGGAAGTTCGCATAAAGGCCTGATCCCTGAACTTGTGCAAATTGGAAATGATCTGGAAGCCGAGGCCGGGCCGTACGAAATCGTGTTTGGCCATAACGACCTGCTTTGCGGCAACTTTCTGGACGATGGCACCCGCCTGTGGCTGATCGATTTCGACTACGCGGGCTTCAACTCGCCATTGTTTGATTTGGGTGGGCTGGCCTCGAACAACTCTCTTTCCAATGAACAAGAGGACTGGGTTCTGGAAACCTACTTTCAGGCACCCGTCACCAACCAATTGCGTCATCGCTATACGGCGATGAAATGCGCCTCGCTGCTTCGTGAAACCATGTGGAGCATGGTGTCCGAGATCACCTCGGATATCGACTTCGACTATGCAGCCTACACAAGTGAAAATCTCGCGCGGTTTCGCACGGCCCTGACCGATTACAAAAACACCTGAGGACAGATATGACCGACCTTCCAAATACAGCCAAAGCCGTCATCATCGGCGGCGGCATCATCGGCTGCTCGACCGCCTATCACCTTGCCAAGCTCGGTTGGACCGACACGGTGCTGCTGGAGCGCAAAAAGCTGACTTCGGGCACCACATTCCATGCTGCGGGTCTGGTGGGGCAGCTGCGTTCGAACGCCAATATCACTCAGCTGCTGGGATATTCAGTCGATCTGTACAACAAGATTGAAGAAGAAACCGGTCTGGGAACGGGTTGGAAAATGAATGGCGGTTTGCGTCTCGCCTGCAACGAGGAACGCTGGACCGAGGTCAAACGGCAGGCCACCACAGCCCATTCCTTTGGTCTGGACATGCAGCTGCTAACCCCGAAGGAAGCGCAGGATCTTTGGCCGCTGATGGATATCGGTGACGTCATCGGCGCGGCGTTCCTGCCCACCGATGGGCAAGCAAACCCCTCGGACATTACCCAGGCGCTGGCCAAGGGAGCGCGCATGGCAGGCGCGAAGATATTCGAGGATACCAAGGCCACCGATCTTGAAATCGAGAACGGCAAGATCCGCGCCGTAATCACTGAACATGGCCGTATCGAATGTGAAAAGGTGATCGTGTGTGCCGGTCAGTGGACGCGCGACTTTGCCGCCAAGTTCGGTGTGAATGTGCCGCTGGTGCCAATGGAACATCAGTACATGGTCACAGAACCATTTGGTGTACCCGGTGATCTGCCTACCCTGCGGGATCCCGATCGGCTGACCTATTACAAGGAAGAAGTTGGTGGGCTCGTCATGGGCGGTTATGAGCCGAACCCAATCCCATGGGCGGTGAATGGCATACCTAAAGATTTCCACTACACCTTGCTCGACAGTAACTTCGACCATTTCGAACAGATCATAGAGCTGTCGCTGGGCCGGGTGCCAGCGTTGGAGACCGCAGGGATCAAGACCCTAACCAATGGTCCCGAAAGCTTCACTCCGGATGGCAACTTCATTGTAGGTGAAGCACCAGAGCTGAAGAATTTCTTTGTTGGTGCTGGTTTCAACGCCTTTGGCATTGCTTCTGGCGGTGGCGCCGGAATGGTGCTGGCAGAATGGGCCGCCAAGGGCGAGCCGCCCTTTGACCTGTGGTCCGCCGACATTCGCCGTTTTGGCCGCCCGCATTTCGACACCGATTGGGTTCGCACCCGAACAGTCGAAGCATATGGCAAACACTACACTATGGCCTGGCCTCATGAAGAACACGAGTCCGGCCGCCCCTGCCGCAAGTCACCGCTGTACGATACGCTTATGGATCAGGGCGCTTGCTTTGGTGAAAAACTGGGTTGGGAGCGTCCAAACTGGTTTGCCGACGCATCGCTGGGCGAGGCACCCAAGGACGAATACAGCTTTGGTCGCCAGAACTGGTTCGCTGCTGTTGGCCGTGAACACAAAGCCGCCCGAGAAGCGGCAGTGCTGTTCGATCAAACATCATTTGCCAAATTCGCGCTGAAAGGCCCCGACGCCCAGGCGGCGATGAACTGGATTTGTGCCAATGATGTGGACAAACCGGTGGGTGCGCTGGTCTATACCCAGATGCTGAATGATAAGGGCGGAATTGAATGCGACCTGACCGTGGGCCGCGTAGCGCATGATGAATTCTACATTGTCACCGGCACCGGTTTTGCCACCCACGACTTCGACTGGATCAGCCGCAATATTCCGGACGGGCTGAACTGCCAGCTGTTCGATATCACCTCCTCAAACGCAGTATTGTCGCTGATGGGGCCGAGGGCACGAGATATTCTGGCGGCAGTTACCCGCGACGATGTGTCGAATGACGGGTTCAAGTTTGGCACGATCCGGACAATCGGCATCGCCGGTTGCCCTGTCAGGGCACTGCGGGTGACATATGTGGGCGAGCTTGGCTGGGAACTGCACTTGCCTGTTGAATACGCGCAAACAGTCTATTCTGCGCTGATGCAAGCAGGGCAGCCACAAGGACTGGTAAATGCAGGCTACCGCGCAATTGAATCTCTTCGGTTAGAAAAGGGTTACCGGGCCTGGGGGTCCGATATCGGGCCCGATCACACACCGTTTGAAAGCGGTCTGGGATGGGCTGTGAAGCTGCGCAAAAACATAAACTTCAAGGGCCGCGCGGCAAGCGAGAAGCAAAAGGCCGAGGGCGTCAAAAAGATGCTGGCCTGCTTCACCGTCGACCCCGATGTGGTGCTGTTGGGCCGCGAAACGATATACCGGGATGGAGAACGGGTGGGTTGGCTAACGTCGGGAGGCTATGGCTATACAACCGGTAAATCCATCGGTTACGGCTATGTCCGAAATCAGTTCGGCGTCGATGCAGATTTTGTTACGTCCGGCACGTATGAGTTGGAGGTTGCGACCCAACGTGTCTCCTGCGACGTGACACTTCAACCGCTTTACGATCCCAAAATGGACCGTATCAAATCATAACACAAACTCCTGTTACCTGGATGAGGTTGGGGCAAATGTGTCCCAACCTCAATACCTCAGGAAACGTGGTTATTTTCCAGGTAAACCGAGAGGTATCTCGGCAGGATTTACCGCCCAGATCACCAGGTTTCTGGCAGATTTGGAATGCACAAGCACTTTGTTTCCAGTTCTCGCCGCGCAAAAGTCAAATACCCCGCCAGACTACATGCTCTGGAGAGGCACAAGTCAGATGTTCAACTGCATGGATGACTTTGTTCGGTCCATTGCAACGAATGTTCTGAACTTTCGGATGTTCTTGTTCGAAAAGAACAACCGTTGGGTAAGCTTTTCATATTCGGACATATCTCGAACGATAACGATCAGAACAAAATCCACTTCACCAGTAACATAGTAGCATTGCTGAACCTCAGGGGCATCATAGAAGCTTTTCTTGATTTCATCGATTTTTCCGCCAGTCTCGGTTTTTAGTTCGACTTCGACGAAAATGGTCAGCGGCAATCCCACGGCTGCCGGATCAATATGCGCTGACTGCGCGGCAATGACGCCCTCCGCCTCCATGCGTTTGATCCTCCGCTGCACGCTGGGCGCAGACAGATTCACGCTTTCACCGATTTGACGGTGCGGCACCGTATTGTCCTGCTGCAACACCCTAAGAATCGCGAGATCGAAGCTATCCAGACTTCCTGATAAATATTTTTGTTTCACGGCGACCTCATGCAAGTTTGCTTCAAAATTACCAGCAATTCAGAGCGAAAAGATCACTGACATTGAATTATATTTGCACCAACAATGGAAGGACCACAAATGCTCGCAAACTTTGAGACAGTCGGAATTGAAAGCCATACAGCCAAGCCAGGCTTTGGCCATGCCGCCACAGCCACCTTACCCCGCGAGGGATTTGACCTCGCACAGAGGGAAATTCAAAGCTGGAGTGGGTACAAAAGAGCGCCAATGCCGTCTCTTCAAGGTCTAGCCGAAGCACTGGATCTGGGCGCAGTCTATTACAAGCATGAAGGGTTAAGATTTGGCTTGGGCAGTTTCAAAGCACTTGGCGGCGCTTATGCGGTTCTGCGAGTATTACAGCGCGAATTAACCAAAAAGACAGGCCGTGAAGTCACTGCCGATGAGATCCGAAACGGCACCCATACTGCCGGAATTGCAGACATAACCGTCATTTCGGCGACAGATGGCAATCACGGTCGTTCAGTGGCTTGGGGTGCCCAGCGCTTCGGCGCGCCATGCCGAATTTACATTCACAAAGAAGTAAGCGCATTCCGCGCCGACGCAATGCGCCAGCTGGGGGCCGAAGTGATCAGGGTTGATGGAGATTACGACGCTTCCGTGGCACAGACCCGGACCGATGCAGCGGCACACGGTTGGTTGATTGTTTCAGATACTTCCTGGCCCGGTTACACTCAGGCACCTCTTGATGTCATGGCTGGTTACGGGGTCATGGCGCGCGAGATCGTGCAGGATTTGGCTTTGCCACCCACTCATGTCTTCCTTCAAGGCGGCGTTGGAGGCTTAGCGGCTGCCGTCACCGCGGTATTCCTCCACGAATGGGAGCAGAATGCGCCGCGCGTCATCGTGGTCGAACCTGAATTGGCCCCCTGCCTTTTTGCAAGCGCCCAGGCAAATCGGCCTACAGCCGTCGAAGTAGGCGAAGAAACCATAATGGCTGGGCTATCCTGCGGCGCGCCGTCCGAATTGGCATGGAACGTTTTGGAAGAGGCCGCCAGCGGTTTCATGAAAATCCCTGACCAGCTTGTGGCACCGGCCGTCCGCCTATTGGCAAACGGCGCTTTCGGAGATGAGCCAATCGAAGCCGGAGAAAGCGCCGTGGCCGGTCTGATTGGCTTGATCTGCGCGTCGATGCGCACCGACTTGCGAAAACAATTTCAAATTACGCCGCGATCCCGAGTGATGTTGATCGGGTCAGAGGGCGTCACAGATCCGCATGTTTTCGACCGGATCATGAATGATAGCAACTGACTTGCGGAAATGACCCGGCGTGGTATTCCCCCTTGGTGGAAGCCGCGCCCGGCTTCCACCTTCCGGCCACGCCGCCGGAGTTTACCGCTGTCCGGCCTGCAAGATACGCCTTTGTTCTTGGCCAATCATGCAGGTTCACTTCCTTTCGACAGTGAACCGCGTTCCCCAAGGGTCTGTCAGCTCTTGCGGTTGCAATACAGTCCCATCCGTCAACAGCACGATCTCATCCAAGCCGCTGCTGTCAGTTGGACGAGCTTTTGCACCATTGCTGTTCCAGACGTTGCCTGCAAAGTGATGGTGGTACCCACCCGAACTGTAGAACCCTGCTGAACCTTCGTGCAGCATGCGATCCTGCGCTAGATGTCGTGTCATGAATTCGTCGACCGCATTGATATCCCCGACCTGTAGGTGGACATGTCCGACCACCATAATTTCCGGAGCCCCGGACCAGTCTTGACGGGCCGCACCTGCAATGGCCTCCAGGTCCAGATGATGCGAGCCCATGCGGATATACTCTCCATCCATCTGCCATGTTTCAACAGGCCGGTCGGCGTAGATTTCGATCCCATTGCCTTCTGGATCGTTTAGATACAGCGCCTCGCTGACGTCGTGATCCGCCGCCCCGGTCAAAGGGATGCGGTTTTGTGCAGCATAGATCAGCCAGCGTCCCAGGTAATCGTGGTCCGGCATCAGAAAAGCTGTATGGAAAAGACCCGCCGCATGCGGATAGCGCCGCGCAGCACGGTCTTGGCGCAACTCGAGCAGAACGTTGTTTCCTGCGCCCAGTTTCAGGGTTTCGCCATCCCGCGCCAATTCCTCAAGGCCAAGCACTTGTTGGTAAAAGGTCCCAACAGTGTCCAGATTGTTCACAATCAGTGCCACACGGCCGATTGACACGGGGGCTTCGCTGCTTCTCATGCCATAGGCTCCTTTTCTGAGTTTCGAAACCCCCTTCCCATCAACCGCGCTGGCGTAGGCCCGCGTTGCCAGCATATCAGCGATCATCGCTGTACCGGCGGCGGCAGTCAAACCTCCGGCCATCCTGTTTAGAAATCCTCGCCTGTGCACATTGCCGGGTTTGATGGTCATGGGGTTTCTCCTGATCCTCAATACTCGAACACGCCGTTGGTGTTTGCAGATTCTCCGGTCTGCGCTTCTTCGATGTCCCAATGCTCTACGATGAAACCATTGTCATCAAAGCGGAAGATATCGAAAAATCCGATGCCCAGATCGCCCTCAATGTCGAGGTTGGTCTGCTTCGAATGAACCAGCACCATGTCGCCCATCGCAATAGTCTTGGCAATTTCTGTTTTTAGGCGCACGTTATCAGCAGCTAGTCCGGTCAAGTATTCTGCCAGAGCATCGCGCCCATCCGGCACGCTCGGGTTGTGCTGTATATAGTTCTCGGAGGAGATATACGCTTCGACCGCTGATAGATCACTTGGGTTTTCAAAGCTTTTCAGAACGGCGATAGCACGTTCACGGTTCTGCTCGATATTCTGATCGGAATAAACATCTGCGTTTGGTCCCTGAAACATGGTGTTTTCATTCGCCGCGCTTTCGGGGACCTGCTGGTAGTGGTCCCAGTGTTCGACCAGTTTTCCGTCCTCGGCGCGCCAGACATCAACATAGACGTACTGGTCCCCGTTACTGCCGGTCCAGACAGAATGGATTGCAACATAGGAACCCTCGGCAAGCACACGGTAGAGATCCACCTGCACATCAGGATCGGCAGTCAGTTCACTGGCAACGGCCTTGATCAACTCAACCGGCCCGTCGCCATATGCGGTGGCATGCTGAACATAGGTATCGCCGATGTACTTCCCGAAATTGTTGAGGTTCCGGTAAACCAAAACATCCCGATAGAACCCTTCGGCCAGTTTGATCGAGGCCTGGGTTTGTGCGTCAATGCTTAGCTTATCAGCATGGAGCGGAGTGGAAAGCGCCATAACCACAGCGGTTGCAGCAAAGAGGACGGATCTTCTAAACGGCATGGGTTTACCTTTTCGGTTGCATGTGGCGACCAGATAGAGATTTTCATTGATGAAAATAACAGAAAGAATAACCATACAACTCATGAAGAAAAACGATAACAAGGAACTCGGCGTCCGTTTGATACGCATGTTTGCCGCGGTCTATGACACAGGTTCGATCACGGCGGCGGCCAGACGTCTGGAGGTCACACAATCCACTGTCAGCCATGGATTGAACCGGCTACGCGGAATTGTGAAAGATGAGCTGTTTGTCCCTATGGGGCGCGGTATCTCTCCTACGCCGCGCGCAGCCCAGTTGTTTGCACAAGCGCAACATATTCTGGAGGCAGTGGACGCATTTACAGAACCCGCGCAATACGAGCCTCGTGATGACAGCGGCCAGTTTGTGATCGCCGCCAATGATTATGAGACCGAAATCGTGCTGAAACCCTTATTTCACGCGTTGCGACACCGCGCACCGAAGGTACAACTGCGCATTTGGCGCGCGCAGTCGCAACAAGACTGGGCCGAACTACTACGCAACGGGCAGGTCGATCTGGTGCTGGCGCCCGAGCTTACCGGAACCGAAGCCGACTTGATGCAGAAACTGATCCTGACCGACAATGATCTTTGCTATTTCGACCCTGACCACGTGACTGCTCCTGATACAATCGCGGCTTATTGCGCGTTGCCCCACGCGGTCATGATGCCCGGGCAACACGAACTTACCGCTATCGATTTGGCGCTCAGCCACCTGGAAAGGCATCGCCGCATCTCAGTGACGCTGCCCGGTTTCTCGGCAATCGCCTCTCTTATTCGCGGGACCAATACTATTGCGACTATGCCTGCGCGGTTAAAGGACAATATCTTTGCCGGCTTTGCTCATTGCAGCCCACCCGTCGACCTGCCACCCGATAGAATTGCGCAGATCTGGCACATGCGCCAGGCAGCGTCACCTCGCCACCAATGGCTCCGCGCGCTCATCTCGGAGATAGCGACCGCCCGATGAAGGGCAAAGGAACTTTGATTGCCATCTCTGAGATGGCGCGCAAAAGACGTGGTCCGCCGCATGCGGACCCTCCTTCCGACAACCGGAACTGATATCCTAACTGCGAAAGCGGAACGTTCACTGGAAACTTCCTGGCTGATCAACCGCCAGAAATTCATATAGCCCCTTGACGTGCCGATGTGCACCGCGCTGGCGACCTGCCCATGTCTTCCAACAAACATGCTGAAGTCTCGCAGTGGGGCCTTAAGGCGATGTGTTCGACATGCTCCCCAATCTCGCGCGCGTATCTTCTTTTACGTCGCCCATCGCCATGCGCGCAAAGGCTTGCCGCCAGCCAGGGGCGAGGTCCGTCAGATTTGCGAGGGCTTCGGCATCCTTGCGGGAAACTCGTCGTGTCAGTCGGGCGCGGGTCACGTGCTGCACGCTCCAGTCCGGATTGCGCCTTTCAATCAACGTTATTCGATCTCCTGCTTCGACCTCGCCGGTTTCCAGAACACGGTAGTACCACCCAGTGCGACCCGTTTTCTGAAACAGGTAGGGCATCCTTTCATTTCCGGTGTGCAGTCCCAGTTTCCAGCAGGGCTGACGGCCCTGGCTGATTTGAACGATTGCCGTGCCCAGCCTCAGGATGTCGCCAATGCACAGATTTTCCTCGGTCAAACCGGTTGTTGAGATGTTTTCACCAAATGCTGCGGGCTCTGCGCCGGGGGGCAGCTGCCCTTCTCTCTGCCAATCCGCATAGTGATCCTGCGCATAATGGTGAATGGCTTTTTCTGCACCGCCATGCACGGTCAGGTCCGCCTGTGCATCATCTGAAAATCCAGTAAGCGAAATGACCTGACGGCCAGACACCCGATCCTTCTGAATGGCAGAGGGCGGCTTTGCCTCCCAGCGGTTCGTGACACAACCCAGGAAAATGCCACCTATTACTGTCGATAGTTCAGGAAGGGTCATTCAGGCCTCTTTGTGTTCAATACATATCTTTTCTTCTTCGCCACGCTCGAGGCTCACTTCCAGCAAGCTGCAGAAGCCATTTTTCTGACCTTTCTTATGATAGGCGCAGGTCATGCATTTCCCGAACGAGTGACCACCGTTCGCTGCCAATGCCAACATCAAGCTCTGAAGCAGACCATCCTTGAGAGACACCTGAACGCTGGAGGGCAGATTGCCGATGGCGTCAGCAATCGGATTGGCCTCTGTCAAAACAGAGGCGCCCGCCTTGGACAGTTCGTACGAGATCGACCGCTGGTCAGATTTTTGTCGGTGCTCGGCAGCGTATCCCTTGCGCACAAGCGCTTTCAGTGTCTGGGACATCGTTCCGCGGGTTGTCCCAAGGTACTCAGCGACATGTGACGGTGAACGGGAAAACTGATTTGCCTCGGAAAGGTACTCCAGCGCCGCCCTTTGTGTCGGGTTCAGGTCGCCCGTCCAGCCCGCAGCGGAATCTATCCGGGCAAGACGGTTGATAAGGATACGAATACTGTGGGCGGTTCTCATGCCCAACAAGTAGCGAGTCGAAATTAAAGTTGCAATATGTTTCTCCGTTTGGTAGCGAGTCGATATCACTTTACCGGAGATAAGAAATGATACTCACCTGGAAATCACTTGCTGCAGTTGTGATCGGAGCTTCGTCCGCCGTCGCAGAAGGCGATCACGCGATACATCAGGAGGGGGCTGTTGTCTCTCCCGCTGATGTCGCCAAGGTGGCCGACTTTGACATCCTTGCAGCGCATGCGCATCGCAACGGCAATACCATTACGTTCCACATGACCACCAATGGTACTGCCGGGGCATCGGTGCCGGCAGGAACCGGGGCAGTAGGAGGGTCAGACGTCTGGTCCTATGTGTGGCCTACATCCCTGGATACGTCTGCAGTAGGTTTCGAAGGCGGCGCCGGCATCTTGGCAATGGCTGCAACCAGCCACCCGGATTTTGACGACACCCCGCTGTTTGATGAAAACGGCGATGGCGACCCAGCCAACGACGGTATCGAATGGCACAGCCACTGGGTTGTTCTCGCCCCGACCGAAACTTGCGGCCCGGGCGCCCTTGCAGTGCGCGATATCCCTGAAGGGACGACGCCAAAGCTTCCTGCAACCTGGCCTGGATTCCCAATCTTCCTGGACAGCCCAGGGTTCACACCGCTGTTCGATGGTCCGGAAATTCAAGTCAAAGCCGGATTTTCCAACGACGTTCAGTTGGAAGGCATCGCTTATGATGGCGTAACCTCTGCTCTGCGGGTAAACGCCAACATTCACGCTCCGCTTTTGTGCGTCACGGATGTTTTCGACATTGCCTCGGGCGACCTGAGCCTACCGGGCAAGCTTCAATAACGATGTCAGCCGGTCGTCTCAGGCAGGCGGCCGACCTCTGAACAGGAGAGGTCAATATGCAAGCGCCTGAACTGCAGGTCAGTGAATGGTTCAACACTGACAAGAACTTAATGCTTTCGGATTTCCAGGGTAAGGTTGTCGTCATTGAGGCTTTCCAGATGCTATGCCCAGGCTGCGTCATCCATGGCATCCCTCTGGCACAAGCTGTGCGGGAGCATTTTTCCAACGAACACGTCGCCGTAATCGGGTTGCACACCGTTTTCGAACATCACGACGCAATGACGCCGGTATCACTGAAAGCCTTTCTTCACGAATACCGTATCAGGTTTCCTGTGGCGGTCGACAAACAGGGCACCGGGCCTTTGCCGGAAACCATGGCGGCATACGGAATGCGCGGCACGCCCAGCCTTGTTCTATTGGATCAGTCAGGCCGGATTGCGGCACATCACTTTGGCCAGGTCTCTAAGCTGCAGCTGGGTGCAGAGATTGGAAGCCTACTTGCCAGCGAGGCTGCCGCTGAGGACACAAGTCGGCAACCCAGCCAGGCCAGGCGGTGTGATGACACTGGCTGCGCTGTGTGAGACGGCGGCATACAGAGGGCAAACCTAAGCGTATCTACCTCCTCGGCGTGCGCGACATTGGTTCTCCATTTTCTCAGCTAAGCAAAACTGCCCGGGTTCCACATGTTCGTTTAGGCACGGTACCGCGCCCGTTTCAGACTTGCGTACCCGCGACAGCAATACGGCCGGATTATCGGGACTACGGCTTCACATCATTTGGAGGAAGTTTCGCGAACTCTGTCGTGTTCGACTGCAAACCTTGTCGCGTATGAGCGAGTGAACCCAGTGAAATTCTTACTAAATCCGTGTGATCGGCAAACTTCGTCGATACCTTGTTTCTTGCAATACTCGGGGAAAATGGCTGATGAAATTCATTCACATCACTGACATACACCTCGTCCGCGACTCCGGCCCGCTAAACGGCGGCTTTCCATCCCAGCGGCTGGACGCCTGTTTGGACGATATCCTTCGGTGGCATTCCGATGCGGCGTTCTGTGTCATCTCTGGAGATTTGGCTGAATTTGCTGAGGATGAGGCCTATCGGGCGCTCAAGGCGAAACTGGCCGCATTTCCGCTCCGCTCATTTCTGCTGATTGGAAATCACGACGACCGAACTGTTTTCCAATCGGTCTTCCCGGATCATCCAAAGGATGCCAACGGGTTTGTCCAGCATCGGTTCGAAACGGATGAGGGGGTTTTCTTGTTTCTCGATTCAACCAAAGACGGGCGCGATGTGCATGAAGGGCAGCTTTGCCCTGCCCGGCTGGACTGGCTCAGGCAGCAACTGACCCAAGCCGAGGACAAGCCAACCTATGTGTTCCTGCACCACCCGCCCTTTGACCTTGGCATTCCCCTTGTGGACGAGATCAGGCTGGTCGAAGCGGACGCCTTTGCTGACGCACTCAAACACGGGCGCAACATTCGGCATGTGTTTTACGGCCATGTGCACCGCATGACCTATGTGAACTGGCGTGGCATTCCATTTACCAGCCTGCCCAGTCTCAACCATCAGATTCCGTTGAATGCGGCCAGTGTCGATGGCGAGTTCTGCGACGAACCTCCGGCCTACGGTGTCGTACAGATCGCCGAGGATCAGCTGACGGTGCATTTCAACACTTTCCTGCAACGCAACCCATTGCATCAGACCTGAGGTATGGAAGCCTATTGGATCGCATTGGTTCTGGTTTCGGCGGCAACCCACCCATTGCGCGACCTTACGCTGAAAGGGGTTGCGCATCCGGTGTCGTGCTATGTCGGAGTGTCTCTGACCTGGGTGATCCTGGCGGCGGTTCATACGCTGGTTATGGGTCAGGAATTGAGCCTGCCACTTGAGACCTGGCCCTTTGTCGCAATCTCAGCCCTTGGGTTGACCTTCTACTACTACGGCACATTGTCGGCCCTGAGACGTGGGAACCTGTCGGTTTATTATCCGATTATCCGTTCGTCGCCGATTGCTATTGTCGCCTTCAGCTGGCTGGCCCTTGATCAGCATTACTCGTGGTTCACCCTGCTGGGGATCGCATTGGTCCTGCTAGGCAGCCTGATGATTCAGAAGTCGCCTAGCGGGCTGCTGCATGATCACAAAGCATTCGCGCTGGCAAGTATGGCGATGCTGGGATCGGCCGCTTATTCGCTAAGCGATGCCCAAGCGATGAAGCTGACCAATCCGGCACCTTTCCTGTTTTTCACCTATATTCTGGTGACACCGCTGCTTGCTGGCATCAGAGCCTGGGAAGATCGCCACTTGTCAGCCCCGTTTCTGGGGGTCGTGCGTGGCTGGGCACAGGCACCGGTGCGGATCGCTTTTGCCGGGATTGCGTCCTATCTGTCTTACTTGTTCATCCTGACCGCATTCCAGCTTGGGGCCGAAGCCGCCACAGTCAGCGCGGTACGGCAAGCATCGATCCCGGTTTCAGTGACCCTCGCGGCGATCATCTTGAAGGAATCCCGTTTTCTGCACCGTATCGGCTGGGCAAGCCTGATCGCATTGGGAATCCTTTTGATTACGCTGTCCCGAGGTTGAAACGGTAGTCACTGTCTTGACGCGCTACGAACTCGTCCTTCGTTTACTGGCCTTGTTTGGGATCTCTCTGGACGTAATTAACCGGTCCTGTAATGGCCGTGCACGACAGAAGCAAACGACTACACTGATGATCCGAAACACTCCATCTCTGGAACCAACGTGTAGATGCTATAGTCGCTCGGGCAGTGCAAATACGCCAACTCCTTGACGAAAACGAACTTGGCAATCCTTAAGATCTAAATGCCGCTACGGTAGCCGATCTCCAGGTTTTCGCAGCGACAGCCTGCAACAGTCACCGGCCACTGATCCTGCCGAGCCACTCGGATGTCGCTTCTAGCCCTTGTCGCAGAATAGCAAACATATGCTCGATTTCGCTTTTTGTAATGATGAGGGGCGGTGAAAGAACACACATGTTGATCACGGGTCTTACAAGCAGACCGCGTTTCTGGCATTCCATATCGATACGACTGCCAATCTCATAGTCGCGCCCAAGCTCGCTCTGGGGATCGCCATCGACTGAGCACTGAACACACCCCATCAATCCCATCCCACGCGCATCGGCCACAATGTCAATCTTGCGCAACTGCTGTAATTGATCCTGAAAAACCGGGCCGACTTTTCGAACGTGATCGAGTATCTTTTCCCGCTCGATAATCTCGATGTTTTTCAACCCGGCAGCCGCGCTGACCGGATGGCCCGAATAGGTGTAGCCATTCGAAAAGGTGGCATCTTTTCCCGCAACATCCGCTATCAGTCGATCTGAGATAATCGCGGCCCCCATCGGCGCATACCCGGATGTCATCCCCTTGGCGCAGGTGATTATGTCGGGCTGAATGCCAAAGACAGCCTCGGAAGCGAACCAATGACCCAATCGCCCGAAAGCCGTGACAACCTCGTCTGATATATACAGAACATCATACTTCTTGCAGATGTTCAGGCAGCGTGCGTGATATCCGATTGGTGGCACGATGACACCGCCCGAGGCCAAAACCGGTTCAGCAATAAAAGCGGCAACATTATCCGGGCCAAGCGCCACAATGGCGTTTTCGAGATCGGCAGCTTTCTCGTTCAGAAAGCTTTCATCGCTTTGACCGGGCGCGCGGTAAAGCGGGTTCACGTCCGGCAGGAAATGCGCCAGGTCGTCGGCCTTGTCGAGCCAAAGCCTGTCACGTTCTTTTCCACTGACGCTGGCTGCCAGATAAGTGCTTCCGTGATAGGCTTTTTGCCTTGAAATGATTTTCTTTTTCTCTGGCCGACCCATAAGGTTGTTGCGGAAATGGACAAACCGGATGGCTGTATCAACCGCGGTGGAACCGCCGGTTGTAAAGAAGACATTATTCAGATCGCCGGGCGCACGTTTGGCGATTTCGCGGGCGAACTGTGCCGCAGTCGAGTTGGTGTTGTTGAAGGGTGAGAAATAGGCAAGATTCCGGGCTTGCTCGGCCATTGCTTCGGCCATTTCCGTGCGCCCATACCCAATCTGGGTGCACCACATTCCCCCCGGACCGTCGATCAGGCGAGCCCCCTTTTCGTTTATCAGATGGATGCCGCTGGCACCTTCGATAAAGGTGCGGTCGTTTTCACCCAAAGCCTCCATCCCTTCCCACGGGTGCAGGAAGTGGTCGTTGTCCCATTGCTTGGCGTTGGAGTTATCCATGGCGGGCCATGCTTTCCGCGCTTAGTACAATAGGGAATTCTTCGCGCACCCGAGCGTCCAAAGCACCAAAATAATTAGGAAAATGGCTGTCGAGGATGGAATTCGCCTTGTTGCGGGCGCGGTCCAGCAGATCCGTTTTCCCTTCATTCTCCCAAGTGTCCGTACGCTCGCGGTCCATCAGCTGTGGGTAGACAAATTCGCTGTTCATATAGCTCAGCGTGTGCGGATTGCCGAGGAAATGACCCGGATCTATGGCGCATTGGTGAATCACATCCACCGCCATGGTTTCATCAGTAACCTCTATCCCACGCAACGATCGCAGGATCATGCCGCCCGCTTCGTCATCGATGACCATGCTTTCAAAACTGCATCCCATCAGGCTACCGATCATGCCACCAAACTCGCACAGGCGATTGGCGCCAGCATGCGCTGCAAGGGTAAAGGTCAGCGCCTTTTCCAGCCCGTATTGCGCATCAGGTATTTTTGCATCGGTCATACCTGCGCCCACCGAAGTGGGAAGGCCGTAGAAGTTGCCCATCTGAATTGCTGCGGCACCGATCAGCGCCTGTTCGCCGCTGCCGCCAGTAAAAGACCCGCTGCGCAAGTCCGTAATGAAGGGCCAGGCCGCAAAGCAGATGGGGCAACCCGGCGTGATCAGGTTGACGATGGCAACGCAGGCAAGTGTTTCGGCCACGGTCTGAACCAGCGTTCCCGCAAGCGTCGCAGGTGCCGTGGCCCCGGCTTGAGGTGGCACGGCCAGATCGACAGTCAGGCCAAGTTTGGCGGTATCAATCAGGATCTCCATATTTTCCTTGCCGATCCGTAAGGGGGAAACAATGGGGCAGCCGCCGAATATGACGCTTGGCTTATTCAGGAAAGCCCCCTCGCCCCCTTGGGCCAGATCAAACATGCGGATGGCATGTGGAATGTGGCTGCGGTCACGGAAAGTCAGGCAGGCGGGTTTTTGGCTGCCCGCAAGCATGGCATAAATGGTGTTCATGTCATGGGTGAAGTCATCGGTCACATCCGTCGCCAGAACCGTGTCGCCCAGCATGTGTATGTTTTCCAACCGGTCGACCAGGCGGGTGAAATCATAAACATCACGCAGAACCGACGGACGATAGGTTTTGGATTTGGAATCGAATGTTGTCACGGCGGTGCCGGAATTGGCAAAATAGACGCTTTCTGCCGTGCAATGCATGTCGTCCTTACCTTCGCGCTCCCCTCGGGCATAGACGTAAAACTCCTTGGCGGCACCTGCCAGAATGTCCTCCATCAGGGAGCGTGGGAAGCACAGCCGGTTGAGGTCACTCAGCACTGCACCTTTGGGAAGCACCAGCTCAAGCAACTCCGGGAAATGGTCGGTAATTCCGGTTTGTTCCAGGACGGTCAAGGCTGCATGATGGATGTTCTCCATATCGGTCTGAGTCAGCGGTCTATAGCGTCCGCCGCTCAGACCCCCGCGTACGGCTTCGTTACCCGTGGTCGTCTGTTGTACCTTCAGACGCGCTGCGCGCCCCCCGCCCCCGCGACGACGTGAACGGGGTGCTTCATTGGTGCTGTTCATGTTGCATCCTCTGCCAAATCAATAATCTCACGGCGAAACCAGTCTTTGTCTGCATCGGCCTTTGGGCGTTCGAAATCGCGGGCGGCGCGATGACCTGCAAAAACTGCGTCTGCGATCAGCCCCGGCGACGCGGCATCACCAATGAGGTCAAGGGTTTTCAAACCGGCTCCCTTCAGGCTGTCGAAAAGGGCGGTTTCACGCTGGCGCTCGGTCACCAGAACCGTTGAGGCGCACGGGATTTCAGTTTCGCGGTCGGTAAAGGCACAGCCTATCCGCACCGCGTCGCTCTGAACCGCCGCAAGCACCTGATTGCAGCGGATATCCACCCCCAGTTCGATCATGCGGGCCTGAATGCGGGACTGTTCCAAAGTATGAACGGCGTAGGCTGAAACCAAACTCTCTGGCGTGGCAAAAATGACCTGATATCCGGCTGTCGCCAATTTCTCGGCAATCACCCCCGCCAGATAGATGTGATCATCATCATAGATCATCACCGGGCCGTCCGGGAGCAGAACGCCTTTCATGATGTCATCAGGCGTCAACACCTTGGCATCCGGCGTGACCCTAGGCAGGCGGCGTTGCGTATTGCGACCCACTCCATCGGCGCGCCAATGGCTGCCTGTTGCAACAAAGACATGCTCGATGCCAAGCTCGGCGACTTGTCCGGCTTCGAGCTTGCTGTCCGAGAATAACTGAACGTTGGCCCGCTGTTTCAGATCGTTCAGGCGATAGTCAACCACCCGCGACCAGGCGGCGAGGCCTGGAAGTCTACTTTCCCTACCTACCCGTCCACCAAGTTCGGTCGAGGCCTCGGCCAGTGTTACCTGATACCCGCGCCGTGCCAATTGCATCGTGCATTCCAGCCCCGCAGGTCCGCCACCGATGACCAGCACTTCTGCCTCGCTTTTTTTCGGCGCGATGATCTCGGGGTGCCAGCCACGGCGCCATTCCTCGCCCATCGTTGGGTTTTGCGTGCAGCGGATCGGAATACCCAGATTGTCCGACGACACGCAGATATTGCAGCCGATGCATTCGCGGATTTCGTCGATCCTGCCTTCCTCGATCTTTTTTGGTATGAAAGGGTCCGCAATGGATGGCCGCGCGGCACCGATGAGGTCGACAATTCCCTTTTTGACCATCGACAGCATCATGTCCGGGGACGTCAGTCGGCCAACGCCAACAACAGGTTTTCGGGTGATCTGTTTGACATGGGACAGAAACGCATTCTGAAAGCCATCTTCGGGCTGGAAACGGGTCGTTGCGCTGTCATTGGACCAATCCGCGACATTCACGTCCCACAGGTCGGGAAGATCGGCCAATAGCTCAACAACCGCGCGGCCTTCTTCTGCCGCCTGCATACCGTCGGCGCCCATCATCTCGTCAATGGCAAAGCGGAACGCCACGGCACAGCTGTCGCCTATGGCTTCGTGGGTGTCTTCCAGCAGTTCACGGGTCAGCCGCACACGGTTTTCAAGCGACCCCCCATATTCATCGCTGCGCTGGTTCATATGGGGCAGCATGAAATGTTGCGCCAATGTCATGTTGTGCCCGGCATAGACATAAACGATGTCAAACCCGGCCTCTTTCGCGCGCAGGGCCGCGTCGCGGTGCCAGCGGCGGAGTTCCCGGATATCGGCCTTGTCCATGGCCTGCGCGTGCTTTGGTTGCGTCGTATCCACAGACATCTCGGACGGCGCAAGAACCGGAGCGCGGGTTAGCAGGTTTTGCGCGTGGTTGCCGTTATGAACCAGCTGTATGGCCGCCAGCGCGCCATGTGCATGTACTGCATCCGTCATCAGCCGCAGCGCAGGCACATCGCGTGCGTCCCACAATCGCCCCTCGGGGAACGGGGACAAGTCCGAGGTTGGATGAATCTCGGTCTCCTGATTGGACACCACGGCCCAGCCACCTTCTGCTTTCATTCCCCGTACGGCAGCGTCCGCCCGCGGTCTGAGATGCCCCATCCCGGTGCAATGCGGCACCTGATAAAAGCGGTTTCTGGCTGTCACCGGCCCAATCTGGACCGGTTCGAAAAGCAGAGCATATGGGTTCGCGTTCGACATAATCACGCGTTTTCCTGTATTTTTGGGGTCCGGAGCCCTTAGGCCCCGGATGATGGGTTGTGTTAGAAGCCGGCTTTGATCCGCTCGAATTCGGCCAGCATCTTTGCCTCAAGCTCGGGGTTCACAGCGTCAAAGAACAAGCTGCCTTCGAAAAAGCTTTTGGGATCGGAGAAACCATAAGCATCGATATTGGCCTGATCGGCGATTTCGAACGCTTTTGCGTTGGAATGCGGATAGCCCCAGTTGTCGATGATGTACTGACCACTGGCAGGGTCCGTAAGCGCGTTCAAAAGGTCATAGACCTGATCGACCGGTGTCGTGGACGATTTCAGATGCACATAGCCACACGCCCAGGTCGCGATGCCCTTGTCCACGTTGCGCATCATGGCCGCGGGCACTTCGTTCCAGATCAGGTTCAGTTCGGACTGGTTCCAGGCCCACCCCATTTCGATCTCGCCACTGGTCATGGCCTGGTCAAACTGACCCGCATCGGACCAATAAAAACGCATATTCGGGTGGATCGAGCGCAGGAAATCCGATGCTTCCTTGAATTGCTCATCGCTCAGGTTGGTGTAGTCATCCGCGTTTCCGGTTGCCAGCGCGGCCAAGGCATAAGCAGACGATGCAGCATCCGGGATGGCGATTTTGCCTGCATAGGCCGGGTCCGCCATCAATTGCAGTGAGATGTCATCCCCTGATATCTTGTCGGTGCGATAGATAAGACCTGTGTTCCCCCATTCGAACGGCAGCATGTAAAGCTGGCCGTCCAGAACGATGGCGTCGACCTCTTTGATCTCGGGCAGCACATCCGCCCAATTGGTCAGCTTGCTTTCATCCAAAGGCTGAATCAGATCAGCTGCGACCCATTTTCTGACCGCGTCAGAACAAGGATGTGCCAGATCAGCGGTAAAACCGGAACTCAGCTTGGTAAAGGCTTCTTCCTGGCTTCCGAAATAGGAATAGCTTGGCGCTTCATCCCCGTATTTTTCCATGTAGCTGGCAAAGAATCCGGGATCTTCATATCCCGACCAGTCAAAAACCGTCAGATCGGCGCCACCTGCACTGGCACTGCCTGTCGTTATTGCCGTCGCACACGCGAAGGCCGCAATTCCCTGAAGTTTCATTCTATCCTCCCTCTGTTTTATTCCGAGATCGTACCAAGATCGATCACGCTAGCCGCCTGAAGCCCCAGCCAAACGACATCGCCGCGTTTAAAGTCGACCGTGTGGAAATAGTTCGGAACCGAGACCGAGATTGGTTTCTCGGCCCCAGCCACCTGAATGTGGTAGTGAATATTCTCACCGTAGAAGGCGACGTTGCTGACAGTACCCTGAACCGTTGATGGGTAGTCTTCAGGGCGGTCTACAGCAATCTCCAACTGTTCCGGTCGAATACCGATGTTCATGTTTCTGGCGCTGGTCGCCACATTGGGGTTTCTCTCGATTTCCATCCGCCCGAAGGCAGCCGCATCGATTGACAACATGTCACCGCTTTCGCTCAGTAACCGGGCCGGCAATATGTTCATCTCACCGATGAAGCTGGCCACTTGTTGATCACAGGGACGGGCATAAAGCGTCGTTGGCGTGTCAACTTGTTTGAGTTGTCCGTTGAACATCACGCCGATACGGTCGGACATGGTCATAGCCTCGTACTGGTCATGCGTGACCATCACAAAGGTAATGCCAAGCGACTGTTGCAGATTGCGCATTTCAAACTGCATCTGTTCACGCAGCTTCTTGTCAAGCGCTGACAAGGGTTCATCCAAAAGCAACACCTTTGGCCGCATGATCAGCGCGCGGGCAAGCGCCACCCTTTGACGCTGCCCGCCCGACAACTCGCTTGCGCCGCGATCCTGAAGACCACCCAGTTCGACCATTTCCAAAGCTTCGGCGACGCGCTGGTCGATCTCGGCCTTGGGCGCTTTGCCCCGCAACCCGTAGGCTACGTTGTTCCCGACATTGAGGTGTGGGAAGATTGCGTAGCTTTGGAAGACCATGTTCGTCGGGCGGTTGTTGGCCGGCACTCCTTCCATATCCTGACCGTCAATCAGCACCTTTCCCCTGGTGGGTTCCTGAAAGCCCGCGATCATACGTAAAACCGTGGTCTTACCGCATCCCGAAGGACCGAGGAGCGAAAAGAACTCACCCTCTTTGAGGTCAAGGTTTATTCCGCTCGCGGCCACAAATGTGCCGTAGCGCTTTTCGACGTCCCTGAGCTCTATGATGTTTCTGTGTGTCATCGGACCTCTGATGCGGATGAACGGCGGCGGAAGTATTCGGCCAGAACCAGAAGCAGAACCGAAGTCAGCAGCAGGATCGACCCCAGCGCCAACACATTTGGAAGCTTGGCGGGGAAACGGATCTGGCTCCAGATGTAAACCGGCAGGGTTGGCTGGTTGCCGGACAGGAAAAAGGCAAGGACGAATTCATCGAAACTGACGGTGAATGTGACCAAAACACTGGCTACGATACCGGGGGCGACGACCGGCAGCGTCACGCGGCGGAAGGTTTCGAACACACCGACGCCCAGATCGTAAGATGCTTCCTCCAGTGATGCATCGAAGTCATCAAAGGCTGATTTCAAGATCGAGACAGAGAACGGCAGCGCGAGAAACGTGTGGCCCAGAATGACGGTCAGCAATGACGGCTTGAGACCAAGAAACAGAAACAGGACCAGCATTGAAGAGGCGACGATAATACCTGGGATCACCAAAGGCAGCATCACCAGACCTTCTGCCGCGCGTTGACCCCGAAAACGGTACCGAACAAAGGCACGGGCGGCGAACAGCCCCATGGCGGTCGACAGAAGGGCAACAACAGTTCCGACGGCAAGCGAGTTCCAAAGCGCCTGGATCAACGTGTCCTGCTCGCCTAGCTTACGATACCAGTCCAGTGTCCAGCCCTTAATCGGGAACGCAACGATTGTGCCGCTATTGAAAGAGAACAGGGGCAGGAACAGAACCGGCAGATACAGAAACAGCAGATACAGGAACGCATAGGCTGTCAGGGTCGAAGGACGTCTCATCTGATCCGCCTCCCCAGCCGCGTCGCGGACATCACAAACACGATGGCCACAAAACCCACCGAAAGCATTGCGATCAGCGACAGCGTGGCCCCAAGGGGCCAGTTGTTGGCGGCCCCGAACTGCACCTGAATAAGATTGGCGATCATCTTCCCGTCTGAACCACCAACCAAAGCCGGGGTCACATAATCACCGACGGTAGGGATGAAGATGATCAGGCAAGCAGCAATGATACCTGGGATCGTCAGTGGCAGGGTCACCCGCATGAAACGTTGAAAGGGGCTGTTCCCAAGATCTGTTGCAGCCTCAAGAAGGCTCGGATCGATCTTTTGCAGTGAGACATAGATCGGCAGGATCGCAAATGGTGCCCAGGCATGAGCGAGCGTCAGCACGACTGCGAATTCGTTGTAGAGCAGGAAGTCGAGAGGTTCGCTGATCAAACCCAGCGCCAGAAGCGCAGAGTTCATCACGCCGTTGAACCCCAGAATGAGCTTCCAGGCAAATACGCGCAGCAAATAGCTGGACCAAAACGGAATGGTGATGAGCAGAAGCCAGATGGTCTTTTTCTGGGCCTTCATCGCGATAAAATACGCGATGGGATAGGCCAGCGCGACGGTGACTATGGTCACCGCTCCGGCAATCCAGATTGATCTGAGCATCAGGTGCCGGACCAGCGGATCCGCAAACGCATCGCTGTAATTCTTCAGTGTCGGTGTCTTGTCGAGCGTCACATAGGTTTGGGTCCAGAATGAATAGGCAATCAGGATCACCAATGGCGCCGCGACCAGAAAGCCCACGTAAGCCGTGGCTGGCGCGCTGAGGGTATATCCCCGGGACGCTTCGCTGCGAAAGATCACCCAACCTCCCTTCCCGCAATTCACGAGTCACTAATGGACGATCGTCCATTAAATGTTGCGCCAGAATGGCCTTTCGTGTCAATATTCCTGTGAGCTACCTCTATGAGACATTCACAAACGGTTGGTAACATTGAATAAAGCGCAAAGTGTCAAGGAACAAAAACGCGGTTCAAAGCGGGATCCGGAAGCCAATAAACAGCTACTGATCGACGCGACTCTGGACACGATTGCCGATATTGGGGTTACCGATACCTCGGTCAGCCGAATCTGCGAGCGCTCCGGTCTGTCACGCGGAATGATCCATTTGCATTTCGGGGGTAAGGACAATTTACTGACCGCAGCCGCCCAGCATTTCAGCACCGAGTATTATGCCGAGATGGACAGACGGACAGATCTGGGCGCGAGCGCAAGACCCGAAGACCGTGTTATGGCAGTGATTGAGGCCGACCTGTCAGAAGCACTGCTCAATCCCCGCAGTACTAAAATCTGGCATGCGTTTCGGGGTATCGCAAGCTCTCATCCAGGTATCGCCCGTTACAGCAGCACTCAGGATGACAAACTTGTCGAAACCTTGCGGTCCGCGTTCACAGAGATAGCCTCGGAAAACAGGGGCGACCCGAACCTGGTAGATGACGCAACCAGCGGAACGCTGGCCTTGCTGGAGGGGATGTGGGTGAACTACCTAACCGATATGCAGGGATTTTCACGCCGCCGCTCTGTCAACCTTGTTCGAAGGTTTTTATGCGGACTTTTCCCCGGAAAATTCTAGGTCTAAGTCTAGGCGGCGTTCCAATTCAAATTGGATAGCTCGGAGACAGAAGTTTCTGAGAGATAATTGTTCCGGGCGCATGCAATCAGCTCGCCTGTGCTTTCGTTTTGCAAGATTCGCGATAGCCGTGCCAACACTTAAATGTCCTTACTTCAGATACTGACAGGTGACGAAGCACCCTGCCCCACGGGCCCTAACGCGCTTGTCCCACTTGTCGAACAGATACAGGTTCTTCGTACCCAAACTGGATATGCGTGACCTTTCCCATAGGCGTGGACTCTGGCTTTACCATCAAAACAATGCCCACACGCCGCCGAAAAAATGTTTCACTTTGGGGAATTTTTTCCAGGTGCCTTCGTAGTTGTATTGTCTGCCATCCGGCAGACCTGAAACAGTCGGAGAATACAATGTCCCTAAAGTCCCTTACTTTTTCTGGTGTCGCGCTGGTTGCGACTGCAACCGGTTCATTTGCGGATGGTCACACCGGTGCGCCAGCCGTAACTGGCAAGCTCAACGGAGAAACCTTCCTGATGGATGCGCACAAGATGACTCTCTATACCTTTGACAAGGACGAAACAGGCGTTTCGAATTGCTATGATGACTGTGCCACCAAATGGCCGCCGCTGATGGGTGATGCCAACATGGAACTGAAAAAAGGCTACAGCCTGATCGAACGCAAGGATGGCAGCTTTCAGGTCGCCTACAAAGGAAAGCCGCTTTATCTATGGTTCAAAGACGAAAATCCTGGGGACATGACAGGGGACGGTGTAAAAGGTGTTTGGCATATCGCACGACCCTGAACCTTGGTGCCGGGGGAAGGTTTCCTCCCCCGGCTTACGTACATGCTTCAGTCATTTGAAAACCAGCTTGAAAACTGCCTCCCCGATCTTTGGCGTTATGCCTGGTCGCTGACCCGTGATCGTGATGCGGCGGATGATCTGGTGCAGGATTGTGTTGAACGCGCCCTGCGCAAACGGTTGCTTTGGCTTCCGGGGCGGCCGTTGAAACCATGGCTCACTAAAATATTGTTAAACCTCTATCGGGACAGGTGGCGTCGAGAAACCAAATTCAACACTGTCGATCTCGATAACATTTCAACACTGGCAGCTACGACAAGCACGGCCGAAGAACGGTTGGAAATCAAGGCAGTCTGGAAGGCGCTGGATTCTGTTCCCCAAGATCAGCGAGAGGCCCTTCTTTCTGTAGTGATTGGTGGGCTAAGTTATGACGAAGCGGCCACAACTTTGTCCATTCCAAAGGGTACGCTAATGTCGCGGATATCGCGCGCGCGTACTAAAATCAAATCTGAAATGGACGCTTCGGCCGCCGTGAAGATCAGGAGCGTGAAATGACGCACACCCCATCCATCGAAGACTTGGTTCAACGTAGCATAGACGGTGAGTTGTCACCGGAAGAGAGCGAACGCCTTGACCGTCACCTTGCCCGACACCCGGACGATGCAGCGCGTTTTCGTGCAATGCAGCGTCAAACAGACCTGATAGACAAGGCGGTCCCTGTTCCTTCTGCGGCACATCTTCGAGGTCTGCAAAAACAGGCCACGCTACCCTCGCCAGTCTCTTTCAGGCTGGTTGCTTCGGTTGCGGTTTTTGCTGTTGGTTTTGGTTTGGGATCTTATTTGGAACCTTGGAACAGTCGGACAACCGACGATCTGGCATTGTTTTCGCAACACGCAAAAGCGGCGCATTCTTTATTCGCCGTTGAAGTTCTACACCCTGTGGAAGTTGCCGTGGACGAAAAGGATCACTTGCAAACCTGGCTCTCCAATCGTCTGGGCTCTGCCATTATCGCGCCACAACTTGGGGAAACCGGGTTTTCCCTGATTGGAGGACGCCTTCTGCCCGCAGGAGACCAAGCCTCAGCTTTATTTATGTACGAGAATGCTGAAGGTGATCGGTTGAGTTTGATGGCCACACATGGCGACACAACTCAAACCCAATCATTTCGGTTTCGACAAGAGGACGGATATCTTGTCGTCTTCTGGCAGGACGGGCCCTGGCAGTATACGTTGGTCGGGGACCAGAAACGTGACCCGATGGAGCACATCGCCCGCTTGGCGCATGGTCAAATGATCTAGAGACCGCTTTCGACGGCTTGGCTCGCGCGGAAGATTTGCGACAACACCTTTGGGGTTATGGCAAATCATCTAACAACATCGGGTACAGCAAGTTTCCTGCCTGCGGCCCGGCCCCGAGGTAATCAACCCATTGATCGGTCGACTCGTTGTACCGCCGGTACCGTTCGATCTTGTCATATAGCCCGTTGACGATGGTTTGCTGTTCTGAAATCGGAAGGCGCACCCAATCATCTTCAGTAATAGTCATGATCTGAGACTTATAGGGCAGGTCAGACAGGTATTCGTCCAACGCCACTGCTTCGGCAAGGCTGGGGTCTGACTGGCGTGATACCTGATCAGGTCTGCGGCTCATGTCTGCGGCAACTCCCAGAACCTGTGCAAAGAACTGATCAGGGTTCACGACGTTCCGCTCGGCCTGGTCGACAATGATCCGCAATGCTTCTTCCAGGTTACTCAGATCTGCCTTCGAGATTTTCAATGAAATTACCCTTTGATATCAGAGATAAACTCTCACTCGCAAATGATATTTTTACCTTCCTTGGGCACCTCGGTGCCGGAGTTGGCGCATTTCTTGCGTTTCTCGGTATTACTTCCAATTTGACGAACAATACGTCCAGTATTGTGTTCAATGCTCAGGTTTCTTCACTGTCTTTACCTGTCCGCCTGACATTATTAGTTTTAGTCGCTGCGGCATTGGGATGGGGATTGGGTGCACTTGTCGGAAAGCTAAGTCAGCAAAGAAATGAGTCTCTTGGCTTTGCAGCTTATGTCGTCGCGCTTTTGTGGGGCGGCCTTATGGTGGGGGCCGCTGACTGGCTTTCTATTGCGCCCCACCAACAGGTCTTGCCGGAAATCCTGTTATTCACTGTCGCAGGAACGGGTCTTGCCCTGTGGGTCGCTGGATTCCATTTTCAAAGCGCCGGTGCAGGTGGGAGGCGAGCACTGCGGGTCAGGTGCGACGCGCTGTTCCTATTCTCGATCGGCGCGGCCCTTTTTATGGTGCTTACTTTGTTGGGGGCACGGACATGAAGCTCGGTGGACCTCTGGATTCAAAAAACGCCGCGCGCCTGCTGGGCGCCGCCGCTGTCCTAGATTTTATGTTTCTGGGTTTTGTATTGGTCACTTTGGAACCTGTGTTGCGTCAGGAACTACGGTTGGGAAATACCGGTCTGGCCTTACCGGTAGGGCTTTATCTGATCCTGGTCCTTAGCTACTGGTTGATCTGCGAAGGTTTTCTTGGTGGGCACAGCCTGGGACGATATGCCTTATGTCTGAATATGCGCGACAAACGCGGCAATCCGGTATCTCATATGCGGCGTTCTACCCGCGCGTTGAAGAAGATCATGTCGTTTGGCTTAACCGGAGCAAATCCGAACGTCGCATCCCGGTATGACAGGGCCGCCGATGTGACATGGTACAGCCCGATGGCTCCCCGCGCCTTGGCCTTTTGGCAACTGGTTGTTCTGAACGGCCCGGATCGCGGCAAGTTTGTCGAATTTCGGAATGTTAAAGGCTTGTCTAACACACATCAGATCAAAATCGGACGTGACAAGAACTGGGCTGATCTTGCGCTTTCTCGCAGCGAAAGAACTTCGGGTCAGCATTGTGTTTTACGCGTAGAAAAAACGGGCGATCTTTTTATTCGTGATATGGGCTCAACGAACGGAACCTGGACAGGTGGACGGCGTGTCGGTCCTGAAAAATGGGTACCGTTGGCCGCGGATGGTCGGTTCCGTGTAGGAAATGTCCAGATTGCCACGGTCAGGTGACCAGTTCCAACGTACCGCGGGTTTTAGCATAGTTTGTTAGCTACAAATGCACGGCAGGTATTGCGGCTGGTTAATTCCCTAAATTTGACTTTGGAATTGGTTAGTCACTCAGGATTCCACGGTCATCAATTGCGATCCGGTTGCGACAAGACCTCGGTACAGGTTTCGGGCGGATCACCCTGACGTCATGGTAAATTTGTTTGACATCAGACTACCGGTATCTCATATTTCTGTCATGACAGAAACAACTGATTTATCCGAATCCTCGGCCCGTTCACAATTCATCCTCTATTGGGGTGATATGGGCAGCCAGTGGGGTGTGAACCGATCCGTAGCGCAGATACATGCGCTTTTGTACCTCAGCACTTCGCCCATGAATGCCGAAGAAATCGCAAACGAACTTGGCATCGCCCGGTCAAATGTTTCAAACTCGCTGAAAGAGCTGGCCGGATGGCGTTTGATCCACCGCGTGCCCGTCCCCGGTGATCGTCGCGAGCACTTCGCAGCCGAAACTGATGTCTGGAACATGGCCCTTCTGATTGCAAAAGGCCGCAAAGAGCGCGAGATCGACCCCGCGATGCGGGCGTTGGACATCTGCGTGCAACAAGCCTCGGACGAGGCTGATCTGTCCCCTGTCGTATTGGAGAGAATGCAAAATATGCAACAGTTCCTGACTACGGCCGACCAATGGTCCGAGCAAATGCTGTCGGTCCCTAAGTCCAAGCTTTCGGCTCTTATGAAGATGGGCGACAAGATCATCATGCTCCTCAAGATCGGGAGCAAGAAAGGCAAGTCGTAAAAAATTTTGAGAATATATTTCTCTTCATACAGAAATAACAGCAACTACAGCATATGGTGTGATATGAAACTGAGCAACTTCTCTCCGCATGTTATGGACATGTCCGATCAAAGGTTTCGCGACTTGGTTGGCCCCGCAGCTTGGGCCGCCCTGCCCCATCAGGTCCGGGCGCGGTTTGGTCATTGCCTAGCGAACGGCGCCAGCGTGGTCTATCAGGGCAAAGTTGTAGCAATGCGTCTGACGCTGGCCGGGCAACTGCTGGCGCATCTGGCCCGTCTGATCGGCGGCCCCCTACCCTTTGATACATCCAGCGTGGATCAGCCCGCGATTGTCACCGTGACCGAGGATAGTTCCGTTAACGGACAGTTCTGGATCCGCCAGTATGGGCGCGCCGGAGGGTTTCCTCAAGTTATCCACAGCGCAAAACGGTTCTCTGGACCGACCGGGATCGAAGAATACATCGGCGCCGGTATCGGTATCGCATTGCGCGTTCAAGCAGACCGCACCGGTCTCCGCTTTCTCAGCGATCATTACTTCGTTCAATTGGGTGATAGGAAACTGCGCCTCCCGCGCTGGATTCGCCCTGGCGTTCTGACCATCACTCACACCGATCTTGGCGACGCGCGGTTTCTGTTTTCCCTAAGCCTTCATAGCCGCCTGTTCGGAGAGTTGATCCACCAGGACGCCATTTTTTACGACAGAAAGGATCCGACATGACTGACCCGCTGCTTTGGACATTGATTGCCCTTCAGATCTCGATGGGTGCATTCGACACGCTGGTGCACCATGAAGGCACCGAGCGGCTGGCCTGGCGCCCTTCGCAACAGACCGAACTGCGCCTGCATGGGGTCAGGAACGCTTTCTACGCCGTCATCTTCCTGTGCCTTGGATGGTTCGAACCCCACGGCACGTTTACCATTGCTCTGACCATAATCCTGGGCCTTGAGGTCCTGATTACCCTTTGGGATTTCGTTGAAGAGGACCTGACCCGCCGTCTCCCCGCCACAGAACGGGTCAATCACACTTTGCTGGCGCTGAATTATGGTGCGATCCTCGCGCTGGCTGCCCCATACCTTTGGACCTGGTCTGCCCTGCCGTCAGAGATGGTACCCGTCCATCGCGGCGGTTGGAGCATCATGGCGACCCTTGCCGCGATTGGTGTGGCGCTGTTCAGCGCGCGCGATTTGGTGGCGGCCGCACGCAGCACGCGGTTGAATGCTGTCAACGCGACCTCTCTGGTCGCGCAACTCGCGCCCCGACAACATCTGCTGATCACGGGTGGCACCGGTTTCATCGGACAACGCCTGGTCGAAGCCCTGGTTGCTGGCGGCCACCACGTCACCGTCCTGACCCGCAATCTGCAAAAGGTCGACGCTTTGACCCATCCGGTACGCCTGATCACCTCACTCGAGCAAATTGACAACACAGAGCGTTTTGACGCCATCGTCAATCTGGCGGGTGAGCCGGTAGCAAACGCGCATTGGACGCCTCGGAAACGCGCGCGCATCCTGCAGTCTCGGGTCAAGATGACGAAAGATTTGGTCGCACTGATCCGCAGGCTGGATCAAAAACCATCTTGTCTGATCACCGGCTCCGCCGTGGGCTGGTATGGGCTGCGGCAAGACGAGACCCTCACCGAAGACGACACGCACTGCCCCGCCTTCATCCATGAGGTGTGCGACACATGGGAGCGCGCCGCTGCGCCAGTCGTGGATATGGGCGTCCGGGTTGTGCAACTGCGTATCGGTCTGGTGCTGGGGGTTGAAGGCGGCATGCTGGCCCGAATGCTGACACCTTTCGAGTTTGGTGCCGGTTGTCAGCTGGGGAATGGACAACAGTGGATGCCCTGGATCGAACGGGATGATCTGATCCGCGTCATCGCATTCGTCATGTCGCATCCGGATATCAACGGCCCGCTCAACGCCACTGCTCCAAACCCGGTGCGCAACGCAGAGTTCACACAGGCTTTGGCAAGCGCATTGAACCGCCCTGCCTTGATACGTCTGCCTGCTTGGCTGATCACAAACGTCGCAGGGGATATGGGACGTGAAACGATACTGGGTGGCCAGCGTGTCATTCCGGCAAAACTGCTACGCAGCGGGTTCCGTTTCAATAGCCCCGAGCTGGCCCCCGCCCTTGCCAGGATCACGGGCGCTCGGGCCGCCTCAAACAGCGTCAGCTCTGAGAAACGCCGCGCCTGACCCGCGCCCGCTGCGCAACGCCGGGATCCAGAAAATCCCGGTGTTGCACGAGGCAAGGGTTGGTCGTGTTACGGCTTGGCTTGCTTGTTGGTGCACAGCCCCAGAAGCGCATAGATCGGACAGAATTTCATGAATGCCGTCACCACAAACACAGCCCCAAGCCAACCCCAGGGGCCGATAGTACCGGTCAGTGCCAGAAGGATCAGCACACCACCGAGGATCAGGCGCAGAATCCGGTCGACAGAACCAACATTAGACGTGAATTGCATGGTCGAATCTCCTTGATTGTCTGGCCCAAGATTCACTGTTTTCCAAGCCATATTATGTGACGAGGTCACACAACCCCCGTTCTGGCATGGTGGTGCAGAGCTGGGCGGTCCTGCAGATAAATCACACCTCGCTCAAGCCTGACCCACCCGCGATGTTCAAAATCCTTGAGGATACGGGACATGACTTCGCGCGCGCTGCCCAGTTCGGCTGCAATGCGCTGGTGCGTGGTGCGAATATCGCCCGAAGTTGCGCCCTGATCCAAAAGCCACTGCGCCAGTTTCAGGTCCATCCGGTTAAGTAGAAGATCATCGATAACCTCGGACAGCTCAACAATGCGTTGTGAAAACGCCATGAAGACCGCGCCCCGAAACTCGGCATCTGTAGCCAGCAACGTGTTGAACTTGTCCCGCCCGATGGCCAGCGCCGTCACCGGCCCCTCGGCATAACCGAACCCTGAATAGGGGATGTCCGACAACATGCACGAGGTCGTCATAACGCAACTGTCGTACGGGCCAACCCGATAAAGAACAACGGTGCGTCCCGACGGGCTGGTTTGTTCCACCCGGACGATGCCCGAACGGACGATCAAAAACATCTCACCGTAAGCGCCCGGTGCAAACAGTTGGGATCCGTCTGGTATAGTCAGATTACTTCCTGCGGACTTGAGCCGGTCGAGAATGGCCTGGCTCCAGTTCTGTTGGGTCACCGCTTTACCTCCGTCTCACACTCACTCCCGGATTTTTAGCCTTGGGGACCTCGCGAGCAAACCCAATTTGCCTGTGACAAACCCACCCGCGCGGAACCAAAGTTGACAATTCTACTACGGTCTTAATAGCGGCGGCATCAGTGGAGATGGCGACTCTATTGGCCTGCCAGTTGGGCAAAGTGCTGAAATGGACGGAGTCCAGGGGAGGTCTGCCCTTAGCGGATCATGTTTTTCTGTTTAATGGTCGTCAGGGCAAATGCGGTTGAAGCAACGGATTTGATTGCCAGCATGGGTCTGGATCCTCTGTCGCTAAAACGCCGTTTTATTCGGTAGGCACGGATTTGAAACAGAATCGAAACGAAGCGCTTCACGATGCGTTCGCGCCTACGGGTTGATTGATGAGTGCTTTCGGCTTGGTTGTTCAAGCCTTTGTGCGAGATGCGTCCATGCATCTCGCCTTCGCAGTTTACACAAATGGAAGTGGTAAAAAGTTACCGTGTCAGGTCACGTCAAATCGTCGACACGTGCGTCAGGTGCGTTCCGTTTGACGGAATCGATCCCGTTATCCCGCCCTGAAGTGCTGGTATAGCTCTCGCTGGTGCCGATCACTTGACCGTTGCTGGCCTTCAAGTTGAACATATGACCGCCGGACTTGGTTTCCTTGCGCTCGTACCGGCTGTCATCCGGCGCGTTCTTCTTGACTGACTCGATCCCGTTCGTGGCACTCGCCTTTTGAACATATCCTTCACTGGCCAGAATGATTTCACCATTCCCTGCTTTCAGACGAAATCGAAATTCACCAGCCTTGTCTTTATATATCTCGAACTTCCCGGCCATTTGACGCCTACTCCTCTGTTCTACTTTCGATTTTTTCAAATACATTCCTATAATTAAACATTCGTCTCAAGAAAAAAGATGAGGCGAGCAATCTACCCAGAGCAAGATACCCCCAAAGTCACAGGTAAGATCGAAATGGATGATCTGATGCTGGCTTCGGTTCCATTCGTTACACCTCGCCAGAACTGGCAGGATGCGAGCAAACCCGTCCTTTACCAAGGGACCTCAGCAGCCACCTAGCGATCAGCTTCAGCCATCCGCGTTCTCCATCCCCCATGCCGCCAGCAGTTTCGGCAACGCTACGTTCCAGTCCATCACGCCGACGGTTTCCGCCCAAGCCTGGTATTGATGGATCATGTCTTTCTCAAGGGCGGCGTTGCGGCCCGCTAGGTCGGTCAACTCGGTACGGTCGGCCTCGATGTCGTAAAGCTCCCAGGGGCGGTCATGCAGTCGAACCAGCTTGAACTGGCCCAACCGGATGGCGGCATTGCCCTCGTGCTCCCAGAAGATCGGCTGCTCGCGCTGCCAGTCCTTGCCCTTCATAAGACCTAGCAGAGATTCCCCTTGCAACGGTTGGATATCATGACCGCCCACCTCTGTCTGATAGGCGCCTCCGGTGGCTTCCAGGATGGTCGGCAGAATATCGACCACATGGCAAGCTGCATGAGCCGTGCCGCGCGGTTCGAACCCATTTGGCCAATGGGCCACCAGTGGGGTGGAGATACCGCCCTCGTGGACATAATGCTTGTAAAGCCGGAACGGCGCATTGGAGACATTGGCCCACGGTTTGTCATAGCTCTGGAAGGTTTGGGCATCGCCGGGGCGCAGATCGGTCACATTGCCCATGGTGATCTGCCTGCCGTCATGGGTGCGGTCGGGATAGAACTTGGCCCAGCCGTCCTCGGCCATGAACTCGGCGCAGCCGCCGTTGTCTGACAGGAACAGGATCAGCGTGTTGTCGAACTGACCGAGCCGTTTCAGGGCCGCAACCAGCGTGCCGATCGACTGATCCATTCGGTCCACCATCGCCGCGTAGGTGGCCATCTTGCTGGCCTCCCAGTCCCGGTTCTGTTCCTGCTCCCAACCATGTACAGTGCTGTCGCGGGGCGAGATGTCCCAGCCGCGCTGGAACACACCCTGACCGTTCATGGTTTCATGGCGCGCGGTGCGAATATGGTCCCAGCCTTTTGAATAGACCCCATCGTATTTTGCGATGTCCTCGGGGTGGGCGTGCAACGGCCAGTGCGGCGCTGTGTGGGCTAGGTAAAGGAAGAAGGGTTTTTCTTCCGCCACAGCGCCTTCGATCATACCAATAGCCTTTTGGGTGATGGCGTCGGTGAAGTAGAAGTCATCGGGGAAGGTTTCGACCCGACTGTCATCCTCCAGCATGTAATGCGGCGAAAAGAAATGTGTGGCCCCATCCATGATCCCGTAAAACCGGTCAAAGCCGCGTTGGCGCGGGGTTGGGTGTTCGACGTCGCCAACCCGCCAACTGTCCACCTTACGGGCTTCAAAATCACCCGCCACATGCCACTTCCCCGACATCAGCGCGGCATAACCGCTAGCGCGCAGATGCTCGGCAATCGTGGCACTGTCATTGCGCAGGAAGCCCTGATAGGCAGGGCTGCCCAGATTGGCGCCCATGTGGCCAACGCCTGCATTATGCGGATAAAGCCCGGTCAGAAGCGAAGCACGGGTGGGGCAGCAGCGGGCGCAGTTGTACATCGCCGACAGCATAACACCGCCCCGCGCAAGGGCGTCGATGTTGGGGGTCTGGATTTCAGAACCGGTGCAGCCGAGATCGGCAAATCCCATGTCGTCCGCAAGGATCAGGATGACATTGGGCCGGCTGGTTGCTGCCTGTGAGTTGAGGTGGGTCATTGCGATACTTTCGCTAAGGTCAGGCCGCAGCAGCGGGCGCGAGGGGCACGCCCTCCACGGTGACACGATGCATCAGGCGGCGGAAGCCGTGATAATCATTGATCGCCTTATGCCAGGTGGCGCGGTTGTCCCACATGGTAATGTCACCGGCCTGCCAGCGCACACGGCATTGGAACTCGGGTTGCTGGCAATGGGCATAGAGCATGGCCAGAAGCGCCTCAGACTCAGCCGGGGCCAAACCCTCGATACGGGTTGTGAAGACCGGGTTCACAAAAAGGCCACGCCGTCGGCTCAGGGGATGCGTGATAACGACCGGATGCCGGGCGTCCTGGATTGCGGCCTCTGCATTGCCCAGACGTCCTGACTTTACTGCCTCGCTATCCATTACGGCAGCGCCGAACACATGCCGCGAGGAATGCACGGCCGTCAGCTCGCCGAGAAACCGGCGCATCGGGGCCGAAAGCGCCTCGTAGGCGGCCCCCATTGAGACAAACAGCGTATCGCCGCCGTAAGGCGGCATTTCGATCGCATGCAAAATCGAGCCCATCGCCGGTTCCTGATCGTAGGAATGATCGGTATGCCAACCTTCTCCAACGGCTTCTTTCTGGTTCTTCTCTTTCAGCACCATGGCGATCTCGGGGTGCCCTTTGACCGGCTTGAAGAACCGGTTCACGTTGACCGGCCCGAAACGGCGGGCAAAGGCGAGGTGATCTTCCGGGCCCACATCCTGCCCCCTCAGCACAATCACCGAGTATTTGGCAAATGCGCGCTGAATGGCGTCAAAATCTGCATCGCTGCGGACATCCGCACCCAGAATTTCGGCACCGAGCCCCCCCGTCAGAGGAAGAATCTCCATGTGAGTCTCCTGTTTGTCCCAAAAGCAGCATAGGGCTTGTCAAAAGGTCGGTAAAACTGATTTAATACACCTCAAAAGTCAGTTTTTTAGATGATTAATTTCACCCTTCGCCAACTCGCCTACCTGTCAGAAACCGCCCGGCGGGGCGGTATTGCCCAGGCTGCCCGGCAATTGAATGTTTCTCCCGCCGCGATTGCCTCAGCGGTGGACAAACTGGAGGCGACCACCGGCCTGACCCTGTTCGACCGCTTTCCGGCGCAAGGTATGCGGCTGACGCCTGCGGGAAAGGAGTTTTTCGCCCAGGCTGAGGCGCTGCTGGCGCAGGCCGCGGCGCTGGACAGGCAGGCCGAGAACCTGGCGTCAGGACGCACTGGCAGGATCCACATCGGCACTCATCACGCACTGGCACAGCGCATCGTCCTGCCTGCGGTGCTTGCCTTCCGCGAAAGCTACCCAGACGTTCGTGTCGAGGTGAAGGAAGCGGATTATCCGACCTTGGTGGACGCACTGGATGGTGGCGAAGTGGATGCGCTGGTGGTTTTTGACCAGGGGTTCGATCTCAAGCGGCATGAGGCAGAAGTGCTGCTGGAGCTGCCGCCCCTGGTTCTGCTGTCAGGCGAACACCCTTTGGCAGCAAAAGCCCGGATCAGCCTGTCCGACCTGATCGGACTGCCCTATATCGCTGTATCACCAGCCGGGCCTGGCCCTAGCTATCTTCAACTGCTGCAGGCCGCAGGCGTTCACCCCGAAGTGCCATTCCAATCCCAATCACGCGAGCTTGTTCAGGCCTACGTCGGCAAGGGGTTCGGCTTCACCCTGGCAGGCTTCCCGCCCAAGCAGGATCGCACGATTGAAGGCGACCCCATCGTTGCGCGACCGCTCGAGGAAAGCATCGGACACTACAGGGTGGTGATTGCCCGCTCTCGCCAAACAGTGCAGACAGCGTTGATTGACCGGTTTCTAGAGATTTGCAGGTCGCCGATCTCTGTGCCTAGCCTTGCAGGTAAACCGTTGAATGAAAAAGCCAGTACATCTCGTTAGCGAATCCTGAAACAAGGCAGTTGATGCTGCCGTGCGGGTCATGGAACCTGCGGTTCGCTGCATGAGCAAACTCCTACTCTGCCCGAGCTCGGGAATATCGGGACTTTTGCCTGGCGTCGCATTGAGAACAGACACGCATTTGGCGACAGTTCTTCATGATGAGATGACCTCAGCTGATTCCACACCTCAATCCACGGATCGCACCCTTGCGGGCGTTGCACTGATGCTTGGATTTTGCCTGACTGCTCCCTTGCTCGATGTAGCTGCCAAGCTCGCATCGGCCAGTGTGCCGGTTGGGCAGATAACGGCCGCTCGCTTTGTATTGCAATGTGCGTTGATGGGACCGTTTGTCTGGAAAATGGGACTGTCATTGCGTGTCGCGAGCGGTGAATTGATGGTACTTGTATTCCGCTCAATACTTTTGCTGTTCGCGACTTTTTGTTTCATTACGGCTATCCGAGTGATGCCGCTTGCTGATGCCCTTGCCATCGTGTTTGTGGCACCGTTCATTGTCTTGCTGGTCGGCAAGTTTTACCTTGGTGAAGATGTCGGTCCTCGTCGCGTCGGGGCAGCTCTTGTGGGGTTTGTCGGGGTATTGTTCGTCATCCAACCCAGTTTCGCGGCTTTCGGCGCAGTGGCAATTATTCCTCTCGGTACGGCTGTTGCTTTCGCTTTCTACATTCTTGTGACGCGGGGCTTGTCGCGACGGATGCACCCGGTGGCTCTGCAATTTCACACTGGCCTGGTTGCCAGTCTGTTTTGCATTCCAATCTTATTGGTTGCGCAAGGTTCTGGCTCCGAACTTTTCGATCCCGTTTGGCCGAAAGACATTGCGCTGTTGTGGCTTCTTGGGACCGGTTTTTTTGCGACGGTAAGCCACATGATGATGACTTATGCGCTTTCGTTTGCCCCGTCTGCCACATTGGCTCCTTTGCAGTATTTTGAGCTGCCGGTAGCAACCTTGTTTGGCTACCTTGTCTTCAATGACTTTCCGAACAAGTTTAGCCTGCTTGGCATTGCCATCATCATCGGTGCAGGTCTGTACATGATACATCGCGAAAGAGTTACTGCCAGACAGTTGATCACAGCGCGCGCAGCACCTCCAATCTAAGATTGCACGTGATTGCAACCTTGTGCAGACCTTGATGGATCGAGCGGCCCCTGTCAGGTTCCCTTCTGTGCTCAAAGGGTGTTCCACCATTGGGTTTCCTGGTCGGGTCGCCTTTTCATACAGCAATGTCGGAAGCAGTGAATTCTTAGGCATAACTTCCCAAGTAAAGTGCTTTCGACAACCAAACTCATCAGGTGTTGAAACTGACCAGCGGAGCCGACCCTGGACAGTTTTCAAACAGCAGATTTGGCCGAAGGGGCACGAAAGTGGCGCACCTACTCGATCCGTTTCAATTGAAACACCTGACTTTGCGCAACCGCATCGTCAGCACGTCCCATGCGCCGAATTTTGTCGAAGATGGCCATCCCCGGGACCGCTACAGGTTGTATCACGAGGAAAAGGCAAAGGGCGGGGTTGCCCTGACCATGGTCGGTGGGTCGACCAATATCGCCCCTGATAGCCCATCGGTGTTCGGCCAGCTTTATACCGGTGATGACAGCGTCATTCCATGGTTTCGGAAACTAACGGATGGCGTTCACGAACATGGTGCCGCGATCATGTGTCAGATCACTCATATGGGGCGCCGCACTGCATGGGATGATGGCCATTGGCTGCCTGTCATAGCTCCGTCCAGTATCCGCGAACGTGCTCATCGTGCCTTTCCCAAGGCTATGGAACAAGAAGACATCAACCGCGTGATTGACGATTTCGCAGCCGCTGCGCGTCGCTGTCAGCAGGGAGGATTCGACGGGATCGAGCTCCTGTCCCACTCACACCTTCTGGGGCAATTCCTGTCCCCGCTGACAAACAAGCGCGACGATGACTATGGTGGAACGCTGGAGAACCGCATGCGCCTGACCTTGCAGGTGCTCGACGCCGTGCGCGCCGAAGTCGGCGCTGATTTCATCCTGTCGATGCGCATCACCGGCGATGAACTGAAAGAAGGTGGGCTGAGCGCTGAAGAATGCATTGCCGCAGCCAGGATGCTGGAAAAATCCAGCGATGTCGACCTGCTCAACATCCTCGCCGGCGCGCCCTATGATGATCTGGGTTTGGCTGAATGGGTGCGCCCCATGGGCCTGCCGGCGGCACCGCATATCACCGTGGCCGGGCGCATCCGTGATGCCGTCGATTTGCCTATCCTGCACGCAGGAGGGATTGCGGATATTGCCACGGCCCGCCACTCGGTCTCCGGCGGCCATGTCGATCTGGTGGGCATGACCCGCGCACAGATGGCAGATCCCTATCTGGTAGAAAAACTCGCGCGGGGGGAAGAAGAACGCATCCGCCCCTGTGTCGGCTTGGGCTACTGCGTGGACCGGGTCAATCAGGGCAAACCTGCCGTTTGCGGACACAATGCCGCCACGGGGCGTGAGCAGACCTTGCCTCATATCATCGCCTACAGCGACACCCGAAAGAAAGTTGTTGTCGTCGGCGGCGGGCCCGGCGGACTGGAGGCCGCACGGGTCTGCGCCCTGCGCGGTCACGAAGTCGTGCTGTTCGAGGCATCGGATCGGCTGGGCGGGCAGTTGGTTCTGGCCTCTAAAGGGAAAACGCGCAGACAGGTCTGGGGCGTAGCTGACTGGTTGATTTCCGAAGTGACTTTGCTTGGGATCGATATCCGCTTGAACACCTATGCCGAAGCTGATGACGTGATATCCGAAGCCCCCGATTTGGTGATCGTTGCAACAGGCGGCTGGCCCGAAACCACAGTTATCCCCGGCGGCGACCTGGCAATTTCCAGTTGGGACGTGTTGTCGGGCGAGGCACGTGTCTCGGGCGAGGTGCTGTTGTTCGATGTAGTCGGCGACCACCCTGCGGCTGTAACTGCCGACGCGCTGGCGGGCAATGGTTGCAGTGTAAATCTTGTAACCCCGGACCGGGCACTTCTGCATGACCTTGGCCCAACGACCTCTGCCGTCGCCTTACGCGATCTGGCCGCCAATGGAGTTACCTTCACCTGCCTGCAAGAGCTTACCTCCCTGGTGCGCGAAGATGATGGAGTTCGCGCCAGCCTGCGTCATGTGTTGACGGGGGATGTCACTGAACGTCTTGTTGATCACGTAGTCGTAGAACATGGCCTGTCCCCAATGGACGGACTTTTTCACGATCTCAAACCAAGCTCGCGGAACCACGGGCAGGTTGAACACAAGGCGCTTATTGGTGGGACATTTCCATTCGTTGACACCAATCTAAGCGGCCGTTTCCATTTGGCCCGAATTGGCGACGCAGTTACAAGCCGAAATATACACGCCGCAATTCTCGATGCATTGCGGATATGTGTAACTGTCTGAAAGAAATTTCACTTCTTTGCTGACCAATGGAGGAAGCCAAGACGCTTTATCAGGCGGCGCAACAACCGTTTTGCGGCCCGTTTGTCCCGCTTCGGTTGGAGTATTTCGTCCAGCACGATGCCATGCTGATCGACCGCGCGCCAAAGCCAATACCTGCGACCAGCGATTTTCACGACAACTTCATCGAGATGCCAGACATCACCAGGACGGTCCTGACTTAGTCGCAAGTTTCGAGCCATCATCCGTCCGAACTTGATCACGCAACACCGGACAGTCTCGTAAGAAACGCCGATCCCGCGCGCAAGCAGCATCTCTTCAACTTCGCGAAGGCTCAAATTGAAGCGGAAATACAGCCACACAGAGTGGGCAATGATCTGAGGCGGAAATCGGTGACGCTTGTAGCTGATGGACGATGGATTCACCAATGCGATCTATGTCCAAATCCAGACACGAGCAACCGATCTAGGGTTAACCTGACAACACCCCTGTCATTCTGCCCCCAGTCGGAACAGACGCCATCTAGGCATCGGTAACGCCTTGACAATCTAAGTTAACATTTTTGTTGGAATCGTTAACAACGTTTGTTAACGATTTATATCGTCAAGGGAGATCACATGGAAATTCTAGTTGTAAACCCCAACTCTACTGAATCGATGACACGCAAGATCATCACGTCCGCCCAGGCGGCCGCGAGTGCCGGTGTCGTGATCAGAGGCGCTACCGCGCAAGGCGCACCGGCGAGTATCGAAGGGCATTTCGACGAAGCGATGTCAGTTCCCGGCCTTCTGTCCTGCGTGCAAGCCGCAGAAGACCAGCAGGTCGATGGCATTGTCGTTGCTTGTTTAGATGATCCCGGTATCGGCGCTTGCCGCGAGATCGCGACGGGCCCTGTCATCGGAATCTGCGAAGCTGCGGTGAAGGCGGCGAGCATGCTTGCCACCTCGTTCTCGGTCGTCACCACTTTGCCGCGGTCAGTGCCCATCATCGAACACATGATCCATGGCTATGGCCTGTCGCATCAATGCCGGCGGGTTCGGTCAGCAGAGATCCCTGTTTTGGCCTTGGAAGAGCCCGGCTCGAACGCGCGCGAAAAGATCCGCGAGGAAATCCTGCGCGCGATTGAGGAAGATCGTTGCGAAGCAATTGTTCTGGGATGTGCGGGGATGGCCGATTTGACCGCGTGGCTCAGCGAAGAGACCGGCATTCCTGTGATCGATGGCGTGAGCGTGGCAACCCGCATGATCGAAGCGCTGGTCGGTTGCGGCCTAAAGACCAGCAAAATCAATGCCTACGCCCGGCCAAAACTAAAATAACCTGTCATCGGAGGAGAAAATGACAATCAAATCAGACACGGCCGACACGGTCGCTATGTCGCACGACGATCACGTAACCCATATCGAACACAAGGCGATCGGGGAAGAGAGCCTGGCACCGCAAGAGACGCGGATCATGGACCCGTGGTCCTATCTTTTCGCGTGGCTTGGCGGATGTGTTTCCATCGGAACATTTACTATCGGGTCGGGCTTGGTCGGTACGCTGAACCTCCTGCAGACCTTTGTCGCTATCGCCATCGGCTGCACGGTGATCGGGCTCGCGCTAATGATCAACGGTCAGGCCGGTCACAAATATGGCATTCCGTTCATGGTACAGGCCCGGTCCGCCTTTGGCTTTGCGGGCACTCGGATTCCGGCGCTGGTGCGTTCGGTTCCCGCTATCGTCTGGTTCGGGTTCCAGAGTTGGATCGGCGCGGGCGCACTCAACCTCGTGTCGGAAACGCTCCTCGGTTATTCGAACATGTGGGCGTTCTTTATCGGCTTCCAGTTCCTTCAGATCGGTCTTTCGGTGCTTGGGTTTCACGGGATCAAGTGGCTCGAGAATATCGGATCGATCTTCATCATCGCGTCGCTGATCTACATGTTCTTTAGCGTCATCAACAAATACGGCGAAGAAATCTCGACCAATCTGGTAAATGTCGAGGGCACCTGGGGTGCACCGTTCTGGGGGGCTACCATGCTCTTCCTTGGGATCTACAGTACGATGATGCTGAACGTATCGGACTATTCGCGCGAATTGCGTCGGAGCGTTGGGCCGCTAAGGCAGGTCGCGATCTATGCAAATTCGATCCTGCCGGCGACACTTTTCATGGGCCTCATTGGGCTGATGGTGTCCGGTGCTACCGGTGAAGTTGATCCAATCAAGGTGTTTTCGAGCGCTGTCGACAACAAACTGCTGCTGGTCGTAACGCTCCTGTTCATTGCTTTTGCTCAGGTCACAACGAACATCCTGAACAACGTCGTCCCTCCCGCTTATGCGCTGATGGATGTCTTCAAGATCAAATTCAAAACCTCTGCAGTGATCGTCGGCTTGCTCGCCTTCTGCACTTTCCCGTGGGAACTTGTAAAAGATGAGTCCGCGGCAGGCCTGAGCATATTCATTCAGACCTACTCGGCTTTCCTAGGTCCCATCTTCGCGATCCTTGTCGTCGATTACTTCGTGCTGCGCAAACAGACGCTTGATCTTGACAAGCTCTATGATCTGGAAGGCCCCTATAACGGCGTGAACTGGGCTGCCGTGATCGCCATGGGTGTCGGAGTTGTCGCGGCCCTGATCTTTTCGGGGATCTCCTGGTATGCAAGTCTGATCCCGGCGGGTCTGACCTACTACGTGCTGATGCACCACCTGCCGAGCGCGAAAAGGTTTCTCGACGCATAGTCGATGACCCATCCGCCAAAAGAAGGCTCGCGTCATTGCGGGCCTTCTTTCTTAGGCATTTACTGCTCGCCGCCGTCAAAAAACAGACACGTCCCGGGTAGCTAATAAGCGCCTTGGCCTAAACGACGCGCCCGGCCCTAAGCTGCCGGTGGCCGCCTGTTGGTGATGCTGCGGCGCATCCCGTCGAATCTGCCATTCGCTGCGAGAGAGAAAACTTGGACGCTAAGAACGCACATACTTCAGTGATATTGCAATTTGACATTATTTCACGTGCTTCGTTGAGAATAACTAACCAACAAAAAAGTTCAGACACACAACAACGATGACCGCGCCGCGACGGAGCTGTTGATATTTGCTCGAACACGGATGAACATTGACACAAGAAACTGGGCGCGTCTGAACGCGCCCAGTTTCGTCAAGTCGCGACGTGAGATACCTCTTTGTCCGGTGAGTATATGTCCAAGATGTTCCAATGTCCGGTCGTTGGTGTTGGGTTGTTGATCATTGGGACATCAAGAACGGTTGGTTTGCCGCTGGCGATTGCCGCTTCCAATGCGGGCAACAATTCATCAGCAGCACTGAGCCTGTGCCCTTCTGCACCATAAGCTCTTGCAATATCTGCATAACCCGGTCCGTTCGCAGGAGCTGCGGCTGATCCAGGGAACGTGGTCCCGTATGTCAGACCGTAATGCGCCTTTTGAAGGCCCGCGATAGTGCCGAAGGCGTTGTTGTTCATAACCAGCCAGATGATGCCCAGATCAAGCTCGACCGCGGTTGCCAGCATCGACGGGTTCTGACCGAACCCCCCATCGCCAACAAGACTTATCACCACACGGTCAGGGGCTGCCAGTTTTGCGCCGATCGCTCCCGGAGGGCCAAAGCCCATCGTCGCGAATCCACCTGGGGTCAGGATTGAACCGGGTGCCAGGATATCAAATTGTTGTCCGACGCCGTTCTTGTTCCATCCCACGTCCGTAGTGATAATGGCATCCTCGGGCAGTGCCTTGCGGGTATCTGCCAAAATACGTTCGGGCATCATCGGAAAGGACGACGAGGTCGCCATGTCCACGTTGCGCGCTTTGAAGTCCGTTCGAAAGTCGGTGATCTTCTGTTCCAGCGCGGGGCGTTTGAAGCCCTCAGGATACATCTCGCGGGCAACTCGGTTGACGACGCGCAAAGCGGCCTTGGCGTCAGCAACCACTCCGATCTCGGTGGGATAGTTCCGTCCAATCTCCTGCGGTTCGATGTCGATATGGATGACCTTTGAGTCAGGAATGTTGAACGTGTAACCAGGATACCAGCTGGAGCAATCGGCCTCTTTGAACCGGGTTCCAACCGCAAAGATGTAATCCGCATTCAGGCAAGACTGGTTGACCAGCTCGGTGCCCCAAAACCCGGTCATTCCCAGCACAAGCGGGTGGTCGTCTCGCAACGCGCCTTTACCCATGAGGGAATGCGCGACTGGAAGGCCCATATGTTCAACGAATTCTCGCAACTCTTCGCTGGCCTGTGCCAGAAGAATACCACCACCGATATAAGCGACAGGGTTTTCGGCTTTAGCCAACGCTTCGACAATCTCTCGCGCTGTTTCATCGTCAATCGACGGTTTCTTGAGCGCGCGCGTGTTGTCGCGGATACGGTCGAAACTGTCCGAGGGGATCACCTCGGAGAAGATGTCCATCGGCACGTTGACCAGCACCGGGCCGGGCTGGCCGCTTTCGGCGAGATGAAACGCCTTTTCCAGAATCTCGGCCATCAGGTCTGCCCGATCTACCCGCCAGGCGCGTTTGACAAAGGGACGATAGATCTCCCACTGGGCAGCATCTGCGTGCAGGTTCACTTCCTGATGTGGATGTTTGCCGTAGTAGTGCGTTGGAATGTCGCCCGCGATCACGACCATCGGGATACAGTCCAGGGCGGCGTTGGCGACCCCGGTTGCACAATTGGTCAGCCCCGGGGAGAGGTGGGACAGCACCACCGAGGCCTTGCCCGTCACGCGGGCATATGCGTCCGCTGCGTGGCTGGCGATTTGTTCGTGCCGTACGGTGACGAAATCGATGGGGCTTTCCGCCAACGCGGCCAGAACCGCGATATTCGTATGGCCGCACAGGCCGAATACATGCTTGACCTCGCGACGTTCGAGAAAGTCGACGATGTGTTCGGCAACGGTCTTGCCGTCCAATTTCGCTCCGTCCATCACGCGACCTCCTGTCCGTAGAACTCACCGAACAGGTCCGGCTCCGAGGGGCGATCCTCGGGGATGGGACGGCTGACCCAGGTGTAGTTCATCATGTGTTTCATGGTGACGTTTTCATTGGTGATGTTGCCTCCCCAGATGCCGCAACCCAGGCTGCTGGTCATAGGCATGCCATTGGTCCAGGCACCCGCATTGGCCTTGGACTGAGGCTGTCGAACCATCATGCGGCTGACCGGAGCCAGGCGCGCCAACCGGTCGATGTGATCGTCATTGTGGCTATAGATGCCGCAGGAATGGCCCTTGCCTCCGGTGTTGTAAATCTGGCTGACCGTTTCCAGCGCGTTATCAAATGTGTCGAAGTGATAAAGTGCCATCAGCGTGGTCAGTTTTTCCTTCGAGAACTTGTGCTGCGGCCCGATTTGCCCCTGATTTTCAACCATCAGGAACTTGCGATCTTCGGGGATCGAGAAACCGGCGACCTTGGCCGTTTGCTGAGGCGGACAGGCGATAGTCGGGAAGGTACGGTTTCCTTTCTCATCCCACATGGCAGCTTCGAGCATGGCCTTCTCTTTGGTCGAACACAGGTATCCACCTTCGGCCTCAAGCGCCTTGACCATATCGTCGTAAACCGAGCGCTGGATGATGATGTTACCGTCGGCCGAACAACCCGAACCAAAGTCAGACGTCTTGGAAATTCGTGTGTTCTGAGCGGCGATGTCCAGGTCGGCAGTCTCATCGATGACGATGGATGAATTGCCCGCGCCGACGCCAAAGGCCGGGCGCCCTGAACTGTACGCGGCTTTGACCATGGGCTTGCCGCCCGTTGCCAGCGTCAGATCACAGATCTCCATCAAATGTTGCGTCAATGGGATCGACGGTTTGCGAATGGATTGAAACAGATCCTCGGGGGCACCAGCGGCACGGCAGGCCGCTCGCATGACCTCGACCATCTCAAAGGTGGTATGAGCGGTTCGCGGATGCGGACTGAAGATAACAGCATTCCGGGCGTTGGCGGCGGAAACACCGGTCACCGGTGGTGTCATCGCTGGATTGGTCATCGGAATCAGAGATGCGATCACACCGGCAGGCTTGGCATATTTTACCAGACCCTTTTCTTCGTCTACTTCGACGATCCCGGTCGATGGTGTCCGCAAGACGTCACGCAACACCATGTGAATCTTAAATCGCTTGGCAGGACGCCCTTCGCGATCTCCGATACCGCTTTCGTCCACGCCTTGCTGGGCTAGACGCGTGAAGGTTTTCTCGTTCCCCGCATACCACGCAATGGCCTGAGACAGGCGGTCCAACCTGCCCTGATCCCAATCCTCGATCTCGGCCATGGCAGCGCGGGCGCGTGCCAGCATATCGGCCGCCATGTTGCGGTCGTTTTCAGTGAGCTCTTTGCCCATGATGATCCTCTTGGTGTTTTGGAATTGCAGCATTGGGCATACGACGCTGTGACCGCGCCTCGCCGAATGTTCGCTTGGCGTGGCTGAGACAGCGACGCGCGTGTTCTTCATATCCCAACTCGGCCACGCGGCTTTGGTTGGGCAGTTCGATGGAATAGTCGACGGGTGGCATCCGTTCGATGATGCCGGTGAAATCGATCCATCCCTCACCGGGATATAGCCGCGCATCGCGGGCCAGTTGGATCATGCCCTCACGCGTATCGGCGATGCCGGGCAGGCAATCAGAGATATGCAGGAAGTGAAACAGGTCCGAGGGAACGTGCAACAGCTCACCAAGATCTACGCGGCTGAGGTGCAGGTAGAGCGTATCGACCAGAATACCGCCGTTGGGCTGATCAGAGGCGCGGACAATGTCCAGTGCTTCATCCAGCGTGCGCAAGCGGGAGAAGCTCGGGAACTCCAAGTCCACCGTTAATCCGTAGGGCGCTGCCAGTTCGCAGGTTTCGGAATAGACGTCGATCAGAAAGTCACGATCATCGCGGGTGTTTGTCCACGCGCTCATAATCATGCGTTTGGCGCCCAACTCCCCGCCAATCTCAAGAGAAGGCTCAAAACTGCGTGGATCGACATCTTCGGTGATGCGTGCAAGCTCGACATCAAGGACCTTCAATCCGGTGGTAGAGAGAGCCGTTTTGGTGGCCTGCACCTGTGCCTTGTCGATTGGGGATTGAGTGAATTCGCCGGGCACATGCATCGGAATGAATCGGGGGCTGACGGCATCGTAACCGGCCCGTGCGGCGATATAGACCAACTCGGGCGGCGTACAGCCAATCAGCGTCAGATGCGCCAAGGAGTAGAGAGAGGGGCTTGCGCCAGCCTCTTCGGGTTTCACCATGAACGACAGCTCCACGTGTCTGCGAATCTAAAATTCATCACACGTAGTCAAAAATATCTGATATTTTTTAAAATATCAACTTTAATACTGAACAGGAAATGAAAACGCCCGGGCAACGGCCCGGGCGTGTATTACATTCGTGTAGGCAGACCCTTAGAGAGTGACCCAGTCCCCTCCGGACTGGTGAGAGCGCACAGAGGCGTCAATGAATCGAACACCGTCTGCGCCTTGTTCGACACTGGGATAAGCAAGCCAATCGGCCGGAACGGTAACGCCATCCCGACGCGCGGCTACGGCCATCGCAAGTTCCGTATAGAGGTTGGCCCAGGCTTCGATAATCCCTTCAGGGAAGCCGCGCGCGGTACGGATCAAACGTTCTGCGCCGGGTCCGATACCATGCCCGAGACCTCGGCTGATGATTTGATCCGGTTCACCAAACCGATTGAATTTCAGCCGCTCCGAGTTCTCTAGGTCCCACTCGAGGCCTCCTTCGTTCCCGAATATGCGCAGGCGCAACCCACCCCGGTTTCCGGGGGCAAGGCGTGTTGCCATCAAGGTTCCGGGGACTTCATTTTGGTAACGGGTGAACATGAACACCGTGTCTTCCAAAGGCTTTGGCGCGCCGCAGACATGAAACTCGGCCCGCAGGTCGGTCAAGGGCAGGCCGGAAACAAAACTGGCGAGATGCGCGGCATGGGTGCCGATATCGCCGACACAGCTGGTTGGACCAGAAATCTTGGGGTCCAGCCGCCACTTTACATGAGGCGCATCGGCCACATCTTCGGGCGTCATCCAGTCTTGCATGAACTCGACATGGATCTGGTTGATTTTGCCGATGCCCCCGTCGGCCACGATCTGCTTGGCCTGCCGTATCACCGGAAAACATGACATCACATAACCGACAGCAAAGATGTGTCCCGTGCGCGCGGTAATCTCCTCAAGCCCCTCGGCCTCGGCCACTTCGTTGGTCAGGGGCTTGTCGCACAACACGTCAATGCCCGCTTCCAGAAACGCTTTGGCCACGCCGAAATGAACGTGGTTTGGGGTCGTGATCATGACGGCATCTACGCCATCTGGGCGCGCCGCCTCGGCCTGTGCCATCTCCTCGAACGACGCGTAGCACCGGTCGGCCGGCAGGAACCACTCGACCCCGCGCGCCTTGCTGCGCTCGGTATCTGAACTGAGCGCGCCTGCGGCGACCTCCCACCGGTCGGTCATGCGCGCAGCCGTTGCTTGCGTGTCCGAGATCCGTCCTCCACCAACAACGCCCAGCCGCAAACGGCGAGACAACCGGGGGAAAGGGCCGTCGAACTTCAGGTCTTCGGGTAAAAGTCTCTCAGCCATTCTCAACCTCCGCTTCCGGGACCCGTACGCCCTCGGGCAGTATCTCCACCGCCATGAAGATACCGGGGGTGATCGTCTCGTATTGATGCCAGGGATAATTGCCTTCGGCGTCATACATAGGTTTGTGGGTCGTGCCCGGGGCCATGAATTCTTCGAGATACAGGGTCTCGACATCCCGTTCGCGACATTGCTGCATTTTGCCGAAGCCAACGATCTGCGTATGCACTTCGCGAAACCCTGGTACCGGGCAGAACGGATGATCCTTATGCAATCCGACATTCAAAGGGACCGAGCCGGAATGGTACATGGTCAGTCCAACGTTACCCACGAAGACCTTCGGCGACATGTAGTGGCTGACGCCACGCAGACGCTCCTCTTGGCGAACATCGAAAGCAGATGGCCATGTATCTTTCACCCATGCGAACAACTCGTTGTCATTGGAATGGGCGTCGAAACCGTGGACAATGACTGCACGTTCCACGCCGGTAAGCGTGCTGTCTTGCACGATCACAGAGGAAAGCGGTGCAATGGTCTGATCATCGACAGAGAGATTTCGCCCCCCAAGGTTAAGGACGATGGCGCGACCCTCGATAGAAATTCTGCGCTCGTCAGTTATGTGCTGGACGCCAAAGAATGGCTGGGCAAAGTCGAGTGTCTCAATCGGCATGGACCAGCTACTTCCTCTCATCGTTAAGGAAATCGACCGGCAAAGGCTCCGGAGCCGCGCAACGGCTTTCTATCGTCTGATAGGCGCCGAATTTTGGCGCCCGTTCAATTGCGTCCATGACCTCGAAAACGTGGTAAGCAAGCGCTCCACTTGCACGGGGTTGGCGTCCTTCTTGTGCCGCCAGGGCGAGGTCCAAAAGGCCGAGACCGCGGCTGTCTTCGTTGAAGCCGTGTTTGTTTTCTACCACCTGCCAGTCCTCGCGACCGGTTGGGCGGGGCTGATGCGACCAACGCGAGGTTTCGCGTGTTTTCAGCCAGACATCTCCCTGAAAGATGTTGGCGCCATGAACCGGGTCAGGGTCAGGGATGCTGATGGTTCCGTTTTCACCATAGATCTCGAACCGCGGAGTTTCGCTGTCCCAGACGTCGAAGCTCATGGTCATCGACCCTATTGCTCCGGAAGAGAACTGCAGCAGGCTTAGGGAGTGCGTGTCCACCTCGACATTCATCCATTCGCCGTTGCGAGGGCCGTTTTCGATCATCCTTTTGTCAAACGTGCGCCGAGCCATTCCGGCAACCCGGTCAACGGGTCCAAGGCAGTAGATCATGGCGGTCAGGTAGTACGGCCCAAGGTCCAGCATTGGCCCACCACCCGCCTTATAGTAGAAATCCGGGTTGGGATGGTGGCGCTCCGTCCCGTGGGTCCCGACATGGGCAAAAATCCCTGTTGGTTTCCCGATAGCGCCTTCATCGATCAAGCGCCGAACGGTCTGCCAACGACCGCCCAGAAACGTGTCGGGTGCGCAACCGACCAGTAGCCCCTTTTCAGTGGCAGTGTGCAGGATCGCCTTTCCGTCCGTTCGATTCATAACCAGCGGCTTCTCGGAATAGACGTGCTTGCCGGCCTCCAACGCGCGCAAACTGATTTCCGCATGCGCCGCCGGAATTGTCAGATTCAGAACGCAGTCAATCGTCGGATCGTCAAACACTTCATCTGGTGTGCAGGCCTGGGCGACACCGTATTGATCTGCTTTGGCGCGGCTTTCCGAAGGATCAAGGCTTGCACAAGCCACGACCTCGACGTTTGAGAATTTGGATAGCGTTTTTAGATAGATATCGCTGATACGACCACAACCGATAAGGCCGACCCGGAAGGATTTCGATGTCTCACGTGTCATCATTCCTGTCTTCGTAGAGAGGTAAGTAATTCGGGGGCATGGGCCCTTTGTTGCGGCCACCCTGGTTCATCTGCTCCCAAGCGTGGGCGAGTATTCCGACCGAGCGGGATAGGCAGAACAACCCCCGCGACAAGGGCGCGGGAAAGCCAAGTTCGCAGAAGATCACAGCTGTCGCGCCGTCAATATTCATGGCAATTGGCCGACCGCCGCGTTGACGGCCGAGTTCAGCCTGAACCTCTTCTCCGATATCAGCAAAGCGACCCGAAACAGTGCCTTCATCTGCCGCATCACGAACAAGTTGCATCAGCCGGGGCGCGCGCGGGTCGACGGGCTTGTGAAAACGGTGGCCAAAGCCCGAGACGATCTTGCCGTACGTCTCGCGCCAGCTGTCCAGACCGTCCTGAACAGCATTAATCAGCGATGCCCCAGCATTCACGCGTTCCGAGATATCATAGTACAGCTCGGCGCATTGTTCGCCTGCTCCGCCATGCACATCGCCCAGCATGTTCACCGCAGTCGCCATCGCATTATTGAGACCTACCCCGCAGGTGGCAGCCATGCGCGCCGCCGCGATTGAGGGGGCCTGTGGGCCGTGATCCACGCCTGCGACCAAAGCGGCTTCGAACAGACGCGCTTGTGCGTCGCTGGGCAGATCGCCCCGCACCATCAGCCAGATCATCTGCGGGAAAGAAACGTTCCCGATCAGATCCTCTATTGCGTTGCCACGAAACGCGATCTTGCCGGGTTTCATGTCAATGATGGATGTGCGCCACCATTGGCGGATTGCTTGTTCGTCGTTTGTCATACCGTTGCACCTCTAAACTCGCGCATGCGCTGCTGACGAAGTGAATCGAAAACGTTTTGAAGGCGACTGATTGAGGCGGTGCAGCCGGTGAAGATTTCAAAAGACGCTGCAGCCTGATGAACCGCCATTCCAGCACCATTCATCACTTTCAACCCAGTTGCGCGGGCCCTGCTCAGTAGGTGTGTCTCAAGCGGGAAATATACGATGTCTGCCACCCATGCATCGGGCCGCAACAGGGATGGTTCAATGACTGTTCCGGGGTACTTGTCCATTCCAAGTGGTGTTGCGTTGACCACTCCGTCCACAAGTTCGATCCGATCCAACGAAATCGAAGGGGAACCCTGAATCTTTGCGTAAGGGCGCAAGACCTCTAGTCGACTGACCAGCGCCTGCGCTCGGCGGAGGTCAGGATCAATAATCTCCAGGTCTCGAACACCTGAATCAAGCAAAGCCAAAGAGACTGCACTGCCCGCGCCACCAGCACCAAACATGAGAACCGTTTCAGTCTTCGATGATCCCAAAGAATCTCCGAAGGCACTGTGGAAACCTATGTAGTCGGTGTTGTGGCCAACCATTCGGTCGTCACAAAAAACCACCGCGTTGACAGCTTGAAGCTCCTCAGCAGTCTTGGAAAGCTCATCAAGATGATCAATGACTGATGCTTTGTAGGGATGCGTCACGTTGACCGCCGCGCAGCCTAATTCAACGGAATAATGCAGTAAATCAGCGACCGACATTCCACGAAATGGCTCTTTTGCAGTGTCGATCCTACCGTAGCTCAGATCGATACCCTGCGCCCGACCTTCTGCCTCGTGCATCTCAGGCGTCATGGAGCCAGCAATACCTTGGCCGATTAGTGCCGCCTTCATTTCAGGTTGTTCCTTCCGCCATGTGGTGTCGCGCTTGGGCCGCCAATCGGAACGCAGCATTGCGCGCGCCATAGCCGGAATAGCCAGATCGGCGCTCAACAATTTCAAAGAAGAAGCCGTTAAAGATAGGTCGGCTGTAGATCTGAAAATACTCGGAACCCGCTGCGCGGTCGTAGAGAATGTTATCCCTGCGCATTTGGGCGATCAGGTCTTCACTTAACCCGAATGTCGCTTGCAGATCAGCGTAGTAGTTTTCTGGGATGGACAGGCTGGGAAAGCCGGACTTCCGCAATTGGGCTGAGGTTTCAAATATGTCGTCCGACTGGAAGGCTATGTGCTGAACACCGGCACCAAAACCGTCTTCAAGGAATGAAGCCGCCAGTGTTCGACGCCCAACTGCACCATTCAGGTTTAAACGCACTTCGCCCTCGGGGCTCTCGATGGCTTGGCTTTGCACAACACCTGAAGGGTCGGCAACGTTCACGATCGGAGATTTTGCCATCTCAAAAGTCGAAATGTAATAGAGCAGCCAGCTTTGCATCTCATCGTTACGCATCGTCTGCGCCAGATGGTCGATGCGGCGCAGACCAGCAGGCTGGATCGCTTTGGTCTTGGCGACTGGCTCGAACTCGATGTCCCAAACCCGATGCAGATCGGATTTCTCATCTATGAAATGGACAACATTGCCACCAACACCTCGGATGGCCGGGATGTCCAGTTCCCCAGTCCCTACCGGCTGTGAGAAATTCGGCGCGCCCAACGCGGTCGCTCGCTGAACCGTCTGATCCGCATCTTTGACACGCAACCCCATGTCACACACGGAGGGGCCGTGACCCAGGAACGCCGAATGGGCGAAACCTTCCTTTTCGGTATTTACAACGATGTTTATCGCGCCCTGCCGCCACAGCTCGACGGACTTGGTTACGTGTTTTCGCTCCATTCGAAAACACATTGCTGACAGCATATCTGCCAGCTGCGCGCCGCTTGTTTCGTCGGCTGTAAATTCGACGAATTCGAAGCCTGACGCATAGACGCGTTCCGGCAGGTCCGGGATGCCGAAATCTGTTCCCGGTTCGGTCCGGGAAACCTCATCTAACAGGTTCACCAGCGACCTGTAGCTGTCTCGGGCCAGTGTCAGGCCACCGGGTTGAGGAGCTGCTTCATTGACACGCGCAATAGACCAAGGCCCCTTGTACCCAGCGCGGGACAACACCCGCACAAAGCCCGCAAGGTTCAGCGACCCAAGCCCCGGCAGAAGCCCAAAGTGCCGTTTGAGCCTGCGAATATCCATCTCAAGTCGGGGTGCATCGGATAGCTGCACATGGAACAGCCGATCTCCGGGAATGTCCCGAAGGCGGGCTGGTTTGGACCCGTCGGCAAGCGAGAAGAAGGAATTCAAGGCCAACCCCAAATAAGGGCTGTCGATAGCTTCAACGACGCCTAACGCCTGTTCATCCGAGTGAATAAGATCCGACCATGGCAAGCCCATATAGGCCAGACGCAACCCCAATGCCTTTGCTATTTCGGCCGCCTCGCCAAGATCTGCGATTACCTGTTCTTCGGTCGCAGCGGCATCGACCTCGAATGCGGACCCGATTAGCAGCAGATCCGTACCCAATTCGCTCATCAGGTCGAGTTTGCGCTTCAGTCGATCAAAGGCGCGCTCCCGTCCGCCGCCAGACTGACCTTCAAGGTTATGGAAAGGTTGCAGCAGGCAAATCTTCAGGCCGAGATCTGATGCAATGTTCCGAATTTGCGATGGCGGCCCGTCAAAAGCGGTCAAGTCCGGTTCGTGTAATTCGACACCCCCGAATCCCGCGTCAGCGATAGTGCTTAGTTTTTCGGCCAGATCACCGGGGATCGACGTTGTCGAAACCGAGAGGCACATTATCCCTGATATCCAAACATACGCGGCAACCACAGGACCAAATCAGGCATCAGTATCATGATCACCAGGGCGAAGATAAGAACCGCGAGGAAGGCCCAGATTTCCGAGATGATTTCGCGTAGCGGAATGTCCGTCACGGCGTTGATCACAAAGAGCAGAATGCCATAGGGCGGCGTGATCAGACCGATCATCGAGTTCACGACGACAAGCACCCCGAAATGCACCAGATCAATCCCAAGCGCCTCGCAGGTTGGAATGAACAGGGGCACAATCACTAGGATGATCGTTGTTGCGTCTAACACGCATCCCAGCGCGAGGATCAGCAGGTTTACGAGGATCAGGAACACAATCGGGCTAACATCGGAACCCTCCAGCAGCGCCGAGATAGACTGCGGTATTTGTTCCTGGATGACGATGAAGTTCAGAATGAACGCGCCACCAATGACAACCCCGACGGCTGCGGAAGAGCGCGCGCTATCGACGAACACCTGATAAAGGCCGCGGAAGGTCAGCGCTCGGTAGAACAACGCTGCCAGTAGCAGGGCGTAGAATGCAGCTACGGCGGCAGCTTCAGTCGGAGTGGTGACGCCCCCATATATGCCGTAGAGCAGGATTGCGGGCATCAGCAGTGCCGGAAATGCGTTGGCGGTTTTAGCCGGCAACTCGCGCAGTGGAACAGGTTCTTCCAATGCAAAGTTCCGCTTTCCGGCCAGATAATAGTTCATCGCCATGAGGACGACGCCCATGATCAGGCCCGGCAGAATACCGGCTAGGAACAGCGACCCGATGGAGGCCTTGGAAACGAGCGCGTACAAAACCATTGGGATAGAGGGCGGAATAATAGGGCCGATCGTTGCCGACGCCGCCGTGATTGCAGCTGCGTAGCCTCGGCTGTAGCGGCCATCCTTGGTCATCATTTCAATGATGATCTTCCCGATCCCAGCAGCATCCGCGACGGCCGAGCCGGACATACCCGAAAAGATCAGTGACGCTACCACGTTTACGTGCCCGAGGCCGCCCTTGAAACGACCGACAGCAGCGACGCAGAAGTTCAAAAGACGGTCCGTGATCGATCCAGCGTTCATGATATTCGCGGCGACGATGAACAAAGGCACGGCAAGCAGGATCGTGCTTTTGTAAAAACCTTGCAGGATCTTCTCGCCCGCGAGGGCGACGTCCAGTCCGGCCGTGCCCAGGTACACTAATGAGGCCAGGAGGATGGAATAGCCGATAGGTGTCCCGATGCCTGCCAGAAGAAAGAGAGCGAGCAGGCAGGAAAGAAGTTCAAAACTCATTTCTTAACTTCCTCATCCTTTTCGACGTCGACACGGGGATGATCGTCAACCACGTTGTACCCAACGACCAGTTCCAACTCTGTCTTTGGTGGGCCATTGCGCATGACGTCGAAGAATAGCCACGCGTAGCGCGCTGCGACGACCAGCATGAATACCGCGTAAATCGAGAATACTGTGCGCAGCGGAATCTTCTCACCGGAGAACGGATTGCGGACAGTCGATGTCTTGCGGATTTTCATCCAGTCGATGTAGTCCCACGTCGGAAGGAAGCTGTAGAGCATACCGACTACGATCGCTGCGGCCGCCAGCATCGCAAAGACCTGCCGTACGCGCATCGGCACCGAAAGATAGATGATGTCGAACTTCACGTGATCCCGTTCGCGCACGATGAAAGCGCAGCTGAAGAAAATCACCCAGACCCAAAGAATGCCGATCAATTCCAGCGTCCAGCCTGCTGGGGTGAAGAAGTACCGTAGTAGAATTTGGAGAAGGAAGATAAGGAAGATTGCCGCCAGCATCCCGCCGGCAATCGCTTCGGTCAGTCGGGAGAACCCCTTCATAAAGGCCTTCATTATGGTTCTCCCTCCCCTGTCTTACTGGGTTCAGTTGCCCAGAGCGTTGATCTGATCCAGAACGCCTTCGGGCCATGAGCCAGCGAATTCGCTGTCCAGATACATAGACTGTACCTGATCGCGGAACGCAGCGAGATCGGGTTCGTAAATCTCCATGCCCTGCTCTTTCAGGAAGCTGACAAGATCCTCTTCTTTCTGAAGCTGCTTCTGGCGGCCTGATTCAGCTGCTGCGTCCGCAGCTTCCTGAACCTTGGCTTGCTGTTCCGGTGTCAGCCCGTCCCAAACCTCTTTGCCGATGGCGATATAGTTCAGGTCGACCAGATGCGATGTCAGGACGATCTGATTGGTCACTTCATAGAACTTGGCGTCGACGACGGTCGGCAACGGGTTATCCTGCCCGTCAACGGCACCGGTCGACAGCGCGGTATAGACTTCGGAGAAGGCCATCGGTGTCGGCGCGGCACCCAGCGCCTTGCCAAGGAACTGCCATGCGTCGGTGCCCGGCATCCGCAGATTCACGCCTTCCAAATCTGCGGGTGTCGTGACTGTCAGCTCATCCTTGGGCTGGCGCAGGTTCACCTGACGACGGCCCAGATACATGACCGACAGCAGTTTGACGCCTAATTCTTCTTCGGCCTTCTGCTTAAAGGCATCCATCAAGGGATCGTTGAAGACAGCCACCTGATGCGCGGCGTCCTGGTGGACATAACCTGCGGTAAAGATCGAAAACTCGGGGAAGAACTGTGCCAGTTCCTGCGCCGAGGTGATCGACATTTCCAGGTTACCCCGGCTGATGGCATCCAACTCGGTGCCTTGGGCAAAGATGGTTCCATTATAGCTGGGCTCGTAGCTTGCAAAATCAGCGACCATCGGCGCGAAAACTTCGGCCATAGCGACCGAGCGCTGGTCGGTCTCCGATCCTGATGTTGCGAGGCGAAGTTGCACTTTGTCTTCCGCCAGCGCACCGCTTGTCGCGCCAAACAGAACACCGGTTGCAACAAGGGCTGATACAGCAGCCCGGCGGGTAAGTTTGGTAATCACTTTGCTCCTCCCTGAGACATCATGATGCTTCTTTTTTGCGATTCAGAGTTTTGCCCTATTTTGGAAATTTTGCAAGATTTTTTGCAAAATATCTGATATTTTATACTACTGTCATATCTACCATTGGTGTTTTTTGTAAGTTTTTGATCCTGACCGTTTCACCTGTTCTGCAAGAATTCTGAATAGCTTCAATAACTTGAAGCGTTCTGAAACCTTCCCATCCAGACACAATCGGCACTGCTTCGTGCCGGGCTACTTCAATAAAGTGCCTGAGCTGATTGACCAAAGGGTCAGACGCACCCTTCTTCAGCGCGGTCGATGAGATAGGCGTCCACCAGTCCCGTTGCTCACTCTGGTAACTCCACAGGCGAAGATCGGGAACGGACAACGAACCATGAGAGCCACCGATCATATAGCTACTCTCTGTGGTCGAAGGATAGATTGGATATTCCTGAGACGTCATCTCCCAGCTCCATGGAGCAACGATGCTGTCGGACACACTTATGGTCCCTATCGCCCCGCTTTCAAATGTCAACAGCGCACCAGCAACATCTTCGTTGTCGTAGCCCCGCTGCGATGCAGCCGACTGAGCCTGTACGGTCACAACTTCTCCGGCCAGGTACCTCAGCAGATCCACATCGTGGACAAGATTGACCGAGATGGGCCCTGCACCGGGTTTCTTTCTCCAGGGCGCAGTATCAAAATACTCGTCTGGCTTATAGAACCAGCAATTCGCATGGACAGCGCGCACATTTCCAATCTTTCCATCGACAATTGCTTCCTTAGCCGACCTGATCAAAGGATTGTGTCTGCGATGATGACCGACCATCAGTGGCACATTGGCCTTCTCCGCAGCTTGAACAAGCTCAAGTGCAGCGGTGGCTTCTACGGCGATCGGTTTTTCGACAAGAACAGGACAACCGTGTCGAACACACGTGAGGCCTTGTTCAACATGAAGCGTGGTCGGGGTCGCAAGAACAGCTCCGTCTGGCGTCTGATTTGCAAACATTTTCTCGAGGGTCTCGTAACATGCGACCCCGTGCTCAACGGCGTAAGCACGACCTTCATCACTGGGGTCGACTACCGCAACGAGATCAACATGGCGCAACGCTCGGATAGCGTCTGCGTGGCGGCGTCCAACAAGACCAATGCCGACAATGGCAATGCGAAAGTTCTTAGACACTTTGCTTCCTTCCGGAGGGTCCGGAAAATCCCGAAACCGTTGATTGCGATCAGGCTGCCTTGCCCAATTTGGCCACGACCGTATTGGGGTTTTCGCGATTCCGCAATAATGTATGATATTATTATTTATACCATACATCAGTTTGGATTGCTGATGTCTCAAAAAAATGCTAATTGAACGAGGAAACTAAAAATATCGGGTGAAACGCATGGCGAAACAGCCGTCTACGATAGGTGCAAGCACCTATCAGCGCATCAAGCGGGACATCATCTTCGGGGAGCTGCAGCCCGGCTCCAAACTGAAGCTGGACGCCTTGAAGGAACGCTATTCGGCAAGCCTTTCGACACTTCGTGAAACGCTGAACAGGCTCGCCAGCGACGGATTTGTCGAAGCTCCTGAGCAACGGGGTTTCCTGGTCACGCCAGTTTCACGAGAAGACCTGACCGAGATTTCAGAACTGCGCGTTCTGCTGGAATGCCACGCGTTGGAGTTGTCCATTGCGAATGGCGACACGGACTGGGAAGGCAACCTGGTCGCTGCGCATCATAAGCTGCATTTGATGGAGCAACGGCTTCTCAAGGGAGATGACTCTGAAAAGGAAACCTGGAAGAGGTACGATTCAGAGTTTCATCAAGCGATGATTGCAGCCTGTAATTCCAAGAACCTCTTATCCCTTCACTCAATCATTTATGACAAGTACCTTCGTTATCAGATGCTCGTACTGACCTACCGAGGTGAGGTTGCAGCCCAAGAACACAAACGCATGTTCGATGCCGCGCTGGCCAAAGACGCTGATACAGCCAAGAAACTGTTGGAAGATCACATCAGAAATGGCCTCGCCCATACGTTGGAGGCTATGTAAGGCGGCATGCTGATTGTGTGACTCGACGTCTTCAGGTCGATTTGGCAGGGAATATCTCAATATTCCACATCTAGATCGAGAAGTTTGTGAGCGGCCCATACCGGACCTTTTGCGTCGAAGCCGAATGCTGGTGGTGCAGCCCGCATAGCTGCCGTTCGCTGTGATCCCGCCCACCACCTTCCGATATCACCGACCTCATGGCAGGGTACGGAATTCTACAACAACATGCAGCTACTTCAGTTGATTTAGTGGAAATCCTATTTTCAACGGCTCTCAAGCCGATGGCCGACTTCGAAGTAGAGGAAATCGGTCTCTGCAACTTTGGCGCAAACGGCACGCAGCTTGGTAATCATGCCGCTCTTGTCGACCCCCGTCATCTTGGGAATTCCGTTGGAAGCTAGTTCGCACGCCTAACCAGGAAATTCAGGAAAAACTGACCGTCGATACGTCGTGGCTCATACACGAGGCGTCGGTCGGGTTGCAGTCCTTGAGGCAATTTTACATCAATTCGAACCTTGTAGGGCGTCACCGGTGGACCAAAATGTGAGCTTAGGGTGAAACGGAGTTTCAGTTGACCGTTGTCATCCAATGACCCCTGGAAATCCTTGAACCACGGACCGCCTCCGGTAAACGCTTGGGCGGACACCAGAGTCAGTTTGCTGCCTTTCCGATTGATCCGCAATGACGCGAGTGGTTCGATTTTTCCGGGGTAGTAGGATTCGTCGCCGCGCGTTGCAGTCTGCCAATAGTCATCATCCCATCTACGCCGAATGGAGATGACGTAATCACCGTCTAAACCTACAGCAACCGCAACTTCCTTGCAAACGCGACCCGGTTCTTTCTTAAGCGCAATGAGGGTCTGTTGTTGGTTCAGACCTTCCGCCGGAAGCCCTAGGTTTTTTCGGGCGTTCCGGTATCTGGTATATGCCGCTCTAGTGCGAGGACCTGCAACGCCGTCCGCCGCGCCCGCGCTGCATCCGACGCGGTTCAATTCGCTCTGAATGTCACGGACTAGGCTGCGTGTCTGTGCTTCCTCAGTCGGATTGTCCGGCGGAGCCACAACGGCGACTTCCGTGTCGTTCGTTCTGGGGTTGTCGTCAGGAGCAGCTTGTTGCCTTGCCTTCTCACGCAGATCATCCCGAAGCGAAAGGGCGAGCGTTACCGCAAAGTGATCATTCTGTTCCTGATAACGGTTTAGAAAGGACTCAATTGCATCCAGCGTTCCGAGTGAACGAGCCAACTCAAAGTCAGCGTAGATTTCACGGTTGTCAGACCCGACACGCTTGGCTTCCGGCGGCATGGGCGCTGCCACCGGAACTAGGTAGATATCTTGGCTTGGTAAAGAACCGTAGGTGAAAGGTTCCTGAAACCCATCTGTCAACTTAAATACGGTGTCGCGGACCTTGCGGAACATTTTACCTAGTTCCAGCCCAGGCTCTTCGATGTGCTTTAGCAGCGCTGTGGCATACGGGCTGTTACGCCCCTCTCCATCAAGAGCCAACGTTCCACCCTTGGCTGCGTAGCTTACTAATACTCCGCTGGGGTCAATACGACCCAATCCGCGACCGATGGAGCGTGTGCCGCCATTTCTTTCCATCGTGCTCAGGAATGGGTTGTTCCGGCACGCATCGATCAAAACGACCTTTAACCCATCGGCACCCGACAAGGAACTAACGACGGAGTCCAACCGTATCGCTTCAAATTCGATATCTTGATCGCTGCGCAGTTCTGAGTTTACAGGAATAAGGTAGTTTGTGTTTTCGATCTCAATCCCGTGACCCGCAAAATAGATGATGGCCATATCCGCATCTTTCGCCGCTCGACCAAAGTCGCGCAACGCAATGCGGAGACCACGGTAATCTAGATTCTGATTGTGCCAAACCGTGAAACCGATCCGTTGCAAGGCTTTGGCCAGATCCGAGGCATCATTGCCTGCATTTGGAAGATTGGCGACATGTTGATACTCGGCATTTCCAATCACCAATGCGACCCGTTTGGTGTCCGCGTGCGCAACATGCGAAACCGAGAACCAAATCGCAAAGCCTATCAGCCATAAGAATGTCCTGAAAGGATATTGAAATGAACTGTTAAACAAACTGCCCCCGATCGGAACAAGTTGAGACGCCTGAACATTACCACATAACCTGATTGAATCGAATATGCCGATCCGATTGCCAGCGTATCCTCATAAAAAACATAGCTTCGCTGAAACCCTTTGGGCAGAGCGCGTTATTTCAGAGAAGCTTCCAAGACCACGGAACGCGCATTCCATCCAGAGCCATCGAACCATTTTGTTGGGGTCACATCGTCAAGGTCGCGCCGTCCTCGCGCTTCGTACTGAAATTGGGCAAATGATTTTCTGCCTTTGCCGTGGGTTTTGTTTGGCTTGGATGGCAACCAGTTGGTGTAGCTCACGGGTTCTCCGCTGAACCATCGCCATCCGATGATGGCACCGTCTTCTTTGGGGTCCTTTCTGAACCCGAAATAGGGTCCGGCCTTGTAGCTGATTTTCGTTTTGCTGTCGTATCCCAATTCAAAGAAAGCCGGGTCACTTGAAATCATCCGGACGATGAACGCATTCTCTGCAGCCGATGTTATTGCGGCCAAATCCAAGCCACATTTTTGCGCCTCGCTGCGCGCACTCTGCACACTGCCTGAATAAACCAGCGCAATATATAGGTTTCCGCGAAACGTACCATAGACGCTTTTACGCAGGCCCAAACAGCCAAGAATTTGCGTGACCTCTTCGGATTCACCTAACACTTCCAGCTCGGATATATCCTGTCGGACAGCAAAGGGATTGCTGATAAAACTCGCGCCATCATCCGCCAGCGGTCTGATCCCCAAGCCGGACAGGACAGCAAGATCGGCATATCCGGTTGGTTCTAACCCGACGTTGGCCTGAAGCGCCTTGATGCCTGATCGGGTCCGCGGTCCGAAAACTCCGTCAGGTGTACCGACGTCGAAGCCTGAGTTGTTAAGACTTTGTTGTACTTCCTTCTTCTGAGCAGGGCCCGGCAAGAGCGCGGCTTCTATCTCATCGAGCCGCCCGCTTTTTCTGGTCCAGGCAGGTGTGATCTGGGCCATCCGCTTCAGTATTTCGGGCTCGGATAACGTTGCAGCGCGATAGGATCTGGCGACCAAATCCCACCCCCTGACTGTGTTCACCTTCATAGCTGCGGCCAGCGCGTTTTTCTGAGTTACCTGCGGCTGCAAGACTGGTTCGTCAGACTCCTGAAGGTCAGGGAAGGGTAATGCAGCCTGTTCTACCTTGGGGACCAAAAATATGTCCTCGCCCGGTAGTGAGCCATAGACAAAAGGCTCCTGATACCCGTCGGTCAGTGCGACCACGCGGTCGCGCACCTTGCGGAACAGTTTACCAAGTTCCACTCCCGGTTCTTCAACATGTTCCAGAAACGCCTGCGCGTAAGGGCTGTTCCGGCCGTCGCCATCCTGCGCCAGAGTCCCACCTCGGGCCGCGTATCCGACCACGACTCCTCTTGGTTCAACCGCGGCCAGACCGCGCCCGATTGAACGAGTGCTCGAGGCCTTTTTCATCTGGGCCAAAAACGGGTTGTTTCGGCATGCGTCAACAATCACGATACTTAGAGCCGACGAGCCAGCAATGGCATTCACGATAGCGTCCAGACGAATGGCTTCAAATTCTACATCCCGATCACTTTTTAGCGCGGCATTCACGGGTATCAGATAGTTTGTGTTCTCAATTTCGATTCCGTGGCCCGCGAAATACGCAAGCGCCACTTCCGCATCGGCTGCGGCTTCGGCAAAGTCGCGCAATGCAATGCGCATATCTGTGTAACTCAGGTTTTGATGCTGTGTAACCTCAAACCCAATGCGCTGTAACGCCTTAGATATATCCTCAGCATCATTGGCCGGATTGCGCAGGTCCGGGACGTATTGATAGGCGGAGTTACCTATTACAAGAGCGACGCGCTTGCCCTTAGCCTCTGCCGCAAGCGGCAAGATCAAGAGCAAACAAACCACCAACAAACACGAGGCGCCGCTTCGCCATTTGCTTTCAGGAACCATGAGCACAGACTCGACTCTGAACCGAACAGATCCTTATTTTAGCATAAAATTGCCTGACCACCGAGCTTAGGATCAGCTGAAGCGAGACAGAGCAGGAACTGGACTCAACGTAGTTTCAAGCCTACGCTAAACCTTCAAAAAGCGGATACACCTGCAGTTTTCTTCGAGAGGCGTCTTGTGTCGTGGAATTGGGTATCAATAGCTGTTTTTGTCTTCGTACTGGCTGCAGGCCTGTTTCTCAGCGGTTTTGCGCTGGCTTCCGGCGATGAGAAAAACACCGACACGTCCGCAGAAATTGTGTTTGTTCCTCCCAAAATAGGTACGCCAAAGGATCGAATGGGCGCAGGCACCCGGAATATACCTTCGGATGCCGCTTCTGACCTATTGCTACTGGTTCCAGCAGACGGTGGGCTAACAACTCAAGCCTTTCCGCCGTTGATCTGGCGGCTAACTCGCGGCCATCGAGGAAATGTAATCGTCAAACTGGGCCCATCCGGGATGACTGCAACAGAGTTACACATCAGTGGCCCTTTCCCACCCGGCGATTACGGTCTGGACCTGAGTAGGTCAAATATTGTGCTGGACACCGACCGAGTTTATCTTTTGCAACTCGAGTTGCTCGATCCAAACACCGACGCGGTGGTCGAACGAACATCAGGATTGATCGAGCGTTTGCCGGAAGAATTTAGATCCGACACCCCGGCCGCAGCTGGTCTGTGGTTCGATGCGCTCTCTGAACTTGTGGATATAGGCCTCAGCGGCCGTGTGCAGGCGACGAACCCAGCCGAACTCGAACAATTGCTGAACTCAGCTGGCGTAGGTCAGTGACATCGAAGCGTCAAAAGCATGCATGGCAGAGAACGTCATCGCTCATGCCGGTTTGGCAACGCTGGGTGTTGGTCTGTGTCATTACACTGATTGTCGGCATGCCTCTGGTCGAACTCCGGAAAAAAGGCATGCTCGAGTCACTTGAGCTTCTCCAATACGATTGGACAATATCGGCCTTTGCGGCGGATGAACCTATAGCAGACGTTTATCTGGTTGCCATCACCGACCGAGATTTGAGCGAATGGGGTTGGCCTGTCCCCGATCGGCAATTGGCACAGATTGTAAACACCTTGCTCGCCTCTGGTGCAACTACGGTGGGCGTCGACATTTACAGGGACGTTCCGGCAGGTGAAGGTCGGGACGCCTTACTTGAGGTGCTGAGCGATCCCAGAGTTTTCGTGATCTCGAAATTGCAGGATAGCGAGACTGCTGGCATTTCAGCGCCGCCGGGCACGCACACTGGGTTCGCTGATATTCCAATTGACCCTGATGGCGTTGCCCGACGCGCCTTGTTGTTAGTAAATACGCACGATGGTATTTCCCTGTCACTGCCTATGCATCTGGCCGCGACCCATACCGGGCAACCCGCATTGAAAAGCGCTCCCGACAATCCGCGCTATTTGATGTTTGGCGATACAGTTGTAGAACCCTTGGCCCCGGGTGCAAACCTGTTCCGCAACGTGGATACGTCAGGCTATCAAATCGTCATTGATTACAAAAATGCATTGCCGATCACGCGCAGTGTTCCCGCCGCAGAGATTCTGACTCAAACTGGGCTGGATCGCTTTGAGGGAAATGCCGTGATAATCGGCGTTACCAGTCATTCCGTAAAAGATTACTTTTCAACACCACTCAACCGATCAACCGGGTCAGATTTTACCTTTGGTGCCGAAATTCATGCCGCCATCGTTCAACAGTTGATTGACTACTTCAACGGCCAAGCCTCTCCGCTGCGCGCGTTGGACGGTCAGTTCCCTGCGTTCATCATCCTCGCTTCGGTCTTCTTAGGTGCCTGCGTGTCTGTTTTCGTCAGGGTCACCGGCAATGCGGTGTTGCTGGCTGGGATAGGTGGCGTCCTGCTAACGATTACGTTGTCCATGTTTCAACAGTTCGCGTTGTTAATGCCTGTCGCGCCTTCTCTGCTGGGCTGGACTTTCGGGTTTCTTTTCGGCTTTGGGATCATCTCAGGCTTTTCGCGCAACCAAAGACGCGCGATCGCACAGGTTTTTTCATCTCATCTGTCCGAAGAGTTGTCAGCTGAGATCTGGAAGCAGCGCAAAAATCTAATGTCGGGTGGAAAGCCCCGATCTCGACAGCTGTATGTTACGGCGCTGCTTGCGGATATTGAAGGGTCGACCCTCGCCGGGAATGCGATGGATGCAGACGAGTTTATGACGTGGATCGCGCGAATTCTTGATCGGCTGGGTGAAATCGCTCGCGCGCATGGTGGGTTTGTCGAGAAATATACAGGAGACGGCATACTGGTTGTGTTTGGCGCGCCAATTCCAAGCGAAACACACGAGCAAAGGCAATCGGACGCGCAGGCCGGACTACGTTGTGCCAACGCCATGCGCGAAGCCGTGGCATCACTTAATAACACTTTTCGAAATCAACGTGCATACAAGCTACGGATAGCGCTGAACAGTGGAGAAGCAATCGGTGGCACACTGGGTGTCAGCGGATCCATGCATTATAACGTCATCGGTGATACGATAAATGTCGCTGCACGCCTGGAAAGCTGGACCAAGACCCTAGCACCGGATGCCGATGGGTTTCGTCCCATTTATATGACCATGGCGACGGCAAAAACTGTGGACGCTGAACGACGATGGCCAGTGGCTGCGAGTTTCATTCACGATGATGGCGAGACAGAAATTCAAGTAGTTGAACTCAACAGGCGCGTACCCGAGTAGCTGCGAATACTTCGTGTTGTGAGTTTCAACGTTTTGTTATCGTCACATCCATGAAAAAGGCTTTGTCGAACTGGCCTTGGTTGGAGTGGAGGGTTTGCCCCTTGGAAAAGTCTGCAGGAATTCTCTGAGTAATCGAGAAGGGGACAATTCTTACTTTACCAAACAGGTACCCTGTATTTCCCGAAATACGCAACCGCCCCTTTTCTGATAACGATGCGCGAAATCGTTTTGGTCGATTTTCACCACCTTCCGTCAGATCCTGAGCGCTGATCATCTGAAACCCGGCGGACGACTTCCGGTACACCATCTGCAACACTATTTTGGGCCGATCCTTAGCAAGCTCAGGGTCATTGTAGTTTGGATTGGGTCGTCTTCTGACCACGATTGAGTAATCCCCATGGTAGCTGTTCGCTACTGCGCCGGTTTGGGTCGTCTTCGGCAAGGCAGCAAGCGTTTCGCCGCTCGTTTGTTCCTCGCTGTGCGCCGAGGGTGGCGGCTTTGCGACGTTCTTTAACACAGCAAGGCTTTGCGCTGTCAGATACCCCGTTCTGGTCGAACCGCTTTTGCTCTGAAATTGCTTTAGTGCCGCACGAGAGCGCGTACCGAATATCCCATCAACAGGCCCGGCTGAATACCCTAGGAAATTCAGGCCACGTTGAATGTTGCGATAGTCGTTTTGGCTGAGATTAAGATCCTTTTCTGCCACAAGGGCTGGATCTGGTTGTTGCCCCGCGACGTTTTCCTGGTTCGTCGTGTTGATCGGGCTTTGGGACGCGGCAGCAGACTCTGTAGGCACGCTGGCGTTGTTCTTAATCGGTTGTGAACGGCTGAGCACATCGGCTACGTCAGCCGCATATTGACCAGCGCGTGTATTTGGATAGAGCTGCGCGATCATCTTCAAAGCGCCCAACTTGACCGTTTGATCATCCAACTTTAACGCTTCGCGCAGAACGCGTTGGGCAGATTTTTCACGCTCATCTTCAGGCGAGGACTCGGCAACAGGCGCAGGCGTTTCTTTTAAAATGGAAGGCACCTTGGCCGCTGCAGGGACAAGGAAAATATCCCGCCCTGGCAATGAGCCATAAGTGAAGGGCTCTTGGTACCCATCGGTAAGTTTAAAGACTGAATCCCGGACTTTGCGAAACAATTTCCCAAGTTCCAGCCCGGGAACCTCAATATGTTCAAGCAGGGCTTCGGCATATGGGCTGTTGCGACCTTTTCCATCCAAAGCCAAAGTTCCACCGCGCGCAGAATAGCCGACCAGAACACCTCCGGGGTCAATACTGCTCAATCCGCGCCCGATCGACCGCGTCGCGGTTGTGCGCTCCATATCAGAAAGGAACGGATTGTTTCGGCAGGCGTCAATAAGAACAAGTTTGAGACCTTTCGCCGTCGATACCGAATTTAGTACCGAGTCCAGCCGTATAGCCTCGAATTCCACATCCTTGTCGCTTTTGAGTTCCGCGTTGGTGGGAATCAGGTAATTAGTGTTGTCTATTTCGATGCCATGACCCGCAAAATAGACCAATACCACGTCGGCCGTCGCAGCCTTGTCGGAAAAATCCCGAAGGGCCAGCCGCATTTGGCGATAGTCGAGATCGTATAATTCGGTCACATTAAAACTTATCCGACCAAGCGCTGCTGCTATATCCCGGGCGTCATTTGCCGAGTTCGGAATATTCGAAACGTACTCATACTGCGAATTTCCTATGACAAGCGCCGTACGTCTGACATCAGATACGTCCGCCAGTACAATAGCAGGTCCGAACATCACAATAGCGATGAGGCTAGACCTAAGCCGCAAAAAACCTATAAAAACAAGGTGTATTAGCATAATAACTTCGTCCACGAAAGCCGCAGTTACTTTAACATAATCCACATCGAATCGCGATAAGGCTACAAAGAATTTGCCAGGTGTGCCGCCAACTTTTTCGTATGAACCGCGCTAAAACTTCCCGTTTCATCAAACGAAGGATCAGGCCTACGCTGGGATTCATGTCGTTCACTTCAGCAGCATCTGCCTTGGCTGGTATCGAACTGGTCAACATGGTCTGCAAAGGTCAGTTCACACCTGGACTCTCTCCATTTCAACAGTTTGCCTGATTGGCTGGATAATCGGCTCGTCAGCACTGACTATGCTAATCTCATTTAAGTTTGCGACATGTGTAGACGCCCAAAACGCAAGAGGTAATTTTGGCCGGTAATTGCATCGGTTCGGGTACTGACATGTGTTCGGCCTGTTGCGCGGCCTTTGTACATGCCGCTGGCCCCTATGGTGTTAGCGGAACCGGTCCAATTCAAAACCACGTGCTCAAAGCACTCTGTCGCAAGCTGGTTTTCCCGACCCGGTCTCACGATCCTTATGCCATACCGTCCATTGTTCTCTTACGCGAACGCCACATAACAACGCTGTTGGCACCGATGATCAGTAACCGCCTGAGCGAACGTTTTCCCATCTTTGTCGTTGCGCCGAGGCGCTGCTTGCCCCCTGTTGAATGCTGTCTTGGAACCAGCCCGAGCCAGGCGGCGAAGTCGCGTCCTCGCGGGAACGTTTCCGGCGGCGGGGCGAGGGCCACCAGCGCAGTTGCGATGAGCGGACCAATTCCAGGCACCGTCATAAGGCGGTGTGCCGTTTCATTTGACCGCGCGCGGCGGGCAATCTCGGCATCCAGTTCTTTGATCTGACCCTCCAGTTGGTTCAACATGCTGATCAGCCTTTCTAAGCACTGGCGCAGGCCTCCATTCAGGTTGTTTGCAAACCCACAATGGCACACCGAGGCCAGCGGGGGCCTCTACACCTTCAGAACCGTACAGGATTTCTCAAATGGAGCGATTTCTTTGCCGACCCGGTGGCAGAACTGGTCGATATGGAACTTAGAACGCTCTGTGGCGGGATCGTCCGGTGGTCCGGCAGATCTCACGAATTGATCGCATTTGAAGAAGGCGGACTTGTACGAAGCCTCGATAGCTTCCAATCGGGTCAGGTCGAAGACTTGGTTGCGGAATTTGGCCTCAACCCAGCTGAAGTTACCGAAGTGCGCGGAGATTCAGACGATCAAGCCCTTTGGATCAGATATCTGAAATAATGAATCGTCTGCACCCGCTACACTTGCGTTCCCCAGCAATCCACTTATGAAAGTGCCATCAATTGACCTCGGGGAAAGCTTACGATGCGCATGCGCGATACGTTCATCAAACCGATGCACCCTGAAGGCATTCGGTTTGTCGCGATCTTTGCCGCCATCACGGTCGGTCTGTTTCTCCTGTCCGACATTCTGGGCTGGATTGGCGTCGGCCTTACGGTCTGGTGCTACTATTTCTTTCGCGACCCCGAACGCGTATCACCGACAGGGGAAGGCTTGATTGTCAGCCCGGCGGATGGGGTGGTTTCGCTAATCGAAGCGGCAGTGCCGCCGAGTGAGCTTGGGATGCCAAACACGCCCCTCACTCGTGTCAGTGTATTCATGAGCGTCTTCAATTGCCATGTGAACCGCACGCCCATTGAAGGTGAGATCACCGCCGTTGCCTACCGCCCCGGCAAATTTTTCAACGCATCCCTAGATAAGGCCAGTGCCGATAACGAGCGCAACAGCCTGCGTATTCGAATGAGGAATGGTCAGGACCTGGCTGTGGTCCAGATTGCCGGCCTAGTGGCCAGACGGATCGTCTGCTTTGTGAAACCTGGCAACGCGCTTCAAACCGGAGAGCGATTTGGATTGATCCGTTTCGGTTCCCGTCTGGATGTTTATCTTCCAGATGGCGTGGAGCCGCAGGTGCGTGTCGGGCAAACGATGATTGCCGGCGAAACTATCCTTGCCAGTTTGCACACACCCAATGAAAAGTAGGTGGCTGGATCAGTGACAGAACCATCCGAACAGGAAGAGACCGGGTTTGCGCTGATTCATTTGCTGCCCAATGCACTGACAATAACAGCCATTTGCGCGGGCCTGTCGGCAATCAGATTTGGCGTTCAGGGCAACTACGAGCTTGCGGTGCAGTTGATTATAGCCGCTTGTGTGCTGGATGGGTTGGACGGGCGCATTGCGCGCTTGCTCAGCAGTGACAGCAAAATCGGGGCAGAACTGGATTCGCTTGCGGATTTCTTGAACTTCGGTGTTGCCCCGCCGCTTGTTCTCTATTTCTGGGCTTTGCAGGATGTACCCAGTGCTGCATGGCTCGCCGTGCTGTTTTTTGCGGTGTGCTGCGTTATGCGCCTTGCTCGGTTCAATGTGGGCAGCAAGTCCGAGACCTGCGAACATGACAGCGCTTATTTCGAGGGGGTTCCGGCCCCTGCAGGGGCGCTGCTGGTCATGTTGCCAATGTATCTGTCCTTCGCTTTCGCGGATGCGCCCGCGCTGCCCAGTATATTGATTTGCCTCTTCATCGTGATCATTGGTCTTTTGCTTATCAGTCGCATACCGACCTGGTCTTTTAAAACCACGCGGATTTCACGCGAGAACGCGAAGTTTTTTCTCATCGGTGTCGCTGTTGTTGGCGCCGCGCTGCTGACCTTTGCCTGGGCCACGCTGATCGCGCTTTGTGTCGGATATGTGGGAATGGTCGCCTGGGCGTGGATTGACAGGGAAGCACCTTCTAACCGTTAGGGATACGATATGGACATCAAAGCCGTTCAAACCTCTTACGCTCGCTGGGCACCCGTCTATGACAAGACGTTTGGGGCCGTCACCAATGTCGGGCGGCAGCATGCGGTTGACTATATCAACAGACGTCCTGGCAAGGTTCTGGAGGTTGGCGTGGGCACCGGGCTGTCACTGGAACATTACGGACCCAGGACTCAGGTGACCGGAATCGACTTCAGCGAGGACATGCTGCAAAAAGCACGCGGCAAGGTAAGAGATTTATCCCTGAGCCACGTTGCGGAGCTAAGGCAAATGGATGCCCGCGCGCTTGATTTCCCAGACAACCATTTCGATACGGTTGCAGCGATGCATGTGCTGTCCGTCGTTCCAGAACCGGAAAAGGTAATGGCGGAAATTGTGAGGGTCTGTAAACCCGGCGGCAGTGTGGTGATTACGAACCATTTCAAACGAGAGCGAGGTCTGCTGGCAACCTTGGAACGCGCGTTTGCGCCAGTCGCTAACACAATCGGTTGGCATTCTGACTTCGAAATCGACACGGTATTACAAGAGCAAGCGCTAACTGTCGAAGAGCAAAGAGCCCTACCACCGATCGGGATGATGACCTTTCTGGTTTTGAGAAAATCAGGGGTTGCATAGGGTTCTAATAAAAAATTAGCGCCGCCGAAAACAGGAAGCCGAGCAGAATGACAGGTATTGCCAAGTTGATGACCCGAGCATGTGAGGTATTGGCGAAGACAGGATCAAGCGGTCATTTCCGCAGTGTACTCGTCCCAGAGGCTGAATGCGTCCGTGCGAGCGTGGTGGTATGAGTTTGCGGTGAGTTGATATCGGCTGGGGCGGAAGACCAGGTTGATTTGGTCATGCGCTGAGAGAAATCTCTGAACCTGTAGGTGAGACTTGAACTGGCCCATGATCTTTTCTCGTTTGCGGGTTGGTTGGTGCGACACTTCGATGGCGTTATTCAGACCTTTGTGGGCATGATGGTCAGCGTCCGGTGCCAGTACTTTGATTGGTTTGATATAGCTGCGCAATTTGTCGGTGATGACGACCCTGGGTTCGCCAAACTTGGCAACCGGCCCGTTGAAAAAACGCTTTGCAGCTTTAGCATTTCGGCGCGTTTGCACGAGAATGTCGAGCACGTCGCAATTTGCGGCGATCGCCCGCCACAACCAGTGTTTGTTGCCACGGATCATGATTACGACTTCGTCCATGTGCCACTTGTCATTCGGCCATGGACGATCCCGTCTGATACAATCTACAAAGTGTCAACCGAAGCGATTGACCCATAGCCGAACTGCTTCCCGGCTTACGATCACGCCCCGAGCAGCCAACAGATCCTCAACGTCAGCTGTGCTCAACCCAAAGCGATGGTAAGCCCAGACCGCGTAAGCAATGATCTCACGAGGAAAGCGAAAACCTTTCAGGAGTGGCATGATCGTTGGGATGTTCATTAGCGCGACATAGCTGGATCATTCAACGTGAACAACTTGGCAATACCGTCGAGTTAGGTTCTTTCGCAAACTTCTCTGAGATCTGCATACATGAAGCTGGAGGGACGATTGTCCAGCCAGTTGGCTGAACTGCTGAAAAAGACGGAATATGGGCTTGAATTGACCTTTGCTGATCTTCTTGAAGACTGTTCGGAAACTACTCGATGGGACCGAACATGAGATCACGTACGTTCGACAATTGGGCAACAAGGCCGAAGACAGTTACTCAGCTGCGTCCACGCGAACCGTCCTGATGCTGGGATCAATACGGCTGTAGGCGGCCAGAAGTCGCGCCGACCACTTCTGCGAAATATAATCGGCCATGAATCGTGACGGTGCGATAAGGACAACACGCCCCCCTGCCCTTTCAGCTTCGGACAGATGTTGAAACCAGCTTGCCCACAGTTCCGGATCGCGACCGTGTAGAATCGCCTGTGCCTGCGACCACACATCCCCAGCTGGGCTGTCAGGGGTACTGGGTTTGGTTGCAAAGGGTACGACATTCGTTTCGGGTTCCGGCACGTCAGTCATCCGGGCTTGAAAGTCCGATCCGATAACAGACCACACCTCTTCGGTGTCAATCAGGATTTGTTTCAGATCGATCTCGTACACGGCTACACGACCCCGCGCAGCGGGCCGTTTTACCGTTACCCAACCTAATGTGCGAAATCTGGACATTTCGCGCTTTACGGTTCTTTCGTTCACTGCCCACAGGCGCGAAATTTCTTCCCGCCCAATGGATAATTCGTTGTTGCGCCAGTTATACCGGGTCGTAATCAACGAAATGATACGCAAAATACTTCGTTGTCGGTGCTTGTCGCCTGACAGCGCATGAACGGTCAGAGCAGATAGTATATCATATTTCAAAGCCGGCGCATTTCGCCCGACCGGTTTCGCAAGCTGCATATCCGTTCTCACCGCTCAGTCTGCCTCTGGCGGGTGTGTCCCGCCAATCTCGCGCCGTTTGCCAACGCTTTTCGTCATCTTGGCCTAATTAGCGTCCAAAGCTTCGATTCTGTCAAGCCAAGACTGGAACATCGCGAGATCTTGCGCAGATCAAACTCAAAAACCGAAAAGAAATTTGGTGAAATATTGGTGATGGGGGTCATTCTGTGTGTCCCCTTATTGGGTCTTTGTGTCCCCCTATATGTGGTTATTTCCTTCGGTCCGTCCCCCTAAATACTGGCTGGATAGGGCTGTCTTGATCTTTTTGTTCCAACTGGGGCGGTCGAATCGCTTCGGGTGTTTTTACGCCTTGTTTTCTTACCCGTGGGTAAGATCGTACTCTCATCATAATTTCTTTTGCGTAAAGTGCAAATCAAGCGTAAATAGGAAACGAGCAGAAATTTACGTTCCAAACTAAGAGACCCGAGGCATGTACACGCACGAAGACCTGAACGCATTGCGCAATCAGTCCCTCAAGTTGCAGGGGTGGATTCGCCAGCAGACCTTTAGCCCTGAGATGGAGAAAACGCTCCGCCGGTTTTCCAGCTGGGAAGTGTCCGAACTGATCTTCCGGGTGAACCAGTCAACCTTTCGCGGAAAGCTTGCAGCCGATCCTTCCCTACCTGGTGGAGAAGTTGAGCCCGACGGGCGTCAGCGCTGGTTCAGCCTGGAAGAGGTGAACGAGCTTCGGCGACGGCTCAAGATTAATCGCAAGTCACTGATGCCCCCTCGCCCTGAAGGCAAGCGCGCCATTCGTGCGGCTGTCGCAAACTTCAAGGGTGGCGCGGGAAAGTCGACCGTGGCGCTGCATCTTGCCCATGCAGCCGCCCTGGATGGGTATCGGGTCCTTGTGGTGGATTTCGACCCTCAGGCAACACTAAGCCATTCGATGGGGCTGACGGATGTGGCCGAAGATTATACGGTTTGGGGGATCATGGCGCGTGACCTCATTCGTGAAACAGAACGCATGAATAACCGCCCCGCCGCTGCAGAATCGGGAACCGCCCTGCCTCGCCGGGAGTTGCCGCCGGCGATAACAGATATGGGCCTGGGCGATCTGCGAATTGCTGATTTCATCAAGAAGACCTCCTGGTCGACGATCGATGCGATACCTTCCTGTGCGAACGCAGCCTTTGTTGAATTTGCGTCGGCCCAGTACCGGCACCTGAATCCCGAATGGTCCTTCTTTGCGGCGGTGTCCCGGTATCTGGATCAGATTCCGGATGACGCCTATGACCTTATCCTGTTCGATTGTCCGCCCGCAATCGGGTACCAGTCTATGAACGCGGTCTTTGCCGCAGACATGCTTTATATCCCTTCTGGGCCCGGATATTGGGAGTATGACTCGACCACATCGTTCATCGGCCAATTGGCAGAAGCGTTGGAAGATCTGGCCTATGGGTTCGACAAGACCTTACCCACGGGTAAGATTGGGTTGCCCAAAACCTTCTGTGAGTTGCGGTTCCTGTTGACGCGGTATGAACCGGGCAATGCGCTGCATCTGGCGATGTTTGATGCCTTTAAGAAGGTATTTGGCGAGCACGTCGCACAGCACCCGGTGGAAATGACCCGTGCGGTGGAGCAGTCTGGACGTTTTCTGAGCTCGGTCTACGAAATGGATTACCGCGAAATGACCCGCGAAACCTGGCGGCGTGCCCGCTCAACTTTCGACAATGTGTATGAGGAATTCCGGGGCGTAATGCTATCGGCTTGGGACAAGGTGGAGGATGACGCATGAGCCGCAAGCGGAGAATGTTCGATATTGATCTACCGGCTATGGATGACATTCCTGTTGGTAAGGTGCCGGATAAAGTTTTCGAAAAACGACGTGGCCCAATGGCCGCTGCAATTTCGGAAAATGCCGACGCTTTGCGTGATCAGCAATCGACAGAGCAATCCATCCGTGCAGAAAACGATCGTCTTGCACACGAACTGGTGCGGCTGAGAGCTGAAGGTTTGGTGACAGAACGAGTGGTGCTGAACGACGTTGTAACGGAAAAGCTGACGCGAGATCGCAAACCCGGTCCCGATCCAGAACTGGATGAACTTAAGGACTCGATTAGGGAGATCGGCTTGTCCAACCCGATCCGCCTGGAGCGCAGGTCGGACGGGCTGTATGAATTGATCCAGGGCATGCGCCGTTTGTCTGCCTATCGTGCTTTGTACGATGAGACCGGCGACGAAACCTATGCCAGAATTCCAGCGGGGATTTCTGATGCGGGTGATCTGGACAACAGTTATCGGCGTATGGTCGACGAGAACCTGATCCGAAAGGATATCTCATTTGCGGAAATGGGCGCCCTCGCCCGTGCATATTCCGAAGACCCTGCGAATGACTGTCCCGATGTCGACAAGGCGGTGTCCACGCTGTTCAAATCTGCCAGCTACACAAAGCGCAGCTATATCCGGTCTTTTGCCAGTTTGCTGCTGATGCTGGACAAAGTTCTGACCCACCCGAACGACATTCCGCGAAACGTGGGTGTTGAGCTAAAGCGCAAATTTGACGCGACGCCAGGTCTGGTTCGCCAGGTAAGCGAGGCACTGAAGAGTGAGCCTGATCGGGATGGCGCGCGTGAAGTCGCAATTCTGAGGTCATTTCTAGGTGAGCCAGAAGCTGTGTCCTCGAAGAAGACGGAAGCCGCTAGTGCAGGTAAACCACGCCGCGCGAAAACAACTTTTCAGGTTTCGGGCAGGGCAGGGATCGCGAAATGTGCTGCTTCTAGTGGAAGGATTGAGGTGCGGTATGATCTGGATTTTACCCGCGTTGATCGAAGCAAACTGGAGGCAGCAATTGCCGCGCTGCTCGATGCGCTTCCCGAGGAAGATGATCTTACCCACGGGTAAGATCACGAACTAGCAAGTCAGGTGAAGGCGTCGGAAAGGTTTCGGCGCCTTTTTTGTTTTGCCGCGCAAAGGGTAGGGGCCTTGAGTGACATTGTCGGGTACATCCACTGTCCAAGCTGAACCGGAGGGCGCGGGCCATGGCGTGAACGGGGTAACCGGCATATCAAAGCTTGCTGTCACACCAAGTATGAAGTTTCTCAAAATATCGATTATGGACATAATCTGCTTAGGCATATATCTCCGGCCTGTCGAAAACAGGTGGCGCCGGGATCGTCGCGCTTGCCCTGCCGACCCGCCGAACGTCAAACTTACCTAGTGCGCAGGCATCGTTGCGATGTTTACAGTCGAAGATCAGTCGGTTGTGATTTGAGGCACATGTAGTGTTAGCCACTTGCATAAACTACAATATATGCCAACAGCGCTGGCTTAGCACCCAAAAAGATGTGTCGCGAACTCTGGGGTCTGGTTGACGCGCATGTGTGATCTGAGGTTTGTACTCGTCGAACAGTTTTGAACAGGTTGTTTGAGCATGATCTCATTGAAGGGCTGTCATTTCCCCAAGGATGCTGTTTTGTACGCTGTGTACTTCTACCTGCGTTACACGGTGTCGTATCGGGACTTAGAAGAAATCCTGGCAGAACGCGGCGTTCAGGTGGACCATGCCGCTCTCATCAGGTGGGTCGTGAGGTATTCACCGATGATCGCAGCAAGATCGCAATCGAAGAAACGCCCAACGCCGAGCTCTTGGCGCATGGACGAGACATATGTTCGTGTTCGCAGCAATTGGATGTACCTTTACAGGGCTGTCGACAAGGCAGCAGATACCCTTGATTTTATGCTGTCTGAGCGGAGGAACCGTCCAGCGGCAGCTAGGTTCTTTGCCAAAGCGCTGTCTTCAAATGGAATCCCGAGCAAGATCGTCATCGACAAAAGCGGAACCAACGCAGCGGGCATTCGAGAGGTGAACAAAATGCTTAATCGGTTTGGTTGCCCTGCCAAAATTCAAACAGTCAGGTCAAAGTATTTGAATAACCTGACCGAGCAGGATTATCGGTTTATCAAGCGTTGCGTGCGGCACATGTGCGGGTTCAAATCGTTCAGGTCCGCATCGGCTATTCTGGACGGCATCGAGGTCGCAAACATGATCCGAAAGCAGCAGTTCCCCAACGCTACGACGTCGGGATTTCAGATATTTGCGGAGATCGCAGGATAGGTGTGTCCGGTTAGTTGCTACTCTAGTCATTCCAAAAGTTTGCAACAGATCCAATTACATGCGCCCGGTGAGTATCTTAGCCAGATCGGGTTCAACCTTTCGGGTTTGTTCCAGATCCAGACTGTTTTTTACGTGAAGGAGATGGTGTTGGATGTTGTCTTCCGCGGATTTTGGATCACCACTCAAGATCGCATTAATGATCGAAGCGTGCTCATCATCGGGGCACGAAGAGTCTCTGTTGGTTCCGAACAATGCCACGATCAGAGACGACCGGGTTACCAGCTCGCGGACAATGCGTGTGAGTACCGTATTGTTGTGGCATTTGGCCAGCTCCACATGAAACTCACCTGAGAGCCGAATAATCTCGGTTCGATCATTAGCTGCCCGAGCCTTATCTTCTTCTTTGACATGTGTCCGTAATGCGTCGATTCCCAGGCTGCCGTTTTCATGTGCTAGTGTACGTACGATGCCAGACTCAATCATCAAGCGGGCCTCAAAAACCTCTCGAGCTTCGTCAGGGCTTGGACAGGCTATAAAGGCACCGCGGTTGGAATGAAGTTCAACAATGCCTTGGCTGCTCAATAACAACAACGCGCGGCGGACGCGCATGCGACCAACGCCAAAGGTCTCACATAAGGTTTGTTCACTCAATTTGGTTCGTGGAGCCAGCTTCTGTTCCATAACCGCGGAATAAATTCGATCGACGATCAATTGCTCATCCGGATCAGATTGGACGGTGTCGAGTTTTTGTTGGGCGTCTGTCATCTTGTTCCGATTTGGCTGGAATTCATGTTCGTTTTTATTAGACGCACGGCTTCCGAATGACAATATATTGAGCATTTGTTCACAATATCAACACTGCCGTTGATTAAAAATGTTGACATAGATTGTTAACAATGCTGAGTTTAACAACATCACCGGGATTCGACCTGTGACTCAATAACCTTTGCAAGCGCACAAAAGAGGCGCCCAAACCTCAATAGGGAGGAAACAATGAAACGCAGAAATCTGATGAAATCATCGGCGGCCCTGGCGATGGCCATATCCGTTCTGGGCTCCACCGCCTGGGCGGAAAACCCGGTTCTTAAGATTGGCTTTGTTGGTGTGACTTCAGGTCCGGCAGCGGCCTGGGGCATCTCGAACCAGCGCTCGATGGAGGCGCGGGCTGACTGGATCAACGAATCCGGGGGCTACAAGATTGGCGATACCACATACGACATCGAAATCGTCTCGTTCGATGACCAGAAAGACCCCAAGCGCGCAATCGCAGGCATGGAGAAGATGGCACAGGAAGGGATCCACTATGTGGTTGGTCCTAACGTGGATGACGGCGCAGCCGCCGTGCGCCCAGTTGCCGAAGCAAAAGGGATTATGTATTTCCCATATGCCTTCCCGAAAGAGCTTTATACCGCTCCGGCGTCCAATGCGGTTTTGGGCATGGTTGCGAACTATCAATCCGGCCCGGCGATTTACGAATACCTGCGCGACGAAAAAGGCGTAAAGAGCGTGGCCTTTGTTGCTGCCAACGAGTCTGATCCGCTGAGCCAGCGGGATGGAGGGATCGCAGCGGCAAATGCGCTGGGTCTTGAAGTTGTGTCTGACAACGTGACGTATCAGGTGGACACGACAGATTTTACCCCGGTTCTGACGCCTGTAATGCGCACGCAGCCTGATTTGCTGGTTCTGTCCGGCGTCTCGCCGGCCAATGCACCTCAGTTGATCCGGTCTGCGCGCGAACTGGGGTATCAGGGCATCATCTCGACCGAGACCGCGCAGGATGCGACGGTTCTGCGCGAAGGTGCGGGCGATCTGGCCAACGGGTTCATCTCGGTCGGCGGTGCATCGACGCCTGAAATCGCATCGGACGAAATGAAGGAATTCGTCAAGCGTTACACTGACATGTTCGGCGAATATAACGATGAATCGAATACCAAGGTCTATGCGCTGGAGTATATTCTGGCGACTCTGAACGCCAACCCGGCGGGCATTGACGACGTCAAGGCGTTCCAGACCACGATGGACACGTTCGAAGCACCGAACCCTTTCATGAAGGGCGACGCCGTAATGCGGTACGTCGGAACAACCTCCTTCGGACAAAAGCGTCAGATTGCGGTCCCGCTGGTAGTGAATGTCTACCAGGACGGACAGTTTGAAACACTCTTTGTCGCTGAAGTCGACTGAGGCAGAACTCCCCACGACAAGGCGAAAGCCTAACGAGCCACTCAAACTCCCGGGCTGATGATCGGCCCGGGAAACCCGAACCTAACGCGGGACTATCATGGAACAGATACTAGCAAACGGCATCTATCTGGGCGCGCAATATGCGATGATCGCCTTGGGTCTGACGCTGATCTTTGCCCTGATGAACGTACTGAATTTTGCTCACGGACAGATGTACGTTCTCGGCGGCTTTGTGACCTACACCTTCTACGGACAACTTGGCTGGCCTTTCATCCTTGCGCTGCTGGCGTCCTGTATCACTCTGGCCGTGCTCGGCGCGCTGATAGAACGGTTTCTGTTCGCCCCAGTCATACGACGGTCATCGCGCGAAGAAAGCACAATGCTGCTGGCGGCGGGACTGGCGTTTCTGTTTGACGCGGTCATCCTGCTGGTCTTTGGAGAAAAACAGCGCGGTGTGCCCAAGATCGTCAACGGGGTTTTCAACTGGGATTTCAAGTTGATCATGCCATATGACCGTATTTTGATCTGCGTGCTGGCTATTCTGTCGATCGTCACTTTCATCCTGTTTATGCAGTATTCCAAAACCGGCCGCGCCCTGCGTGCGCTGGCGCAGGACAGAACCGCTGCCCAACTGATGGGAGTCAATGTTGCTCGCTACTCCATGATTGGATTTGCATTGGGCGCAATGCTGGCTGGTCTGGTCGGCGGTCTGCTCGTGACTATTACCGGCGTCAATCTGGGTATGGGCGGACCGACCTCAATCAAGGCTTTCATGATGGTCATGATCGGCGGCGCAGGTGTGATTTCCGGCGCAATCGCAGGCGGTATCATCCTTGGCTTCATGGAAGCCATCGGTTTAGCGGTGCTCTCGCAATATGGCGATATCACCTATCTGCTGATCTTCGTCTCGCTGATGATTTTCCTGGCCATCCGCCCGCAGGGCCTGATGGGCAAACCGTGGGGATAACGCAGTGCCAAAATTTTCAATGATCCAATGGGCCGGTGTGGCGGTCTTCCTGCTGGCCATCTTCATCGCGGTTCCCAGCTTTGTCGCCGCCTCCGGACGGTCTGACCTGTACTACACGCTGACCTCGGTAGCGCTGCTGTCGATCGCCAGTGCCGGTGTCTGGCTGACCTTCTATATCGGTCGCATTAACATAGGGCAGGGCGCCTTTGCCCTGATCGGAGCTTATGTCTCGGCCATTCTGGTGACCAAGGCTGGCATTTCGTTCTGGCTGTCCCTGCCGCTTGCGGGCCTCTTTGCAGCCGGTGTGGCGGTTCTGATCGGTCTGCCGATCCTGCGGCTGCGGGGCGTGTATTTTGCAATGATCTCGCTGGTGCTGACACAGGTCGTCACCCTGACTGCGCTTGCCTTGCCTGTCACGAATGGTGCCAAGGGCATCACCTCGATCCCGCTTCCGGGCGGGGTGTCGATCCTGGGTATCCCTCTGATACCCGATTTCGGAACACTGGAGAACCCAAGACTGGCCTTCTACTACACCGCCTGTGTTCTGATGGTCCTGACCTTTGCCGCCATGTACCGGCTGGTGAATTCGCGCCTTGGCCACCTTTGCCGCTCGATGCAGCAGAATGAGGAACTGGCCAGCTCCATAGGTGTGAACATCTCGTATATCCGGGTCATCGTCTTTGCCATCTCGTCCTTTCTGGGCGGCATTGGCGGTGCGATGTTCGGATCGATCGCGCAATCGGTTTATCCGTCCAGCTTTCAGGTCGCCGACAGTGTGAACTTCATGCTGAATTGCTTCCTCGGTGGTCTGGGATATGTGTTTGGCCCGATGTTGGGCACGCTGGTCCTGTATTTTGGCTGGGACCTGTTGTTCGAGTTGGGTCGTTTCCAGCTGCTGGCCTATTCCAGCTTGCTGATCATCCTGATGCTGTTCCTGCCCAACGGGCTGCTCAGCCTGCGTCTGCCTGGCAAGAAAGGAGAGGACAAATGAGCCATCTTCTGGAAGTCCGCCATGTCACCAAGAAATTCGGTGGCCTGACCGCGAACAGCAACATCTCGTTCAACGTCAATGAAAACGAGATCCTGTCGGTGATCGGACCGAACGGTGCGGGCAAAAGCACACTGTTCAAGATGATCTCATCCTTCCTGCCGACCACGACCGGAGAGGTGCTGTTCAAGGGCGAGAGAATTTCAAACCTGAAACCACACGCAGTGGCCCGCAAAGGCATTGTCCGTACGTTTCAGGAAACGACGATCTTCAAATCCATGACAGTGCGCGAAAGCATCATCGTCGCTCAGCACTTAAGGGCCCGTGCTTCGTTGGCCGGGTATTTCTGGGGCACAAAAACGGCGCATGAAGATGTCGACAGCTTCGGGCAATATGCCGACGATCTGATCGAATTCCTCGGCATGACCGAGATCGCCAACGAACAGGCCTCAAACCTGCCGCAGGGCAACCTGCGGGCGTTGGGGATCGCGATTGGTCTGGCGACCGATCCCAAAGTGTTGCTGCTGGATGAACCCTTCGCCGGGATGAACCATGACGAGACCATGAAAATGGTCAATCTGGTGCGCAAGGTGCGAGATGACCGGGGGGTGACCGTTCTACTGGTAGAACATGACATGCCTGCGGTGATGAATATCTCGGACCGGATCGTCGTGCTGAACTTCGGTGAGATGATCGCCGAGGGCACACCGGTAGAAGTCCAGAACAACGAAAAAGTTATCGAAGCCTATCTGGGCAGCGCCGACGACGAGATTGGGATCTGAGCCATGACCAAGATGTTAGATTTCAAGGATGTCGAGCTTTACTACGATCACGTCTATGCCCTTAAAGGGGTATCAATAGATCTTGAGCAAGGCGAAACGGTTGCTCTGATCGGTGCCAATGGGGCAGGCAAAAGCTCGATCCTGCGGGCGATCACTGGGCTGGCGAAGATCAAATCCGGTTCGGTTGCGTTCGAGGGCGAACAGATTGCCGGAACCAATCCGGCCGAGATCGTCTCGAAAGGCATCGCTATGGTGCCCGAAGGGCGGCGCGTCTTCCCGTACATGTCGGTAAAAGACAATCTTCTGATGGGGGCGTTTACCCGCTCGGACAAAGCGGATGTTCAGCGCACTCTGGATTCGGTTCTGGAACGGTTTCCGCGTCTGAAAGAGCGCTACAGCCAGTCGGCAGGAACCTTGTCGGGTGGCGAGCAGCAGATGATGGTGATCGGGCGCGCTCTGATGGCAAAGCCACGCCTTCTGTTGCTGGATGAGCCGTCGTTGGGAATTGCGCCCAAGCTGGTGCAAGACATTGCGCGGTCTATTGTAGCTATCAACCGGGACGAAGGTGTGTCTGTGCTGCTGGTCGAACAGAACTCGCGCATGGCGCTTTCGATTTCGCACCGTGCCTATGCACTAACCACTGGAAATGTGGTGATCTCGGGCAATTCCAAAGAGCTGTTGACTGATCCCCGGATCAAAGCCGCCTATCTGGGCGGAGAAATGTGAGGACGTTGTGAAACTTCTAGTCGTCAATCCCAACACCACCAGTTCCATGACGCGAAAGATAGAAGAGGCAGCGCGGGCGGCTGCGCATCCTGAAACCATGATTATTGCTGCCACTTCGCAAGACGGTCCCGCCAGCATACAGGGCTATCTGGATGTCTCTACTTGTGTTCCGGGCTTGTTGGATGTGGTCAAGCAGCATCCGGATGTGGATGGCATCGTAGTGGCCTGTTTCGATGACACAGGCGTCGACGCTGTACGTTGCATCACCTCGGCTCCGGTCGTTGGTGTTGGTGAGGCCGCCTATCACGCGGCCTCCATGATCAGTCCAAAATTCAGCGTCATTACTACGCTGTCCCGATCTCTGGCTGGGTTGGAAACCAATTTGCTGAAATATGGCCTGGATCGCAGATGTGCCCGGGTTCGGGCATCGGACGTGCCGGTTCTGAAGCTTGAGGAAAACGATCCGGCGACAATAGATAAGATACGGGCTGAAATTCGCGCCGCCATTGACGAGGACAAAGCTGAAGCCATCGTTCTGGGTTGTGCCGGAATGACAGACTTGATGTCACAATTATCCGAGGAGTTTGGTTTGCCAGTTGTTGATGGTGTTGCCTGTGCCGTCACCTTTGCCGAAGCCTTGGTCAAATCCAGATTGACGACGTCGAAGCTGTGTTCTTACGCCTAGCCGGGGTCTTCGACTTGCTCTCTACGGCCAACTATTCCACCACTTTTGGGCAAAATCAGAGTTTTTCAACACTATCGGCCGGGCCTCATCGTCAGCTAACGCAATCTGCCGCTTTCCGGCTGACCGTATTCCTCGATGAAGTCCGCCATCACGGTGCTCCAAGCCTCCTGTCCACAACATCGTCTAAGTGTTCCAGGAGGATCGTCAGCAGATAGTTGTTGCCGAAACGCCATTCGCTGGTCAGATCGCGAAGCCGTTGGTATTCTGCTTCGGACATGCCGAGGATGTGTCGCAAACTCTGGAATCTAGTTGACGCGCATGCTCCCAGGTCTGCTACGAACCCAGAACGAACGTGTCTGGAAACTCAGACCGATGTTCCAGCCACTGTCTTGCCAAGCGTTGGGTCGAACAGTCCTCCCCCTAAGTGCAAGTGCCCCCAGTTCATGATCCCCAACAAGGTTGGCTCTAACGCTCGCCCCCGGTCGGTAAGCATGTAACGATAGCGCACTGGCCTGACCTGATAGGCCACCCGCTCCACAAGCCCCCACTCCATCAACCGCTTTAGTCGTTGAGACAGAAGGTTTGGGGGCAGGTGTTCCTCACTGTTCTGCAATTCCTGGAATGTATGTTTTCCGTGCCACAACAGGTCTCGCACCACCAGCAGGGTCCATTTGTCACCAAGGATCTCAAGGCTGCGCGCAATCGAGCATCGGGAACGAAACTCATGCTCTGTTTGGGTCATTCCGTCCTCATGTTAGCTGTCAATTTGTTGAACTTAGCGCAGTTACTTAAAAAATGGAAGTTTGACTCAGTATGTGACTTAACTTATGGAAGCCACTGGTGATGACAGTCCGCGAAAGGCTCCAAAATGACCACCATCGGCAATACCCCACTCATCAAACTGTCCCATCTGACAGGACCCGATCACGCCGACATCTATGTGAAGTGGGAAGGGGCCAACCCAACGGGCAGCATGAAAGACCGCATGGCCTTGTCGATGATCGAAGGGGCCGAACGGCGCGGAGAGTTGAAGCCCGGTGGGCGCGTTGTCGAGTACACTGGTGGCAGCACCGGAAGCTCGCTGGCGATGGTCTGTGCCACTCGCGGGTATAAGGCCTACTTTGTGTCTTCAAACGGGTTCTCCGAGGAAAAGCTACAAACGATGAGAGCGTTCGGCGCGGAAGTGGAAATTGTTCACGCCGAGGGCGGCGTGCTGACTGCGGATGTACTCGACCGGATGATTGTGCGCGCAAAAGAACTGGCCGGGGAACCGGGCACGTTTTGGCCGGATCAGGTGAACAACATAGATAACAAGCTGGGGTATCACGACATGGCTCAGGAAATTCTGAGCCAAGTAAACACTCCCGTACATGCCTTCGTCATGGCTGCGGGCGGTGGCGGTTGCATTTCGGGCAATGCCGAGGTCTTGAAGACGCACAATCCCAACACCGAAGTTGTCGCCGTGGAGCCCTACTACGTGCGCAACCTCTCAGGAGGTGACACCAGTGGTACGCACAAGCTCGAGGGGATAGGCTTAACCTTCGTGCCGAAGATCCTGCGCAGGGACCTCATCGATGATGTAATTCCAGTGAAGGATGAAGACGCCTATTGGGGGGCCCGGGCGCTCGCTGGCCAGGAAGGTTTGCTTGGCGGTGTGACGTCAGGTGCAAACATCTGGGCGGCCCTGAAAAAGGCCAAGGAACTTGGACCGGGCAAAACCGTAGTGACCGTGATCATCGACACCGGTCTGCGCTACTTGAACGGAGACTTGCATCGGTAGTGGGTCTCAAACACGAATTGCTGATGCCAGCTTTGTTCGCACTGCTGACCTTGCGGTGATCCTACCTTTCGTGCCTGCAGCGAATGTCTGAATTTCGGGCAGCGACCGCAGAGTATGGGGTTGCGCTGAGAGATTGGTTTGGGCCGTCCTCGATGGCTCCACAGATCTCTCTTAATTCAGATGCTGCTCCGCCTTCGATGACCGCCCAGAGCCCAGTTTGACAGATGCCGCACTCTGCACGAATGCCGGCTTTTCAATAGTCGCTATTGACTTAGAGTGGCTCTAACTCGCTACCCAGAGATCAGAGGAACATTTGCGAAGATGAGAATTGCTGAAGCGGCGGAAGCCTGTGGGCTATCCGCACATACTATAAGGTTCTACGAGAAGTCGGGAATGCTGCCAGAGATCGAGCGTGGCACCGATGGACATCGTCGGTTTACGCCTCGTTTGGTCGAGTGGCTGACTCTGCTCTATTGGCTGCGCGAAACCGGCATGCCACTCAAGCAAATGCGTCGGTTCACGACTCTTGCCAAAGTGGGCGATGCAGGTATCGAAGAACGGCGACAAATCCTGTTGGGCCACGCGTCAACGCTAAAAGCCAAACGCGCTACTCTCGAAAAATGCGAAAGTATCCTCGCCATCAAGATCGCCAGCTATGGCCCGGACACCAAAGAGGATGACCCATGAAGTTTGCCTACCTGATCGAACCGCCGTTCAATTACGTCGATGCAACAGGCCTCGTCACGGGCTGTGACGTTGAACTCGCGCGGTATGTATTGGCGCAACTTGGCATTGCCGGTTTTGAAACGGTAGAAACGGAATTTGCTGAACTCTTGCCCGGGGTCGGGGATGGCCGATGGCGCATGACGACCGGTCTTTTTGGAACGGAAGAACGCAGGAAGAGCGCATTGTTCAGCCGCCCGATCTGGGCGCTACCCGACGGGCTCCTGGTGGCTGGGGGCAATCAGATGGGTTTGAGCGGATATCGATCGGTTGCCGACAATTCTGATATCCGTTTGGCGGTTATCCGGGACCAGTTTCAGCATCGCTCGGCGATTGAATTTGGCGTCAGCGCAGAGCGCATCATGATTTTCGAAACATATGCCGAGGCCGCACAAGCTGTTTGTGAAGGCACCGCCGATGCCTATGCCAGCGTGGGTCGAGCGCATGGTGGATTTATCGAGCAGAACCCGGAATGGGACCTGGAACTGATCCTTGTGCCAAACTCAGAAAAACCTCCTGCGTTCGGGTCATTCGCGTTTGGTTTGAACGACACAAACCTGCGGAACGAAGTCGACGCAGTTCTTTCGCAATTCCTTGGGACCGATGCCCATCGGAACATGGTCGCTTCTTTTGGATTCTCGGCTGCCGAAGTTGATATGGTGGCTGCCTGATACGTCGAAAGCTGACCTTGGCCGCGGCGCGCCAAGTCCTGTCTGTCCGCATCGATACTGCCCAAGCGCTTTGCAGCGAGCCAGAGTGGCCGAAGCTGCGCGATGCGAGAATGGCGGCTTTTGAGAGTTTCTGCAGAAGTTGCTTGACCTGAAGTAGCTTCAGGTAGGTAGGGACTTGGGCGAGAGGATCAGATCGCATGATGATTTCAGAAGTTGCAGAACGCACCGGACTCAGCGCTTCAACAATTCGTTTCTATGAGAAATCGGGGTTGTGTCCATTCGTCCAACGCGGCGCGGATGGCAAGCGCAAATTCTCGAAGACAGATGCCGATTGGTTAGAGTTACTGGCGTCCCTTCGTTCGACAGGTATGCCTTTGGCAGAAATGCGGGCTTTTGCGGAGCTTTACGCATCCGGCGACGGCAAAGTCCCTGAGCGCAAAGCTGCCCTTTTGGCACATAGCCGCCGCCTGGAAGATCGACAGGCCGATCTGGACCGATGCCGCGTGATCCTAAATCGAAAACTGAAACGCTATGATGAGATATTGAAGGATCAGGCATGAGAATTATCGTAGTCGGAGCAGGTGGTGATATTGGACAAGCTGCCTGCAAGGAGCTTCGGCAAAGGCATGAAATCGTCACAGTGGGACGTTCAAGTGGGGACCATCGGGTCGATTCAAGTGACTTAAACGCGGTGAAATCACTGTATGAAAGCCTCGGCAATTTCGATGCTGTGGTGTCCTGTGCAGGCGACGCGACCTTTGCCCCGTTGCCGCAGATGACCCAAGTGACCTTCATGGTGGGTCTTCAGCAAAAGGTTATGGCGCAAGTGAACCTTGTCCTGGCTGGGCTGGACGTCATTTCGGATGCAGGTTCCTTCACTCTGACAAGCGGTGTTCTTGATCGCGATCCGATCAGAATGGGTTCAAATGCGGCAACCGCTAACGGAGCATTGGCAGGCTTCGTAAAGAGCGCTGCAATCGAGATGCCGCGCGGGTTGAGAGTCAATGTTGTCAGTCCGGGCATGTTGGACGTGTCCGCGCCACGTTACGGCGCATGGTTTCACGGCCACAAACCGGTTTCATCCCATCATGTTGGATTGGCATATGCGAAATGTGTCGAGGGTGCTCTCACAGGGCAGGTGGTGATCGTTGACTAGAAACCCGTCGTGCGACCGGACGTTGGTGCAACCGCAGCGAAATAGGACTCTCGTCCGCGACTCGTAAATTGGGTGTCCGAAAATTGCTGCGCAGTCGATGAATGGCCGGTCTCCGCGCTGCACCGCGGCGCCGAAAATTCCGTCCCTGCGGCATACAGGTGCTGTGAGCGCGCGCAACACGAAATCGCTCAGAGTGTCATTTCGCCCCGTCCCGCAATGGCGTCATTGTTTTCTTAGCGTTGGATTCCACACTCTTCCGCAATTGACCCCTACAACTTTGCCCTCAGACTGATGACGCTCAGCGGTCTCGCACCATATGAATACATCTGCAAAATCTGGACATCAAAACCAGATCGATCCATCCTAAATCCAATCCACCAGATGCCGAAACTGAACACCTAACCCCGGCCGATGTCTACTTCGGACGCGGGCAGACCATACTAAGACAACGAGGAAGGACCAAACAAAAGACAATCGAAACCCGGCGCTTGCTCCACCTCGAATCCGCCGCATAATCAAAACAACCAGGTGAGCCTGATCCTCTCTTAGTTCAGGCGGCCAACTGTCCCAAATTCCCTGACGACAGGCAGCATGTCGCACTTTACGCAACTGGCGACATTTGAAGACGGTCGCTACGAAATGCGATTCTGTGGCGCAGTACTGAAATCGACCCAAGTAAATCGCTGGGTCGATTTAGCCGAGATTTCAGATTGATGCAGTGAAACCTGGCAGTCCAGCGTTTTGGCAAAACACCTGCGTGCAGCGGAACGGTTCCTGCGATTGAACAGTGTGCTCATATTCTCTGTCAGCATGATTATTTTACTATCAGGAAAGCTTGGTGCTATTGTGGTCCGAATTGGATGGGCTATTGCACCGCGCCTGGTTGCAGAACCGGTTTGGACAAGTGTAGCAAGACGTTGAAAGAGTGAAATTGAAAAAAAAAGACAAAGACATGGCGATAAATCTGAGTCAGGACCCGCATTCGGTTCGTTCGGGTGACAGGGAAAAAGTTCTCGAAGTCGCCATTGGTCGCGAGGTTCGAGCGTTTCGTAAACAGCAGAACATCACGGTTGCAGACCTGGCTCAGCTAACTGGGTTGTCAATCGGCATGTTGTCGAAGATCGAAAACGGCAACACGTCACCTTCTCTGACAACCCTGCAATTGCTGGCGGATGCGCTCTCGGTTCCTCTGACTAGCTTTTTCCGTCAGTTTGAAGAACGCCGCGAGGCGGTTCATACGAAAGCTGGTGAAGGGGTCGAACTGGAGCGCGAGGGAACTCGCGCCAACCATCAGTACAACCTGCTTGGGCATATCGGCGCCAATGGATCAGGTGTAATCGTGGAACCTTACCTGATCACACTGACTGCTGAATCCGATGTGTTCCCAACGTTCCAACATGGCGGAATTGAGACGATTTACATGCTTGAAGGCGAGGTAGACTATCGCCACGGGGACCAGATTTATCCCCTGAAGCCCGGCGATACCCTGTTCTTTGACGCCGACGCACCCCACGGCCCGGAACGGTTGGTCAATCTGCCGGCACGCTATCTTTCAGTGATCAGCTATCCGCAGACAAACTGATCGGCTTGCGCAGCAGGAAATCTGTGGGTCTGTCATACCCCTCATGGCTGCCCGTGCTGACAATCGTGAACCCAAGCCTGGAAAATATGCGATGGTTTTCAGTGAGCTCCACGCGCGTTTGCAGTTCCAGCGCGGGCAGGCCAAGCTGCGCTGCGCGGATTGCAGCATGATCCACCAAGGACCGGCAAATACCCTGTCCTCGCAATCCGTCCTTCACTGCCAGCTTTCCAAGGTACAAGCTGTCGGGCTTGGGCGTTAGAAACATGCAGGCGAAAAGCGGTCGGCCGATGGCCCAGATTTCTCCGCCACTTTGACAATGCGCAAGCATTCCGTCCACGTTCAGACGATGGATGGACGACGGAGGGTCGATCCGAGCATCCATGTACCGAAAGGACTCGCGCAGCAGCGCCAGAGCGTCATACAGAGCGAAGTCATCGCTCGGGATGAGCCACGGTGTTCTGTCTGGATCAGTCATAACAGCCAAGACACCTGACATTGCCGGTTTACTTTGACAAGGGGGGTTCCGTTTCCAGATCCGGCCAGATCCCGGGCGAGGTGGGCAACCCGTCGTCGAACTGGCTGAGATAGTCCAGCATCAGCGGCCGGTTGTCGATGAACCCTTTGTAGGTTGCCAGTTCCACTGGCAGATCACGAACAACACGATGCAGGCGACGACCCCATTTCGGTACAGTCATCAGATCCTGAAAACTACACAGATAACAGCGGATTGGGAATAACAGCGCGTTTGAACGCGGTAGTCGGAAGAATGTCTGCAACTCGACCCGAAGATGTTGTTTTTGGCCAATATTCTCCGGTGTCAGTGTGGTTTTCTGAATACCCCATTTATGGTAGTTCTCCGGGCTGGTATCCAAAAGCGGGTTGACCGTCATGGTCCAGTTCAGGCGGCGTGCGGGTGCGCCCTGCTGAATACTCAGCAAGAATTTCAGCGCACGCTGAAAGATACCCATCTCGTGGGCCAGTGGTACCGGGGCGTGCCATTCGAAAAAGTTCATGCCAATGTCGAAATCCAGGCTCCAGTCGGCCTGGGTGGTCACCATTCCGGCATCCATCCACAGCATGTCGTCACGTTGATCAAGCATCGCATAGTCACCCTGGGCCTGACGGGTGATATATTCCATCGGCCCGCAGGGCAGGGTGGTTTCATCCATGAAGGTAAAGCTGTGATCAATCCCCAATGGTTTGTTGATCCAGCGCCACTGGTTGCCGTTGCGGTGCAGTTCAAACAGATCCGGGTAATCCTCGGACTTGCAAACCATAATCAGTTCCAGAATGTCCCAACCCGCCAATGTCATGTGTGGCAAAGACTGGCAACGCAGCGGGTCCTGATCCAGAACGATGGCGCGGTCTTTCATTTCCGAAACATAATGTTCGTCCACATCGAACCGCTTTTCATAGACTGACCCTTCGGGCCCGCCGCGATGCTGTTCCATGTTGACCGAATACATGTAGCTGTCTTCGTGGAACGGAAACGGAAAGCGTTTTATCGCCCAGTCCGAGTTATGAAACGTATAATCGTCGCGGAAGGACTCGTCGTTGAATTGAATGGTCATGTTGGGCCTCCTCTTAGCGGTCCAGCACAAGGGACTTGCCCTCGAAACGCGATACGCAAGGCATGATTTTCTTGCCCGCTGCCTTTTCTTCGTCGGTCAGCCAGTGGTCGCGGTGAACGAAATTGCCATCATGATCCAGCACAACGGTTTCGCATTGGCCACAAGCCCCGCCGCGGCACAGATACGGTGCATCCACGCCTTCACGTTCGATCGCCTCCAGCAGGCTTTCATTCTCGCCCACATGAATAACTTTGTCCGATGTGGCCAACCGCACTTCGAACGGTTTGCCGGGTCGCGGGGCCAGAAACTCTTCGTAATGGACGCAATCCTCGGGCCAGCCTTCGGCAGCCGCGGTGTTGCGCACCCAATCAATCATGCCCTTGGGACCGCAGACATATACATGTGTACCCAAGGGTTGCCCGCTCAGCAGGTTTTTCAGATCAATCTGCTGGTCTTGGTCGTCGTAATACAGATGGGTTTCATTCGGATGCCTGTCTGTCAGTTGCTCGGCATAAGACGCCAATGCCGTGTTGCGACACGCGTAATGCAGTTCCCAGTGCCCGTGCAGCAGTTCGAGTTGCTTGATCTGCGCCAGAAAGGGCGTGATGCCAATGCCACCGGCCAGAAACAGGTGCTTGCGGGCGCGCAAGTCAAGAGAGAACAGGTTGACCGGATAACTGATGGTCATTTCATCACCCAGCTTTACCTGACGGTGCATGAACAACGAACCGCCCCTGCCTTCATCATCGCGGCGGACCGAGATCGTATAGGATGACTGATCAAACGGGTCGGACATCAGGGAATAAGGATTAAGCCGTGTGATGCCGCCATCCTTCATTTCGACAACGGTATGCGCTCCGCCCGAAAATGTTGGCAACTGACCGCCGTCGATGCGTTCGAACCGGAACCGCGTCACCAGTTCATTCAGCGGGGTGATTTCGGTCACTTTGACCTGAATTTTCTCGGCACCACTCATTCGTAGATCCCCTTTGGCTCGGGCACGTTGCCATGATCTTCGGCGTCGACACGGACACCCTGATAGGCGGCAAGCCGGCGGGAGTAGTGATCGCGCACGAACAGATTCAGCCCGCAATGCGAGCAGACAAACGGATCAACCTCGACATCTTCGGTGATGCCTTTGCAGTGCACGCATTGCATCCGGCGTGCAACCGAACCGCGATGTTCGGTCTGTATCGCCGTGTGTGGCAGGCCGACTGCTGTCACCTCATTCATGGCCTGACCCATCATGCCCTCAGTACCGCTCAGATAGACCTGCAATCCCATATGCGCGTCCTCCAGCACGCGGCGGATGCGTTGCAGCGCGGCCGCATAGGATGGACCTTCGTAGAATTGGGCGGGGTTCAGCGCCTGCAACCTTTCCGAGTAGTCCGTCCCTTTAGGGATGTAGATCAGATGCGTTTTGGCCATCAGATCAGGCGTCGCGATGTCGAGAACGGCTTCTGCGCCTTCGGCTTCGGCGATCATGAGATGATGGTCACCCTTGCGAGCTTCCAGCGTGCCCCAGATCGGTCGGCTTGTGATTGACTTGGGAAATTCGAACTTTGACATTGTACCCTCAAATAGGAAAAGGGCGCCACGGTATGCCCGTTGCGCCCCCTGAAACTCAGCCCTTTGCGGTTCTGATCGATTTATCCTGATCGTAGAACGGCATCTCTTCCGCAGTCGCCGCTATTTCCGTTCCATCTCCGTTGCGCACCGTCAGCTTGGTTCCGGGCGATGCGCAGGCAACCGGCATCCGCGCGATACCCACATTATGCCCGTTGATTTCGGAATACATGCCAAAGGTGACAACACCGACCTTTTCACCATTCTGCAGCAGGTCCGCGCCCTCATTCGCCGGTGTCGTGCCTTCCAACTTGACGCCATAGATCTTGAACCGTTCCTTGCCTTTCGAGGCATAATGGTTCTCGGCGCCGATAAAGCCGGTCTTGCCGGGCGAGACAGTGAAATCCAGACCCAGTTCCCACAGCGTATCGCCACATGTCTCACCATCGAACGGATAGGTTTCCGAATTATCGCCCGGATAGAACAGCAGGTAACTTTCGGTGCGCAGCAGATCGAGTGTCGAGAACTGGACTGGTACGATGCCCATGTCCTTGCCGTCAGCCAGAATGCTGTCCCACAGATGCACAGCATGTTTGGCCTGACAGAAAATCTCGTACCCACGCTCACCGGTATACCCGGTCCGCGAAACCATCACCGGGCACCCATAAAGCTTGGTCTGCATGATGCCGAAATAAGCCAGGTCACGAATGCCGGGGATATGCTTTGCCAGGAAATCAACGGCGACTGGCCCTTGCAGCGACATATCATGCATGTCGTCGTCAAAAATGACCGAGCAGTTCTTGCCTGCCGCCACGGATGTCAGCTGCTCCATGCCTGTTCCGGTGCCATGCACCACCAACCACGTGTTCACCGACAGACGATAGATGATGCAGTCATCAACAAACTTGCCTTCGGCATTCAGGATCGAGGCATAGGTCGATCGGCCAGGCATGATTTTTTCCACATTCCGCGTGGTGACACGATCAATAACATAGGCGGCATCCTCGCCAACCACATGAACCTTTTTCAGGCCGGATACATCCATAAGACCAGCTTTGGTGCGGATGGCTTCGTAGTCCGCTTTGGCACGTTCAGGGCTGTGGTCATAGAACCAAGCGGTCCCCATTCCGTTCCAGTCCTCAAGCTCGCCGCCGATCTCGGCATGGCGCTGCGCAAGGGCCGACGTCCTCCAAAGAATGGCCATGGTTCAGGTCTCCCGTTGATCGTTTTTGTTGGCCACATTGAGGCCGATGTTGGATTGAAAATCAACACCTGAGTGCAGAAAATTTTCCTGCTGGGAATATTTGCCTGCAATTTTTGCACCCTGAAAACATTCCTGAGAAGGGAATTTGTTAGTTGTTTGTCAGATGTTTAGGTCCGTTTTTGGTGTGCCAAAGCTTAGGTTACGGACAGGCCTAAAAGGTGTTTGCCCCACATATCTATTGACAGGTCGCAAATGAAAATGTCCTCTGAGTAGATAAATATTCCCAGCAGGAAATTCTGCGCGGGCGGACCTCCTGCTGCAACAACAGGGAGACTACGAAGTGGATGGTAATCTAAACGCACTCACGACGGTCTTTACCGAGTTTTATTACTGGGTAACGGTCGTCTTCATGTTCCTCATCCATGTGGGCTTTTGCATGTACGAGGTCGGCGCCAGCCGAGCGCGTAACCACATGCACACATTGATGAAAAACATCATGATCATCCCGCTGGTGACGGTCACGTTCTTCTTCTTTGGATGGTGGATCTATTGGGCCTTTCCGAACTTTCCGTTCTGGGGCGGTCTGGATGCAGAAGCGGGTGCCGCGAATCTGCCTTGGGCCGACACAATGGCCACCAACCTTGGCGACAGAATCACAGGGGTCTTCTGGGCCGCATTCCTGCTGTTTTCGTGGACCGCGGCCTCGATCGTTTCCGGCTCGGTGATCGAGCGGATCAGATCTTCGGCCCTTTGGGTACATGCGGTGCTGATCGGGTCGGTCTTTTGGATCATCGATGCCGCATGGGGTTGGCACTATGCCGGCTGGATGGTGCGTGTTCTGGGGTATCATGATGCCTATGCATCCGGCGTTATTCACGCGATCGCCGGGGGGTATGCGCTTGGTGTGATCATGGTTCTGGGTCCACGCCTTGGCAAGTTTGCTAAGGACGGAACTCCTCGGGATATTCCACCTCACAATCCGTGGATGCTGACGATCGGGATTTTCCTGATCTACACCGGTTTCTGGGGTTTCTACGCTGCCTGCAACGTTCCGGTGATCTCTCCCGAGGCGATTGACGGGCAGATCACTGGTGTGACCTGGACCGCAACAAACATCTATCTGGCTCCGACGACTCTCTCGGCGATCACCTTCAATTTCCTGATGTCTCTGTCTGGTGGATTGATGGCGGCGTATGTGGTTTCAAAAGGCGATGCCTTCTGGACGTTCTCTGGCGGGCTGGCCGGTGTTATCACGGCATCCGCAGGGAATGACCTGTACCACCCGATCCAGGCGATGATCATCGGCGCGATCGGTGTCGTGATTGTCTACAAGCTGCACTACTGGGTCGAACGCCGGTTCAAGCTGGATGATGCTGTCGGGGCGGTTGCAGTGCACGGGTACTCAGGTGTCATTGGCCTCATCATTGCTGGGTTTGTCCTGTGGGGTGTCCCGTCTTCGCCTTACGAAGGATATGCGACGATCAATCCGGTCGGACAGGTCACCGGTGCAGTCATAATGTTCTTTGTGCTGGGTTTCATGCCCGGTTGGATCGTGGCCAAGTTGCAAGCTGCTGCCGGTGTTCTTCGCATACCGGAAGAGGTTGAGCTTCAGGGCCTCGATTACGCCGAACACCATGCCTACGAAGATGCCAAAGCAGCGATCATCGCGGCTGACAAAGAAGAGCTGGCCGCCCGCGGCGCAGCCGCGAAATAGAGGAGAACGTTATGTCTACAATCGGATATACAAGTTGGTCCGTTGATCTTGCCGAAGTCGGACCGGTCTATCCTTTCCAGGGGTACGAAATTCTGATGGTCATCATCGGCGTTGTCTTCTGGGTCGGCTGGCACCGTATCCAATTTGTCCGCGAGGGCGAGCATCTTGAAAAAGCCCGTCACGCAGGAGACGAAGACAGAGTAAAAGCACAGCTGGATCGTTATTGATCCGGTTTTGAGAACCGGCAATGGGCGCAAGATCAATGGATGCGTCCATTGCCTGACAGGAAAAAAACTTTCCTACCGTTATTGATATCCTGCAGAATAATTGGTACCGTCGAATCATAACGAAACACACAAGGAGATCTGCCAGCCATGTGCGGAATTGTTGGATTATTCCTCAAAGATCAGTCCCTTGCTCCTCAACTGGGCAATATGCTGACAGACATGCTGATCACGATGACAGATCGTGGCCCCGACAGTGCCGGTATTGCGATTTATGGCGCAGAATCGGCGGGTAAAACCAAGATTACGGTTCAGTCCCCCAACCCCGAAACCGATTTTGTCGACCTTGCGGACGAGTTGGGCAAAAGCCTGGGTACGTCTGTTGGTCAAAGAAACAACGACACACATGCCGTTTTGGAAATTCCTGCCGGTCAGTTCGAAGCTGCACGGTCCGCTCTGGCTGAGATCCGCCCGTCGGTCCGGGTGATGAGCCGTGGTGACAGCCTTGAAATCTACAAGGAAGTCGGCCTGCCGAAGGATGTTGCCGAGCGTTTTAACCTCAGCGGAATGAGCGGCACGCATGGCATCGGACACACCCGCATGGCGACGGAATCTGCGGTGACCACAATGGGTGCCCACCCGTTCAATACAGGGTCCGACCAATGTCTGGTCCATAACGGGTCGCTGTCCAACCATAACTCGTTGCGCCGCAAACTGCGCCGCGCGGGTGTAACGATCCAGACAGAGAACGACACCGAAGTTGGCGCAGCCTACCTGACCTGGAAGATGATGAATGGTGCCACCTTGGGCGAGGCTCTGGAATCCAGCATCGATGATCTGGACGGTTTCTTCACTTTTGTCGTGGGAACCAAGGACGGCTTTGGCGTCGTGCGTGATCCGATCGCGTGTAAACCAGCCGTGATGGCTGAAACCGATCAGTATGTGGCTTTTGGCAGCGAGTATCGCGCCCTAGTGAACCTGCCCGGCATCGAAGATGCACGAGTTTGGGAACCTGAACCGTCCACCGTTTATTTCTGGTCGCACAACGACAGCCCCACAACCCACGAAAAGGCCGCCTGATATGCAGACCTATGATCTAGAGGCAGACGGGCTGCGCGGATTGAACTCTTGCTTGCAGGCACAAAATTCCGAGACCAACCAGACCCGTTGGGAAATTGTAAATCCCAAGGGCAGCCATGCGATTGCCGTTGGGCTGGACGCGCCGATCGAGGTGACGGTCAAGGGATCGACCGGGTATTACTGCGCGGGGATGAACCAGCAGGCAACTATCAAGGTCGAAGGGTCCGTCGGGCCGGGTGTTGCAGAGAACATGATGTCCGGTCAGGTCATCGTCGATGGTGACGCCAGCCAATATGCCGGCGCGACCGGCCATGGCGGATTGCTGGTGATCAAGGGCAATGCAAGCTCGCGCTGCGGCATTTCGATGAAAGGCATCGACATCGTCGTGCACGGCAATATCGGCCACATGTCCGCCTTCATGGCGCAAGCCGGAAACCTGGTGGTCTGCGGAAACGCAGGCGATGCGCTGGGGGATTCACTCTACGAGGCGCGGCTGTTCGTGCGCGGCTCGGTCAAAAGTCTTGGTGCCGATTGTATCGAGAAGGAAATGCGTCCCGAACATCTGGAGATACTGAAAGACCTGCTGGACCGGGCGGGCTGTGATGCCAAACCGGAAGAGTTCAAACGCTACGGCTCGGCTCGGCAGCTGTACAATTTCGACATCGACAACGCCGCCGCATACTGAGGAAGAAGGGTATGAAAGATATGGACGATCAGATCCCCCGCACCCTGCCGATCCAGTCGGCGACGTTCTCCAACCCCATCAATGCCGAGATCCGACGCGCTGCTGCGACCGGCATCTATGATATTCGCGGTGGCGGAGCCAAGCGCAGGGTCCCTCATTTCGACGATCTGCTGTTTTTGGGCGCATCCATCTCGCGCTATCCGCTGGAAGGATATCGCGAACGCTGCGATACCTCGGTAACGCTAGGCACACGTTTTGCGAAAAATCCGATCAAGTTGGACATTCCGATCACCATCGCGGGTATGAGTTTCGGCGCGTTGTCTGGTCCTGCCAAAGAGGCTTTGGGCCGTGGCGCATCTGCTGCGGGCACGTCGACCACAACCGGTGATGGCGGCATGACCCCGGAAGAACGGGGTCATTCATCCAAGCTGGTCTACCAGTATCTGCCCTCGCGCTACGGCATGAACCCGAATGATTTGCGTAAGGCGGATGCGATTGAAGTCGTGGTCGGGCAAGGCGCTAAACCCGGCGGTGGCGGGATGCTTCTGGGTCAGAAGATCAGCGACCGTGTGGCCGAAATGCGGACCCTGCCCAAAGGCATCGACCAGCGTTCGGCCTGTCGCCATCCGGACTGGACCGGGCCGGACGATCTGGAGATCAAGATCCTTGAGTTGCGCGAAATCACCGGTTGGCAGGTGCCGATCTATGTCAAGGTCGGCGCGACGCGCCCCTATTATGATACTGCACTGGCGGTAAAGGCCGGGGCTGATGTCGTGGTCATGGACGGGATGCAGGGTGGCACAGCTGCCACGCAGGATGTGTTCATCGAACATGTTGGCTTGCCCACACTGGCCTGTATCCGCCCCGCCGTGCAGGCGTTGCAGGATCTAGGTGTGCATCGTGAAGTTCAGTTGGTCATTTCGGGTGGCATACGAACAGGTGCAGATGTGGCCAAAGCATTGGCGCTTGGGGCCGATGCGGTCGCCATTGGCACCGCCGCTCTGGTGGCCCTTGGCGACAACGATCCCAAATGGGAATCCGAGTATCAGAAACTGGGCACGACCACAGGGGCCTATGATGACTGGCACGAAGGGCGCGACCCCGCTGGCATCACAACGCAGGACCCAGAGCTTGCCGCGCGCTTGAACCCCGTCGAAGCGGGTCGCAGGCTGCGCAACTACCTGAAGGTCATGACGTTAGAGGCGCAGACCATTGCGCGCGCCTGCGGTCACAACCACCTGCACAACCTCGAGCCGGAGGACCTGTGTGCCCTGACCATGGAGGCCGCCGCGATGGCGCGGGTGCCCTTAGCGGGAACCAGTTGGTACCCGGGCAAGGAAGGGTTCTGAACATATGCGACGCGGCCTCCTGAATGGGGGCCGCGTTCTTGCTTTGAAAACCGAAAATTCAACAGGGAAAGGAAAGCAATCGTGACGACAGATCTCGCAGCTTTCGCAAAAGAAAAAGGCGTCAAATACTTCATGATCTCGTTCACCGATCTGTTTGGTGGACAGCGGGCCAAACTGGTGCCAGCGCAAGCCATTGCCGAGATGCAGGAAGATGGCGCTGGTTTTGCCGGGTTTGCCACCTGGCTGGATATGACCCCTGCGCATCCTGACATGCTGGCGGTGCCGGACCCGTCATCGGTGATCCAGCTGCCATGGAAGCCAGAGGTGGCATGGGTTGCGGGCAACTGTGTGATGGAAGGCAAGGACGTCGCGCAAGCCCCGCGCAATGTTCTGCGCCGCCTGATTGGCGAAGCGGCAAGCGAGGGCATGCATGTCAAAACCGGGATCGAGGCCGAGTTCTTTTTGATGACCCCGGATGGCGAACAGATCAGTGATCCGTTTGATACAGCCGAAAAGCCCTGTTATGACCAACAGGCCGTGATGCGCCGTTATGATGTGGTGCGCGAAATTTGTGACTACATGCTGGACCTGGGCTGGGGTCCGTACCAGAACGACCACGAGGATGCCAACGGCCAGTTCGAGATGAACTGGGAATTTGATGATGTCCTGCGCACAGCAGACAAGCATTCCTTCTTCAAGTTCATGGCAAAATCGATCGCGGAAAAACACGGGCTTCGGGCGACATTCATGCCGAAACCGGTCGAAGGACTGACCGGCAATGGCTGCCACGCCCATATCTCGGTCTGGGATGCGCCGGGTGATGCCGCCAAAACCAATGTATTCGCAGGAGAGGGTGACGGCCCAACCGGCGAGGTTGGTCTGGGAGAACGCGGCAAGCACTTCCTCGGCGGGATCATGAAACACGCCTCGGCACTGGCGGCGATCACCAACCCCACGGTGAACAGCTACAAACGCATCAACGCGCCGCGGACGATATCCGGTGCTACCTGGGCGCCTAACACGGTGACTTGGACCGGCAACAACCGCACGCACATGGTGCGCGTTCCCGGCCCCGGACGTTTCGAATTGCGCTTGCCCGATGGCGCAACCAACCCCTACCTGCTACAGGCCGTCATCATCGCGGCCGGGCTGTCAGGTATCCGGTCCAAGGCCGATCCCGGCAAGCGCTGGGACATCGATATGTATGCCGAAGGCCATAAGGTACGCGGTGCACCGAAACTGCCCCTGAACATGCTTGATGCGCTGCGCGAATACGACAAGGACAAAGAGCTGAAGGCGATGATGGGTTCCGAATTCTCGTCAGCTTTCCTGAAAATGAAGCATCAGGAATGGAACTCTTTTGTTTCCCATTTCTCGCGCTGGGAAAAAGACAACACGCTCGATATCTAAGTCGGATTGCAGGGTTGCATATCGGGGCCGCGCCATAGGCGGCCCTGTTTCTGCGATGGCCACGCGAAGTTAGTCGCTCTTTTCACGCTGTGTGTCACGGGCATCTGCGCCCGCATCCGCCTCCAGCCGCCAGTCAGGTACGTCATTGACCAGCATGAGCGCCGCCCTGCGCAACGTCACGCGCATCCTATCGACAACCGGACCGGACATGCCGCAATCCGCCAGCGCGGCGTCAAACGTCTCCAGCCAAAGCTCGGCATCAGCTTCGCGGATAGGGACATGCGCATGAATTTCGCGCAGGTCCATATGACCAAATCGTTCGCGGTAATAGGCCCGCCCTCCCAGAAAACCGCTGAGAAACTCGAACTGGGCCTGTCTGGTATGGTTTAGCCCATGGCCGCGAAAGTGTAGCCTGTGCAAGGAATAAACTGCCGGATCCGTTTCCATCCGATCATAGAAACGCTCAACCAGACTGCGCAGCCGGCTCTCACCGCCAAGTTGCTCTAATGCAGACGTCATGTGCTGCCTCTTACTGCCTTTGGCTTCAATAATATTGCATAACAGGAAAATAAGTTTAATACCAGTGACAGTTTGACGTATGCATGGTCTCAAGCGGATTGAAACAAAGCCGATGATGGTGATGACAAAATGACTGCTCTGGCGCTTGGCCTGGTCGCGGCACTTTGCTGGGGGATACACGATCTGGCAGTACGTTATGTCAGCCAGTCTGTCAGCGTGATCGCGTCGCTGATGGTCGTGCTGATATCGGGCGCGGTGCTTCAGTTTGGTCTGACGGTGACGCTGGGTACATTTGACTCGATTTCTGGTGCCGCAGTGTTCACCGCTGTCGCCGCGGGCGGGTTTTATCTGTTGGCGGGTATCAGCATGTATGCCGCTTTTCAGCGTGGCCCGGTTCGGTCGGTTGCGCCACTTGTCGCGAGTTACCCGGTCTTGTCCGTGTTGCTGGCCATATGGCGGGGTGCAACTATCAGCCCGCTGCATTGGCTTGCCGTCATTGCGATTGGCATCGGGGTTTCCGTGGTCGCAGCCAAGTCCGAACGGGATGCGGTGGTGTATCCGGCAACAGGCCCAACAATACTGCTGTCGCTGGTTGCGGCCGTCGGCTTCGCGGCGGCCTTTGCCCTAGGACAATATGCAACCGAGCTTAGCAACGAGTACTCGGTCTCGCTGGTCAGCCGATTGGCGGCAATCCTGACTCTGGGGATGGTTGCTGTGGCATCTGGAAAAGCAATCTGGCCCGGACCCCAAGCGATGCCCCTGTTATGTGTGATGGGTGTTCTGGATGCAGTTGCCATCCTTTGCGTGGTCTCAGCGGGTGGTTTGCCCAATGCACAATTTGCCTCGGTCTCGGCATCCGTTTTTGGGTTGTTAACCGTAGTTCTGGCCTGGGCCATATTGAAGGAAAAAATGGCTCTTCAGCAGTGGCTTGGATGTTGTGTTGCATTTGCAGGTATAGGGTACCTTGCACTCTGAAACGCCCCGCTCCGGCCCCCGCGTATATCACGCGGTCAGGCCTTCTGGTTCTGGGAGTTTGTTTGCGCGGCAGCAGGCGGTGAGGGTGTTGGCCAGCAGGC
>NZ_JBQFQV010000010.1:0-144920 GCF_056537065.1 Ruegeria sp. CH2
AATTCGTCCGTCCGTTTCAGTCCCATAGTTCGTCTCCTTTGCTGCAATAAATGCTATCAAAGGAGCGGCAGCAAACCGCGACACGTCCAGTCATATCAACGACAGACTGGGAAGCCGAAGCTTTCCGCTCTCAAACCGCGCTAAAACAGCATGCGCGGCACTGACGTGGTCGATGTGTGTCTTAGCTCCTACACACCGAGAAAGTATGAGTGGTAACAACTCCCCCCTTGGCACCTGAAGGTTGCATAGGTGTCGTCGTTTTCCCATTGTTGGGGAAAAGCGATTTGCGTATGATATTAGCTGAAAATTCGTCCGAACTGATAAAGCATCTAGACCGTTTGGTGGCTATTGCGGACAACTACAAAACTGAAATCGGGTTCTGGCCTCGGAGCAGCCTTGAAGATGCGATTTGGCGCGGACGTCTAATCGCTGCTCTTGGAAGCATTGAAGGTCATGACACAGTCATCGGTTTTATTGTGTTTGGTGGCGTCTTTCCCAATGGGCGAATTCAAGCCGTTGCTGTTGACCCAGCATACCCCCGTCAGGGAATCGCCCAGTTTCTGCTGGACAACGTAGTAGCCAAGTTGGAGGCAGAAGGTTATCTGGCGATCACGGCAAAGCCTGCCAAAGACTTGCGCATAGCCCAGCTGTTTTATCAAAAAAACCTCTTCCACACAGTTAGGACACAGAGTGGTGGCAAAGCGCGAAAACGCGAAATCGTAGTTCGCGAGCGAACTTTAAAAAGCCCAAACTTGCTTACTGCAATGCTGACACACCAGCCCGCTCCAGTTTTGCCAAGGCCAGACACTCGATCAAACCTCTGGGTTATCGACATCAACGTTCTTTTTGACTTGATAAAACAGGGGCGTGATCAATACGAAATGGCAACTGGAGTCTTCACAGCTGCGCTTGATGGTCGTGTGAGAATTGCTGTGACTTCAGAGTTCTCAAACGAACTTAGCCGGACATCATCAGCCCAAAAAGATGACCCACTGCTTAAGCTGGCAAATGCACTTCCGAGAATGCGCAGTAAAATCGATGCTAGCGTCAAAGACCTAGCTGCGAGCATCCACAAGTCCATTTTTGAAATGAGAAAACCCTCGCAGGCGGGAACACCCCAAGCGCGTAGTGACTGCAGGCACCTCGCTGAATGCATAGCAGGAAACGCTACTGCGTTCGTAACAAGTGATGGCGTAATGCTAAGAAATCGCCGTCAGATCCGTGAGACTTGGGGCCTCGAAGTTGTAGCACTTGAAGATTTCCACGATGCGCTCGCCTCGACGGAATTGAATGACGAATTTAAACCGACCCGAGGCAAAGGATTCCAACTGCGCACGGTAAGCCCTGAGGTCGCGCGCGACATTGCAGAGAAGCTGCAATCGGCAGGCGGCCTCGATGACAGCTATTTTGTGAGGCATGAAACACGCTCGCCCGGACGTTTCGTGGCTGCCTTTGACGACGCTATGACAGCCACAGGAATACTTGCTTCCCGTCCTCCCGCAATGATTGGGGACGCACATCGAGTACTTCTACTGGTGGATCACGAACGCCCGAACGCAGAACTCATCGCTGATACACTGCTCAGCAATGAAGTCGACGCCATCGGACGCGCGGGGTTGAACTTGCTAAGTCTCGACGATGTACCTGGGCAAATCGCGGTGCGGAAAGCAGCATTGCAGACCGGCTTTGTCGATAGTGACTCCAATCAGGTATTAAGCAAAGCAGCTTTGGGCACACCCATCACTCCCTCAAATTTCTCAGGTCTATCAGATCGTGCAAGGGTAGCGTTCGGCAATGAATTTTCCCAGATATTTCCGAATGTTTTTGACGGATTTGATGCCCTCTACTCCGCTGATGTAACTGAATTTCTGCGTATCGAAGACTTACTCTCCCCAACTCTGATTGTCACCAACAACAGGCGCGTTAGCATTCAGCCTATCAGGCGATCTTATGCTGATGAATTACTTGGTACATCAGACCAGACCAGCCTTTTGGATCAGTTCGAAGGCGCTTTCCGATCTCGGAAAACCTACGTCAGTAGCGGTCGAAGCAAGAATTTGTTCAAGACAAATCAAGTGATTTTGTTCTATGAATCAACCCGTACCGGAGGTCGCGGAGCAGTAGTCGCGGCGGCACGCGTCGATGACGTGGTTACACAACAAAAAGAAGAAACAGGCCAATCCGATATGAAAAGGACAGTTCTCGACAGCGTGGATCGATTTTCATCTAGCAATATGGTCACTTTGACCAGTTTCAGCTCACTGCTGCGATTTCCTCGCCCGGTCAGCCTAATGGAGCTTCAGCAACTAAACGCTGCTGGCAGTCAAAATCTGCAAACTGCAACGGTAATTGCTACCGCCGCTGCTCAAGAAATCTTTGATCGGGGTTGGGCCAATGGACGTTGACTGTCATGCGATGATTTCAGTTCATTCAAACCACGCAGAGAACATTGTCAGGGGCGTGAAGACAGTTGAATTGCGCCGGCGGTTCATGTCGTTGCCGCTTGGCTCTCAACTTTGGATATATTCAACATTACCTGTCGGTGCACTTGTCGCCAAAGCCACTGTCGTTGCGATCGACTACGACTCGCCAGACAAGCTGTGGCCACGGTACAAATCTGAAGCCGCGATCACTAAGAACCAGTTTTTCGAATACTTTGGCGGATGTGATTTGGGATGTGCAATCCAACTGAAAGGCATCGAGCCTATCTCCCCTGTACCTCTAGACAGCATCAGACGGATTCGTGGCGTAGAACACATTCCGCAAGTCGCCACAAAGATTTCCGTGCTCGAAGCTAGTCAATTTGAAAAACTTGCACAGTATTGCTGAACTTGAGCGACGGTGAAATGACATTGCTGTCCAAGATGGCCACTTGATTGGTTGAACTATAATCGAACGCCCCTTGTATCTCGGTATGATTCCAAGCTACCTCATGATGGCACCAGCGGCCCGCAATCAACCAAGTGTTGTGTTACCTGCGACACCTTCGAGAAGGTTACTTTCAACTCGACCTGCAATTCGCCTTACATGATGATACTTGATGATCACGTTACGTTGGAAATGCGAGATTGCAGGTCGTTGGTGCACCCATGTCATTGAAACGATTTACCAATCTACGCCAAGTCGCATTCCACCTGCGCCGTGATTACAGGCGGCGAATGTTCTATATCGCACATGGGTTGCCTGCAGGTGCACGGTACAAGGAGTTTACAATCCCAAAGCGAAGTGGGGGCACTCGACGCATCTGTGCTCCGCGCAAAGCCCTGCTTGACCTACAACGCGACATCTTGAGGTTGATCGAAGTAGACTATCAACCTCGTGCCCATGTTCATGGCTTTGTGTCAGGACGTCAGCGCAGCATAGTGAGTAACGCAAGACAACACGTCGGCAAACGTTGGGTCTTGAATATCGACCTTGCAGATTATTTCGAGACAATTCACTTTGGACGCGTCCGAGGTCGGCTGATTGCTCCACCTTACAACTACCCCGAAGAAATCGCCCAATTCGTCGCCCACATTGCGTGCTTCGAAACAGAAAAAGAGGTTAACGGGTCACGGCGCACGACAAGTGTTCTGATGCCGGGTGGAGCGTTGTCACCCCTATTAGCCAATATAGTGACCGACAAACTGGATGCCGAACTAGCTAGGTTTTGCAGACAATTGGGGTGCACGTACACTCGTTATGCCGACGACATTACAATATCATCAAATCGCCGAACCTTTCCCGCGCCGATAGGGCGTTTTGCGGACCCAGAAAGCTTCATAGAGTTCACCTTGTCCGATAGCTTCCAACAGATCGTGGAAGACAATGGTTTTCGGATCAATCACGAGAAAACTCGCCTTCTTGGGCGAGCGTTTCAGCAAGATGTTACTGGGTTGGTCGTCAATGAAAAAGTCAACGTAAAACGAAAATTTGTTCGTGAAGTTCGAGCAATGTTACACGATTGGGAATATAATGGGCTTGCAGCAGCAAGTGCGAAACACTTCGACGAAAAACGCCCGGATCGTGGTCGCCTACCTGAACAAGAAGCGAGCAACTTCGAATGGGTGGTGCGGGGCAAAATCGAATTTATTCGTCAGGTCAAAGGTTCAACGGACCAAGTGTTTCGCGCACTGGCCGCCCGTTACAATGATCTATGCTCAGGGCAAGACTTCCATATCCCTCTGGTCGAAGATCATGATGTGTTGAATGCAGCGGTTTGTTACTTGGAAAATGACACGGGCAGTGGTGCCGTCGGTACGTGCTTCGCAATCGAAGACAACCTGTATGTGACTTGTGCACATTGCCTTGGACCAAACCTCCGAGTTTTTCCTAGGCAAAATCCAACGTTTCCGATGGATGCTGATGTAGTTTTGCAGGATGACCACAACGATCTCGCCTTGATCCAAATTCGCGCTCCAATAGCTGCCTATCAACCGGCTGCGTTGTTGCAATTGGCCAACCCAACAGAGGAAGCGAGCGTTGGCATCCGGTCGGCCGTGCAAACGGCAGGCTATCCTTCCAATCTTCATCCTTCCTCGTTGACTATTCGCTCGACCGAGGTGACAGGTTTTTCCCGCCAATCTTTTGATGGAACACCTCCTGCCACGGATAATGTGCTCGAGTTGTTGTCCGGCACATACGAAGGAATGAGCGGAGGACCTGTGCTGCATGAAGGCAAGGTCGTCGGGGTAATTGTAAGGGGGCCGAATGGTGGCGACCGAACTATACCCTGTTTGGCCGTGCGCACAGTTTTTGTTGAAATGCTTCGAGCCAGCACTGCAAGTTCCAGCTGAAAGATCAATTCAGTCAGCCAATTCAACTTTGGCACATGTCAGGGTTGGGGGACAGACACGACCTTCCACCTACTTGAAACGGATTCACAAATTCTGCGCTGCACTTTGGCTGTGTGAATCACCAATACAAGTGGAGTGGGCTTAGTATTTAGCTACACATCTTTGAATGCTTATCAGACAGCATACTTCACTCTGACTAAGTTCGATTGTAGGCACTCCGACCACACGAAAGTGTCGATCCCCTAAATCATTTATTATCAAAGGCTTGATATCAAATTACGGGAATGCAGAGCTTCTTACATGACTTCGTTCGCCATTTATTGCACCCACTTCCTACGTTGAAATTTGAATTCTCAGAAAACAACGTATTATCATATCAAAACGTATCAAAACACTGAAAATAAACACAAAAATCAGGTACGAGAACTGTATCCCAGTCTACTAGAACGTATTGAACATGTCAGACTGATGTGGCGCAAGGCACGCGGGGCCTGAATCGCAGAATGTCTGCCATATGTCTGACTGCGCAATGAGCAGTAAACTCGCGCGTCCAGATGTCGCGCAACGCATTGTTTTTTATTGTAAAAATGGTGCCCCCACACGGACTCGAACCGCGGACCTACTGATTACAAATCAGTTGCTCTACCAGCTGAGCTATAGGGGCACTGGCAGTCGATTACTTCGTCCGACAGAGGACTGCAACCCTCATTTTTAACTCAAACTTGGGGATTGCCCGATTTCCTGAGAAAGTGCAGAAACCGCACGGTTGGTTCGTTGCAGATTTTCACGCGACGCAAAGACATGGAATGGGATGGACACAGCCCCTGAGGGTAAAAGGACAAAAGATGCAGGTAGTAATCCATGCCGGGGCCGCTTTCGCCGATGAAGGGCAAGTGCTGTCCTCGCTTTCGGCAAACAAGCAGGCCTTGGCGGATAGCCGTGCTGCGATCTTGGGACCGCGCGGCGGACGTCAGTTTGTCAAGGTTCTGTCTGATGCCCTTGCTCAGGATTTGTCTGATGCAGAAACACAGGACGGGCTGCACGCCCTTCTTCCGGATGATCCAAATGTTGATCGTGTCATCCTCTCGAACGACAAGTTCTTTGGCCCAACACGCTCTGCCCTGCAACATGGACAGATTTACCCTTTTGCCGGGCAGCGGACAGCCTATGTGCAGACCTTGCTGGACGATGCTCAGGTCGAAATATTTGTCGGTCTGGTGAACCCCGGTTTTTTCATACCCAAGGTCCTGATGTCGATCCATGAAGATCACCGACAGGAGATTCTGACCAGCACCGATCTGAGTTGCCTGAGCTGGTTGAGCATGATCGAAGATCTGCGCGATCTTGCACCTCAGGTGCAGCTCACTTTGTGGAAGAACGAACATCTGCCACTGATTCTGGGGGATATCACGCGCGCAATGGCGGGCCTGCCCGGTGACGCTCCTCTGGTGGATGAATATGCGTTGCTGTCGTCGCTTCTGACTGAAACCGGTCAACAGCATGTTCTGGACATCGTGCGGGGCGGTGTCGGCCTCGACAAGGACACTCAACGCGAAGACCTTGCGCGGGTTTTGGAAGACTATGCCAGGCCCGATGAGGTCGAAGAAGAACTCGATCTGCCCGGCTGGAACGCAGACATCGTTGACGCATTTACAGAGCTTTACGAGCAGGATCTGGCAATCATCCAGACCATGCAGGGCATCCGGATGCTGTAACCCATCTGTCGCGTCCGCACCCTTACAAATGCCCTTTCGTTTGCCGGATGATCCAGTCCGCAAACGCTTGTACGGCTTCGTTCCTCTGCCCGGTCGGCGTTGCAATGAAATATGCGCTGCCCGAGGCATTCACCAATTGCCCGGTCTGGACCAGCGCGCCAGACGCCAACTCGGCCTCGATCAGGTAGGACGGCAAAATCGCAGCCCCAATTCCGGCAACTGCGCCTTCGATCAGCATCGAGAACTGATCAAAGCGCATCCCTGGAAAAACCGCCCTGGAGTCAAGCCCAAGGCTTGCATGATACTCGGACCATAGCCCGGGCCGTGAGGTCAGATGCAACAGCGGCAGATCGAACACATGCTGTTCCTCGAAAGGCCGTTGGGCGCCCAACAACACGGGCGCAGCTGCCACGACAAGTTTTTCCGGGAATAGCTTGCGTAGCCGCGCACCAGGCCAATCTTCGTGCCCGAAGTGAATGGCAAGGTCCACGCGCCGCTCTTCCAGGCTGAACGGTGTCGTGTAGGAATGCAAATCCAGTTCGATCCCCGGATGCAGGTGCTTGAAATCCGGCAGTCTTGGCACCAGCCACCGTGTCGCAAAGGTGGGCAGGACCGCCAAGGACAGCAACGACGCACCGTCACCGGCCGCGATCGCACGATTGATCGTACTGTTCAGCCGCTCAAGGTCTCCGGCAAGTTCTTCAAACAAAGCGCGACCCGCTTTCGACAAGCGAACGGCACGCCCGACCCGGCGAAACAGCGTCACCCCCAGCGCAGCCTCAAGTTCACGCACTTGGCGGCTAACCGCGCCCTGCGTCACACCAAGTTCCTCTGCTGCCATGGTATAGCTTTCGTGGCGTGCGGCAGCCTCGAAGCTGCGCATGAGGGCAAAAGACGGAAGGGAGCTGATTCTGGGCATATCACTTATGAGTTTTAGTCACAGAAACGATACAAAACAGCGTATTTTTATCAAGTTACTTTGCAGATAGAACCTCAGTCACCTCCAGAGGAAGATTGACAGTGTTTCACCGCGCAAACCGACTAAACGGTATCGAATTGTCCGAAATCGTGCAGATTTCCGAGGCCGCCGCACGCTTGCGTTCGGAAGGGCGCGATGTTGTGGCATTGTCGACCGGTGAGCCTGACCTGCCCACCCCGCCCCATGTGGTCGAAGCTGCCTACGCGGCAGCGCTGGACGGCAAGACGAAATACCCGCCGACGGCCGGGGTGCCCGACCTGCGCGCCGAAGTTGCCCGGCAGGCCAAAGCCGAAGTGGCTCAGGTCATTGTGTCCACCGGTGCCAAGCAGGTGATAGCCAATGCCATGCTGGCCAGCTTGAACCCCGGCGACGAGGTCATCATGCCCGCGCCCTACTGGACCAGCTATTCTGACATAGTGCGGATGGCGGGTGGAACGCCCGTCATTCTGCCTTGCCCGATGGATCAGGGATTCAAGCTTCTGCCGGAACAGTTAGAGGCCGCTATCACACCGCGCACGCGCTGGCTGATGCTCAACACGCCGTCGAACCCGTCGGGGGCAATCTATACACAGGATGAGATCGCCGCCCTCGCATCTGTTTTGTCCCGGCATCCACAGGTCTGGGTTCTTGCGGATGAGATTTATCGCCATCTCAGCTTTACTCCATTTGTTTCAGTGGCCGAGGCAGCCCCTGACCTTGCCGACCGTCTGTTGATCGTCGACGGTGTCGCCAAAGCATGGTCCATGACCGGATGGCGCATCGGCTGGGGGATCGGGCCGGTCGAGTTGATCAAGGCAATGGTGGCCGTTCAGGGGCAGGTTACATCGGGCGCCTGTTCGATTGCACAATGGGCCTCGCTTGCGGCGCTGACCGGCAGCCCGGACCTGTTGGAAGAACGCCGGGTCATTTTTTCCGAACGCCGTGATCTGGTGGTTGCAGGGTTGAACACGGTTCCGGGGTTGCGCTGCGCGGCTCCCGACGGGGCGTTCTACGCCTTTCCTTCCTGCGCCGGACTGCTTGAGGATCAGGGTGGACCGTTCAAAAATGACGCTGACTTCTGCACCTGGATGTTGGAAGATGCCGGTGTCGCTCTGGTTCCCGGTCGCGCCTTCGGGTTGCCCGGACATTTTCGCCTGAGCTTTGCTTATGCCCAAGATACAATTGCAGCGGGGCTTGCACGTCTCAAAGCCGCTGTAGAAAGGAAACTCTCATGAAACCACAATCCCGCCCCCAGCTTGGCCCTTTCACTTGGGATGACCCTTTTCTGCTGGAAGACCAGTTGGCCGAAGACGAACGCATGGTGCGCGATGCGGCCAACGCCTACGCGCAGGACAAACTGCTGCCCCGTGTGACCCAGGCTTTCGCCAATGAAGAAACAGACCCCGAAATCTTTCGCGAGATGGGTCAAATGGGCCTTCTGGGCACGACTATCCCCGAAGAATTCGGCGGCATCGGTGCCAGCTATGTCACTTACGGTCTGGTCGCACGCGAAGTGGAACGGGTCGACAGCGGTTACCGCTCGATGATGTCGGTGCAGTCCAGCCTCGTCATGTATCCGATCTATGCCTACGGAACGGATGAACAGCGCCGGAAATACCTTCCGAAACTGGCCAGCGGGGAGTCTATTGGCTGCTTTGGCCTGACCGAGCCCGATGCAGGTTCGGACCCCGGCGGCATGAAAACCGTCGCGAAAAAGACTGATGGGGGCTATGTCCTCAACGGGTCAAAGATGTGGATTTCGAACGCGCCCATTGCTGACGTGTTTGTTGTCTGGGCCAAATCAGACGCGCATGACGGCAAGATCAAGGGTTTCGTTCTTGAAAAAGGTACACCCGGTCTTTCAGCTCCGAAGATCGAAGGCAAACTGTCGCTGCGCGCCTCGATCACGGGTGAGATCGTGATGAACAATGTCGAGGTCGGGGAAGATGCTCTGTTGCCGGGTGTCGAAGGTCTGAAAGGGCCGTTTGGCTGCCTGAACCGCGCACGATACGGTATCGCCTGGGGATCGATGGGTGCAGCCGAGGCCTGCTGGCACGCCGCGCGGCAATACGGTCTGGACCGAAAACAGTTCGGTCGCCCTTTGGCGCAAACGCAGCTGTTCCAGCTGAAGCTTGCGAACATGCAGACCGAAATCGCCTTGGGCCTTCAGGCCGCTCTGCGCGTGGGTCGTCTGATGGACGAAGCCCGCGCAGCACCCGAGATGATCAGTCTGATCAAGCGCAACAATTGCGGCAAGGCACTTGAGGTCGCCCGCCACGCACGTGACATGCACGGCGGCAATGGCATCAGCCAGGATTTCCACGTGATCCGCCACATGGTGAATCTGGAAACCGTGAACACCTATGAAGGCACGCATGATGTTCATGCCTTGATCTTGGGTCGCGCGCAAACGGGCCTGCAAGCCTTCGCCTGAGGACGACAAAGATGGATCGCGCAACCATTGTGCATGACAACTTCCTGCGCCGGGTTGCGGCACGGGATTTCCCCGCTGGCGCGACGCCGTCTGGCCCACTGACAGCGTCCGAAGCGGTCGGGCTATATCGCGCGCAATGTCTCAGCCGTGCATTGGACCGCCAAAGCCGGGCAATGCAGAAAGCGGGTCAGGGGTTCTATACCATCGGCTCCTCTGGTCACGAGGGGATGGCCGCCGTGGCGGCAGCCCTGCGCCCGACAGACCCCGCTTTTCTACACTACCGCGACGCCGCGTTTCAGATCGCCCGGTCCGATCAGGTGCAGGGGCAGAGCCCGACATGGGATATTCTGTTGTCCTTCGCTTCATCCTCTGATGATCCGATCAGCGGTGGGCGGCACAAGGTGTTGGGGTCAAAAGCACTTTGCATCCCGCCGCAGACCTCGACCATTGCCAGCCACCTGCCCAAAGCTGTCGGCGCGGCTTATGCAATCGGGGCAGCCCGCCGTCACAAACCCGAACATGCAGAAATGCCGGACGACGCCATCGTCTACTGTTCCTTTGGTGATGCTTCGGCCAACCATTCCACAGCGCAAGGCGCGTTCAACACCGCGCAGTGGACGTCTTACCAGTCGGTTCCCCTGCCACTGCTGTTCTGCTGCGAGGACAACGGGATCGGAATTTCGACCAAGACACCACAAGGCTGGATTGCCGCAACATTCTCTCATCGACCGGGACTGAAGTATTTCACGTGTGACGGGCTCGACATTTTCGAAACCTACCGTGTCGCACAAGAAGCCGCCGCCTATGTCCGCAGCCGCAAGAAGCCCGCATTTCTGCACATCCGCACGGTGCGCCTGTATGGCCACGCCGGGGCAGATATGCCCACCACCTATATGCCAAAATCCGAGGTCGAAGCCGAAGAGGCGAACGACCCCCTGCTGCACTCCGTCCGTCTGCTGGAACAATCCGGTGCGATGCAACCGGATGACGCGCTGAAGGTATACACCGACACCTGCGACCGCGTCACCCGCGTCGCCGACAAGGCGATCACCCGCCCTCGCCTGAAAACCGCAGGTGATGTGATGGCCAGCCTGATCCCGCCCGCACGCCCCTGTGCCCCTACCAATGGCCCGTCAGCTGAACATCGAGCTGAGGTATTCGGCGGCGACCTCAAAGCACATGCTGAACCCCAGATCATGTCACGCCTGATCAACTGGGCTCTGAGCGACCTGATGCTTGAACACGGCGAGATCGTGATGATGGGCGAAGATGTCGGGCGCAAGGGCGGTGTCTATGGCGTGACGCAAAAGCTTCAGGCCCGTTTCGGCCCTGACCGGATGATCGACACGCTGCTGGACGAACAGTCGATTCTGGGCCTAGCCATCGGGATGGCTCAGAACGGGTTTACGCCCATGCCGGAAATCCAGTTCCTGGCCTATCTTCATAACGCCGAAGACCAGTTGCGCGGCGAAGCGGCCACCCTGCCCTTCTTCTCGAACGGTCAGTACACCAACCCGATGGTCGTGCGCATCGCCGGGTTGGGGTATCAAAAAGGTTTTGGCGGGCATTTCCACAATGACAACTCGGTCGCGGTTCTGCGCGATATTCCGGGGCTGATCCTGGCCTGCCCATCGAACGGCGCCGACGCTGCACGAATGCTGCGTGAATGCGTGCGGCTGGCCCGGGAAGAACAGCGGCTGGTCGTGTTTCTGGAACCCATCGCGCTCTACCCGATGCGGGACTTGCACGAAGCTGGGGACGCAGGCTGGATGCACACCTACCCCGACCCATCCGAAAGGATCGGTTTCGGCGAGGTCGGCGTGGATGGCGACGGCGACGATCTGGCGATTGTTACCTTTGGCAATGGCGTCTACCTCAGCCATCAGGCGCGCAAACCGCTGGAGGCCGACGGGATAAAAACCCGGATCATTGACATGCGCTGGTTGTCACCGCTGCCCAAAGACGCGCTGACCCGGGCCGTAAGCGGTGCCAAGCGGATATTGATCGTCGATGAAACCCGGCATCACGGTGGCGTGGCCGAAGCCCTGATGGCCCATTTCCACGAAGCCACAGATGTGCCGATGGCACGTATTACCGCCGAAGACAGCTTTATCGCCACCGGCCCGGCCTATGCCGCAACCATGCCATCGAAAGACAGCATCGAGGCCGCAGCAAGATCCCTGATGGAGACGGGCAAATGAGGTCAGCAAAACAAACCGCTGTTGTCATCTGTCCGGGGCGCGGCACCTACAACAAACCTGAATTGGGGGTTCTGGGTCGGCATTTTACCGACAAGGCCCTGCTGGCACATTTCGACGACATGCGACGCGCGCAGGGTCAGGAAACCCTAAGCGAACTGGACGGCGCAACGCGGTATTCCGTGGCAAAGCACACGCGCGGCGACAATGCCTCGGCCCTGATCTTTGCCGCGACGCTGGGCGATTTTCGTGCCATTGATCCAGAGAAGATCGACGTGGTGGCTGTGACCGGAAACTCGATGGGCTGGTATTCGGCCCTGGCCTGCGGGGGTGCCTTGACCGCCGAGGCAGGGTTCGAGGTGGTCAACACCATGGGAACACTCATGCAGCAGAGCCTGATTGGCGGCCAGTTGATCTACCCCTTCTTGGATGCCGACTGGCAGCCGAACCCGGCACGCAAGGCCGAACTGCTGGCTCTGGTCGCTGAGATTGACGGCACTGGCGCGACCCTCACCCTGTCAATTGATCTGGGCGGGATGTTGGTTCTGGCCGGGGATGAAGCTGGGTTATCTGCCTTTGAAAACAAGGTGCCTGTGGTGCAGGAACGCTTTCCGATGCGGCTGGCCAATCACGCAGGGTTTCATTCACACCTGCAACGCCCAGTTGCCGAAGTCGGTCGCACCCGCCTTGCCGCAGATCTGTTCCGACAACCCAATCTGCCCATGATAGATGGCCGCGGTCAGATCTGGTGGCCCGGCGCCTGTGATCTGGACGCGCTTTGGGACTACACCTTGGGTCATCAGGTGACCGAAACCTATGATTTCACAAAGGCCGTATCACAAGCCGCGAAAGAGTTTGCACCCGATATGTTCATCGTCACTGGACCGGGAACCACACTGGGCGGAGCCGTCGCGCAGTGCCTGATCCTGAGCAATTGGGATAAGATGCAGGACAAAGCAAGCTTTCAGACCAGCCAACGCGAAGAACCTTCGCTGATCTCAATGGGGATCGAGGATCAACGCGCACGTGTGACCTGACCTTGCACACCTTGGCGGTTCGCCCGGCGCAAATCGATCTATCGCGGGCACTCCGCTCCACTCTTCCCACCGAACCTTCTGTTCAGAGCCTGCCCAAAAAAGCGCCCTGCATTTCAATTCCACGATTCCGGAACCGGAAAAGGCGACGGAGCGCTCGGCCTGAGACGGCAACTACTGTCGAATGCTCCGGGTCATATGGCATCTTCACGCAATTCAGGACACTTTCGGTCGAGCATCTTGCAGACGAGCCAAAGGCCCAGACATTGAACGCTAAGCGTTTGATATCCATCACTCATTTCTCTGGCGTAAATGGTGCCCGGGGGCGGAATCGAACCACCGACACGAGGATTTTCAATCCACTGCTCTACCCCTGAGCTACCCGGGCACGGGAACGACGTTTGTCGTTGGGTGGAGGCGTTCTATGACTTGCTACCGGCAGTGTCCAGAGGCTTTTTTACATTTTTTCAGTGCGGTCGCATTGTATTGCGTTCGTCCGCATCGGCCTCGGTCTCAGGGTCGTCTTCGCGCTGAGACGGGACCGCGTAAGAGCCGTTCAGCCACTTGGCCAGATCAATGTCTGCGCAGCGTTTCGAACAGAACGGGCGGAACTTCTTTTGCGTTTCTTCTCCGCAGATCGGACAGCTCATTTCAGGATCTCTGCGACAGGTAACCGGCTGCGTTTGCGCTGCAACTCGAAATGCCCCAGAGGTGTCCATCCCGCCAGTATCGTCTCGTCCGGGTCCGACTTAAAGGCCGCACGCAGGGCGGATTCGAACCCTCGGCGGTCTTTCTTGGGCATCGGAGCCAGATCCAGTGTGATCTGCCCCGCCAGCCCGCGCACACGCAATGCACGTGGCAAGGCTTTGGCACAAGCGAAGTTGGCTTTTGTTCCTGCCGCCAGCGACGTATCCGCGCCTGTGTTCACGTCAACGGCCACCAACGCGCGGGTCGGTTCGATATAGAGGTATCCGCCTCCGGGGAGAGGCTCGGAAACACCAAGGGCGACATCCAGCGCGTCCAGCACACTATGGGTTTCAAAACTGCCGGTTTTCGTCACAACCTCGGCAGGATCGGTCCAGTCGCGCCATGCGAGGATATGCGGGCTGTCACCTTCGCTGAGCAGTTCGACGTCGGAGCCCTCGTCCGTCATCACTTGTTCAGCTTGCGCAAGCATGGCCGAAATGTCGTCAGCAATGTCACCGGCATCCGCATCCATGCAGCAGGAGCGGAGGATCAACCCGTAGGGGCTGTCGCCCATTTGTTCATGCGCGATTTCAAGCAGTTGATCGCGCTTGTCTTCATCCTTGATGCTGCGCGAGATGTTCAGGCCCGGCGCGTCGGGTGTGACAATGGCAAAGCGGCTTTTGAACAGGATGCGGTTGGTTACAGGGATGGCCTTGCCGGGCTCGGCATATCCGCCCACCTGCACCAGAAGCGTGGCACCCGGCGCTAACCCTTTGACCTGTCGAAGAAAAGCCGGGCCGTCGGGTGTCGTCAGGAACATGCCGCCCTGCCCCTTGACCGGTCGATCGGCGCGGGCACGATAGATGGTGCCGGGTGCCGGCGCGTCGGCGGCAATCAGGAGATCATCAAGCTTTCCGTCGACCATCAATGCCGCGGCCTCGCGGCCTTGGATATGGTCCAGAACGATGGTGCGACCTTTCATGATGCCTCGCGATATAGTGGGTAGCCGATCCCTTGCAGCAAGGCGGCGGTCTCGGACAGGGGCAGCCCCACGATGCCAGTGAACGAGCCCGAAATCCATGGGATGAATGCGCCAGCAGGGCCCTGGATCGCGTAGGCCCCGGCTTTACCTTGCCAATCACCGGTCGCCAGATAAGCGTTGATTTCAACGTCAGACAGGCGTTTGACCTTGACCTGCGAGACGACATCGCGTTGCAGGATGCGATCCCCGCGCCGAACCGCGACCGAGGTGATCACCCGGTGGCGGCGACCGGACAGAGCGTACAGGAACTCTGCGGCCTGACCCTCATCTTCGGGCTTGCCCAGAATACGCCGCCCCAGTGCAACTGTCGTGTCCGCGCAAAGCGTGATGTCACCGCTATCCGATTGAACTGCCTTTACTTTTTCACGCGTAATGCGGCTGCAATACGGAACCGGCAGCTCACCCTTCAGCGGTGTTTCGTCGATGTCAGGGGGGCGGATGGAGTCGGGCTGCACGCCAAGCTGCGCCAGCAGGTCCAGCCGCCTTGGGCTGCCCGATCCCAGGATAAACGCCATCTCGGCAGGCGTTATTTGAAGCGGTAGTTGATCCGACCCTTGGTCAGATCATAGGGGGTCATCTCGACCTGAACCTTGTCGCCGGCCAGAACACGGATGCGGTTCTTGCGCATCTTTCCTGCCGTATGTGCGATGATTTCATGGCCGTTTTCCAGCTCGACCCGAAACGTCGCATTAGGCAGGAGTTCCTTCACGACACCGGGAAATTCGAGCGTATCTTCCTTGGCCATGTTGTCTCCATCATTAGGTTGCGCCCGCAGAATCTGCGGGGATGTGCGCTTAGATGAGCCTATTTTTCCCTTATTTCAAGGGCGGATTCATCTAAAGGGCGGATAATGTGACCGTTTCGACTCGGGCGTCCTGCTCTGGCCAATGGGTCCGGTTCAGCACATGGCCATCGGCGCGGACCTCGGCGATGGCGGACAGGTCGACATCCGCATAGGTCCAGCCGGGCTGGTTCAGAGCGCCCTCGGCCAGCACTCCGGTGGCCGGAAACCCCTTGTCCGGCGGGCCGAAAACGCCGCCCATGCCGGTGTTCATGTCCACAGCTACGGACCAGTCGTTGGCTCCGACCAGTGACGACATAACTGTAACACATTGATTTTCCAATGCTCTTGACATTGCCCCGATGCGAACACGCCAATACCCTGACAGCGCTTCGGTGCAGGACGGTACGAGGATCATATCCGCGTGGCTAAGTGCGCGGCCCAGCAGGGGAAACTCGCTGTCATAGCAGATCAGAACACCGATTTTGCCCAGCGCGGTGTCGAACAGCTTGAGTGGACCACCCGGCGCAATGTCCCAGTCCTCGCGTTCAAAGCGGGTCATGATCTGCTTGTCCTGATGGTCGCGGCCACCGTCCGGGGCGTAGAACGCGGCGCGGTTCACCGGGCGGCCGGACCCATCCACAACCGGGGCCGATGCACCCAGAATGTACGTTTTGTACGCGCTTGCGAGGCGCGAGTGCAAATTTTGTACATCCTCGAACCGGTCCGAAACCGCGCGGATCGAGCGTTCGAGATCACCCGCCACGTCGGCACCATCAAGCGTCGACACCTCCATCGCGCCGTATTCGGGGAACACCAGCAGCCCGGCCCCCTGCCCGGCAGCCTCGGCAACCCAGCGGTCCAGCTTGTCCTCGTACTGCGCCCAGCTGTCGAGCCAGTCGAGATTATACGCTGCGGTTGCGACTTTCATTGATGGGAACCCCTGAGCCGATGTGTCGAGGCACTAAACCGTGAGAGTCGCCGCGTGTACAGATCAATCTGGTGCAGGGGGCGGGTGAAGGGGGGTGGATGGCTTTGATGAGACATCCAGGTAGTTCCTCGATTACGCATTTGCAGCGTGACGTTAATCAAGGCGTATACTCATGACCTAATTTTTGCATTTTATCCTTGCATTGATCGAAGGTGTCACGGAAGTGTTTGCCCGACAGACCAAAAAAGAAAATTGTTATGAAGTACTTATCACGGCGCGAGCAGCTGAGGCGCTCGATTCTAGCACGAAAACAATGGCATTCCCGACTCAGAAGGCGATTTTGGCGAGGGGCTGAAAAGTACAAACCACTTGTTCTTAAGGCGCCCAGAGTGCTCAGCTTTTCGCAAAATAGCGAGGCCACGATTGAGTTTTTCGTTGAACTGAAGTCTGCGATTTTCACCAACAAAGTCTCAAAGCGAAACGGTGTTATTGAACCTCAGCCATTTGCAATTGATCTTTGCGCTGTTAACCGAATTTCAGTTCCAGCCGCCGTGGTTCTCGCAGCAGAGTTGCATCGCTGGTCTTTGAACCGAGACGCTGGCCTGCGAACACGAGGAATTAGGAACTGGTCTCCACGCGTTCGGACTCTTCTCTACGATCTGGGCGTCTTTGACCTACTAGGCGTGCGGGCTAAGCGAGGCCAGGATGCGGATCCCGATAAATTGGTTTTGTTTACTTTGCAGTCGGACACGAGGCGAGACGGAGTCAGCATTTCAAGATTGCAAACGTGGCTTCAGGATCTAGGCGTTGTCTTTAGTAGCAAAAAGTATGTTTTTGGTGCCTTGGACGAGGCTGTATTGAATTGCTTGGATCACGGGTATGTTGATTTAGGGGAAAAACCTAAGTTTCCTTACGCCGGTCACCGCTGGTGGGCAACTAGCTGTTATGATCCAAACAACGACTCATTAAGGTTTTTTGTGTATGATCAAGGTGTCGGGATTCCGGCTTGCGTGCCAACAAACGAGGATTTTTGGCCTTCTGTTAAGACTTTCTTGGCGGGTATTGTGGGGGGAGCGCCAGAAGCCAACATAATTGAGAGCGCGTTTGAAGTAGGTCGCACTCGAACTCACAAAGCAGAACGTGGAAAAGGGCTCGACAAGATGCGAAACGCTATCCGACTGGCGGGGCAAGGATACTTACGTATCATTAGTGGAAAAGGTGATTTATCGCTTAGTCATGATAAAACGTTGGAAAAAATAGACCACCATCTACATATAGGTGGTACATTGGTCGAGTGGAGTATTCCCCTCGACGCGTTGAAAGGAACAGGAGCTAGCAATGGTTAGAATAGCTGTCGCCAAAGACTTCAACAAGTTCCCAGGAGGCCGCTATCCGCGACACGGAGAAGGTAACGGTCAAGATTTCAGGGAAAAATTCCTGCTCCCTCATCTAAATAAAGGTGAGAAGGTCGTTGTAGTTTTTGATGATGCCGCTGGCTTTCCTGCATCTTTTTTGGAGGAAGCGTTTGGCGGATTGATCCGCGCAGGCGTGAGCTTTTCGAAGGTAAAAGAGCTTTTAACAATTGAGGTCGAAGACGCTGACAGTGAAGTCTATAAGGATGAAGCATGGCAGTATGTTGAAGACGAAGCAAACCGGGAGCATGCGGCCTGACTTGGTCAATTTTCTTTTCGGCGCTCATCGGTACGATTGTTGGCCCGATAATAAAAAGAGTATTAGATACTTGGTTTGGATCTGCACTCCGTAAGGAGGTCACTCGAGATTCCGACGTTGATTATATTTGTAGCATCATCGACAGCCTTTTGGATGACTGTACGCGATTCTGGGGGGAATCTGCGGTATCTTTGGGAGCCGATCATCCGAAGTTAATGGCGCAAATTCGTGCAAAACTTCACAATGTCAACGGGATGCAGAACCAACTTTTCTTTGGTCAAGAAGATGCTCTAGCAAATACCAAGGAAGAGTGGAAAGAACTGTACCGTGCGGCCACGGGTGGAAATTTTGACGACACAGACCGTACTGCTGATTCAGCAAAACTTACTGTTATATTGCAAATCGGCTGGCAAATGAGGAGAGGTGTTAGGTTGCGGAGAAACGCAATGAAGAGATCCATTTTCTCAGGATGAAAAACTCCTTCCTAACCAAAGCCTTCACTTGTTTTTTCCATAAGCGTCCGGTCGCATCACTTGCCTCGCATTCGCGACGAATGGCAGCTCTGTGACCTCACTTCCGGCAACACACAGAAAAACCCTGCTCCACCGCTCTCAACCCGAACCCTACAAATCCCTGATCCAGAACTGCAACGGCTTCAGCGTTTCTCCCTCTTCCCCGATATCCTTCCACGAGAATTGGGCGATTGCGCCGGGTAGGGGCTCGTATCCGCGGGCGCGCCAGAAGGTATCCAGCGGGCGGTAGTGGTCGGGGCGCAGGGGGTGGTCGGTGGGGCGTTGCACGCTGCAAAAGGCGCATTTGGCAAAGCCCAGTTCGCGGGCATGCCCCTCTCGCGTGTCGAAGAATTTGTGGCCAACCCCCTGCCCGCGATAGTCCGGCAGCAGGACGGATTCGGCGCAATAGAAGATCTGCGACAGATCGAGCCCGGTGTCTGCAAAGGCCGCGGCGAAATCGTCGGCGTGGTCGGTCAGCGGCGCGCCCGTCGAGGCGCCGATCAGGCGGTCGCCGTCGAAGGCGCCGACCACGATGGCCTTGTCGCTGTCGCGGTAGGATTGGAGGTATTTGCGTTCGTATTCCAGATCGCCGTCATAGAGGTAGGGCCAGGCGTGAAACACCCTGATCCGCAGGCGGGCGACATCGTCCAGAGCGGCCCCGAGTGCCGCTCCGGTCAGGGGGCGGACGTCGGTGACGTCAGCCATTCGAGACCTGTTTGGTCCAGTCTGCAAGGTTGTAGAAGGTGGTGACGCGGGTGATCTTGCCGTCCCTGAGATCAAAGAACGATCCGGCAGGCAGGCGATAGGTCTGGCCGTGGGCGTCGGGCAGACCCTCGTCCGTTTCCAGATAGGTGCCGTTGACGATGAACTCGGCCGCGGCGCGGGTGCCGCCCTGAGCCTCGAACACAACGATGTCGGTCAGGTTTTCGCGGTAGCAGCGGTTCATATGGGCGCAAAAGGCGGCGAACTTGTCCTTGCCGACGCGAATCTGACCTTCGTTCACGTGATGGGCCACGTCATCGGACAGGCAGGCCAGCATGCCATCGACGTCACCGGCGTTGAAGGCATCGAAATAGGTTTTGACGGTCTGGTTCATGTCCCCTCCGTTGGTTCGCCCCAGCGGTCTTTCAGATGCTGAATGATCTGGTCGCGGGTCTGTCGGTAGTGGTGTAGCTTTTGTTCGCGGGTCTCGCCCATCCCGGTAGGGTCCATTATTGGCCAATAATCGACATCGAGGTGAAAAACACGGGTCAGTTCCAGCGCCTGACGCTGGCTGGCGGGTGAAAGCGCCACAACCAGATCGAACGAGCTGAGGTCATCGCCCCATTCCTGCATCTCGTCGAAGGAGCGCGACCGGTGGCGGGACAGTTCCACGCCGACCTCGTGGCAGACCGCGATGCTGAAGCCGTCGATTTCCAGATCGTTATGCACACCGGCGGACTGGACATAGGTGCCGGTGCCATAGAATTTCTTCATCAGCCCCTCGGCCATTGGGGACCGAACCGCGTTGTGGTCGCAACAGAACAGGACCGACTGCGGCAGAGGCTTCACGCGTCAGCCCCCAAAATGCAGAACGCAGATCAGCGTGAACAGGCGGCGGGCGGTGTCGGTGTCGACATCTGCCTTGCCTTCCAGCCGTTCCTGCAACACGCGGCTGCCTTCGTTGTGGATACCCCGGCGGGCCATGTCGATGGTTTCGATCTGGCTGGGCGGCAGCGATTTCACCGCGTCAAAATAGCTTTCGCAGATCTGGAAGTAATCCTTGACCACCTGCCGGAAGGGACCGAGCGACAGGTGAAACTCGGCCGCTTTTTCGTTGGCCTCGGTTTCAATGTCGAAGACAAGCCGTTTGTCGCGGATCGAAAGCTGGAGGCGATAGGGGCCCTCGGGCACAACGCGGTCGTCGCGTTTGGGCAGCGAGAAGCTGTTTTCTTCCAGCAGATCATAGATGGCGACCTTGCGCTCCTGCTCGATCTCGGGCGTGGGCGGCGGCAGATTTCTATCATCCAGTTCGATATGCGAGATGCGGGTCATCTTTACAGTCACATTCCTTGCGTCAGCACAGACCTATAGCAATGATATTCAACGGGCAACGCACAGAAACGCCATATGCGCCCGGTCTTTGCGTCATTTCAGCCATTCAGGCGGTTCAGGCGCGCGGTGACCGAGAGGCCATGCGCCTCGAGGCTTTCCGATTGCGCCAGCTGTTCGGCAGCAGGGCCGATGGCACGCAGGGCTTCGGGGGTCATCTGGCTGAGCGTGGTGCGTTTGAGGAAATCCATCACGCTGAGGCCCGACGAAAACCGCGCCGAACGCGCGGTGGGCAACACGTGGTTGGGGCCGCCCACATAATCGCCGATGGCTTCGGGGGTGTACTGACCCAGAAAGATGGCTCCGGCGTGGATGGTTTTTTCGCTCAGCGCGCGCGGGTCGGCCACGCAAAGCTCCAGATGTTCCGGGGCAATGCGGTTGGACAGGGCTGCGGCCTCGTCCAGGTTGCGCACAGTGATCACCGCGCCGTAGTCGCGCCAGCTGGCCCCGGCGATGGCGCGGCGTTGCAGGGTTTCCAGCCGTTTTTCGACCGCCTGCGCGACGGACTGGCCGAATGCCGCGTCGTCAGTGATCAGGATCGACTGCGCGCTTTCGTCATGTTCGGCCTGGCTGAGCAGGTCCAGCGCAATCCAGTCAGGCTCATTGTCCTTGTCGGCGATGACCAGAATTTCCGAGGGGCCCGCGATCATGTCGATACCGACCTTGCCAAAGACGCGCCGCTTGGCGGCGGCGACAAAGGCGTTGCCTGGCCCGGTGATCTTGTCGACCGGCGCGATGGTGTCGGTACCATAGGCCAGCGCCGCCACGGCCTGCGCGCCGCCGATGCGATAAACCTCGTCCACACCCGACAGCTGTGCCGCCAGCAGCACCAGCGGGTTCACTTGCCCGTCGGGCGTGGGCACCACGATGGCCAGCCGTTCCACACCGGCCACCTTGGCCGGGATGGCGTTCATCAGCACCGATGACGGGTACGAGGCCAATCCACCCGGCACGTAAAGCCCTGCGGCCGAGACGGCAGACCAGCGCCAGCCGAGTGTTGCGCCCGTTGCATCGGTCCATTCCTGATCCTCGGGCATCTGCCTTTCGTGATAGGCCCGGATGCGGGAAGCCGCCAGTTCCAACGCCGTGCGATCTTCGTCCGAGACCTGCGCCACCGCATCCGCGATGTCCTGTGCGCTGAAGGCCAGCGTTTCGGGCGTCAGCGTCAGCCGGTCGAATTTGGCCGTCAGTTCGATCACCGCCGCATCGCCCCGGTTGCGCACATCGTCGATGATCTGCGCCACGACCGCATCCACATCCGGGCTGTCCTCGCGCTTGGCCGAGAGCAGGGTCCGGAAGGCGGGTTCGAAATCGGGCGATGTGGTATCAAGGAAAACGGGCATGATCTGGCACTCCGGGCGTTGCGCATTGGGACATATCGCCCGGAGCGCGCGGCCTCAACCCTCAGCCCACGGGGTGCAGCGATTTGTGCATGGCAAAGCAGGACAGATCCCCGTGGCCGCAGCACCGGCCGGTAGCCTGCCAGCCGTGGCGCAGATAGAAATCCTGCGCGGTTTTTGTTGCCTCAAGCGAGGCTGAGGAACATCCCGCCGCGAGCAGTTCCCGTTCCAGCCGATTCAAAACCGCCGCCCCCAGACCACAGCCCTTATGATCCGGGTCGATGTAAAGCAGAGTGATCTCTCCGGTTTCCAACAAACCGCCTACGGCGGCCACCTGCCCGGCCCGTTCAGCCAGCCAGATCTGCGATCCAGGTTTGATCCAGCCCCGGATCGAGGCCGGGTCCTTGTTATCGGTCCATTGCGCGATGGCCTGCGGGTCACCCTGATGATCGGCCCCGCAGAGCTGCGTGATCGAACGGATCAGAACCCGACTGATGTCGAAAACGTCGAAAACGGTGGCGCGACGCAGAGTGACACCTTCGGGCACCTTCGAAAACGCCTGAGATATGCCGCGCTTGTTCTGCATCTATTCGGGGTGATGCGGGGCCTGACCGGAGGGGGCCTGATAAGGGCGCGTGACGTCCTTGAGGGTGGCATCCAGCGCCTCGACCGTCAGGCGGATCGCGCCGTCACCGGCCAGCGTCAGCAGGACATGGCCCGCGCCATCCTCGCCGGGTTCGAAAACAACCGACAGCAGCGACATGATCATGTCAGTGTCACCGCGATCAATGCCCTGACTGGACACCGAGAGAACCGAACCGAAGACCAGCACCGACTGCACCCGTTCAAACGGGCGGTCGCGGCGGGCGGCGGCATCCTTGTCTTCCCAGCGGAAGCGGTTCAGCAGCAAGCCAAAGCGGCGCTGCGCCGGTTGCCACTTCATCTCGGTCACCGGAAACACGGCATCCTGCGCGAGGGTCGAGATCACCTGAAGGTCATCTGCATCCTCGGCCCCCAGATTAAGCGGCGCCTCGCGCCCGTCTTCAAAGCTTGCGTCTGTCATTGGCCCTTGATCCGTTCAATCTTTGCACCCACGCCTTCCAGCTTGCGCACCACATGTTCATATCCGCGGTCCAGATGATAGACCCGGCTGACCGTTGTTTCCCCTTCTGCCGCCAATCCGGCAAGGATCAGCGAGACCGAGGCCCGCAGGTCGGTCGCCATCACCGGTGCGCCTTTCAGGCGCTCGACCCCGGTCACCGTGGCGGTGCCGCCATGCACCTCGATATGCGCGCCCATGCGCACCAGTTCGGGGGCGTGCATGAAGCGGTTTTCGAAGATGCGTTCTTCGAGAACCGAGGTGCCCTCAGCCGTGCACATCAGCGCCATCATCTGCGCCTGCAAGTCGGTCGGGAAGCCGGGGAAAGGTTCGGTCACCACATCCACCGCGCGCACACGCCCGTTTTTGCGGGCCACTTTCAGACCGCCCTCGGTTTCTGAAACGCTGACGCCTGCCGCATCCAGCTTGGCCGCAAAGGATTCGACCAGTGACATGCGACCGCCCAGCAGTTCGACCTCGCCCCCACAAATCGCCGGGGCCAGCATATAGGTGCCCAGCTCGATCCGGTCGGTGACAACCTGATGTGTGGCCCCGTGTAGCCGGTCGACGCCCTGAATTTCGATGGTCGGGGTACCTTCGCCGGAAATCTGGGCACCCATCTTGCGCAGGCATTCAACCAGATCGACGATCTCGGGCTCGCGCGCGGCGTTCTTGAGCACCGTGGTGCCCTTGGCCAGCGTGGCCGCCATGACGATGTTTTCGGTGGCCCCGACCGAGGCAAAGCGCATCTGGTGCACGGCGCCTTTCAGACCACCCGGAGCTTTGGCGTGCAGATAGCCGTCCTTCAGCTCGATCTCGGCGCCCAGCGCCTCGAGCCCTTCGACATGCAGGTCCATTGGCCGCGCGCCAATCGCACAACCGCCTGGCAGTGACACGACCGCCTGCCCGAACCGCGCCAGCAAGGGGCCCAGCACAAGGTTCGAGGCGCGCATCTTGCGCACGATGTCATAATCGGCGGTCTGACTGGTCAGGCTGTGGCTGGACATTGCAATCACCTGACCGTCTTGCAGCGACGACACCTCGGCCCCCAGCGATTGCAGCAGCGCGGTCATGGTCTTGATGTCGCTCAGCCGCGGCGCATTGGTCAGCGTCAGCGGTTCTTCGCTCAGCAATGTTGCGGGCATCAGTGTCAGGCACGCATTCTTGGCCCCCGCAATCGGTATCTGACCGTTCAGCGGGCCATTGCCCGTTACCAGAATCGAATCCATCTGCTCTTATCCCTCGTCCTTGTCAGGCTTGTCCCCTGCTGCCGCACGCGCCTTGGCCTGCGCCTTGCGACGCGCCATGTTAGCCTTCAGCGCCGCCTTCAGCCGCGCCTCGCGCGCATCGCCGGGTTTACCTTGTTTTTTGGGTGAATTTTTATCCGTCATGATCTTTCTCTACAGGAGGCGAAAAAAACCGTCCAGACACCCTTGCGCCGCGTTTCGTTTGAGTCTAATCACCCGCCCACAGCGCTGCTGTAGCTCAGAGGTAGAGCACTCCCTTGGTAAGGGAGAGGTCGAGAGTTCAATTCTCTCCAGCAGCACCATCCTTCATATTCCTGCGAAAAAGCGCGCTTTTATCCGGAAGGGTTTGGGTGTTCCGGCGTCTTTGGCTATTGGCGTGTCAGAGACTTTTGTGGTGCGCGTTTGGTTTATGGGCGGTTCGATACAGCCCGGAGGCGTCGAGCGCTGCGCGTGGTAGTACCATGCGCTTGGCAAGGGGAGCCGCTGCGCGCCCGTTGCATCCCCCCGGCCGGTGGCTCTTTCCGGGCTTTGAACCCATTCCAGAGCCATAGATCGTTTCGCGGCGGTCGGGCTTAGTTCATGCCCAGCGCTTCTTTGTACATTTCGATGACGGCCTCTTGCTCGGCGATGTCATCCTTGTCCCTTTTTCTGAGGGAAATGATGCTGCGAAGGGCCTTTACGTCATAGCCGCGCGACTTGCTTTCGGCGTAGACCTCTTTGATCTGGTCGGCGATGTCTTTCTTTTCCATCTCCAGGCGCTCGATACGTTCCACAAACTGGCGCAGCTCGCCCGCGGTGACCTTGTAATTTACTTCTGCTTCTTCAGACATGCTCATCTTTTTTGTTCCCGGTTATGGACCTGCAACCAGAAGAGGTCAGCCTGCGGCTGGCGGTGAACGGCGGTGGCCCGATCATCGGGGGCACCTTCGAAACACGCCTGTCCCAGAGGCTGAAACCCTGGTGTGGAATGCCGGATACAGTGCTGCCGCCCGGGTCGCAAGCACCCAATGGGCTGGCGCACTTGTATGACCCCAACCGATCCGTTAAGCGCGTGATCAGGTCACGAGGATATGCGGGGAACCATGTTCGAAATCATCACCTGGGGCGGTGCGGCCCTGTCTGTGGCCGGGCTTGCCGGTCTGGTCTGGTGCATTCTTCGCGTGATGCGGGCGCGCAAGGCCGGTCTGTCGGATGACGAGCTGCGCGCGGTGGTTCAGGGGGTTCTGCCCTGGAACCTGGCCTCGCTGTTTCTGTCGGTGCTTGGATTGATGCTGGTCATCCTCGGGATTTCCCTTGGATGACCATCCGGTTCACACCGGCAAGTTATCAAACTGCGCTTCAATCGCATCTTCGCACAAGGCCGCATCCAGACGACGCAGGCGCGAAGGCACCTCCATCCCCTGCTGCCGCATCCGGTCAACAATCTTACTCACACTCGGCTGAAGCGCCAAACGCGTTTCCAGACCCGCGTTCACAAGCTTACGTTCAAGCTGCTCGGCTTCGGAATAAAGACCAGTCGGTGTCATAACTATCCTCCCAAGTGGCGCCAGTATCCCCAATATACGTAACGGGATTACGACCCGCAGATAATATCGTAGCCTTGTGCGGGAAATTGCCTGCCATGGTCGAAGTTTCGGCAATCTGACGCGGATAGGTTAAAGATTAAGCCAGAATTACAGCGGTTGCTTTGACCGGCATCAAATTCAGGTTCGATATTGCATCACATTCCAATTCACATATATGATATGCGAGACCGAAACGGAGAAGATCATGACACCGAAAGTGAAAGCGTTTTTTGACGAGCAGACCTTTACGGTTTCCTACGTGGTTCATGAACCTCAGGGACGGGCCTGTGCCATCATCGACAGCGTACTGGATTTCGATCATGCCTCGGGGCGGACGTCGACAACCTCGGCGGACAAGATCATCGATTTTGTGCGCGCGCAGGACCTTAAGGTCGAGTGGATTCTGGAAAGCCATGTCCATGCCGACCACCTGTCGGCGGCCCCCTATCTGCAACAGGAGCTGGGCGGAAAGATCGGGATTGGCGACCAGATCGTCACCGTGCAGGACACGTTTGGCAAGGTTTTCAACGAAGGAACCGAGTTTCAGCGCGATGGCAGCCAGTTTGACGCGCTGTTCAAGGAAGGCGACAGCTTTCACATCGGCCAGATGCGGGGCGACGTGCTGCACACCCCCGGCCATACACCGGCCTGCATGACCTACGTGATTGGCGATGCCGCATTTGTGGGTGACACTCTGTTCATGCCCGATTTCGGCACGGCGCGCTGCGATTTTCCCGGAGGATCGTCGGCCACACTGTTCCAGTCGATCCAGAAGATTCTGTCGCTGCCGGACAATACCCGCATCTATGTCGGGCATGATTACAAGGCACCGGGCCGCGACGAATACGCGTGGGAGACAACGGTGGGTGAGCAGAAGGCGCTGAACGTCCATATCGGACAGGGGCGCAGCATCGAAGACTTCGTGGAAATGCGCGACGCGCGGGACGCCACGCTGGCTATGCCGCGCCTGATCCTGCCGTCTTTGCAGGTCAACATGCGGGCCGGTCAGATGCCCCCGGCGGATGAACAGGGCGATGTTTTCCTGAAACTGCCGGTCAACAAGCTGTGACGCGGGCACAACAAATCACAAAGGGAATTCCCACATGAATATTGAGTGGATCTGGGGGCTGTGCGGCGGTCTGGTGATCGGTCTGGCCGGGGCGGTCTACCTGCTGGGCAATGGCCGGATCATGGGCGCAAGCGGCATTCTGGGCGGCCTTGTCGATGGCAGTGCCAAGGGGAGCATGGCCGAAAAGCTGGCCTTTATTGCGGGACTTGTCGGAATGCCCGTTCTTCTGCACCCGTTGATCGCGCCCGAGGCCCAGACGCATCTTACCAGCAATCTGGGCGTTGTCATTCTGGCCGGGCTGCTGGTCGGTATCGGTACACGGATCGCCAATGGCTGTACCTCGGGGCACGGGGTGTGCGGTATCTCTCGGTTCTCGCTGCGCGGCATCGTGGCCACCGTTTTCTATATCCTTGCCGGGGGCGTGACCCTTGTGCTGCTGCGTCATGTGATGGGAGTGATCTGATGCGTCTTATCATTGCGTTGATCGCCGGATCACTGTTCGGTGCCGGGTTGCTGATTTCGGGCATGACGGACACCACAAAAGTTCAGGGCTGGCTGGATGTGTTTGGCAACTGGGATCCGACGCTGGCCTTTGTGATGGCCGGTGCCATCCTGCCGATGCTTGTGGCGTGGCGGATGACAACCGGACGGCAAAACGCCCTGACCGGCGGAGCCTTTCCACCCCCTGCAAAGCCCGAGGTTGATCGCAGGCTGATCGTGGGTTCGGTTCTGTTCGGGATGGGCTGGGGACTGGCCGGGCTGTGCCCCGGACCGGCAATGGCCTCGCTGAGCTATGGCGGGCTGGGCGGGCTGGTCTTTCTGGTTGCAATGGCGGCTGGGATGTTCGTGGCACCACCGCTGGGCGCGCAACTGGACAGGGCGGCAAACGCGGCCTAAGGAATTGGCATGGAGATTCGTCAGATTACCCCCCGCTATGCTGTCTCGCCGCAGATCACGGTCGAGGATGTTCCGGCCATCGCCGAGGCTGGCTTTGCCAAAGTGATCTGCAACCGGCCCAATGCCGAAGTTCCCCCGGCCATGCAATCCGACGCGATCGGCGAAGCGGTGCGGGCCGCCGGTATGGAATATGAGGTGCTGGAGCTGACCCACCAGACGATGACACCTGAGAACGTGAAGCGGCAGCGCGACATGGCGGAAAACGGCAGTGGCCCTGTTCTGGCCTATTGCGCCTCGGGCACGCGGTGTTCGGTTGTCTGGGCCCTGGGCCAGTGCGACCACATGAGCACGGACGACATCCTGAGTGCGACCGGCAAAGCCGGGTATCAGCTGGACAATTTGCGCCCCATGCTGGACCAGATCCGCGGCACTGGCGGCTGAGTGCCCCTCAACCTAGCTGGTGGACTCCGGGGGTGCCAACCCCGCCAGTTGCGTGATTTCAGCGACCATCCGTTCGGAATCGTTCACGATCAGATCGCTATCTGTCAGATCTGACACCCCGGCCGGGACGGGCTGGGCGTGCGCATCATGCACAGCTGGTTCGACCGGATGATCCTGCGGTGGTGTTCCACTTTTGCTGGCGATGAAGTCCTGCGCGTCAGCGCCGGTCAGGGCCGGCAATGCAGCGGCTTCATTCAGCCGCACGGCCCGGAGACCACCGCATTGCCCAAGGCGACCGATACCGGCGCGTGTCCGGTCAATCGTCAGAACCTCGGTCCGGTCCAGACGCGCCCCGCGCAACGGCAGAATGTCCCCGATCCGCATTCCGGACAGGTCGGACAGCGGCAGCGACATGCGGCACAGCGCGGCGGTCAGTTCCGCCCGCATCACGCCTGAACACTGATCCATACGCAGGTCAGCCTTTTCCCCGGTATCTTCTGCCACATCCGGGACGGCAGGAAGTTCCGGCAGAAAGACCGAGATGCGACCCTGCTGCTCTCCGTTCGCCAGATCGACGGTCAGTTCGAAAATGCGGTACGCCTCTTCCGTCATCGCCAGTGACAGGGTGCGCAAATCCTTGGCGCGCGAGGTAAATTCCAGCCCTGCAAGGCAAATCTGATCGCTTGAGGCGTCGAACAAAGCGGCGGAACCGGTCAACGCGGCTTCGATCAAGGGGGCCACGATGGCGGCGTCGGTATCCGTGAACGTGCGTGTGCCGGGATCACCGGACAGGACCTGACCAATGGTCTGGGCCTGAACAATGGCCGAGACCACATTCGGGTTGAGACAGGCCGCGGCGCGGCCTTCGGGGCCGTCAAACACCAGCAGCAGCCAATCCTGCCCCGCCGCGTCCCCCGGCACGTCTTGCGACTGGCTGGATTGTTTTGCCCCGATAACCGCCAGCGGCAGGTTCAGCCGGTCGCCCGCAGCCCGCGCGAACCCAAGGCGCAGCGCCCGCAGAACCGAGCGTGGGCGATCCCCCAGATCCTTTTGCCCGACGGACAGTTTGCGCGCCAACGCGGCATTGACATCTTGTGACATGACGCCCGATCACCAATTGTTCCAGAACCTGGCAACCGGTTTACACCCTCGGGCGTTACCAAGTTCTTTATGGCCGCGTCACTGCGCCGCCTGCTGGTAGGCCTGTGGCAGGCTGATCCGGAAGGCCGCGCCGCCCTGCCCCGGCAGATAGGTGATCTCACCCCCCAGCCGCTGCATGATTTCGCGGCAGATGGCCAGACCAAGCCCCGCTCCGCCAGCCTTGTCGCCGCCCACGCGGGCAAATTTCTCAAACACCATCGAGCGCGCGCCAGGTGGGATGCCACTGCCATTGTCGATGAAATCGACGATGACCCGCCCGCCGACATCATGGGCAGAGATGACCAGCACCGGATCGTCCGCGTCGCAGTATTTCTGCGCATTCGAGATCAGGTTGATGAACACCTGTCCCAACCGATCCAGATCCGTATGCAGGAAAATCCGCTCGGCCGTGCGGGTCCGGCGGACGGTGATCTTTCGGTCCGCCCCGGCCAGAGCGCTGGGCACGGCGCGGTCCAGAACCGAGCGCAGGCTGTCATCGCTGAGATTGAGGCTGACCTGCCCGTTTTCAAGCACGCTCAGATCCAGCAGATCATCGAGCAGCCGGGTCAGGCGCAGGGCTTCGTCATGAATGATCGCGGCATAGCGGGTCTGCTCCTGGCGGCTGAGGCCATCGGTGTCACGCATGATTTCCGAAAACGCCCGGATCGAGGTCATCGGCGTGCGCAATTCGTGACTGACCTGGCTCAGGAAGCTGTCCTTCTGTTCGGAAATCTGGGTGAGCTTGGCGTTAGCCTCGCGCAATTGCCGAGCGGTTCGGCTGAGTTCGGAGGACTTTTCCTCGAGCTGGCCGGAGTATTCCAGCAGTTGCGCGGATTCGTCTGCCACGGCCAGCAGATCCTCGACTGAGACCGACGATCCGCCCACGATCTGGCCGATCATCGCATGGGCCATGGCCGCACCGACCGAGCCGCTGAGCTCGCGTTCCAGACGGTTGAGAAAGCCCGGCGTCGGCTCTGGCAGGTGCGAACGGCCACCCTGTTTTTGCGCCTCGGCCTGAAAGAACTCCTGCGTGGGGCCGGTGCCCAGAATGCGCTGCGTCATGATCATCAGGTCTTCGCTTTGCGCCACCGACCCGGACCACCCGCGCGGCGCGACCGAGTGATCAAAGACGTTGACGAACTGCGCCCCTTGCAACCGTTCCAACGGGCTGGGAAAGCTGAGCAGGGACGCGACGCAGAAGGCAAGCGTGTTCAGGGACAAGGACCACATCACCGTATGCACCATCGGATCGATCCCCTCGATCCCGAACAGGGCATGAGGGCGCAGCCAGCCAAGGCCGAACAAGCCGTTTTGCAGCACGGTTTCGGGCATCCACGCGCCGCCCATTCCCGGCAGCAGCAGGGTGTATATCCACAGCACAAAGCCCACGGTCAACCCGACCAGCGCCCCGGTCCGGGTCGCCCTGCGCCAGAACAGCCCCCCAACCAGCGCTGGCAGAATCTGCGAGATACCGGCAAAGGCGATCAACCCGATCGAGGCCAGAGCGGCACCGCCCCCGGACAGCCGGTAGTAGAAAAAGCCCAACGCGATGATGGCGGCAATGGAAACACGGCGTGCCATCAGGACAATGTTGCGCACATCGCCCGATACCGAGCCGGTGCCTTCCTGCGTGTTCAGCCAGATGGGCATGACCACATGGTTCGACACCATTGTCGACAGGGCCATCGCACTGACGATGACCATCGAGGTTGCCGAGGAAAACCCGCCGATGAAGGACAGCATTGCCAGCCAGTCATTGCCTTGGGACAGCGGCACGGTCAGCACGAACAGGTCGGGGTTGGCGCCCTGGGGCAGCAGGTCCAGTCCGACCACGGCGATGGGCACGACAAACAGGCTCATGAACAGCAGGTAGAGCGGGAAAGCCCAGGCAGCGGTTCTGAGATGGCCTTCGTCATCGTTTTCCACCACCATCACCTGAAACATCCGGGGCAGGCAGATGAAGGCGGCGGCCGACAGAAAGATGAACGTCGTCCAGCGCCCGGCATCGACGTTCCACTGGCCGATTTCCGAGGCATCGATCCGGTCCATCATCGGGCCGATGCCGCCCGCGATCCCCCACACCACGAAAACGCCCACGGCGATCAGAGCAAACAGTTTGACAACGGCCTCGACCGCGATGGCCGTGACCACACCGTGATGACGTTCGTTCACGTCCAGATTGCGGGTGCCGAACAGGATGGCAAAAACGGCCAGTCCAGCCGCGACCCAGAACACGCTGGACCCTTCGCGGTAGAGGCCTGACGGGTCAGCCTCGGCAAAGATCGAGAATGACAGCGTAATCGACTGCAATTGCAGCGCGATATAGGGCGTGCCGCCCAGCACCGCCAGAATGGTCACGCAGACCGCCAGCGTGTTCGACTTGCCATACCGGGACGACAGCAGGTCGGCGATCGAGGTGACCCGCTGGCTGCGCCCGACGCGCACCAGCTTGCGCAGCCCCCACCACCAGCCGACCATCACCAGCGTCGGACCGAGGTAGATGGTGACAAATTCCAGCCCCGACCGCGCGGCGTTGCCCACCGCGCCATAAAATGTCCAGGCGGTGCAATAGATCGACAGGGACAGCGTGTAGATCACGGGTGAACGCAACCATTTGCCGCGCCCGGCCGCAGCCATGCGATCCGCGGCGAAGGCCACTGCGAACAGGAACACGACATAGGCAAGGCAAACCAGAATCAGAACGTTTATGGTGGCCATCACTCAGCGCCCGTGTCCGATCCCTCGCGCGCGGCCATGCGGCGGGCGGCCAGCCCAAAGACAAACCCGGCCAGGATCAGCGCGCCCCAGCAGAGGAATATGTAATACATCGCCGAGGACAAGGGCACCGCCGCATCCCCGCCGGACGGGTCTGGCCACAGCAACGGAAGGGCCAGCAGCGCCGCACCCAGAAAGGGCAAAATCCGGGCGGCATCCGTCAACCTGTGACGACGATAGCTTTGTCGTTCCAGAAAAAGCGAGGGGCGTGTGCCCGGTGGTTTGGTCTTGTTGCCCTCGCCGGACATCATAAACGCGTCGCCTGCGCGTGAAGGTCACGCACGGCTGTCAGAACTTCAGCATTGGAAAACGGTTTGGTCATGAAGCGGCTGACGCCTGCGTTTTCAGCCATTTCCCGGTCGCGCGACTGCCCCCGTGCAGTCAGCATCAGAACCGGCAAGCCTGCCAGTTCCTCCATTTTTCTGAGTTCCCGAAGGATATCCATACCGTTCTTGCCCGGCAGCATGACATCCAGAATGACCAGATCGGGCTGCGCCCCCTGGATCACCTGAACCGCATCCGTTCCGTCGCCATGCGTTTCGACCTGCCATCCCTCGCGCGACAGCAGGAACCGGATAGCCTCGGCGATGTTCGGTTCGTCCTCAATCAGCAGAACCTTTCGGCTCATATGTTCAGTTCCTCCCATAACCGGTCTTCCATCCCGAGACCGGTTCCCGCCAGATTAAGCGGTCTGTCATGAACGTGTCAAAAACCTTCGCTCAAAATCGACGGCTCGCGCCGGGCTTTGCAATCGCGGTTTGGGCAGACACGGCAATTTGGCCCGACCTGAGTGACCGGCACCTCGTCTGACGGGTCCCTGACCGGGCGCACCACCATGACCGAGCGATAGGCCGGGTCCTGATCGTATCCCGACACCGCATGCGGCCAGGCATAAGCGACGCATTCGAACACGGCCGAGGACCTGCCGGTCAGGACGACCTGCTTGCGCACCGGCACAAGCGGACGACTGAGGGCCGTGAACAGCGGCCAGAGCGGGCAGACATCCCCGTGTCGGGGCAAAGTAAACCCCTGAATCGGCTTGAGAAACAGGATGCTTCCGGACGCGTCGCACAGCACCATGCCAACCGGTTGTGACAGGATGCCATCCGGCAGAAAAGCCAGCCGCCGGAGGACAGTCGCAATGTCGACAGACAGCCGCTGCGCCAATTCAATTGGGTCCGGTTCACCCTTCTGAACAACCGCTTTGACAGCATCCGGTGGCAGGGCCTGCGCGTCTGAGCGATAGATTCTGAGAACTTCGCGCGCAACGGTGCGCGCCGCCGAGGTATTGAGCCCGCTCAGGTCAACCGCATCCACATCGCCACCGTCTTCCAGTTCGGAAATCGTGTAGGCGCGGGCTTCAAAGAAGGCTTCGACCTCTTCCAGGGGAACGGCACGTGGATCAACCGCCGAGTCGCTTTCGTCGAGGAAGGTCACCAGTGCCTTGGAGCTGCCCGCCAGCCGTTCGGCATCCTGATGCAGGTTCTTGTGAAAACGCTCGCGCCATTCGGCCTCGATATCTTGGGTATCCGCAAGGATCGCGGCGGTCGAGCGTATCGCGGCGGCGGTTGACAGAACCTCGTGCATCGACGCGGCCAGTTGCGGGTCGTGCGTAAGGCGGTCGGACAGGGTTTCGACGTTCCGCTCCAAAGACACGACACGGCGATGCATTTGCGCCAGAACACCGGCCCAGCCGGGAAAACGCCCGGCGAATTCCTCGAGCCCGTCAACCTCGGCTTTCTGTCCGACCGCATCCTCGGCCGCCTCGCGCAGGGCGGAAACCAGAGTTGCCTCGATCCCCTGTGTCAGAACCGAAGGTTCAACGCCCAGCGCCGCCGCGATATCGACCAGCAATTTGCCCCCGATCCTGCGGCGATTGTGTTCGATCAGGTTCAGATAAGACGCCGATATTCCGGCCTGCCGCGCCAGTTCCGCCTGCCGCAGCCCGGCAATTTGCCGTCTTTCGCGAATGCGGCTGCCTGTCAACGTGTCGCGCATGTTTACTTTCCCTGAATTCAGACCCGTCGAATTTCACGATCGTTTTCTGATTATAGTATCTGTTTCTATAGGTTAATCATTTCTTTTCAGCTGGCATTTACAACTTTCACAATCTGACGCAAACCAAAGCATCCGTTTCGGGCGTCAATCTGGCGCAAGACACCGCATCCCCCTTCATTTCCGCGCGCTTTCCCGGCACCATACACGCATGAGCGACCCCGCCTTTGAATATGCGCCGATCGGGCTTGTTGAGCTGGAAAACAGGATCATCCGGCGCTGTAACCTGCAATTTGCCCGCACCTTTGGCGGAGAAGAAAACGACTATCGCAACATGCCGCTGTTGCACCTTTACCCTTCGGTCGCCGATTGGGAGAGGATCGGCGAACGCAGCCTGCAAGTGATGCGCGGCACCGGATATTACACGGATGAGCGCGTCATGCGCCGCCGTAGCGGGGATCTGTTCTGGTGCCGCGCCCGGGGCCGGTCGCTGACGCCCGACGACCCGTTCCGCCACGGTATCTGGAGCTTTTCCGACATATCCGAGGAACGACCGCTGGTTGAGCTGACCATCCGTGAACGCGAAGTGGCCATCCTGTCCTGCCGCGGCCTGTCGGCCAAGGAAATCGGAGCAGAGCTGGGCCTGAGTTACCGCACAATCGAGGCTTACCGCGCCCGTTTGCTTGAAAAATTCGGCGCACGAAAGCTGTCTGAACTGGTCGCCAAATTATCGGGGATGCCCCTGTGACGCGTTCGACCCCTTAAATTACGCGTGAAACGCATGCCAGATGGTGCGAGTCGGCGCTTTTCATGCACCGCCGCTTAGCCTATAACCCTGCGTAATTTGATCAGAGCCCGCAAGAAACAGACGGGCCAAAGGGGAACCGTCGAGGATACTCATGACAGACACCAAACACGAAGCGGATGTGGCATTCATCAAGGCTCTGGCCGAGTTGCTGCGCGAAAACGATCTGACCGAGTTGCAGGTCAAACGCGAATATGGCGAAGAAGACAGCCTGAACGTGCGCGTCAGCCGTATGACACAGACCGTGGCCGCTCCGGTTCAGATGGCTGTTCCTGCGGCAGCGCCCGCCCCTGCTGCGGCACCGGCTGCGGCCCCCGCGGCGGCCCCTGCTGCTGCCGAAGATCCGGCCAGCCATCCGGGCGCTGTCACCTCGCCCATGGTGGGCACGGTCTATATGCAGCCGGAACCCGGCGCGCCCGCGTTCATTTCCGTCGGCGCGACAGTGTCTGAAGGCGACACGCTGCTGATCGTCGAAGCGATGAAGACCATGAACCACATCCACGCCCCCAAATCGGGCACCGTCAAGCGCGTGCTGGTGGGCGATGGAGACGCTGTTGAGTTCGGCACTCCTCTGGTCATCATCGAGTAAGGCGGGCCCATGTTCGACAAGATCCTGATTGCCAACCGAGGCGAGATCGCCCTGCGCGTCATCCGCGCCGCGCGCGAGATGGGGATAAAGACGGTTGCCGTCCATTCCACCGCCGACAGCGACGCGATGCATGTGCGCATGGCGGACGAATCGGTCTGCATCGGCCCCCCGCCCAGCCCGCAAAGCTATCTGTCGGTGCCCGCGATCATTTCGGCCTGTGAGATCACCGGCGCGCAGGCGATCCATCCCGGCTATGGCTTTTTGTCCGAAAACGCCGAGTTCGTGCAGATCGTCGAAGATCATGGCATCACGTTCATCGGCCCCACCGCGGAACATATCCGCGTCATGGGCGACAAGATCACCGCCAAGGACACGATGAAGGCGCTGGGTGTGCCTTGCGTTCCCGGTTCGGACGGTGGCGTTCCCACGCTGGCCCACGCCAAGCGCATCGGTGAGGAATTCGGCTATCCCGTCATCATCAAGGCCACGGCTGGCGGCGGTGGGCGCGGCATGAAAGTCGCGATGAACGCGAACGAGATGGAAAGCGCCTTCATGACCGCACGCGCCGAAGGCAAGGCCGCCTTTGGCAATGACGAGGTCTATATCGAGAAATATCTGACCACGCCGCGCCATATCGAGATTCAGGTCTTTGGCGACGGCAAGGGCAATGCGGTGCATCTGGGCGAGCGCGATTGTTCGTTGCAGCGCCGTCACCAGAAGGTCTTTGAAGAGGCCCCCGGCCCCTGCATCACCGCCGAAGAGCGCGCCCGGATCGGCAAGATCTGCGCCGACGCGGTCGCCAAGATCAACTATATCGGCGCAGGCACCATCGAGTTCCTGTATGAAAAGGGCGAGTTCTATTTCATCGAGATGAACACTCGCCTGCAGGTGGAACACCCTGTCACCGAAGGGATCTTTGGCGTCGATCTGGTGCGCGAGCAAATTTTGGTCGCTGCAGGTGAACCAATGTCATTCGGTCAGGACGATCTGAAGATCAACGGCCACGCTATTGAGGTTCGGATCAACGCGGAGAAGCTGCCGAACTTTTCGCCCTGCCCCGGCAAGATCACGGCCTATCACGCGCCGGGCGGCCTGGGCGTGCGGATGGACTCGGCACTTTATGACGGCTATTCGATCCCGCCCTATTACGACTCGCTGATTGGCAAGCTGATCGTGCAGGGCCGCGACCGAGCCGAGGCGCTGGCGCGTCTGCAACGCGCGCTGGGAGAGTTGATCGTCGACGGTATCGACACCACCGTACCCCTTTTCCACGCCCTGTTGCAGGAGCCCGATCTGCACAGCGGCGAGTACAACATCCACTGGCTGGAGCGCTGGCTTGCGGAGAACATGGAAAAATAAGGGCCATGTGCCAGAGGGCCCGCGCCCTCTGGTCGCCCTATCACCGGCATGAGCCTGACCCCCGAACTGCTGCTGCACGGATATTCCATCGGTATCTTCCCGATGGCCGAACACCGCGACGATCCTGAACTGTTCTGGGTTGATCCCAAGTTTCGCGGGATATTTCCGCTGGACGGGTTCCACATCTCGCGCAGTCTGGCCCGCCGCATCCGGAACTGCGGGTTCGGGATTTCAATCAACCGGGATTTTTCCGGCGTTGTTGATGGGTGCGCCGACCGGTCCGATACCTGGATCAACGCGGAACTGCACGCCCTTTATCGCCAGCTGCACCAATCCGGTCATGCGCATTCTCTGGAAGTCTGGGACGGAGCGGCACTGGTGGGCGGCGTTTATGGCGTGACGCTGGGGGCCGCGTTCTTTGGCGAAAGCATGTTTTCGCGCCGCACGGATGCCTCGAAGATCGCGCTCGCCTATCTTGTGGACCGGCTGCGGCAAACCTGCTTTCACCTGTTTGACACGCAGTTCTTGACCGCGCATCTGGCATCCCTTGGGGCGATCGAAATCCCGCGTGGGGCTTACAAGAAAGAACTGGAAGAAGCCCTGAACCAGAGCGCCGACTTTGCTGCGCCGATCACTCAGTCCGCAGAAGGCGTGATACAGCGGATGACCCAGACGTCATACCGCGCGTGATCCAGCGCATTCAGCGCCGGAGAGGTCGCGATCATCCAGCCGTCAAACAGCTGATCCGCTTTGCCCGTTTCCCAAATGGTCAGATAGGCAAAGGCATCGCCTGTCGGGTTATCCACCGGATACCGGCAATCCCCCAGCGCCACATCCAGCCCGAAAACAGCTTCGGTCTGACCTGTCTGCAATTCGATATCAACCGTCTGGCCACTGACTTTGTCGAGCCCCCGCAGCATGGCGCCGGGGCCAGAGTTGACTTTCTGCTGCGCGGCGGCACCGGTTGCAGCCAGCAACAGGGCAAACAGGGCGGCGCGCATCATTCGCTGCCATCTCCGGCTACGAACTTGACCAGCAGCGAGATCAGGCTGACCGCACCCTGGGTATCCTGAATCTCATCGCCAGGTTCAAAAAAGAAGGGTGAACCGCCTGGCATAACTTCGACAAAGTTTCCACCCAACAGCCCTTCGGACGAGATCACGATGGCGCTGTCATCGGGCACAAGCACGCCTTCGGCAACAGAGAAAGTCGTGTCGGCACGATAGGTATCCGGGTTCAGCTTGACCCCGGTAACGGTGCCGATTTTCACCCCGGCAAGACGGACATCCGTGCCAACGCCGACCCCTTCCAGCGACCGGAACGAGGCGCCCAGCTCATAGCCCGCAGCACCTTGCGACAGGCCGGTTGATTGGCTGGCATAAACGCCAAACGCGATGGCACCGGCCAAAACGACGCCTCCGACAAGAACTTCGGTCCAGTTATGGGTCGACATCTTCGCCTCGTTTATTCCGGGCTCCAGGCCTCGTAATCCCTGCGCTCAACCGGCTTGGCCCGCCGCAGCGACCCGGCAGGCGCATAGGCCAGCGCCGTACCTGTCAGGTTCTCCTGATGCGGTTTTTCCCAGGCTTTGTGCGGCAGTGGTTTGTCGGTCGGGGGTTCGTCCCAGGTGCGGTGCAACCAGCCGTGCCATTCGGGGTCAACCCGGCTGGCTTCGGCCTCGCCATTGAAAATCACCCAGCGCCTGCTGTCGTCGGCGGTGCGATAAAACACATTGCCTTCATTGTCTTCGCCCACTTTCACACCCTTGCGCGCCGTATAAAGCTGCGTGTTCAGTGTTGACCCGTTCCACCAGGTCACGGCTCGTAAAAGACTGTTCAGGATTCCCATCGGCTGCCTCCGGCATTTCGGTCGAGAGAAGGTATGGACCAAAGGCTCGCCAAGGTCCAGTGCCCCTTGGGCTTCCAGTGTTACTGCGGCAGGATGGCGGTCACTTCGATCTCGATCCGGTACTTCGGATCAATCAAACCGCATTCGATCATCGTCGCAGCCGGTGGATTGGCGCCAAACGTCTCGGCCAGAACCGGCCAGCACTGCGCGAACTCATTGCGGTCCGGCAACATGTAGGTGACCCGAACCACATCTTCAAAACCCGCGCCCGCCTCAGCCAGTGCCTTGCCGATGACATCCAGCGCAGACCGGCATTGCGCCACCACGCCCTCGCCCTGCCCGACGGTCCCGGCGACATGAACCCAGCCGCCCGCAACCACTGCACGGCAATAGCCGACTTTCGCCTCAAACTCACCGCCCGAAGAAATGCGCTTCACTGTCATAACCCGTCACCTTTGTTGTTCGAAAACTTGCTTAAGCTCCCGCCGCCTGATTGCGCATGCCTTCGCGTGCGAGCGACGGATCCCCAGCTTCATCTGGCTATAAATATCCCGGGGGAGATGCCCGAAGGGCAGCGGGGGCAGAGCCCCCTTAACCTGTTCAACTGAAGTCCCGCCGCCGCGAAATGACCGGCCTCAACCCGCCGAGGCCGATTCCTTGGCCGCATCGGCATAGATGAACAGCGGCTGCGCGTCGGACATCACCGCCTCTTCGTTCACCACAACTTCGCTGACATTTTTCATGCCCGGCAGTTCGAACATGGTGTCCAGCAGGATATCCTCGAGAATTGACCGCAGGCCGCGCGCACCGGTTTTGCGCTCGATGGCTTTCTTGGCAATCGCCTTCAGCGCGTCATCGGTGAAGCCCAGTTCAACATCTTCCAGCTCGAACAGGCGCTGGTATTGCTTGACCAGGGCGTTCTTCGGCTTGGTCAGGATGGTGACCAGTGCTTCCTCGTCCAAATCCTCCAGCGTTGCCAGAACCGGCAGACGACCGACGAATTCGGGGATCAGGCCAAATTTCAGCAGATCTTCGGGCTCCAGATCCTTGAAGATCTCGCCCACGCCGCGCTCGTCATTGTCACGCACATCGGCGCCAAAGCCCATGGCCGAGCCCTTGCCGCGTTGTGCAATGATCCGGTCCAGACCCGCAAAAGCGCCGCCACAGATGAACAGGATGTTCGTGGTGTCCACCTGCAGGAATTCCTGCTGCGGGTGTTTGCGGCCGCCCTGCGGCGGAACGCTGGCCACGGTGCCTTCCATCAGTTTCAGCAGCGCCTGCTGTACACCTTCACCGGACACGTCGCGCGTGATCGACGGATTCTCGGATTTGCGGGTGATCTTGTCGACCTCGTCGATATAGACGATGCCGCGCTGCGCGCGTTCGACATTGTATTCGCTGGCCTGCAACAGCTTGAGAATGATGTTTTCAACATCCTCGCCCACGTAACCGGCTTCGGTCAGCGTGGTGGCATCGGCCATGGTAAAGGGAACATCCAGTATCCGGGCCAGCGTTTGCGCAAGCAATGTCTTGCCACAGCCGGTGGGGCCGATCAGCAGAATATTGGACTTTGCCAGTTCGATATCATTGCCCGCCTTCTGGGCGTGGTTCAGACGTTTGTAGTGGTTGTGGACCGCAACCGACAGGACGCGTTTTGCGGTGGCTTGACCGATCACGTAATCGTCCAGCACTTCGCAGATATCCTTGGGCGTCGGAACACCGTCCGAAGACTTCAGCCCGCTGGCCTTGGTCTCTTCGCGGATGATGTCCATGCAAAGTTCGACACATTCATCACAGATGAAAACGGTCGGGCCTGCGATCAGCTTGCGCACCTCATGCTGGCTTTTGCCGCAGAAGCTGCAGTAGAGCGTGTTTTTCCCGTCACCGCCTGAATTCGTCGCCATGATCTACCTTTCGGGCCTCATCCCAGCACCCCCGGCGGGGATGCGTTTCGCCTGTTCGTGCAGCTTAGGCCAGCGCTTTGGCCGCTACAATCTCAAAATGGTTCCTGCACCGGAGGCACAGGCTCCGAAACTCAGACCTCATCCGCGTCCATTTTTGCGCGATTTTCCACGATCTCGTCGATGTGGCCCCATTCCTTGGCCTCTTCCGGACTCATGAAATTGTCACGGTCCAGCGCTTTTTCAACCGCCTTTTTTGTCTGCCCGGTATGACGCACATAGATGTCATAAAGGCGATCCTTGAGCTTTTGCGTCTCGGCTGCGTGGATCATGATATCGCTGGCCTGACCCTGATATCCGCCGCTGGGCTGGTGCACCATGATCCGGCTGTTGGGCAGCGAAAAGCGCATCCCTTTCTCGCCGCCGGCCAGCAGAACCGATCCCATCGAGGCCGCCTGACCGATCACCAACGTGGAACATTTCGGCTTGATATACTGCATTGTATCGTAAATCGACAAACCGCTGGTCACCACGCCACCGGGCGAGTTGATGTAGATCGAGATTTCCTTGTTGGGGTTTTCCGCCTCAAGGTGCAGCAGCTGCGCCACAATCAGATGGCTCATGCCATCGTGAATCGGGCCGTTGATGAAGATGATCCGCTCTTTCAGCAGGCGGGAGAAAATATCATACGCGCGCTCGCCCCGGCTGGTCTGTTCAACGACCATGGGAACAAGCGTATTCATGTAGGTATCTACGGGATCGAACATTCGTAACCTGCCTGTTTTGCTGTGGATCGGGACATTATCCCAACAAGTGTTACCTGAGTCTTAGTGTTGGCTCCGGGGGGCTGCAAGGGGGTGTCGGTGAGAACGCGGAATGAATGTGGATCGCCGTCAATAAGATTGTCACACCTGCCGCTGTCCCGCAGCAGCACCCTATCCATGATTGCGCCCCGCTAAAGGGGCTGCGGGGAAAACGGCTGCGGGTTCCCCTTTTTTCATCACGGTTTTTTGATTCATACATATAGCAATAATTGATCGAAACATGTACTGAAGTGGCTCGCAGGCGACGAGCTTTACGTTACGGAAACTACGCCCGGTCAACGGGTTCACAAGGAACACATTCGATGGCACTTCCACAGCTGTCTCAGGACATGTCGCAACACGACCTGGATCGTATGGTCGATAATGCGACACGCGCGTCCAACTTCCTCAAGGCAATCAGTCACGAAGGCCGACTGATGATCCTGTGTCACCTGGTGTCCGGTGAGAAATCTGTTACCGAGTTGGAAGAGCTGTTGTCCGCCAGACAAGCCGCTGTTTCGCAACAGCTTTCCCGCCTGCGTCTGGAGGGGCTTGTGATACCGCGCAGAGAGGGCAAAACCATCTTCTACCGGTTGGCCGATGACCGCCCGCGCCGGATGCTTGAAGTGGTGTACGAGCTGTTCTGCGGTGAGGACAAAGGCTAGCTCTGGCTTGGTGTCGAGAAAGGTGCTACCGAATCCGTATCGAGCACTGAGGAGACACACATGATCCGCGTAATTCTGATTGGCCTGAGCCTGTTTGCACTGACCGCCTGCGAAACCGCCAAAGGCGCGGGCAAAGATATCGAAAAGGCCGGGGATGCAATCCAGAACGCAGCTTCGGACGTGCAGGAAAGCCTGTAAGCGCGCTTATCTTGCGGGCGAGCCGGACATTAACGCAATATATGGTTGAAGATTGCGCCCACACGCAGTAGTCTAGCCCTACAGGTGCATAGACGCGGCATTGCATATCTGACACTAAATCGGGGCTCTTTCGCGCACGCAGAAGAGCCCCGTTCCCGTTCGGCAGGGGTGAGTGGTAGCCTGTATGAAACCGAATTTCGGCATAAGAAAAGGCGTCAGGTGCGCAGACGCGGTCTTTGCATGTACCCTTACGGATACGCCCTGACGCCTTACCGGGTCGACGCACCCCGAGGAGCACTCCGATCCAGTCGCCCCAGCCCCCTGAGAGACTGTAGCCGCCGCTTTGTCCCCTAAGGTCCATCGCGACATGCATTGGCCGTTTGAGAAGATGGCCACCCGACTTGGGTCCGAGACCCATATCTGGCTGATCACCAACCGGTAAGCCTTTGCAGTTAAATGCAAATCCTAAGATCCGCCTTCCTCTGCTCAGACCCCCTTGGCCTTTGCGTCCCGCCCCGGTTCCGAAGACCCTGTGCGGTGAGATGACTGTTGCACCACGCCCTGCATCCGACAAGCAAATAGCACTGCAGCATGAAAATTAGACGGGGATAAGATGTTGATATCCGGCGGGAGAGTTTTGTGGATAACCCGAGAATCCCCGATCCCGCGAAGGGTTGAGGGCGGAAAAAACCGGACATGACCCCGGCGCCCGAAATTCCTGCGATGCTGCAGGTGCAAAACGCTCCGCGCGGCCCGTTAGGCCGAAATTGTCCGATTTGTACAACGCTCGGACCCCCAATCTTACGAATCGTACAGACGGAGATTCGCCGATGCGCTGCACCATTTCCTATGCCCGCGCCCATCTGGGGCCGCTGATCACCCGCGCCCTGGACCCGCGTGAGGTGATCATCCTGACCCGACACGGCAAGCCGCTGGCCGCGCTGGTCTCGATGACCGAGGCCAACCGGATCTGGCAGTTGCAGGATGACGACGAGATCGGATGGAAGCACCCGCTGTCGGGGCTGCGCGGGATGTGGTCGAAGGGGCGCAACATCCCCGGCATGGAACCGGGACCGGACGGCCGCTATGTCACCGCGCGCGAGGCCGCGCTGAAGGTCCGCGAGATCCAGATGACCCGCGCCGAGGAACGCCGCATTCTGGCGCGGGGCGGTCTGGATCCTGTCGCAGGCGGTGAACTGGCCGCCCGGCCTGCCTCCGCACGATGGAGACGCTGGTTCCGTTTCTGAGAAGCGTTCCGGCCCGGCGGTGTTACCAACACCCCCTCCGCCGCAATCCGTGAGCAATGGCGGCTCATACCCCTTAACAACCCGACCGGGCCGGAAACGCTTCGGTTCACCTGACGGGCCGGAACGGGGTCGAAAACAGTCCCGGTGCGCAGGCTACGGAAATCTCTGATCTGATGATCGGCACCCTCCTTTGGGATGCGGGCCGTGCTGGCCTGTGACTGAGATTGGATACGTGCGCGGCGGTTACAACTTGTCTGAAGGAAACTTCATCAAGGGTTCATGCGCGGGAAAGGTGGACAAGAAGAAAACCCCACCCTGCCCGGTATTGCGCACTGTGTTTTTCCTTCCAACACCGCGCGCCTCAACTTAAACAGGGATTTCAGGCAACTGCCCTCATCCGGGGGCGTCCTACCCAACATGAAAAGCCCCAGACAGAACATGCGATTTCCAAAACGACAACATCGAGAGTTCAAGAGCATTGTGCGCAGGTTCCGCAACGAGTTTTCGCTGTTCGTGCTGGAACAAAGCCGCGGACAGGTGCTGTGCGGGCCGATGAAGGGGTTTCGCTTTGTCGAAAACGCATTCTGGGGTGGGCACTCGGATACGGCCACGAAAATCTTTGGCCTGTATGAGCAGCAGAACCTGAAGGTGCTGAGCAACTCGGACAAGCCGGTGCTGGTGGATATCGGCGCGGCGGACGGCTTTTGGGGCGTCGGGCTGGTGGCCGCCGGGCAGTTTGAAAAAAGCGTGTGCTTTGAGGTTTCGGCAAAAGGCCGGGATGTCATCCGCGAAACGGCGGAACATAACGGCGTGGGCGACCGCGTGACGGTGTTTGGGGATGCGCTGACGGACACGGTTGAAAACATCGCAAGCGTGGCCCCCGACCCGGCGGACATCTTCTTTCTGATCGATATCGAGGGCGTCGAATTCAGCCTGTTGACCGAAGATTTTCTGACGCATTACCGCAGATCGGAATTCCTGATCGAACTGCACCCCCAGATGGTGGAGGATGGCGATGCGAAACTGAAAGCGATCGAAGCGTTCTGCGCCGGGTATTTTGATATCGCCCATGTGGACGGAAGCGTGCGCGACACGTCCGAGATGGATGAGATTATCCGGTTGGGGGATGATTTCAAATGGCCGATCCTGTCCGAAGGGCGCGGTTTTCCGATGCAATGGTTGCATTTGGTGCCGCGCGGGTGAGGTGCGGGTCAGACGGTTGACCCGCAGACCCGAGGGCCCCAAATGGCCAAAGCCCCAAGGACGCAAGCGCAGATACAACCGCCAAACCAACCCCACCCCGTAGGGCGGGCTTCAGCCCGCCACCGGACACAGCTGATCCATGTGCGTTGGTTTGGGGTCGGGGAAATGGGGGAGTGGCGGATTGGCGGGCTGAAGCCCGCCCTACGACCCTATCGAAACGTCCTGACTAAATAGGCACCGATCTGAAGGACAGTGTAAATCATCCATACACCCAAACCTGCCTCAGCCAACCATACGGGGTTAAAACCCCAATCAGACCGCGCGACATGGTATGAGTTCAAAAAACTTCCAACGACGAAGAACGAAAGAAATGTCAGTGCTATGGTTACGATGGGTCTGCGTTCCAGCACATTTCGATAAGAAAAATTCATCTTGAGAACCTAACTCGGCAACCCAGTGTTGGCCAGACGGCTGATCACCAGAACAGAGGGACGCGACCGACCCGAGGGGTGGCGCAACGCGCCGCCCGTTTTGCCGGAGGCAAACCTTTGGTTTGACGGGGGCGGGTCGGCGCGGCCCGGCGGTGCCGCCGGGCAGGTCAAGCAAGAAAATCAATTGGCCTTTGCCTCGAATTTTAGCTCACCCAAGACCCAATACGCGTCCGAAGGCCGTGACAACTGTAAGGATCGTTGGAATTAAAACGACAAAAATACTGATACCAAAGGTCACAAGAACAATCTTACGTATTGTTGGTTTGGAATAGTCATTCACATGGTATTCTAAGCGGAAAACATCGATATCAGTGAGGCGCGACCCATCCAGTATTGGCTTCCAAAGCACCCATTCGGCGCGACGTTGGCTAACTACAACATCTAATACTGCATCGATGTCGAGACTGCCAATCGCTGTGTAGAAGCGGCTCAGATCAGGGCGTTGACCGGTTATCTCGCCGTCCTGGAAAATTTCTTTGTCAAACTCGGCTTCTAGAAGCCTATGAATTGCGTCTATCGTTTTCCGCGGAATTGCTTCGCACACGACATCATAAATACTCGCATTAGGAAAATCAGTGTGCTCAACAACATACCTCAGAGATTGCACCAAGCTGGCTGACACAGCATTCGGCGTCTTGGTCTCCAGTTTAAAAGCGATGAAGTCCGAGTAATTTTTTTGCCTAGTCGCACTCTGTGGAGCAAATACGCTGAAGAGTGCGATCGATGCACCTAGTGCAACGAGGCCGATGTAAAATATTTCAAGTCGGCTATCAAGAATATGCCCCCACATCCCGGAGGCTGATTCAGGTTGTTCTAATGAAAAGTAGTTACGAATGCCTTCATTGAATAGAACTAAAAAAGCGATGAATGGCGCGGCGATAGTCGTTTTGGCGAGCGGCGTACTTGCAAACTGTGAAATATTGGACCAGCGTGAAACTTCGTTTAATTTTAACACAATAATCTACCTCCCAACAAAGGTAGAAATCTCACAGATAATAAGCGCGAATTCAACCCGCGTGGACCTTCACATAGTCGAGTTAACTCCTTCACCGATTGTAGTCAAAAAACATAATTTTCCGGACGAGCATGTGGTGCAAACTGAGTGATGTTCCCTCCTACACCCGAAATCACCAAGTTAAGAATCCATCTTCAACGCTGAAATAAACGCCTCCTGCGGGATATCGACCTTCCCGAACTGACGCATCTTCTTTTTCCCCGCCTTCTGCTTGTCCAGCAGTTTGCGTTTCCGGGTGGCGTCGCCGCCGTAGCATTTGGCGGTCACGTCCTTGCGCAGGGCGGACAGGGTCTCGCGGGCGATGACCTTGCCTCCGATGGCGGCCTGGATCGGGATTTTGAACATGTGGCGCGGGATCAGGTCCTTGAGCTTTTCGCACATCGCGCGGCCCCGCATCTCGGCCCGGTCGCGGTGAACCATGGTCGACAGCGCATCAACCGGTTCGTCATTCACAAGGATCGACATCTTGACCAGCGCGTCCTGACGGTAGCCGGTCATCTGGTAGTCGAAGCTGGCATAGCCCTTGGTCACCGATTTCAGGCGGTCGTAGAAGTCAAAGACGACCTCGTTCAGGGGCAGGTCATAGACGACCATGGCGCGCTGGCCCGCATAGGTCAGGTCCATCTGGATGCCGCGGCGGTCCTGGCAGAGTTTCAGCACGTCGCCGAGATATTCGTCGGGCACAAGGATGGTCGCCTTGATGCGCGGTTCCTCAAGGTGGTCGACCTTGGACAGGTCGGGCATGTCGGCGGGGTTGTGCAGCTCGATCATCTCACCGTCTTTCATATAGACGTGATAGATCACGCTGGGCGCGGTGGTGATGAGGTCGATATCGTATTCACGCTCGATCCGGTCGCGGATGACCTCGAGGTGCAGCAGGCCAAGGAAGCCGCAGCGGAAGCCAAAGCCAAGCGCGGCCGAGGTTTCCATCTCATACGAGAATGAGGCGTCGTTCAGCGCCAGCTTCTCGATCGCGTCGCGCAGGTCTTCGAATTCGGCGGAATCCACCGGGAAGAGGCCACAGAACACCACCGGCTGTGCGGGTTTGAAGCCCGGCAGCGCGACTTCGGTGCCGTTGCGGTCAATGGTGATGGTGTCGCCGACGCGGGTGTCGCGGACCTGCTTGATCGAGGCGGTGAGAAACCCGATCTCACCCGGGCCGAGGCTGTCGATCATCTGCATTTCCGGGCGGAAGACGCCGACGCGGTCGACATGGTGCAGGGTGCCGTTCGACATGAACTTGACCCGCATCCCCTTTTTCAGCGTGCCGTCCATGATGCGGACCAGAACGATGACGCCCAGATAGGCGTCGTACCACGAATCCACCAGCATCGCCTTGAGCGGCGCGTCCAGAGTGCCCTGTGGCGCGGGCAGTTTGTGCACGATCGCTTCCAGCGTTTCGTGGATGCCCTGCCCGGTCTTGGCGCTGACCCGGATGGCGTCGCTTGCGTCGATGCCGATCACGTCCTCGATCTGTTCGGCCACGCGGTCACAATCGGACGCGGGCAAGTCGATCTTGTTGAGGACCGGCACGATCTCATGATCGGCGTCGATGGCCTGATACACGTTCGCCAGCGTCTGCGCCTCGACCCCCTGGGTGCTGTCCACGACCAGCAGCGAGCCTTCGACGGCGCGCATCGACCGGCTGACCTCATAGGCGAAATCCACGTGGCCGGGGGTGTCGATCAGGTTCAGCACATATGTCTCGCCATTCTCGGCGGTATAGTCGATGCGAACGGTGTTGGCCTTGATGGTAATGCCACGCTCGCGCTCGATATCCATGCTGTCGAGCAGCTGTTCCTTCATGTCACGATCCTGCACTGTCCCGGTCTCCTGGATGAGCCGGTCAGCAAGGGTGGATTTGCCATGGTCGATATGCGCGACGATGGAGAAATTGCGGATATGAGCGAGGTCTGTCATGGAGTGGGGATATGCGTCGGAAATGGGCTGTGGTCAATGGTTCAAGATGATCTGCCGCGACCAATACAACTTCATTGCCAATCGCATACAAATCGCTTCAAGGAATGTACTTAGCACCAAACTTGATGCAGGAGATAAACTTGCATTGCGGCGAAACACCGTTTCAAGGCCAATGCGCTCGCTGAAGGGCCTGCATGTTGGATGTAAAGCACTGATTGTACGTATACTCTGAAGCAAACTCCACATCCCGGATGTCAAGAATTGAACGCGCAACGTCGCCTTCAATGCGATCACTCGACCAATAGTCTTCATTGGCGATCAAGCTCTGTAGCGGGCTTCTTGGAGAATAAGGTGAGGCGAGCAACGCAGCAGCAGTTACCGTACAATCGGCGACCTCATCCGCACAGTAAATGCTACAAAAGTTACGAATGGGGGTCCAGGCCACTATCTCTGAGCTAAGTTTCGTTGCTTTTTCCCTGATGCCGGCGTCACTAATCAATTCTCTTGGAGTAAATAGGCCCCAAGCTAGTTCGGAAGATAAGAAGCGATCATCTCCAGTATTCAGCCAAGCGAGCGATGCCGAACCTCCCAGATTGGAACCCTCCGAATTATGTTTCTGCAGGTACAATGCCCAGAACAAAAAGACACTGGCGTCTTGGGGTAGTTTGTGGTCGAGGCCTTGCAAAACCTCAACCAAATCAGCCCCTTCACCATCGTAGAGCATAGATTGCGCTGCAAGCATCGCGGTAATTGGTTCACCAAGTTCGACCAACACTGCAATCGCAGGAGCTTTATTCTCGAATTTGGCAACTTGTAGCAGGGCAAGGGCCAGAGGCTCGGAGTTTTGCACTTCCGTTAGCCATGATTTGCCCGACAGACCACCAGGTTTTCGCAGTAGAGCTATGCGATCCTTGCGATCCATTTCGGACGTCACATGCGCATGAAAACTACTTCGACTTGCGATGTTCGCCAGCAATATTTGAGCTGCAGCGTTTCCATTTTGGGCCTGAGCAGAAAGGCTTTGCAATGCAGCCAGATCTTCGCCACCCAACCAAGCTAGAACCGCTTCTCTGAATTCCGGCGCGTCTTGACCTTGCAAAGAGGGCACTTCCGACAAAGCCACCATTGGATAAAACCAAACTGCGGCTGACAGAATCAGCTTTTTTATCGAAATCACTGCCCTACCCCTTGTATTCGCCGCTCAAATTCGCTTCCGGCATTTCCCGATGCGCGGCTTTTGTCCTCGTCAAATCAACACCGTTTGATTTGCCTGTCAAAACAATTGATCCGCGGGCCCGTTTGATTCATACTCCGCCGCAGACCGAGAGGGGCGCAAGACCCGTCCGGGCAGGCAAAAACGAGGCTCGAGTATGAAACAGTTCCTCATTATCGCAATTTGTGCGGCATCGCTGACGGCGGTGGCTCAGGTCGCGGATGCGGCGCAGATCAGGCAGGCGTGCATGGCGTCGGACCGCTCGGCGGCGACGCGGGACCGGTGCAGCTGCATTCAGCGCGTGGCGGATCAGGCGTTGACGCGCAGCGATCAGAAAACCGTGGCGAAATGGTTCAAGGACCCCCATCAGGCGCAGGTGCTGAAGATGTCGAAAACCGCGCGCGATGATGCGCTGTGGGACCGGTACCAGAACTTTGGCCAGATGGCGCAGGCGATCTGCAGCTAACCCGTTCAGAATGCTTGACCTGATCCACGCTGCGTCCCAGAAAGGCGCAGCGAAAGGTGTATTGCATGGTAATGAAAGGGCTGACCCTGCGGGGCCTTGAAGTGTTCGAGGCATTGGCGCGGACGGGATCGGTGGCGCAGGCTGCCGAGATCACGGGGCTCAGCCAGCCATCCGTTTCGCAGCAATTGCGCAATCTGGAAAACGCGCTGGGGACCGAATTGGTCGATCACGGGCGGCGGCCGATGCGGCTGACGCAAGCGGGGCGCAGTTTCCTTGCGCGGGCCGAGGCGGTTCTGGCCGAGCTGCACATGGCCCAGAGCGAGCTGTCGGTCATGGATCTGGGGCATCTGACCACGCTGTCGATCGGGCTGATCGACGATTTCGACAATGATCTGACGCCACGGCTGGCCACCCTGCTGGCCGACAGCCTGACCCGGTCGAAATTCAAGCTGATCACCCTGTCGAGCCTTGATCTGTTCGAGGCGCTGGCCGAGCAGCGCCTGCACATGGCGGTCACCGCCCATAGCGGCGAAGTGCTGGAGGGGGTGGTCGAATACCCGCTGGTCCACGATCCGTTCATTCTGGTGGCCCCACAGGGATCGGGCGGGGTCGAAGCTGTGCAGGAGCGGCTGCCGTTTCTGCGCTATGCCCGCGAGCAGCTGATCAGCCGCCAGATCGAGGCGCATCTGGCGCGCCGCTCGCAGGTGTTCGAGGAACGGTTCGAGATCGGCTCGCACATGGCGCTGATGGCCATGGTGGCGCGGGGTCTGGGCTGGGCGATCACCACGCCGCTGGGCTTCATGCGCGCGGCGCGGTTCCATGAGGGGCTGGAGGCGCACCCTGCCCCGTTCGGAGAGTTCTCGCGCAACATATCGCTGCTGGCGCGTACCGAGTGGTCCGATCAGGTCCCGCAGGAGGTTGCGGGCATGACCCGGCGTCTGATGCAGAACCAGATCGTGGACCCGGCGGTTGCCAAGCTGCCCTGGCTGAGCGGCCAGTTGCGGGTGACCGGCGGCTAGGTGTCCAGATGGGCGGCAAGCCCGTCAACTGCGGCTTCGATCAGGTCCAGCGCGCCGTCGAAATCCCGCGTGTAATACGGATCGGGTACGTGATCGGCACCGGTCTGAGGGGCGAAATCCGTTAACAGGCGAACCGGTGTGCTGTTGCCCGGTGGGCGCAGGTCTTCGATATCAGCGATGTTTTGGGCATCCATGCCGATGATCAGGTCGAACCGGTTGAAATCCGCGACGGTGAACTGGCGCGCGCGCAGGTCGCCGAGGTCGATGCCTCTGCGGTTTGCGGCCTTCTGCATCGGGCCATAGGGCGGATTGCCCGCGTGCCAGCCCATGGTTCCGGCACTGTCGGTTGCATGATGCGGCGCGCGGGCGCGAAAGACGCCTTCGGCCGCGGGAGAGCGGCAGATATTGCCCAGGCAGACAAAGAGGATACGGTGTGTCATGGCCAAGGTGTAACGCGCGGAGGGGATATGGGAAAGATCGTCATTCTGACCGGGGCCGGGATTTCGGCTGAAAGCGGGCTGAGCACCTTCCGCGACGAAGGCGGGCTGTGGGCGCAGCACCGGATCGAGGATGTGGCCACGCCCGAGGGCTTTGCCCGCGATCCCGCCTTGGTGCAGGGGTTTTACAATGCGCGCCGCGTTCAGGCCGCCGCTGTGCAGCCCAACGCGGCCCACATGGCGCTGGCCCGATTGCAGCAGGGCTGGCCCGCAGAGGTCGTGATCGTGACCCAGAACGTCGACAGCCTGCATGAAGCGGGCGGTGCGACGGGTGTCATCCACATGCATGGCACATTGGCGGGTGCCTTGTGTTCCGGGTGTGATCATCGCTGGCCGGCACCGCCCGAGATGGCCGTTGCCGAGCCCTGCCCCGCCTGCGGCCAGCCCACCGCCCGGCCCGATGTGGTCTGGTTCGGTGAGATGCCTTATTACATGGACGACATCTACGACCACCTTGCCAGCGCATCGATCTTTGCCGCCATCGGCACCTCGGGTCAGGTCTATCCGGCGGCGGCCTTTGTCCACGAGGCGCAGGCGGCGGGTGCGCGGACGGTCGAGATCAATCTGGAACCGACGACCGGGCCCTCGGGCTTTGATGAGCGCATTGTCGGCAGGGCATCCGAAACGGTTCCGCGATGGGTCGGTCAGCTTCTTGCGGAAAATTCTTAAGCTACAGACAACGCTGGCTTAATTTGTGTACACTATCTGCGATAGCGACTGGAGGATGCGCCATGACTGATCAAGACCCCCGCACCGGTGAAATCCTGGATGACGGCAGCATGGCCGGGCGCGACATGCTGGGGGAACAGCTTTCCAGCCTGTGGTGGACTTTTCTGCTGCGCGGGGTGCTGGCCGGGCTTGTGGGCATCGCGGCGCTGTTCTGGCCATCGGGCAGCATCGCGCTGCTGCTGCGGCTGGTCGGTGTTTTGCTGATCCTCGACGGTGGGCTGACGCTTTTGGGTGTTGGCCGTCGCGGGGTGCTGGGTGGTGCCGCGATCGGCGCGCTTCTGATCGGGCTTATCTTGCTGATCTGGCCGGAAGGCACGGTGAAACTGGCGTTTTTCCTGTTGGGCGCATGGGCGCTGATCATCGGGATCGGATCCCTGGCGGCTGCCGGGCAGATGCATCCAAGTGACCCGCAACGCGGTTCCATGCGCGTCTCGGGATTTGTCGCGCTTGTCGTCGGGCTTGTCCTGATGATCTGGCCGGCGGTGGCGCTGGTTGCGCTGGGATGGGGTATCGCATTCTCGGCGCTGGCCATGGCCGCTGTGATGTTCTGGCTGGCTTCGCGATTCCGGCAGGCGGGCGACCGCGTCGGTATGAAAACCATCAACAAATAGCACTGTCCGCAGCCGCGTGGAAAACAGGCCGGGCAGAGCCCGGCCTGACGCATGGATGAGGGCCGCAGCGCGGCCCGAAGACAGGCGCTGCCCTAGTTCGAATGTGATCCGTGGCCGCCTTTGTCCTGACGCTCCAGATCGACGGGGATCTCGATCTCGACCTCGCCTGCCTTTTCAAAGATCAGCGTGACCGGCACCATGGCGTCCTGTTCGAACGGGGCCGTCAGACCCATGAACATCACATGGTCGCCGCCGCGTTTCAGCATGTGGGTTTCACCGGCCGGAATTGCAAAGCCTTCTTCGACATGCACCATCTTGGCCACGCCGTTTTCATCGACCTTGTGGGTGTGCAATTCCACACGCGCTGCCGCGTCCGAGGTTGCACCGATCAGCCGGTCATCGGCGTCGCCCTGATTGTGGATCATCATGAACGCGGCACCGGCGATGGCGGTCTTGCCCGAGGACCGGGCATAGGCGTCGTCAACCTTGATGGGGCCTTCGGCAAAGGCGGGGATGGCCAGCGACACGGCGGCCAGAGTTGCAAGCAGAGTGGTTTTGAGGGACATCGTGCCTCTCCTGTATAAAGGTTTGAAAAGGGTGGTTTTCAAACGCTGACAGGAGGCGCGCGGGCCGGGGTTGCGGGAACCGGCAGGGCGATCTGGTTGCCCAGATGCCGCAGCGGAGCTGGCTGCGCCCGTTCCGGCGCGGCTGGCAGTGCTGGTTGCGCGACAGCCACGGCCCCCAGCAGGGATATTGCATAGTCCGGGCAAAAATGCGGCGGTGCAGTGGGTTGCCCGTTTTCGTCAATATAGACGACGACCGGTCCGGTGCCCGTACACAGCACCATCTGACCCACGGCCTTGTCCATGCCGCGCGACATGGCCAGCCCCTGCCCGGTCAGAACCAGCAGCAGGGACAGCGCATAAGGCAGAAATCTGGTAACAACAGGTCTCATCCTGACCCAGCTATAGGTCAGCAGCGGGAAAAGCTTCAAGCGCCAAAGGGTCGCGCTTGAAGCTGTTTTTTAGTAATCCAGTCCGGGTCTTTTTACCGTGTCTGCCGTGAAGCTGGTATGAGACCGGTTCACCCAGCGCTGCATCCGCGTGCAGGTTGCAATCGCCTTGCGGAATACCGCGGCCAGAAACAGGAAAAGATAAAAACTTTTTAACGTCATAATGTGGCCCCCGCCTGATGAATGACAGTGACGTTAGGTCAGATTCGGAAACCTGTATGTGAAGAAGTTCACCAATGGCGAAAAATTAGTTCCAGATTGAGAACAATGGGGGCCGAAAGGGGCTGGCCCAACAGAAAAGGCCCCGCACCGAGAGGGTGCAGGGCCTGAAATTCTGTTGGTTGAAAGACCTTAGGCCGAAGCTTGCGCCTTGGCGATTTCTTTCTTCACTTTCAGAGCGTTTGCCGACAGCTCATCATCCTTGGCTTTGGCTAGGAACGCGTCCAGACCACCGCGGTGGTCAACCGAACGCAGCGCAGCCGCCGAGATGCGCAGCTTGACGCCACGGCCCAGAGTTTCGGACTGCAGGGTAACGTCATTCAGGTTCGGCAGAAAACGACGACGAGTTCTGTTTTTGGCGTGGCTGACATTGTTGCCAGTCATCGGGCCTTTTCCGGTCAGTTCGCAACGGCGCGACATGGTTTCTTCCTTTGTTTCTGGAGGCCGGGCTGGATACCCGCGGCCAAATCACAAGGGGCGCAACCCGAAGTCGCGCCCGAAAACTGGTTGGATGCGTGTAGTGGGAATCGCGCGGGGGGTCAAGACGGGCTGCGCGAAATCTTTCAATTTGCCTGCCATGCAGGAATGGCCCGGATGGGCCATGCCGTTGGCAAGAGTATTTGGCAAAAGGTGAAACGGCCATGACGGCCCTTCAGCCGAGCGTGTCCAGAAGCTGACCGGCAGCGACCGCCGGGCTGAGTCGCCCTTGCGAGACTTCGTCGTTCAGGCGCTCCATCTCGGCGCGGGCCTGCGGTGTGTCGAGGCGGGCGAGAAGGGCGTGGCGGACCTCCTGATCGAACCAGTAGCGGGCCTGGGCGGCGCGGTTTGCCTCCCAGATACCGGTGTCGCGGCGCCATTGGGTCAGGGTTTGCATTTCGTCCCAGGCCTGTTCCAGCCCGTGTTCTTCGACAGCGGAAACGGTCATCGCCTTGGGGAAGCCTTCGGGATCCTGCGGGCGTTTGCGCAGCAGCCGCAGGGCGCCGGCATAATCCGCGCAGGTGCGGGTGGCGGTCGCTTTCAGGTCGCCATCGGCCTTGTTGACCAAAATGATGTCGGCCATTTCCATGATGCCGCGTTTGACACCCTGCAACTCGTCCCCGCCCGCCGGGGCCAGCAGCAGCAGAAACAGGTCAGACAGTTCGGACACCACCGTTTCCGACTGTCCCACGCCCACGGTTTCGATCAGCACCACGTCATAGCCTGCGGCCTCGCACAGGGCGATAGCCTCGCGGGTGCGGCGGGCGACGCCGCCAAGGTGGCTCTGGCTGGGAGAGGGCCGGATGAAGGCGTTCTGCTCGCGGCTCAGGCGTTCCATCCGGGTCTTGTCGCCCAGGATCGAGCCGCCCGACCGAGCCGAGCTGGGATCGACCGCCAGAACCGCGACCCGCAGCCCCTGCCCGGTCAGCATCATGCCAAAGCTTTCGATGAAGGTGGACTTGCCCACGCCGGGCGTGCCGGACAGACCGATACGCAGCGCCTGACGGCCCGAACCGGCAAGCTGTGCCAGAAGGTCGCTGGCCTGTGCCCGGTGATCGGCGCGGTTGCTTTCAACAAGGGTGATCGCACGCGCCAGCGCCCGGCGCTCGCCCTTCAGAATTCTGTCGCTCAGGCTGTCTGTCTGCATTCTTGTCCCGATCCTAGAGGCAGGAACAGTTGCCGTGCTTGAGGGGTGTTTGTCCAGACCGGAGGCGGCAGGAATTGCGAAGATCGCGCAGCCTGCGTCATTTCGTGCGGGGCGATTTGCTGATGTGAGCGCGGAAACTGGACGCCACCTGCGGGATCGCGGATAAGGGCCGGATGATCCTACGCCTGCCCATAGACGACGCCATACCCGGCCTGCTGGACACCCTGCGCGCGCAGGGGCGGGCCGTGCTGCAAGCACCGCCCGGTGCGGGCAAGACCACGCGAGTTCCGCTGGCGATGCTGGAGGCGGGTCTGTGCGGCGGCAGGATCGTGATGCTGGAGCCGCGGCGGCTGGCGGCACGGGCCGCGGCAGAGCGGATGGCAGAGACGCTGGGAGAGCGCGCGGGCCAGAGTGTTGGCTATCGCGTGCGGGGCGATGCGAAAGTGTCAAAAGACACAAGGATCGAGGTGGTGACCGAGGGCATTCTGACCCGGATGCTGCAATCGGACCCTGACCTGCCGGGCATCGGGGCGGTGATCTTTGATGAATTCCACGAACGCTCGCTAAACGCGGATCTGGGCTTGGCGCTGTGCCTTGAGGTCACGGGCGCGCTGCGGGACGATCTGATTCTGCTGGCCATGTCGGCCACATTGGACGCGGACCCGGTGGGGCGCTTGATGGCCGCGCCGCTGGTTACGTCGGAAGGCCGGAGTTTTCCTGTCGAGATGCGCTGGCTGGACCGGCCATTGGGGCCTCAGGCACGGCGGCTGGATGCATTGGTCGATCTGGTCGTTGGGGCCGAGTGCGAAACCCGCGCCACCGGTGGCGGGATCTTGGTGTTTCTGCCCGGTGAGGGTGAAATCCGGCGGGCTGAGGCAGCCTTGACCGGACGCCTGCCCGCCAATTGCACGGTGCGCCCGCTGTTCGGGGCCATGCCCTTTGCGGCCCAGCGCGCGGCGATTGCCCCGGTTGAGACCGGGCGCAAGGTGGTGCTGGCGACGTCGATTGCCGAAACCTCGCTGACGATCCCCGATATCCGGGTGGTGGTGGATATGGGGCAAGCGCGACGGGCGCAGTTTGATCCGGGCTCGGGCATGTCCCGACTGGTGACCGAGCGGGTGACACGGGCCGAGGCCACGCAACGCGCGGGTCGTGCGGGCCGTGTGGCAGAGGGGCTGTGTTACCGGCTGTGGTCAAAGGGGGAGGATGGCGCGCTGGCCGCGTACCCGCCTGCCGAGATCGAAGCCGCCGATTTGACCGGGCTGGCGCTGGAGCTGGCGCTGTGGGGCGCGGATGCCGCTGATCTGGCCTTTCTGACCCCGCCACCCGAAGGCGCGATGGCCGAGGCGCGCGCCCTTCTGGCGATGCTGGGCGCGCTGGACGGCAAGGGGCGGATCACCGAACACGGGCGGGCGCTGGCGGCGCTGCCGTTGCATCCCCGGCTGGGGCATATGCTGGTGCGGGCCGGACCGAGTGCCGCGCCTTTGGCCGCCTTGATGGCCGAGCGCGACCCCCTGCGCGGCGCGCCGGTGGATATCGCCTTGCGGCAAGAGGCACTGCGGGATGTGCGCACCTTTCAGCGCAACCGGGTCTGGCAGGTGAACTTGGGGGCCGTGGATCGGATCAATGCCGAGGCCAAGCGGTTGAGGAAACAGGCCGGAAGCAAGACGGATGATCTGAGCGCTGCTGCCATGGCCGCCCTCGCCTATCCCGACCGTATCGGACAGCGGCGCAAGGGCGATGCGCCGCGTTATGTGTTGTCGGGGGGTAAGGGTGTCGTGCTGGACAGCGGCGATTCGCTGGCCGCTGCGCCTTTTCTGGTTGTCACTGACACAGATGGCAACCCGCGCGAGGCAAAGGTGCGGATGGCCACCCAGATTTCGGAACGCGAGATCCGCGAACTGTTCGCCGATCAGATCGATTGGGTCGAGGTTTGCGCCTGGTCGAAACGCGAACGGCGGGTCGTGTCCCGGCAGCAGGAGCGGTTCGGGGCGATCACGCTGGACGACCGCATCTGGAAGGATGTCCCGGACGACGCCTTGGCGCGCGCGATGCTGGACGGGGTGCGCGATCTGGGGTTGCGGCTGGACGGGGCCGCCGCACGGCTGGCCGCGCGGGTAGAACTGGTGCGTGCCGACGGGGTAGACCTGCCCGACTTTTCGGTCGAGGGTCTTATGGCCGAGCTGGACGACTGGCTGTTGCCGATGCTGTCCGGTGTCAAAAGCGCAGAGGACTGGAAACGGTTTGACCCGCTGCCCGCCTTGCGCGCGCGGTTGGACTGGGCCCAGACCCAGGAGCTGGACCGCCGCGCGCCGGGATCGTTTGAAACACCGCTGGGGCGCAAGGTGCCGATCGACTATGGCGCGGCGGTCCCCGAAATCTCGGTTCGGTTGCAGGAGCTGTTCGGCGTGACCCGGCATCCGGTGGTCGGCGGACAGCCCCTGAAGATCACGCTGCTGTCGCCGGCGCAGCGCCCGATCCAGATTACCCGCGATCTGCCGGGGTTCTGGGCCGGGTCTTATGCGGATGTGCGCAAGGATATGCGGGCGCAATACCCTAAGCACCCCTGGCCCGAAGACCCGACACAGGCCGACCCAACGCTGAGGGCCAAGCGCAGGCAGGGATAGGCCCATTGCCGCGTTCCTTCCGGCAAGCGGCTTGGGCTTTCGGGGCTGTTGCACGAAATCTCACAAATCACAGTAAACTGACCGAAGAACCGGTCATAATCAGAAATAAGCGGACATTTCATTGAAGTCTGGCATTATTGTTGTTACGTCACACAGGTTTCGAAGACAGAAACAGGATTTGAAGAACATCACATGAGTGCTTGGCTGCGAAATATCTGGGAAGAGGTCGGACGCCCCTTGTTCCTGCGCCCCCAACGGGTGCAGTTTGCGGCCCTGTGTACCCGCAGGCATGAGGGTCAGGACGAGGTTCTGCTGATCACCAGCCGCGAAACCGGGCGCTGGATCATCCCGAAAGGCTGGCCAGTCAATGGTCTGGACGGGTTGGAGACGGCGCTGCTGGAGGCGTGGGAAGAGGCTGGCGTGCGTGCAGATGCGGTTGACAAGGAGCCCGTCGGCCAATTCACCTATGACAAGATCTTCAAGGGGGGAACGGCCCAATCGGTCCTGACCCGTGTCTACCGGGTTTCCGTGCGCGAGCTGGCCGATGATTTTCCCGAAGTGGACAAGCGCAAACGTCAGTGGTTTTCACCGGCAGAAGCCGCCAAACGGGTTCAGGAGCCCGAGTTGCAGGCGCTGCTGCGACAGATGTAGCCGTTTCGCAACAATTTGATGGCTGCGCGCTTGCCCCTGAACCGGGAAACCGTTAGCTGCGGGCGATCTGCGAAACTTTGACAAAACCCATGTCTGACACAAACTCAAAACCGCGCTGGCAGGCGCTTGACACCGACCTGCAACGTATCTCGCGCGTCGAAATTGCCAATCTTCATGTCGCCCGCCCGCTGCTGGCGCCGGGAATCGCACTGGCGTTCATGGTGCTTGCCGGATTGATGGCGGCGGTGCTGTTCGGACGGGCCGACGGCACCTATATCGTCGTGGCTGCGGCCGCGTTCGGGGCCTATATGGCAATCAATATCGGCGCCAATGACGTGGCCAACAACATGGGTCCCGCGGTGGGTGCGAACGCGCTGACCATGGGCGGTGCCATCGTGATTGCCGCCGTTGCCGAAAGCGCGGGCGCGTTGCTTGCGGGGGGCGATGTGGTCTCGACCATCTCGAAGGGGATCATCGACCCGGCCTCGGTGCAGAACAGCAACGTGTTCATCTGGGCCATGATGGCGGCGCTGATCTCGTCCGCCATGTGGGTCAATCTGGCGACCTGGATCGGCGCGCCGGTGTCGACAACGCATTCGGTTGTGGGCGGGGTCATGGGCGCGGGGATTGCCGCTGCCGGTTTGAGCGCGGTGAGCTGGGGCACGATGGGCGCGATTGCGGCCAGCTGGGTGATATCCCCGGTTCTAGGCGGCGTGATTGCGGCGGCATTCCTGGCGCTGATCAAGACCAAAATCCAGTATCAGGACGACAAGATCGCCGCCGCGCGGCGTTGGGTGCCAATCCTTGTGGCGGTGATGGCGGCAGCGTTCGCCACCTACCTGTCGGTCAAGGGTCTGAAGCGGATCGTGAAGATCGAACTGGAGGTGGCGCTGCTGATCGGTCTGGGCAGCGGTGTGCTGGTCTGGGCGCTGACGGTTCCCTGGGTGCGTCGCAAGTCCGAGGGGCTGGAGAACCGGACCCGGTCGCTGAAAACCCTGTTTGGCCTGCCATTGGTGATATCGGCCGCGTTTCTGAGCTTTGCCCACGGTGCCAATGACGTGGCCAACGCGGTCGGCCCCCTGGCGGCGATTGTCCACGCGGCGGAGTTCGGGGATTTCGCCCAAAAGGTTTCGATCCCGCTATGGGTGATGATCATCGGCGCGTTCGGGATTTCGTTCGGCCTGTTCCTGTTCGGGCCCAAGCTGATCCGGATGGTCGGCAGTCAGATCACCAAACTGAACCCGATGCGGGCGTTTTGCGTGGCGTTGTCAGCGGCGATCACGGTCATTGTCGCCAGCTGGCTGGGCTTGCCGGTCAGTTCCACGCATATCGCCGTTGGCGCAATTTTCGGCGTCGGGTTCTATCGTGAGTGGCAGTCGGATCGCAGGCGGAAACAGAACAATGGGCGAAACGCGACAGCGCAGAAGCTGGCCCCGGAAGAATACCGGCGGCGCAAGCTGGTGCGGCGGTCGCATTTCATGACGATCATTGCGGCCTGGGTCGTGACCGTGCCTGCCGCAGCCGCCATGTCGGCCGTGATTTTCTGGATATTGACCAGATTCGTCTGACGACTGCTATCAGAGCCTGATCTGTTCCGGGGACAGCGGATGATCGGGCGCGTGCTTGATCAGGTCTGACACTTTTGTGCAAAGGGGGGTGGGCACCCCGGTTTCATGCCCCAGCCGAATGATATGGCCCTGAAGGCTGTCGATTTCCGTTTGCCGCTCGGCCATCAGGTCATAGGCCATCGAGGTCCGGGCGGCAGGATCGATGGTGAGCATCCGCGCTGCGATCCGGCTGAACAAGGGTGTCGGCAGGCGCAGGATATGCGGCGTCATCCACGCCGGAAGCGGCGTTGTCGAGGCCACCGGATGCCCGGCCGCCTTGAGAACCAACAGCGCCTCGGCCATCTGGTCGGCCATGAGGTTGCGCCAGTCACGGCTGAGCAGCTGATCCACAAGCGGCAGGCCCGACAGCGCGTTCAGCGCATTGTTCAGATTGATCACCAGCTTGCCCCATTGCACCGCCTCGATCCGGTCAGTTGCGATAACGGGCAGGTCCGGGCTGCTGAGGGCGGTGGCCAGATCGCCAGGGCCGTTCTGGATGACAATTTCGCCTGATGTGGCCCGGTGATAGGTGGCGGGGCCGTTCGGGACCACGTTAAAGGGGACCATACCCGCGCGCACATCCCGACCGGGCAGCGCCTTGCGCAGGGTTGCCGCATTCTCGATCCCGTTTTGCCAGGACAGGACGGGCGCGTCCCGACAGGCGGCGTCCGCGATATGACCGGCCATATCCGCCGTCGCCCCGGATTTGACGGTGACGATCACCAGTTCGGCCTGATCCAGGCAGGCAGGATCGGAGCTGAGTGTCAGGGCTTCCGCCGCAACATGGGCATTGAGGCCATCGTAATCCGTGACAGTCAGCCCATGTTCGCGGATCGGGTCCAGTACACGGGCACGCCCCAGCAAGGTCACCGCATGCCCTGAGCGGGCCAGTAAACCGCCGCAGTAGCAGCCGATGCTGCCCGCGCCTGCGATGACAAGTTTCATGATACCCCCTCTGGTATACCAGAAAGGATCACCGCAAACGGACGGTTACACAAGCCCACCCGGCCCCGACGCCGTACGCGGGCGGGCCAACCGGGGCTTAGTACGCTCAAACTGTTCTGAAATGGCGATAAACTCGCGGTCATCCCCTGCCGGAAGGTGGAAGGCGCCATTGACCCAATCGGCGCTTTTCCACTCATGAATCGCCGTCTCGATCTTTTCTTTCGAGGATGAGACGAAGTTCCACCAGATATAGCGATCCTTATTCAGAGTGGCACCGCCCAGCAGCATCAGCCGCGCGCCCTGCGGGCCTGCCCGGGCCGATAGCCTGTCACCGGGGCGGAACACCATCATGCGGCCTTCGTCGAACATGTCGCCTGCAATCTCGATCGATCCTTGTGTGACATAGACACCGCGATCCTCGTGGTCGTCGGGCAGCGGGAAGGACGCGCCGGGGGCAAGCTGAACATCCAGATAGAAGGTCTCGGACAGCATCGTCACGGGGCTGGTTTCGCCATAAGCGTTGCCGAGGATCAGCCGTGCGCTGACGCCCTTGTCTTGGATATGGGGCAGCGCGCCTTGCTTGTGGTGTTCGAACTCGGGGGCCATATCCTCCTGCGCTTCGGGCAGGGCAAGCCAGGTCTGAATGCCGAACAGCTTGTGGCCTTTGCCGCGCGTTTCTTCGCTGGTGCGCTCGGAATGGGTCACGCCACGGCCTGCAACCATCCAGTTGACCTCGCCGGGATAAATCATCTGGTGAGTGCCGAGGCTGTCGCGATGTTCGAATTCGCCCTGATAGAGGTAAGTGACGGTTCCCAGCCCGATATGCGGGTGCGGTCGCACGTCAATGCCACCTTCGGTGACGAATTCTGCCGGGCCGACCTGATCGAAGAAGATGAATGGGCCAACCAGTTGGCGTTTGACCGAGGGCAGCGCGCGGCGCACCTCGAACCCGCCCAGATCGCGGGCGCGGGGAATGATGAGTGTTTCCAGCGCGCCGTTTTCAGCTGCGTCGGTGGTGTGGGACGGGTTCCAGCTCACATTCGTATCCTCGGCCTTTTTGATCATCCAAAGCAGGTCTGCATTCGCTAAGTCAAAATATATGCAGGCCCGGGCCCGGCGTCAGTGCAGCCTTGCACGGGGGACGTGCATATTTGCAGCATTCGCACGTGTGGGTGCATCTTGACATTACCCCTAACTAGGGATAAATGACAGCCATGACACACGAGACCCAAGACCGAGAAAACCAGGCCCTGGTATTGGCCCTGTTGCGCAGCCAGCAGTTGTTCATGCGTGCCATGGGGCCGGTGTTTCGCGCCGGGGGGCTGACGGCACCTCAGTGGGATGCGCTGGAGACCCTGAACACCAAAGGCGCGCTGTCGATCAATGACCTGTTGCGCCTGACGCTGTCCACATCCGGCAATCTGGATGTTGTCGTCAAAAACCTGATTCAGGCCGGTCTGGTGGAGAAGACCGTTGATGAAACCGACAAGCGCGCCCGCGTTTTACGCCTGACAGAAGCCGGAAAACAGAAAGTGGCCGCGTTCATGCCCGTCCACAATCAGGCGCTGGAGCAGATATTCGGACGCCTGAGCACCGAAACCAGACGCGAGACGATCAGAACGCTCAACCAGCTTCGCAAAAAGCTGCCCCAACCACAGAAAGGCGAGACATGACCAACAAAACCTTCCTGACCGCGCATGGTGTGATCTACATGTTTTTCGCATTGGCGCTGTTTTTTGCGCCAACCATCCTTTGGCCCAATTATGGACTGCAACTGAACGATCAGTATGCCGTGTTTCTGTCGCAGCATAATGCGATCTTTCTGGGTGGCATCGGCCTAATCAGCTTCCTGTTTCGAAACACTGAAACCGGTACCGAGACAGCACAGAACATCCTGAAAGGTCTGATGGGGACCAACATATTGGGCGTTGTCATCACGCTTTATGCCTGTCTGACCGGGGTGTTCACCGGCTTTGGCTGGTCCGATCCCATCTTCTTTGCGCTGCTTGCCATTCTGAGCTTTGTGCAGCTTGGCAGGAACCGCTGACCACACCCCCTACCCCCCTGAACGTGGAGCATTTGACCATGAGTACGATGAAAATCTGGGATCTGCATCTGGCCTATGACGGACCCGTAACCGCAGAATTTCTGGCCGGAACAAAGGAACTGGCTGAAAGCATCGCCCAGGAACCCGGTGTCGTCTGGAAGATCTGGACTGTCGAAGAAGGCACGAACCATTTCGGATCGACCTATCTGTTTCGCGATCGCGCCAGTCTGGAGACCTACAAGGCGATGCACCTGAAACGCCTTGAGGCCATCGGGGTCGCAGTGACCTCGGATCATGTCTTTGACATCATGGAAGACCTCAGCGCGATCAACAACGCGCCAATACACGGCTGACGGACCCGGAGAGTACCCGCGCCATCAACCTGCCAGGCGCTTTGCATAGGTGGCGCGGGTCATCTCGACATCCTGCACGGTGATGCTGCCGACCTCGGGCAAGGTCTGGGCCAGAACGTCCAGAATGATGGCGTTAAGCTCGGCCCGTGTGGCCTCATCCCGGCCACGCATCAACAGCAGCGTGGCATGCACGAAGGTCTGTGGTTGCGTTCCGATGTAGGAATAGGCAATCGGTGCGGCGCGGATCTTGAGCGCTGAGGCGTCGATTTCATCATGTTTTGCGAGAACAGCATGCAGCCGCTCGCAAATCATCTGGAAATCATGAGTGTCGTCCAGAGATTTGGAAAATTCCAGTGTGACGTGAGGCATTGAATGCTCCGAAGGTCATGAGAGAGCCTGATGGCCCTCTCGAAACTGCAAGGTGATCCTAAACGCCAAGACACCAGCGCATGACGGCCTTTTGTGCGTGCAGGCGGTTTTCGGCCTCGTCGAAGATGACCGAGTTCGGTCCGTCCATGACCTCGGAGGTTGCTTCTTCCTCACGATGCGCGGGCAGGCAGTGCATGAACAGCGCGTCGGGTTTGGCATGTGACATGAGTTCCGCGTTGACCTGATAGGGGCGCAGCATGTTGTGGCGGCGTTCTTTGGCGGATTGGCTGTCATGCATCGAAACCCAGGTGTCGGCCACCACCAGATCAGCGCCCTCGACCGCTTTGTGCGGGTCCCGTTCGATGACGACTCGGGACCCCTTCTGGCGGGCAAACCCCATGAACTCTTCTTCCGGATCAAGCTGGGCCGGGCCGGAGAAGGTCAGATCGAAGCCGAACTGACCGGCGGCGTGCAGGAAGGAGGCGCAGACATTGTTGCCGTCGCCGGTCCAGACCACTTTCTTGCCCGCAATGGGGCCGCGGTGCTCCTCGAACGTCAAAACATCGGCCATGATCTGGCAGGGATGGGTGCGGTCGGTCAGGCCGTTGATGACGGGCACGTCGGAATATTCGGCCATCTCGGTCAGGATGGTTTCATCGAAGGTGCGGATCATGATCATGTCGACATAGCGCGACAGCACACGGGCGGTATCGGCAATGGTTTCGCCGTGACCGAGCTGCATGTCCTTGCCCGACAGCACCATGGTCTGGCCACCCATCTGGCGCACACCCACGTCAAAGGACACGCGCGTCCGGGTCGAGGGCTTTTCGAAGATCAGCGCGACCATACGGTCTTTCAGCGGCTGTTCGTCGTCAGGGGCGGCCTTGGGACGGCCCAGACGCGCCAGTTTCATCGCGCCCGCCTGATCGATCATGGACCGCAGCGCGGTGGCATCGGTTTTGTGGATATCGAGAAAATGGTTCATATCGCTTCGCTTTTGGCTGGTCGGGCGGTGGGGGCCAGCCCCCACACCCCCGGAGTATTTGGGAAAAGATGAAGCTCAGGCAGTTGCGAGCTGGGTTTCGATCTGATTGACGGCCTTTTCGAGGCGGATCATGGCCTGGGCGATGTCATCCTCGGTCAGGGTCAGGGGCGGCAGCAGGCGGATGACGTTGTCGGCGGCGGGGACGGTGATGACCAGATTGTCATAGCCCGCATTGACCACATCAATATTCGGCGCCTTGCATTTCAGGCCGAGCATCAGGCCCGATCCGCGCACCTCTTCGAAGACCTCGGGGTGATCGGCAACCAAGCCTTCGAGTTTCTGGCGCAACAGGCCGGCCTTGCGGTTGACACCTTCGAGGAAGGCGGGTGTGGCGACCTGATCGATCACAGCACAGCCCACGGCGCAGCCCAGCGGGTTGCCGCCATAGGTGGAGCCATGCGTACCTGCGGTCATGCCGGAAGCCGCATCTTCGGTTGCCAGCACGGCACCGAGAGGGAAACCGCCGCCGATGCCTTTGGCGACCATCATGATATCCGGGGTGATCCCGGCCCATTCATGGGCGAAGAGCCTGCCGGTACGACCGACGCCGCATTGCACCTCGTCCAGGATCAGCAGCAGACCGTGTTCGTCACAAATGGCGCGCAGGGCCCTGAGTTCGGCGTCAGGCACGGGGCGGATGCCTCCCTCGCCCTGAATCGGTTCGATCAGGATGGCTGCGGTATCTTCGGTGATGGCGTCGGTGACACCGTCGAGATCACCGAAGGCGACGTGGACAAAGCCCGGCAGAAGCGGGCCAAAGCCTTTGGTCATCTTCTCAGACCCGGCCGCTGCGATGCCCGCCGACGACCGGCCATGGAAGGAGCCGTCGAAGGTGATGATCTCAACCCGTTCGGGCTGGTCTTTGTCATAGAAATACTTGCGGGCCATTTTCACGGCCAGTTCACAGGCTTCGGTACCGGAATTCGTAAAGAATACCGTATCCGCAAAGGTGTGTTCGACCAGCTTGTCTGCCAGTGCCTGCTGTTGCGGGATGTTGTAGAGGTTCGAGACATGCCACAGCGCGTGGGCCTGTTCCGTAAGGGCGGCCACCAGTGCCGGATGGGCGTGGCCCAGTGCGTTCACCGCGATCCCTGCGCCAAGGTCCAGAAAACGTCGGCCATCCGCCTCGGTCAGCCAGGCGCCTTCGCCCTTTACAAATGACAGGGGCGCGCGGTTATAGGTCGGCAGAACGGACGGGATCATGGGATCATCCTTTTCGGGTCGTTTGAGCCTCGTGAGTGATACACGAAGGCCCGGTTCGTCAACAGATTTGGTGAGATTTGTGCCAATTTGGCAGGCACATGGGATCAAACAGGCCGATTACGCAAAGAGGCGTCGGCGTCGGAGCAGCTGGATATGTGCGCGTTTGATCATGGCCGCTCTATAGACGTGAAAAGACAGCCTGAAAACCCTATTATTGCCGCCGCGTCAAAATTACCGCCGGATCATTTCGCCGGGCGCCAGCGGTCGAGCTTGCCCATACCGCGGGTGAAAGCCCAGGCAAGGATGCGGGGCATGCCTTTGGCGACGAGGGCATCGACGCAATGAGACTGGAACTCTTCCAGCGAAGCGTCGGGATGGCGGAATGCACCGTTTTCGTAACACAGCGAGCAGTAACGCGTGCTGCGCCCGCCGTCAGCTTCGGACCCGCCGCCCTGGGGATCTTTTGACAGCGGCATGCCGCAACTTTGGCATTTGGGACCCATGGTGCATGTCCTTGCAGAGAATGACTGTCTGACATAGGATCAAAACCATGGAGTTGAGTCAACGGTTTTGAAACATGCGGATCGGGGAACTTGCGCGGCGCAGCGGGCTGAGCCGTGACACGCTGAGGTTTTATGAACGCCAAGGGCTGATCCGGTCAGGCCCGGGTCCGGACAACACCAACAGCTATCGCGACTATCCCGAAGACGCGCTGATCACGCTGGAGCAAGTTGCCGATGCACAGGCGGCAGGCATCAGCATTGCAGAACTGGTCATGTTGCTGGGGCAGTTGGAAGCCGCCGATCCCGACAGCTTTGACGGCGAGGCGTTTTTGCAGGACCGGATTGACGAGGTCGAAGCACGGATTGTGCGTGCGGAGCGGTTTCTGGACAGCCTCAAACAAGCCAAGGCGGCGCTGGCGGCCGCTCCGGTTTTGCGCTGAGCGCTGAATTGCGTCTTGCCAAGGCCCCTTTTTTGGCGCACCGCTTTCGCCCATGTTCACCCCGAAGGCGCAAAATCCTGCTTTGGCCGCAGGGCTGATCTTTGTCGCGACCGCCTTTATCGCGGCGACGACGCTGTTGGCCAAGGCCTTGGGGACGGACACACTCGGGCCACCCTTGCACGCGATGCAGATCAGTCACGGGCGGTTTCTGTTTGCCCTGCTTGCCATCCTGTCGGCGGTCGCAGTGCTTCGTCCCCGGCTGGGGCGGCCCCATTGGGGGCTGCATGTCGGGCGAACCAGCTTTGGCTGGGCCGGGGTGACGTTGATGTTCGCGTCTGTTGCGTTCATTCCGATGGCGGATGCGACGGCGATCTCCTTTCTGAACCCGGTCTTTGGCATGGTCCTGGCCATTCCGCTATTGGGGGAACGCGTCGGCCCGTGGCGCTGGCTGGCGGCGGCCGTGGCCCTTGCGGGTGCGGTGATCCTGCTGCGCCCGACACCTGCAAGTTTTCAACCCGCCGCCCTTCTGGCGCTGGCTGCGGCTGCGTTTATCGGGATGGAGCTGATCTTTATCAAGAAACTGTCGGGGCGCGAGGCCCCGATCCAGATTCTGCTGATCAACAACACGATGGGGCTGGTGATCGCCACGGTCGCGGTCAGCTTTGTGTTTCACATGCCTACGCCACAGCAATGGGTTGCGCTGGTGGGGATCGGCCTGCTGATGGCCTGCGCGCAGGTTTGTTTCATCAACGGCATGGCACGTGCGGACGCGTCATTCGTGGCCCCGATCAGCTATGCCACACTGATTTTCGCCGCGCTGTACGATTTTGCGGTGTTTGATGTGATCCCCGACCGGATCAGCCTGATTGGCGCGGTCACGATCCTGACCGGAGGGCTGATCCTGGTCTGGCGCGAGGCGGTAAACCGCCGGACCTGACAGAAAAAACCGCCCTTGCGGTTCAGGGGCGACCTTTGTGTCGCAAATCCCCATGAATGGCGAGGTGACCGGCGCATTCTGGGCTGAGTTGATTTGCGAGTTTGTTATGCATGAACGCCGAATACCTGAATGGGTACGCCACGCGCCTGCCCCATCGGTGCGCGATTTCGGGATTCTGGCCGGAATCGAAGCCGTGGTGCGCGGTATTCTGATTTCGGTCTTTCCGCTGGCGATGTACCGGGCGCTGGGCGATGCCTCGTCCGTGTCATTCCTGTATTTCCTGATTGGCATCCTGTCCCTGCTGGTCGGGTTGATGGTGCCGTTCCTGATCCGTTTTGTACCGCGCAGATGGGCCTATTCCACCGGTTGCGTCATGTTCATCTGCGGTGCATCGCTGGCGATCGTGGGCAGCCCCGAGGCCGTGGTCGGCGCGTTGGCCCTGAATACCATGGCCGCGGTTGTCACTTTCATCTGCTTCAACACCTATGTGCTGGATTACATCAGCAAGATCGAACTTGGCCGGTGCGAGACCAGCCGCATGTTCTACAGCGCTTTGGGATGGACGGGCGGCCCAATGGCCGGTGTTCTGCTGATGGAGCTTTGGCGCCCTGCCCCGTTTGTCATCAGTGCCGGAGCGGCGCTGGTCATGCTGGCGCAGTTCTGGCGCATGCGTCTGGGCAATGGCAAGCTGATCACCAAGGCTCGTGGTCCGGCCAAGAACCCGTTGGCCTTTCTTCCCCGGTTCTTTGTCCAACCCCGACTGGTTGCCGGATATCTGTTTGCAATGATCCGGTCCTGCGGGTGGTGGATATATGTGGTCTACCTGCCCATTTTCGCCATCCAAAACGGGCTGGGAGAGCAACTGGGCGGCATCCTTCTGTCGTGCACAAACGCCATGCTGCTGGCCGCCCCGTTGATCCTGCGCTGGGTCCAGACGCGGTCGCTCAGGTCGGCTGTTCGCATCGGGTTTGCCGCCGCGGGGGCCTGCTTTTTCGCAGCCGGATTGGTCGCGGGATGGCCGGTTGCCTCGGTGGCTGCGCTGGTTCTGGGGTCTGTCTGGCTGATCGTTCTGGATATCTGCGCCGGATTGCCCTTCCTTATGGCCGTTAAACCGTCTGAGCGAACCGAGATGTCGGCGATTTATTCCAGTTACCGCGATGTCTCGGGCATTCTGACGCCCGGTGTTGCAGCTCTGGTCCTGCTGGTGGCTCCGGTGGCCGGTGTGTTTGCGGCAGGCGGGATTGCCTTGTTCGGGGCATGGGCTGTCTCGGCCCGCTTGCATCCGCGGCTGGGCGAACCCAAGCCTGCCCTGTCGCCCGATAGGCTGGCAGAGCCCGGTTAAGCCTTAAGCCGATAGCCGGTGCGCAGCATTTGCCAGGTGATCAGCCCGATGGCCAGCGTGGCAAAACCACAAACCGCCATGCCCAACCACGGAGAGCTGTCGGACACGCCAATCATGCCGTAACGCAGCCCATCGATCAGGTAGAAGACCGGGTTCAGGTGGGTCAGGCGGTTCAGGACAGAAGGCAGCGCCTCGACCGAATAGAAGGTGCCCGACAGGAAAGCCAGAGGTGTGACGATGAAGTTGGTGATCGCGGCCATCTGATCGAATTTGTTTGCAAAGATCCCGGCAAAGAGGCCCAGCGCGCCCATGAAGGCACCCCCCAGAACAACAAAGATCAGTGCAATCAACGGATGCTGGGGCGCGATGGACAACAGGACCAGCAACGCAACCGAAATCACCAGCGCGATCATCAGGCCACGGGCGATGCCACCGGCGAGATACCCCAGCAGGATCTCGAGCGGGGACAGCGGCGGCATCAGCGTGTCGACGATATTGCCCTGCACCTTGGCAATCACCATCGAAGAGGAGGTATTGGCAAAGGCGTTCTGGATCACCGTCATCATCAGGATCCCCGGTGCCAGAAAGACCACAAACGGCACGCCCATGACGTCAGGGCGGCTGGGCCCAATGGCGATGGTGAAGATCAGCAGGAACAGGCCAGCCGTGACCAGAGGCGCCAGAACGGTCTGGGTCCAGACCGAAAGAAAGCGCCGAATCTCGCGCTGCGCCAGCGTGTAAAGCCCCATCCAGTTGACCGCCCCAAAGCTGCGTGCGGTCTGTTCTGCGGGATTCTGCATGCTTTGCCCTCAACCTGATTCGAAGACAGCTTGTAACTCGGGCCGCAGTGTTTAGAATAGGGGGCTGAGACGAATTCCCAAGGCGGCCCGAATCCGGGGCCGCTTTCCGCTTTTGAAAGGCTGACGATGTCCTGGACAGACGAGCGCGTAGAACTGCTGAAGAAGATGTGGGGCGAAGGCCAGTCGGCCAGCCAGATCGCCAAGGAACTGGGCGGCGTGACCCGTAACGCGGTGATTGGCAAGGTCCACCGCCTGGGCCTGTCCAACCGGACAGCAGGCGCAGCCCCGGCCAAGTCCGAACCGAAAGAGAAACCGGCGCCCGCGCCCAAGGCCGAAGCCAAGCCCAGACCCATGCCAAAGACAGAACCGGCGCGCCCGGCTGCTGCTGCCGAGGCGAAACCCGCCGTTCCGGCCCGCCGCCAGATCATCCCGGCCGGTCAGCCGCTGCCGCCGCAGCCCTCGGCCAACGAAATCAGCCCCGAGGCGCTGGCCAAGGTCAACGAGATCGAGAAGAAAGCCAAGAAGCTGACGCTGATGGAACTGACCGAGAAGACCTGCAAATGGCCCGTGGGCGACCCCGCGACCGAGGATTTCTGGTTCTGCGGCCTTCCGGTTGAGGCGGGCAAACCCTATTGCGAGGCGCATGTGGGCGTGGCCTTCCAACCCATGAGCTCGCGCCGCGACCGGCGGCGGTAATTGCGAACACCAGAACCTAAATCATGTCTATAGAACGTGAAAAGGGCGCAGGCGTTTCGCCACGCCTCTTACCGGAGGCGTTGCATAGTCAAGAACGACGCAAGACGTAACGAGCTCTTACAAAGAAAACACCCTCGCTGAATGCTGCGAAGGTGTTTTAGTTCGGAGCGTCAACTTTGCGGGACTTAGCAGACAATAGCGTTCACCGACGCAGTGTCCGCACCCAGACAATTAGGGAACATTCAAGTTCGCGACCCAAGGCTGTGTATGTCTATCTCAGCAAGTGCAGTACTTGTACGCCTAAAAATAGGAAAGCGGACGTTAAGAGTTGAACTTTAGGAAAGTGTCCGCGTCCGCTTATGCATGCTTCGCGAGGTTGGTGTGGTGTTAAGTCCCTGCGCTAGATGCTCCACAGATCATTGACCAATGGTCGCTCCCAGATCACTGTCAGTCATGACTCATGAGTCATGAGTTAGGCAAAGCGCAAGTTGCGACCAGACTCCACCGACCAAACAGCTTGAGCTTGCGCGAATGGCGCACTGATCCATCGGTTGCGAGTGTTTTGGGCATTTTGCATGGCATGCGGACAAGACGGAGGGACTGTCAGGCATCTGCACTTATCAAGTCGCTTGCCTTTTCGCCTATCATAATTGCTGGCGCATTAGTGTTGCCACTGACGATATCCGGCATAATGGAGCAATCAGCTACCCTTAGGTTCTTTATTCCATGCACATTTAGTTTTGCGTCGACAACGGACATGCCATTGCTTCCCATCGCGCAAGTTCCGGTTGGGTGATAGATTGATGCGGTGTTGGATCTGGCCCAATCTAGCGTGCCTTCGTAATCGTCGCAACTCAGCTCTGCCGTCGGTCGAAATTCCTCGGAAATTTTTGAAGCCAGAGGGGCCAGTTTGGCAATCCCACGTGCGATATTCACGCCATCGACGATCGTTTTGCAATCCGTTTCCGTGGACAGGTAGTTAGGGACGATTTTGACGTGTTTAGACGGATCGGGACCGTTCAACCGCAATTCTCCGCGGCTTTCCGGGCGCAGTTGGCACACCGACATCGTGAACGCTGAAAACGGATGCACTCCCTCGCCAGGACTGTCAGCGGACCAGGGTTGGACGTGAAACTGAATGTCGGGGGTTTCAACCTCGGGGCGGGTTTTCATGAAACCGGTGGCAAGGCTGGCGGCCATGGTCATCGGGCCTGCGCGGAACAGCGCGTATTTCAGGGCAATTCGCGCCTGATTGAACAGGCTGCGGACTTCGTCATTCAAAGTCGGCTCGTTACATTTAAACACAAGCCGCGCCTGTAAGTGATCCTGCAAACCCTTGCCGACACCCGGCAGGGCGTGCAGCGGTTCGATACCGTTTTCCTTTAGATGATCTGGGTCTCCGATTCCCGACAACATCAGAATTTGGGGGGAATTGATCGCCCCACCGGACAGAATGATCTCGCGCCGGACTTTTAGAGTTTGTTCAGCACCCGAACGATCCCGATAAACCAGTCCGGTTGCCTTTTTCCCTTCTAAAACCACCCGCGCTACCAAGGCATTGGTAATGATGTTGAGGTTCTGACGACCCCGGATAGGTTTTAGATACGCCACGGCTGCGCTGCAGCGTCGACCATTGCGGGTGGTCAACTGAAAGTACCCGACGCCCTCTTGTTCGGCCCCGTTGTAGTCTGGATTGAACGGATAACCTGCGGCCTGCGCTGCAGCGACCCATGCGTCGCAGATGGGACGTTGGATGCGCATGTTGGACACAGACAAAGGTCCACCGACACCGTGGAATTCATCCTCGCCGCGCTCTTGATCCTCGCAGCGTTTGAACAGTGGCAACACGTCCTCCCAGCCCCAACCTTCGTTGCCCATCTGACGCCAACGGTCGTAATCCTCTTTCTGGCCGCGCACATATAGCAACCCATTCAAAGAGGATGACCCACCCAGCACCTTACCGCGTGGCCAATCGATGGATCGACCGTTCAGGCCGGGATCGGGTTCGGTCCGATAACACCAGTCGACCGATGGATTGTGCATTGTTTTGAAATAGCCAACAGGGATGTGAATCCACGGGTTCGTATCGCGGCCACCAGCCTCAAGCAGCGCAACCGTCGTATTGGGATCAGCGCTTAGCCGATTGGCAATGACACAGCCCGAAGACCCCGCGCCAACAACCGCATAATCCACCTCCATGACTGCCTCCTCCGAAAGTTGCTGAAAAAAACTCTATGCAAGTTGATCGAATTATACTAGCCTTTTTTGATACAAAACGTCTCAATAATTGTGATCAGGGAGGTAAGCAATGGAGATTGGTCGGAAACTAAGTGGTATTTCGCGTCGGAATTTCTTCCGAGTTGCGGGCCGTTACGGCATGAGCTCGACCTTATTGGCAGCAGGCGGGTTCGGTGGCGCAATGAGCCTGGCGAATCTGGCACAGGCTGCCGAATCAACTTACGAGAAACGCTTTTCGAAAGAACCGAAGCACACGCTGAAATTCGGCGCGTCGGGCTTCAACACCCGCAACCTGCTGATTGAACGCGCAGGCGCAATCGAGTTCGCACGGGATCTGGAAGAGCGAACGGATGGCGAGATTCGGATTGAATTCATCGGTGACAATCAGATCTGCGGACAGTTGAGCTGTGTTGAGAAGACACAGCAGGGTATCGTCGACATCTATGCGGCATCGACCCAGAACTCTGCCGGCGGTGCGCCCTATCTGAACGTGCTGGATTACGCGTATATGTTCCCCAGTCGCGCGGCACAGTATCATTTCTTCTACAGCCCGGCGAGCCAGCGCATCCTGCGTGATCCGCTGGAGAAACGGCATGGGCTGAAGTTCCTGTTCACTCATTGCGAATTGCGCGGTCTGCAAATGGGATCGACCTTTTCAGACAAACCGACCGTCACCAAACTGGAAGAACTGTTTGGCACCAAAAACCGCGTGACCGGCACGCAGTTGGGCCGGATTGCGATGCAGTTATTGAACCTGAACCCGGTGCCGGTGGCATGGGAAGAGACTCTGGACGCGCTCAAGACTGGTCTGATCGACGGGGCCGAAACATGGGCCTCGGCCGTTGCCTATGCCAACATGGCGCCGGTGGTCTCGCAGTCAGTGAACCTGAAATTCTTCTGCGGAACCGAACATACCTCAATGTCAGCAAAGGTGTTTGATGGGCTGAGCGGCGAGTTACAGGATGCTGTGATGGAATCTTCGTACTTTACGCAGGCGCTGATTCAGGGCGCGAATGAGGCGGCGCTGTTGAACACCGTGGGCTTCTCGGACCCGCAACTGCCTGACACGATCTTTGCCGAAAACGGCGTGCGCCCGGCATTTCTGGCGGATGATCAGATCAAACTGGCCGAGGAAATGTGCGCCCCAAACTACAACCCCGAGCCCTGGGCGCAATGGCGTGAACGCCTGAACAAATGGGCAGGTGGCATCGATACCTATCAGGAAATCTATGACATCGCGCGTGAGATTCCAGCCGATACACTACCGGAAAATGTCGAGCCGCGCCGTTGGTGGAAGGGCGAAGCCTGATAAACTTACACGAACCGGCCCCAGGCGGGCCGGTTCATCCAATTACCGACTGGGAGGACGGGGTACATGTCGTTTTGGGCAGACATAGGCGCAATTTTCAGCGCCTTTCTCAGCCAGGATTCGTTCGAGATTCAATCCGCACTGGAATCCGACGCGACCTGGGTGTTGGGCGCGATTGTCTCGGCTCTGGGCGGGTTCGTGATCATGCTGATCTATCGGGCCGTGCCCTTCATTGAACGGCATCTGGAACGATCGGTAATGGTGTATTCCTACCTTGCCATTGCCTTGATCATCTTTTGGGGCGTGATCGACCGGTTCGTGTTCAACGATCAAGAGCCCTGGTCGACCACTATTCCGCCGCTGCTGTTCATGGTGATGGCGTGGTTCGGGGCCTCGTATAACGTCCGCCTACGTACACATCTGAGCTTTAGCGAATTCCGCTCTGCCATGCCGCGCAGTGGTCAATTGGCCTGCCTGATCCTTGACGCCTTGCTGTGGTTCATATTCGCAGTGATCGTCATCGTGACCACGTCCCGGCTAGTCGCCCTTTCGGCATCGAACTTTCAGATCGTTCTGGGGACTGACAATATCATGCAGTGGTGGTTCCTTCTGGCCGCACCACTGTCGTTCTTTCTGATGGTCGGTCGGGTGTTTCAAAACCTCGCCGACGATCTGCACAACTGGAAAACAGGTGAGCCGCTGATCAAGCAGGCCGTGATCGGAGCAGACTGATGACAGATGGAACCATGGTCACACTGATCTCGCTTGGGGTCACTTTTCTGTTCATGTTGGGCGTGCCGGTCCTGTTGGTCATCGGTTATTGGGTCATAGGCTGTTCATTTGTCCTTGGCCTGACGCTGGACAACATGGGTGCCGAATTGCTGAACGTGTTCAACAAGGGTTTTGCCCTGTTGGCGATGCCACTGTTCATCCTGACCGGAGACCTGATCAACAAATCGGGTATTGCGCGGCGTCTCAGCGATTTCGCCTATGCCTGTCTGGGCTGGATACGCGGCGGGCTGGCGATGGCCTCGCTTGGCGCCTGTGGGTTGTTCGCAGCAATCTCAGGATCCAACTCGGCGACGACAGCAACCATTGGCTCAATGCTGCATCCCGAGATGGTGAAAGGCGGCTATGACGAACGTTTCAGCGCGGCCACAGCGGCGGCGGGTGGTACGGTGGGCATCATCATTCCTCCGTCGATTATCTTTATCGTCTACGGATTTCTTATGAACCTGCCGATTTCCGAACTGTTCGTTGCAGGCATCCTTCCGGGGGCACTGATGGTCTTTGGCATGCAATTCGCGTGCTGGATCATTTGCCGCATAAACGGTTGGGGGCATCTGATCCCGTTACAGCTGAACCGAGTGTTGAAAACCGCCTTTGGTGCATGGCTTGGGTTCTTCGCAATTGGACTGGTGCTTTGGGGCATCTATACGGGCAAATTCTCTCCGACCGAAGCAGCGGGCGTGACGGTTGGATTCTGTGTGATCGCAGGATTGGTCAGCTATCCGATCAACCGGATCATGGGCGCGCGGAATGATATTTCGCCGACCGAGAAGAGCTATGCCGAGATGTTCGTAGTCGAAGGGTTTACTATCCCCGAGATCCCATCGATCGTGATCCGTTCGGCCCAGATCACCGGAATTCTTGCACCGCTGATCGCGATTTCGGTGGTGATGCAGCAGATCCTGTCATTGCTTGGCGCACAGCAGACCATTGGGGATTTCGTAACCTCAATGGGTGGGTACCATGCGGTTCTGTTCACCTCGATGGTGATCGTCTTCTTCTCGGGCATGGTGCTGGAAAGCCTGCCTGTGACGATCATTCTGGCCCCGATCCTTGCCCCGATTGCGGCGTCAGTTGGAATTGATCCGATCCATTTCTCAGTGATCTTCCTCGTGGGGGCGTCTATCGGGTTCATCACTCCGCCATATGGCTTAAACCTGTATGTGGCCTCTGGCGTGACCGGAGTGCCCTATTTCCGGCTGCTGCGGTACACAGTACCTTATCTGGTCGCATTGCTGTCGGTGTGGATTTTGGTGTCACTTGTGCCCGATCTGGCCTTGATCCTGCTGCCAAATAACTAGACTGTTAAGGAATGGCCGCAACGGAAACAAAAGACAAAGAAACTCAGATACCGACCAACTTGCGCCTTCTTCTCATCCTTGAGGAGGTGGCGCGACGCGGGGTCGCCGTCAAACCGTCAGACCTGATCGAGTCACTGGGCCTGGCCAAGCCAACCATCCACCGCCTGTTGCAAACCGCAGAAGCCGAGGGCTTCCTGCAGCGCGATCTGGATGGGCGTTCATACGGCCCTGGACACCGACTGCGATTGCTTTCAGTCAATACGATGTCTTCCGAGCACCTGCGTACGGCGCGTCTGGCGATCTTGCGCAGCGTCGCCGAGCAGGTTGGTGAAACCTGCAATCTCGCCATTCCAGACCGAGAGGGGATGATCTATCTGGACCGGGTGGAAACGAAGTGGCCACTGCGGATTCAGCTTCCGGTTGGTACTCAGGTACCCTTCCATTGTACGGCCAGCGGCAAGATGTACCTGTCCACACTGCGGCAAAAAACGCTGGACGGTTTTCTTTCAGCGGGAAATCTACAACCACAGACGGAGCGCTCGCTGACTGATCCCAAGTCGCTGCGAGCGGAGATCCAACGTATCTCTGAGAATAGTTATTCCACCGATGACGAGGAATTCATGACCGGAATGACTGCCTTAGCTGTACCCGTTCAGGATGGGCAAGGCCGATTGGTAGGCACGCTTTCGGTTCATGCGCCGACACAACGTCATGACGTCAACAGTCTGATGTCGTTTCTGGGAATACTGCAAAAAGGGGCGGATGAGCTTTCGGCTCTTTTGACCGAGTGACTAGTACCGGAGATGACAGTCAAAACGTAAACTTTTTTACCAACTGCGAATTCGGTAATCGACCGGTTTGGAGAATTCTGCACCTCAGTGAGTGAGAGTGTGATCAAAGTCCAGTGTGCGCCGTTCGTTCAGCGTTGTAGAGTCAACATTTGCGCACTGCTGCCATTCCTGGCTGGTGCAGCATCAGCCGCTCTGGGCTCGAACCTGACATTGAAGTGCCGGTGATCTTGGTGTCAGTGGCACATGGTAGCCTTTCACTGCGCGGGATGTGTCGGCAGGTTCGGCATCGCCACCCAGCCCGGCAATTCATCCGGCGCGACCGAGACATGCAGGCGTTCTGACTGGTCCCGCCCGACCTTGCGGTGTTTGCGCAGCAAAAATATCTTGCCCCAACCGCGCCAGGTTCCAACCGATTGCGCATGGGCATCCGTGGGGAAACGGGTGCGCCAGCCTTCGGGCATCGGCAGCCCGTGCATCTCGGCCTTGTCCAGCATCCAGATCAACGAGATATTGCTGAGCGGCCGGGCCTCTTCATAGCCGTTCAGCTGGCCGCCGATATCGCCATGGGTGCCACGGAACCAGACCTGTTCCACATGGCCATTGAACTCGGGCTTGCATCGCCACAGAACCGGCTCGAACACCTCGCGCGTTTCGTCGAGGGCCAGCGCGTGATAGCCATGCAGAGTGGCAGGGCCCAGCTGGTGGTTGTGAAAGGCATGGCGATCCTCGGCCCAGCGCCACAGCAGCGGCAGGCGCAGGCCCAGCGCCTTGACCGTGTCCCAGACACCGACCATCTCGATCTTGACGTTGTCGTGGCAGAACTTGCGGCGGAAATCGCGGGCGGCAGTGCCGCTGACATTGCATTCATAATGGCGGTAGGCTTGCAGGATGTTCCGCTCGGTCGCGTGTTCGGCCTTGAGCAGGCCGATCATATCGATCACCCCAGCCAGGCTGCGCACGCCGTAGGCGCCACGGGAATAACCGATGAAATAAATGCGGTCACCGGGTTTGTAGCGGGACGCCAGATAGCCATAAGCGCGGCGGATCTGGCGGTTGATGCCCCGGCCCATCATCACGTCCATGGTGGACTTCCAGCTTTCCCACTGCACGCCCGACTCGTAGAACACCGACACCTTGCTGCCCATTTCGCAGCACAGGCGATAGGTCTGACCGGCGTGGGTCTCGAACCCCGGTTCGAGGGTGGACATGGTGCCATCAAGGATAATGACGTGGCTGATCGGCTCGCGGTGCCGCGTTTCGGCGGAGTGCTCGGACCGTAAGGGCCGCCCGAGCCATCCCAGAACCTTCCTACTTAGCCGCGACAGATTCATGCGTCAGCAATTCCCAAACCTTGTGAGGTGTGAAAGGCATATCCGCCTGCCGCACCCCGTGATCCCAGAGCGCGTCCTGAACCGCATTTGCCACAGCGGCCAGAGCGCCCACCGTGCCGGCCTCGCCGCATCCTTTCATCCCCATCGGGTTGGAAGTTGACGGCACCGGCGCCGAGGTAAACTTTATCATGGGTACGTCCACCGCGCGGGGCAAGGCGTAATCCATAAACGATGCCGTGAGCAGCTGTCCGTGATCATCATGCACCACATGTTCCGACAGCGCCTGCCCGATGCCCTGAACCACCCCGCCATGCACCTGCCCTTCGGCCAGCATCGGGTTGATAAGATTTCCGAAATCATCAACCACGGTGTAGCGGTCCACACGGGTTTCGCCGGTGACGGAATCGATCACGACCTCGGCAACATGCGCGCCGTTGGGATAGCTGCGGGCATCCAGTTGCGCGCGGGACTCATGCGTCAGCAAGTCCACGCGCCCGTCGGCGCGCGCCATAGCCGCGGCTTCGGTCAGGGTCGGCGTCAGGTTCGAGCCCGGCGCGCGGAATGTTTCATGGTCAAATCGCACATCACTGTCCTCGACCCCCATCTTATCGGCCAGATAAGGCGTGAATGCGGCGATCATCTTGTCAATGGTGGCGAGGGTCGCGGTACTTTGCACCGTCACCGAGCGCGAGCCACCGGTTCCGCCGCCATGGCCAAGCCGGTCGGTATCGCCCTGAATGACGGTGATCCTGTCCATCGGGACGCCAGTCTGATCGGACAGGAACTGGGCATAAACCGTCTCGTGCCCCTGCCCGTTCGATTGTGTGCCGACATAAAGGTTCACCGTGCCATCCGCGCAAAACTCGACCTTCGAGTTCTCGGAAGGGTCCCCCAAAATACTTTCGATATAGTAACAAAGACCCTGCCCCCGGATCAGACCGCGTTCGGCATCGGCGGCCTTGCGGGCTTCGAACCCGCTGGTCTGGCTGGCCGCGCGGCGCAGGACCATGTCGAAATCGCCGACATCATAGGTTTCACCCGTGGCAGAGGTGTAGGGGAAATCGCCGGGTCTGATGAAGTTTTTGCGACGCAACTCCCACGGGTCAACGCCCAGTTCGCGTGCGGCGCGGTCCATCACGCGTTCCAGCACATAGATCGCCTCGGGACGTCCGGCACCGCGATAGGCGTCGACCTGTGTTGTCGTGGTATAGAACCCCTCGACCCGGAGATAGGTGGTCTGAACGTCATAGACCCCCATCAGCACCTTGCTGAACAGGCTTGTCTGGATCGCCTGCGCGAAATGGCTGTTATAGGCACCAAGGTTGACTTTGCTGTGGACGCGGTAGGCGGTGATCCGGTGGTCTGCATCAAAGGCCAGCTCGGCCAGCGAGGTCAGATCGCGGCCGTGGTGATTGGACAGCATCGCTTCGGACCGGTCGGACATCCAGTGCACGGGCTGGCCCAGTTTCATCGCGGCCACGGCCACGCAGAAATATTCGGGATATGGCATCACCTTCATGCCGAACCCGCCCCCCACATCCGGGGTGGTGACGCGGATCGCATCCGCATCGAGTTTCAGCTTTTGTGCCAGTTGTGCCTTCATCGCCCAGACACCCTGCCCGCCATAGGAAAAGTGCAGACGCCCGCCAGACCAGTCGGCCTGACAGCCCCGCGGCTCGAGCGAGCTGATGATGACGCGGTTGTCGTGCAAGTTCAGCGACACGGTATGGGCGGCGGCCTGAAAGGCGGCCTTGGTCGCGGCCTCATCCCCCAGACCCCAATCAAACGCGCGATTGTCGGGCGCTTGCGGGTGCAGGGCCTCACCCCCCGCGTTCACGTCCAGCTTGGCGGGGCGTTCCCGGATGTCCATCCAGATCAGTTCGACCGCGTCCTGCGCCTGTACCAGTGTATCCGCGATGACAACGGCCACGGGTTCGCCCACAAAGCGCACACGGTCCTTGGCCAGCATATGCCGATCCGGCGCGGCAGAGCCGGTCCCGTCGCGGTTGGTCAAGGTTGCGGCATTCATCACCGTGTCGATGCCCGAGGCGGCAAGATCGTCCAGTGTCATGACCAGCCGCACCCCGTCAGCATCCCGCGCGGCCTCAAGATCCAGCGCGGTGATATCGCCATGGGCCGCAGGGCTGCGGAAGAAAGCGGCAAACAGCGCATTGTCGGGCACGGCATCGTCCATATAGCGCCCCTGCCCGGTCAGGAACCGCTGATCCTCGGTCCGTTTGACGGGCTGGCTTTTGCCGAATTTTTCCATGGGATGCTCCTGTCGCTGCCTTGATGGCGACACTAGCCCTGTGCTTGCTTATGTCCAGCGCCTTGCATGAAAGCGTGTGGCGACACCGATGTCGTAAACAGGATTGCAGGAGCCACAGAGGGATTCGTAGGCTGTTTGAAGATACAGCCTGCCGGAGGTCCCCCATGCCCGAACCCATTTCCCTGTCACAGGGCCGCCTGGACGCCCCATCGGTCGACGCGTATTGGCAAGACGGGTTTGCCTTTCCCATCACTGTCTTTTCGCCGGATGAGACCGAACAGTTCCGGGCCGAGCTGGAGCAGATCGAGGAGACCTGGCGCGTGGCTGACCTTCCGCTGCCGCTGAACATGTACAAACGCCTGAACGCCCATGTGGTGATGCCGCTGGTCGCCCGTATCGCACTGGACCCCAGGGTTCTGGACATCGTCGAAGGAATACTGGGACCGGACTTGCTGCTGTGGTCTGCGGAACTGTTCATCAAAGAGCCACGCACGACCCAGGTGGTGGGAATGCATCAGGACCTGACCTATTGGGGGATGGGCGAAACACCGGATCAGGTGACCGCGTGGATCGCATTGTCGCCTGCCACGGTAACAAGCGGCTGCATGGATTTTGTCAGGGGCAGCCACAAAAACCCGATCCTGCCCCATAACGACACGTTTTCAGACAACAACCTGCTGTCGCGCGGGCAGGAGGTGGCTGTCGATGTGGCAGACGAGGACAAAACGCATATCGAATTGCAGCCGGGTCAGATGTCGCTGCACCATGGCCTCACAATCCATGGCTCGGGGCCCAATATGTCAGACGATCGGCGGATCGGGCTGGCGATCCGGTATCTGAACCCGAACGCGCAGCAAAAAGTGGCGGATCGCGATTACGCGGTCTTGGCGCGGGGCGAAGACCGGGTGGGCAATTTCATCCTCATCGAACCACCGACCGAGTTGTTTTCGCAACCAGCCTTGGCGCTTCATGCCCGCATCCGGGAGGATCAGGCCAAGGCGATGACACAAGGCGCGGCGCAAAGCACGCACCTGTACGGAAACGAGGCGACCGGCACGGGGTGACTTCGGCAATCGTCGCCGCACAGGGCCTTCCCCTTCCCGTCTCCATTCGCTATTGCAGGCGCTGACCCGAATTTGTTGACGCAGGACGCATCCCATGGCGATGGAAAAGACATTCAACGCGGCCGAGGCCGAGGCCCGTATCTATGAGGCCTGGGAACAGGCCGGAGCCTTCAAGGCAGGCGCGAACCGTTCGCGTGATGAGAGCTTTTGCATCATGCTGCCACCGCCCAACGTGACCGGCGCGCTGCATGTGGGACATGCCTTTAACCATACACTGATGGATATTCTGATCCGCTGGCACCGGATGCGCGGGTTCGACACTCTGTGGCAACCTGGTCAGGACCACGCCGGCATCGCCACGCAGATGCAGGTTGAAAAGAAACTGATGGCCGAAGAGGGCAAGAAGCGTACCGACTACGCGCGCGAGGAGTTTCTGGCCAAGGTCTGGGATTGGAAGGGGCAATACGGCCGCAAGATTATCGAACAGATGACGCGGTTGGGGAATTCCTGCGACTGGTCGCGCAATGCCTTTACCATGGCGGGCGCACCAGGTGACCCACGCACCGGGCACGAAAACTCACCCAACTTCCATGATGCCGTTATCAAGGTCTTTGTCGATATGTACGAGAAGGGCCTGATCTATCGCGGCAAGCGACTGGTCAACTGGGACCCGCATTTCGAGACTGCGATTTCGGACCTTGAGGTCGAGAATATTGAAACGCCAGGCCACATGTGGCACTTCAAGTACCCTTTGGCGGGCGGTGAGACATATGAGTATTTGGAAAAAGATGAAGATGGGAATGTGATCTTCCGCGAAGAGCGGGATTATATTTCCATTGCAACCACGCGGCCCGAAACCATGCTGGGCGACGGTGCTGTGGCCGTGCATCCGTCGGATGAGCGCTACGCGCCGATCGTCGGCAAACTGTGCGAAATCCCGGTTGGACCGAAAGAGCATCGCCGCCAGATTCCGATCATCACCGATGAGTATCCCGATCCCGACTTCGGCTCGGGCGCGGTGAAAATCACCGGCGCGCATGACTTCAACGACAATATGGTCGCCAGGCGCGGCGGTATTCCGATGTACCGCCTGATGGACACCAAGGGCGCGATGCGGGCTGATGGCGCGCCTTACGCCGAAGAGGCGGGCAAGGCGCAGGAATATGCGCGCGGCAAGCCGTTCACCGAGAATGAGATCGACGCAATCAACCTGATCCCGGATCACCTGCGCGGATTGGACCGGTTCGAGGCGCGCGCCAAGGTGGTCGAAGAGATCACCCGCGAAGGTCTGGCTGTTATGTGTCCAGCGGACGATCCGCGTCTGGGATCGAGCCGGACTGAGGCCCGGCCTACAGAGGACGAAGACGGTGAGCAGGACTTCAGCCCGGCACTTGTCCCACTGGTCGAGAGCAAACCGATCATGCAACCCTTTGGCGACCGCTCGAAAGTCGTCATCGAGCCGATGTTCACCGACCAGTGGTTCGTCGACGCCGAAAAGGTCGTCGGCCCTGCGCTGGACGCGGTCAAGGATGGCACGGTCAAGATCATCCCTGAATCGGGCGAGAAAACCTATTACCACTGGCTGGAAAACATCGAGCCCTGGTGCATCTCGCGCCAGCTGTGGTGGGGGCATCAGATTCCGGTTTGGTATGGGCCTCAGCAGAAGTGCTCGGGGCTGGAACCGAACCCTGATCGCATCGCCCGTATGGAAAGCCACAACAAAGGGGAGTTTGCGGTATTCTGCGGCCCGTCTTTTGATGCAATTCGGGCGGACGTTGAGGGCTACTACGAAGGCATGGAAATCGCCGAGGTCTCTACTAAGGAAGAGGCTATCTCGTTCATTCGCGAGGGCAAAATCGGCCTCTACCGCGACCCCGACGTCCTCGACACCTGGTTCTCCTCCGGCCTCTGGCCCATCGGCACGCTGGGCTGGCCCGAAGATACCGAGGAGCTGGAGCGCTACTTCCCCACGGACGTCCTGATCACCGGCGCGGATATCCTGTTCTTCTGGGTCGCCCGGATGATGATGATGCAACTGGCCGTGGTGAACGAAATCCCGTTCCACACCGTCTATCTGCACACGCTCGTCCGTGACGAGAAGGGCAAGAAGATGTCCAAGACCACCGGCAACGTCATCGACCCGCTGGAAATCGTCGACGAGTTCGGTGCCGACGCGCTGCGGTTCACCAATGCCTCGATGGCGGCGATTGGCGGTGTGCTGAAACTGTCGCGCGAGCGCATCACCGGCTATCGCAACTTCGGCACCAAGCTTTGGAATGCCGTCCGCTTTGCCGAGATGAACGAGGTCTTTACCGACGCCGTCCCGCAACTGGACGTGGCCGACCTGCAGCCCAAGGCCGCCGTAAACCGCTGGATCATCGGCGAAACCGCCCGTGTGCGGGCGGAGGTCGACGCGGCGCTGGAGAGCTATCGCTTCAACGATGCCGCCAACGGCCTGTACGCCTTTGTCTGGGGCAAGGTCTGCGATTGGTACGTGGAACTGTCGAAACCCCTGCTGCAGGGTGACGACGCCGAAGCACAGGTCGAAACCCGCGCCACCATGCGCTGGGTTCTGGATCAGTGCATGGTTCTGCTGCACCCGATCATGCCCTTCATCACCGAAGAGCTGTGGGGCCTGACCGGCAACCGCGCGAAAATGGTCGTCCATGCCGACTGGCCGACCTACGGCACGGAACTGGTCGACGCCGACGCGGATCGTGAGATGAACTGGGTGATCTCGGTGATCGAGAACACCCGCTCGGCCCGTGCGCAGATGCGGGTGCCTGCGGGTCTTTACGTGCCGATGCTGGTGACCGAGATCGACGCCAACGGCCAAGCCGCGTGGGACCGCAACGAGGCGCTGATCAAACGTCTGGCCCGCATCGACAGCCTGACCAGCGCGGACGCGCTGCCCAAGGGCACCATCTCGATTGCCGCTCCCGGAGCCTCCTTCGGCCTGCCGCTGGCGGATATCATCGACATTGGCGCGGAAAAGGAGCGGTTGGAGAAAGCAAAGGGCAAGCTGGCCAAGGAACTGGGTGGCCTGCGTGGGCGTCTGAACAACCCCAAATTCGTGGCCTCGGCCCCGGATGAGGTGGTCGAGGAAGCCAAAGCCAACCTCGCCGCACGCGAGGAAGAAGAAGCCAAGCTGAACGAGGCGCTGGCCCGTCTGGCCGAGATCGCCTGATCTTCATCTTTTCAAAAATACTCATACCCCGAACCCCGCCGCTGATCTGGCGGGGTTTTCTTTTGCGCGTTCAGACCTTGCCCGTCCCTGCCGCCGCTTGTTAGCAATCACCAACCCCAACCGCCCGAGGCAGTCATGACCCAGTTTGCCCCACCGCTCCAGACAGTCTCGACCGGGCTTGTAGTCGCCATTGTCGGATTCTTCAGTTCATTTCCTATCGTGTTGCAGGGGCTGGCCGCGATGGGGGCGTCTCCGGCGCAGGCGGCCTCGGGCCTGATGATGGCGGCCATCGCAATGGGACTGACCGCCATTGTTCTGAGCCTGTGGTACCGGCAACCGATCAGCGTCGCCTGGTCGACGCCGGGGGCGGCGCTGCTGGCGGTGTCCGCGACACCGGCGCTGGGGTTTGCCGAGGCGACGGGCGCCTTCCTGTGTGCAGGGGCGCTGACGGTTCTGGCCGGGCTTTGGCGGCCACTGGGGCGGCTGGCGGCCGCCATTCCGACGACACTGGCGCAGGCCATGCTGGGGGGGGTTCTGCTGCCGCTTTGCATTCTGCCCTTTCAGGCCGCAGTCGAATTGCCCGCGCAAGCCCTGCCGGTGATCCTGACATGGTTCATCGCGGGCCGGATCAACCGGCTGTTCGCTGTTCCGGCAGCTGTTGTCGCCGCCGCGCTGGTTGTGGTGCTGAACGCAGGCGACGCATCGGTGACCCCGGCGCGATGGCTGGCGGCACCGGTCTGGACCACGCCCAGTTTTTCGCTGGCCTCGACCATCGGGATCGCCATCCCGCTGTTCATCGTCACGATGGCGACCCAGAATATTCCCGGCATCGCGGTGATGCGCAGCTTTGGCTATACCCCGGCACCGGGCAGGCTGTTTTCATCCGTGGGTGGGGCGAGCCTGTTATCTGCGCCATTTGGTGCACCTGCCACCTGCCTTGCGGCGATCACGGCTGCGATGTGTTCCAATGAAGACAGCCACCCCGACCCCGCGCAACGGTACTGGTCGGCCATCATGAGTGGTGTGTTCTATGGTGTATTCGGTATCTTTGCCGTGGCGATTACCGGCTTTGCATCCCATGCCGATCCGCTGTTGATGGGGACACTGACCGGTGTCGCCCTGATCGGCGTTCTGGCCAATTCGATTTTCGCAGCACTTGAGGTTCCGGCCGAGCGTGAGGCCGCGATGCTGACCTTTGCGATCACCGCATCGGGCATCTCGGTCTTTGGGCTGGGCGCGGCGGTCTGGGGCCTTCTGGTCGGCGGGCTGGCCTATCTGGTGAGCAACAGAATTCGGTAGCCGCTTTCGTATCCCGCCCTTACCGGGTATTATTGCGCCATGTTCGGTTCACTTGGAAAACTGGTGGAACGCCAGATCAAAAAGGCACAGGCCGAGGGGCAGTTGCAGGGCCTTGTCGGCGAAGGTCACCCCCTGCCCGACCGGTCCGGCGAGGCGCAGGGCGATCCGGCCATCGCCGCCGGGCACCGGATCATGGCGCAAGCCGGGGTTCTGCCCGAAGAGTTCGACATCAAAAAGAAACTGGATGCGGCCCGCAAAGCGTATCCGGCCCTGACCGACCCCGCGGAACGCCGGGCCGCGATGTCGGAGATCGCTAATCTGGAAATGCGTTACAACATGGCCCGCGATGCGCGGCGGGCTTTCATGCGCTGATCACTTGAACTCGGGCTTGCGGCCCTGCATCTGCGCCATCACGACCTCCATCTGATGAGGCTTGCCGATCAACTCCACCTGCTCGGCGGATTCCGCCTTGAGAACGTCCGCACGGGGCTGGGTTTCGGCCACTTCGATCAGCCGCTTGGCGGCACGGATAGCCGAGGGGCTTTGACCGGCGATATTCTCGGCAATGGCCAGAGCTTCGGTCAGCGGGTCATCTGAAAGCTGCGTGACCAGTCCCCAATCCATCGCCTGCTGCGCGCCGATGGGCCGGGCCGTGTAGGTCAGCAGGCGCAGCACGTCCGAACGCACAAGCCGGGGCAGCAGAACCATGCCGCCCATATCGGGGATGATACCCCATTTCATCTCCATCACCGCCAGTTTCGCCTCGGGGTGCGCGATACGGATATCCGCGCCCAGCGCGATTTGCAGGCCACCGCCATAGGCGACGCCCTGAATGGCGCAGATCACCGGCACCGGTACGCGACGCCATATCAGCGCCAGCTCCTGCATTTCGTTGGCATCTTCGTGGCTGCGGGTCATCAGCCATTCGGTGGGGTCCATATGGGCCATCTTGGCAAAGCTTGCCATGTCGAGCCCGGCGCAGAAGCTTTTCCCCTCGCCCGACAAAACCACGGCGCGGGCGTCCGAGGCGGCGACCTCTTGCCCGGCTGAGAGCAATGCCTTGACCATCGCGTCATCCAGCGCGTTCATCTTGTCACCCCGGGTCAGGGTGACATGGGCAACATGGTCTTGATAGGTGACGGATACGCGTGACATGGGGGACCTCCCGAAATTCAGTTGCGGCGACCATGCCCGGACGGGACGCCGATTTCCACTGCGACGTCAGGGCATATCGCTGACAGGCATCCGCCCGAACCAGGGGGAATCAAGCGTCATGACATAAAACTGATCGCCCACGATCCGGCCCCCTGTCGTGATACCAATACGGCCCTGCGGATCCTGTAGCGTGCGCAGGATCGTGCCTTCACCATCGAACTGCACCAGCATACCCCGGTGGATCGGCGCCGGGCGCACGGTGGGACCCAGTCGCCAGATCACCTTGCGCAGGAAGGGGTACGGCATCAGCACCTCGGACGGAACACGCGGGCTGGCAAAGGCCATCCAGTAGGTGCCATCGCCCTGTGCTTCGAGATTGTCGGGATAGCCCGGCAGGTTGTCCAGCAAGACCTCTTGCTGACCGGCTTTCGGCCCGCTGAGCCACAGCTTGTGCACCCGTGCGCGGCCGGTTTCGGCGATCAGCAGGAAATCTGCGTCAGGTGAGAGCGCAATGCCATTGGTATAGACGAATCCAGTGGCAATCTTTTCGGTGCGGCCATCGGGGTTGTGACGCGCGACATAGCCTGTCTCGGACTGTTCCCAGATGGTCAGGACCGAGGTCGGCTTGGTCCCGCCCATGGTTTCGGGGTCGAACCGGTCAGAGGAGTTCGAAAAATAGATCGTGCCGTCCTGTGCCACGTCCAGTTGGTTTGCATAGACCACGGGTGCACCGTCGATATCTGCCACCACGGATTCAAGCGTGCCCGACCCAGTCCAGCGCATCACCCCGCGAAAGCTGTCGGCAATATATAGCGCGCCATCCGGCCCGGCCCTGAGGCCCAGAGGACGCCCGCCAAGCTGGTCGACCACAACAGGGTCGGCCCCGTCAATCCGATAGAGCGTGCCGGACCGGCTGGTCGTATAGACCGCACCGCCGGGCAGGATGGCGATGTCTTCGGGGCCGGTTTCCCCATCCGGCAGGCGGATCAGCTGCGCGGCGTCCAGCGCGGTGTTTTCTGCGAAATCCCCTGTGAAACCGGCATCTTCAGGCATCTCAACGGCGACGGGGATAACGGGAACGGGCCAGAACAGAAGATAGGCAAGGCCCAGAAGAACAATGGCAGACAGTATGCGCATCTGCGCTCCTTACTTGTGTTTCAATACGTTCTGACGCGCGGGATGAGGTGCGCGCTTGCCCGAAGCTCGGGCTTGGGGTTATCTGCAGGCATGACAGGACCTCGATACACCCCGCTTGCCCAATCCCTGCCCGCCACCGTGCCCTTTGTGGGCCCCGAAACGCAAGAGCGTCAGCGCGGCACGGCGTTCATTGCCCGTCTTGGCGCCAACGAGAGCGTGTTTGGCCCCTCGCCCCGCGCGATCCGGGCTATGGAGCAGGCCGCGTCTGATATCTGGATGTATGGCGATCCCGAGAATCACGATCTGCGCCATGCTTTGGCCGAGTATCATGGGGTAACCCCCGAAAATATCGTCGTAGGCGAAGGGATTGACGGGCTTCTGGGTTATCTTGTGCGTCTGATTGTAGGGCCCGGGGATGCGGTTGTAACCTCGGACGGGGCGTATCCGACGTTCAATTATCATGTGGCCGGGTTCGGTGGCGTTCTGCACAAGGTTCCCTATGCCGGGGATCACGAGGACCCGGCGGCCCTGTTTGCGAAGGCGGCCGAGGTGGGGGCAAAACTGGTCTATCTGGCCAATCCGGACAATCCGATGGGCAGCTGGCATTCCGGCGCGGATATCGTGGCGGCGATGGATGCCCTGCCCGAGGGTTGCCTGCTGATTCTGGATGAGGCTTATGTGGAATGCGCGCCAGAGGGGACAGCGGCACCCGTCAGCGCAGACGACCCTCGCGTGATCCGAATGCGGACATTTTCCAAGGTCTATGGCATGGCGGGCGCACGGGTTGGCTATGCCATTGGAGCGCCCGACCTGATTGCAGCCTTCAACAAGGTGCGCAACCATTTCGGCATGAACCGCGCGGCGCAGGCCGGGGCGCTGGCCGCGTTGCAGGATGGTGCGTGGCTGGAGCACATTCAGGCACAGATCGCAGAGGCGCGTGAGCGGATAGGAACGATTGCCCGCGAGAACGGGTTGGAGCCCCTGCCCTCGGCCACCAATTTCGTGACGATTGATTGCGGGCGGGATGGCGAGTTCGCCAGAGCGGTACTGGAGGCTTTGGTTGCGCGGGGTCTGTTTGTTCGGATGCCGTTTGCAGCGCCCCAGAACAGGTGCATCCGGGTAAGCTGTGGTGAAACAGCAGATTTGGATGCTTTTGCGGCCGCCTTGCCCAAGGCGCTAGTGGAGGTGCGGTCACATACTGCCTAGCACTGGTCTGTCTTGCCATCGGGGCAAAGGGGGGGCTGTCTGCCCCCCATCGCGCAATGCGCGATTCCCCCCGAGGATATTTTTGGCCAGATGAAGGGGCGGATCAGTGCTGTTCGTCTGACGTGTATCAGGCGGCCAGGACGGCGGCGGCGGCCTCGAGCGCGCCTTTGCCACGGGGGATATCAAGCGCGGCCATGGCCGTTTCCATACCGCCCAGCATCGCCATCACCATTTGCCCGTTGACATGGCCCATATGCCCGAGGCGGAAACAGCTGTCGTAATCCTCCATCCCAAGGCCAATGCCCAGTGTCAGGCCCAGTTGATGTTCGGTGAACGCGCGCAGGGCCGTGCCGCGCCCTGCGGTCAGGCGCAGGGCTGTAACGGCATGGCTGCGGTGGTCGCTGTCGGCAACGTTCAGATGCAGCGCGCCGCCTTCGGACCATGTTTCGCAGGCCGCCCAGATGGCAGTAGCCAGACGCTCATGGCGGGCCCAGACCTGTTCGATCCCTTCCGCATGGATCAGGTCGAGCGCGGCGCGCAGACCATAAAGGTGATGTGTCGGCGCGGTACCGTCGAAATACTGGTAGAACAGGTCGGGATTGGCGCGCGGCTGCCAGTCCCAGTATCGCGACACACGCGGCATGGCGGCCCGCTTGGCCTGTGCTTTGTCGTTGAAAAAGACAAAGCCTGTGCCTGCGGGGGTCATCAGGCCTTTCTGGCAGGCGGTGACCGTGACATCGACGCCCCATTCATCCATCTCGAACCGGTCGCATCCCAGCGAGGCGATGCAATCGGCCATCAACAGCGCCGGGTGGTCCAGATCGTCGAGCAGTTTGCGCAGTGCCGGGATATCGTTGCGGATCGAGCTTGATGTGTCCACATGAACCGCGAGAACGGCCTTGATCTGGTAGCTTTTGTCCGCGCGCAATGCGTCGGCAATTCGGTCGAGATCCCAGGCGGATGAGGTGCCAAAATCGATTAGTTGCACCTTTGCCCCGATGCCTTCGGCCATCTCGGCCCAGCCATGGGTGAACCGGCCCGAGGCAGGAGCCAGAACGGTTTCGCCGGGGGCGATCACGTTGGACAACGCGGCCTCCCACGTGCCGTGACCGTTGGCGATATAGATGGCGACGTCATGGCCTGTGCGAGCAACCCGGCGCAAATCGCGGGTCAACGCGGGCATCATGTCGATGAGCGCGCCATCGTAGATATTGGGCGACGGGCGATGCATCGCCTGCAGGACTGCGTCCGGCATCACCGACGGGCCCGGGATCGCCAAATAAGTTCGCCCCTGGGAGAGGGCAGATGTCTGTGTCATGGGGTCAACCTGTCTGAGTTGACGCCCACATTACCGAGGGGCTTCGCGGCGTCAATCCGCCAGCTTCGATGCCTCGCGCGCAAGTGTTTCGATCCCGGCCCAGTCGCCGCTTTCGACCATCTGCTTGGGCGCGACCCAGCTGCCACCGGCGCAGACCACATTGGACAGGGACAGGTAGTCACGGGCGTTGGACGGCGACACCCCGCCTGTCGGGCAAAAGCTGATCTGCGGCAGGGGTGCGCCGATGGCTTTGAGTGCGGGCGCGCCGCCCGAGGCCTCGGCCGGAAAGAATTTCAGCATGTCATAGCCTTTTTCCAGCAATGCCATCGCTTCGCTGGCCGTGGCCGCGCCGGGCAACAGCGGCAGGCCCTCGGCCTCGCACGCCGCGATGAGCGCGTCGGTTGCGCCCGGAGAGACGCCGAACTGCGCGCCCGCCTCTTTGGCGGCGCGGACGTCTTCCGGTGTGACCAGCGTACCTGCGCCGACCACGCCGCCGGGCACCTTGGCCATCGCGCGGATCGCGTCGAGCGCGGCGGGCGTGCGCAAAGTGACCTCAAGCGCTGGCAGACCGCCGGCGACCAATGCCTCGGCCAGCGGGCAGGCCTGCGCGACGTCATCGACAACCAGAACCGGAACGATCGGGGCCAGTGCGCAGATTTCACGGGTGCGTTGGGATTTGGACATGAGGTTAAACTCCGAAAATGCTGGCACCGGTGTCGGCCGAGCCGACATTCTGGCGGAACGCGCCAAAAAGATCGCGCCCTGTACCGTGTTGATTGGCGGACAGGTCGGCGGTGACGGGCGCACGGTCCAAAACGCCTGCGGTGAGGATTTCCAAATCACCCCTGACCGCGTCAACGCGCAGGATGTCACCATCCTGAAGGTATGCAATGGGGCCGCGGTCGAGCGCCTCGGGGACGACATGGATGGCGGCGGGTACTTTGCCGGATGCGCCAGACATACGGCCATCGGTGACCAGCGCCACTTTCTGGCCCCGGCCCTGCAGGATCGACAGCATGGGCGTCAGTGAGTGCAGTTCCGGCATCCCGTTGGCCTTGGGGCCCTGGAAGCGCACGACGACGATGACGTCACCGGTGAACTCGCCAGCCTTGAAGGCTGCCTTGACCGCGTCCTGGTCGTGGAAAACGCGGACCGGAGCCTCGACCACCTGATGTTCTGGCGCGACGGCTGATACTTTCATGACCCCGGTGCCCAGATTGCCGGTCAGGCGCGACAGGCCGCCGGTGGGCTGGAACGGATCGCGCGCGGGACGGACGATCTTGTCATTCAGGCTGTGGCCTGCACCGTCTTGCCATGTCAGCTCACCATTGATCAGCTTGGGTTCGCGCGTGTAATTGTGCAGGCCCTGCCCGGCGACGGTCAGCGTATCGGGGTGCAGCAAACCTTCTTCGAGCAACGTGCCGATGGTGAACCCAAGCCCGCCTGCGGCGTGGAAGTGATTCACGTCGGCCAGACCGTTGGGATAGACCCGCGCGACCAGTGGAACAACGGCGGAGATATCGGAAAAATCCTGCCAATCCAGCACGATGCCCCCGGCGCGCGCCATGGCGATCAGGTGGATCAGCAGATTGGTCGAACCTCCGGTCGCCATAAGGCCGACGATACCGTTCACAAAGGCCCGTTCGTCGAGCACCTGATAAACCGGGGTATAGCTGTTTCCCAGCGCGCTGAGCGACAGGGCGCGGCGCGCGCCCTCTTGTGTCAGCGCGTCGCGCAAGGGCGTGTTGGGATTGACGAAGCTGGAGCCCGGCAGGTGCAGGCCCATGAACTCCATCAGCATCTGGTTGGTGTTGGCGGTGCCGTAGAAAGTGCAGGTGCCGGGGCCGTGATAGGCGGCCATTTCAGCGGCCATCAGTTCGTCGCGCCCGACCTCTCCGGCAGCGAATTTCTGGCGGACCTTGGCCTTTTCGTCATTGGGCAGGCCACTGGTCATTGGCCCTGCGGGCAGGAACACGGCAGGCAGATGCCCGAACGCCTGCGCACCGATGATCAGGCCGGGGACAATCTTGTCGCAGACGCCGAGGAAGACAGCCGCGTCATAGGTGTTGTGGCTGAGCGCGACGCCAGTGGCAAGTGCGATCACGTCGCGTGAAAACAGCGACAATTCCATCCCTGCTTCACCCTGGGTGACACCGTCACACATGGCTGGTACACCACCCGCGACCTGAGCGGTGCCTCCGGCGGCGCGGATCGCGTCGCGGATCAAGGCAGGGTACCGTTCAAAGGGCTGATGGGCGGACAGCATGTCGTTATAGGCGGTGACGATGCCCAGATTGCCCGCCGTGCCGGTGGCCATGGATTGCTGGTCTTCACCCGCACCCGCGTAGGCATGGGCCTGACCACTGCAGGACAGGTGCGCACGGGCGGGACCTTTGGATCTGGCCTGTTCCATCCGGTCAATATGGGGACCACGCAGATCGGCGCTGCGGTCGATGATCCGTTTGGTGACGTCGGAAATGACAGAGTGAACCATGATTACCCTCCGATCTGACGCCAGCGACGCCCATCGCGATGCATCAGCATCAGTGCTTCTTCGGGGCCTGAACTGCCCTGATCGTACTTGGCGGGTTTGTCCCCGCGCTGTTCCCAGCCGTGAATGATGGGATCGACCCAGGCCCAGGCGGCCTCGGCCTCGTCCCCACGCATGAACAGGGTCTGATCGCCCCGGATGACATCCATGATCAGGCGTTCATATGCGTCCGGGGATTGCGAGTCATCACCCAGCGCGTCGGCAAAGCTCATGTCCAGAGCGACATCGGACAGGCGGAAGCCGCCCTGCCCCGGTTCCTTTATCGTTGTGCGCAGGGTGATGCCTTCGTCAGGTTGCAGACGGATCACCAGCACGTTGCCATGCAACGGGCCGACATTGGGAAAGATCGTGTGTGGTGGGTCGCGGAAGAACACCGCGATTTCAGAGGCACGGACGCGCAGACGTTTGCCTGTGCGCAGGTAGAACGGCACCCCGGCCCAGCGCCAGTTGCCGATATGGACCTTGAGTGCAATGAAGCTTTCGGTGCGGCTGGCCGGCTTGCCAACGTGATCAAGGTATCCGTCACCGCCCTTGCCCGTGCGATACTGACCACGGGCGATGTCCCTGGGTTCGACCGGTTCCAGCGCCTCAATCACCTTGACCTTCTCGTCACGCACTGCGTTGGGAGAGAACTTTGACGGAGGTTCCATCGCGGTCAGGCACAGCAATTGCACCAGATGGTTCTGGATCATGTCCCGCATCGCGCCGGATTGATCGTAATAGGCCCCGCGCCCTTCGACCCCGACGGTTTCCGCCACGGTGATCTGCACATGGTCGACATGAGTCGAGTTCCAAAGCGGCTCGAACAGGGAATTCGCAAAGCGCAGCGCCATCAGGTTCTGCACGGTTTCCTTGCCCAGATAATGGTCGATCCGGTAAATCTGGTGTTCCTTGAAACACGCCCGCAAGCCTTCGTTTAGCGCCCTGGCCGAGGCAAGGTCATGACCGAAAGGCTTTTCAACAACGATGCGGCTGTCCGGCGTGGCCAGACCGGCGTCATGCAGGCGCTGCGCAATGCCGGAAAACAGGCTGGGACCCACCGACAGGTAAAAGGCCCGCACCACGTCGGGGCGCAGCAGCTTGGACAGATCGGACCATCCGGCATCGCCCAGTGCATCCACCGGCACGTATTCAACATGAGACAGGAACCGGTCCAATGTGTCCTTTTTGAACTTTGGTGCGAATTCCTGCATCGATGCGCGGACCTGATCGCGAAACCCGTTGCTGTCGATATCCGAGCGCGCCGTGCCGATGATCCGCGCCCCATCGGGCATCTGGCCGACCTCGAACCGATGGTACAAGCCCGGCAAGATCTTACGTTGCGCCAGATCCCCGGTCGCGCCGAACAACACAAGATCGAACGGCTCTACCGGAATTACGCGTGAAACCATCACAGGCTCCTTCTCGAGTTTGCCGATATCAGTTCAGCACGGCATGAAACGGCTCTGCGGCACACTGTTACCGCTAACATTGCCTGCGTGATAGAAAGCCTGCGCGAAAAAATCAAGCATAGTTTCCCCAAAAAGCGAGGTTTTGCGGGCTATACCTGACTGCGCAGCCACTCCATCACGGCCGGGCGCACGGATTGTTCGCCACGATGGCGCGCGTCGGCGATGATTTTTCGCACCTCCATCAGGTCGCACCGCAGCAACAGGCTTTTGACCGGACCAATCGACGCCGGGCGCATAGACAGGGTGCGAATACCCATGGCCGCAAGGCACAGCGCCTCGACCGGACGGCCCGCATCCTCGCCACAGAAACTGAGCGGGGTGTCCGAAAGCCCGCAGCGTTCGACAATGCGTTCCATCAGGCTCAGGAAACTGACATTCAACGTGTCATAGCGGCGGCGGACCAGTTCATTTTCGCGGTCAGCCGCAAAAAAGAACTGCTTGAGGTCGTTCCCGCCGATCGAGATGAAATCGACCTCGTCAAAGAACTTTTGCGGGGCAAAGGCCAGCGACGGGGTTTCCAGCATCGCGCCGACTTCAAGCGTTTCGGGCAGAACGTGGCCCAGTCGCTTTTCGCGTTCGATGGTTTTGTTTACCTCCCAGCGGGCTTCGCGATACTCCTCGGCCTGCGCGACAAAGGGGAACATGATGGTCAGCGGGCGACCATTGGCAGCGCGCAGAAGGGCCTGCAACTGCATCCGCATCACGCCGCGTTTGTCCAGACCGACACGAATGGCGCGCCAACCCAGGGCCGGGTTGGGTTCGGCCACGTGTTTCATATAGGGCAGCACCTTGTCCGACCCGATATCCAGTGTGCGGAACACCACCCTTTTGTCGCCTGCCGCATCCAGTACCCGCTGATACTGGGTGACCAGCTCGGACCGTTTGGGCATCTGATTGCGGATCAGGAATTGCAGCTCGGTTCGGAACAGGCCAACACCTTCGGCACCTGATGTTCCCAGCGACGGCAGGTCGGCCATAAGGCCTGCGTTCATCACCAGATTGATGCGCGTCCCGTCGCGTGTGATACAGGGCGTTTCGCGGATCGAGGCATAGCGTTCCTGCGCTTTGGCCTGCATCGCGATCTTGTCGCGGAAGGCGCCGACCACGCTATCTTCGGGGCGCAGGTGAACAACGCCCTGATCGCCATCCACCAGCACGTGGTCGCCATTCAACGCTTCGGTCGTGATCCGGCCCACATGGACCACCAGAGGGATCGCCAGCGCACGGGCCACAATGGTGGCGTGACTGCCGACTGAACCTTCTTCGAGGATGATCCCCTTCAGCGCCCGCCCGTATTCCAGCAAGTCGCCGGGGCCGATATTGCGTGCGACCAGAATCGGATCGGGCGGCAGATCGGCGCTGTCGGTTTTTCCCTGCCCGGTCAGAATGCGCAACAAACGGTTGCTGAGATCGTCAAGATCCGCCAGCCGTTCGCGCAGATAGGGATCGGACACCTGCCCCATCCGGGCGCGCGCCTGAGATTGTTCTTTCTCGACCGCGGCCTCAGCACTGAGCCCCAGAGCAATGTCCTCTTCCATCCGGCGCATCCAGCCTTTGGAATTGGCAAACATCCGGTAGGCTTCCAGCACCTTGAGCTGTTCGGTATCACCATCCCGGGAAATTTCGAGCATCTTGTCGACACCGACGCGCAGCTCTTCCACCGCCTCATTCAGACGTTCGCGTTCCCGGTGCGGGTCCTCGGCGATCGGATTGGTGACAACCACGCGGGGTTCATGCAGCCAGACATGGCCTTCGGCGGAACCTTCCTGCGCCGGGCCGCCGCGCAGCAGAACCGATTGCTGGTGCCGTGGCGACAGGGCCGCGCCTTCGCCAACAAAGGCGCCCAGTTCGGCCATTTCGGCCAGCACCATGGCCACCACTTCCAGCGCATAGATCTCGTCGGCGGAAAATTCACGCGCTTTGCGGGACTGGACAACCAGAACACCGAGCTTTTCCCCAAGGCGCTGCACCGGCACGCCGAGAAAGGACGAAAACCGCTCTTCCCCGGTTTCCGGCATATACCGGAACCCTTTTTCAGACGGCGCATCCGGGGTGTTGACCACCTTGCCGGTCTTGGCGACCCTGCCCACCAGCCCCTCGCCCATGCGCATCCGGGTCTGGTGTACCGATTCAGGCGCAAGCCCCTGGGTCGCACAGAGTTCCAGGGTCTCATCATCGCGGAACAGATAGATTGAGCACACTTCGCTGCGCATGCTGTCAGCGATCAGATGAGTGATCTGATCAAGGCGCTCCTGTCCAGCGGCTTCGCTGGCCATCGCCTCGCGCAACCGCCCCAGCAGCTTGCGGGATTCTGTTTCCGTGCCGTCCGCCATGGCCCAACCAATTCAGTGTGTCAGGCGAAACCCTTGGCCGATCAGCTCAGGCCGCCTTGTCCAGTTCAAAGGCATCATGCAGTGCCTGAACGGCAAGTTCCATGTATTTCCTGTCGATAAGAACGGAAATTTTGATCTCGGAGGTTGTGATGACCTTGATGTTGATCCCCTCATCCGAGAGTATCTTGAACATTTTGGCCGCGACACCCGATTGCGAGCGCATACCGATTCCCACCACCGAGACCTTGCAGACACCGGTATCGGCGACCAGTTCGGCATAATTGAGCTCGCCCTTGTCCTTGATCGCCAGCAGCGCTTTTTCGGCACGGACCACCTGATCGGTGGGGCACGAGAAGGTCATGTCCGTGCGCCCCTCGTCCGAGATGTTCTGCACGATCATGTCGACATTGACGCCCTCATCGCTGAGCGCGGTGAAGATGGTCGAGGCGATACCGGGACGGTCCGCCACCGAAACGACGGTCATCTTGGCCTCGTCACGGGAATAGGCCACACCGGCCACAACATTGGATTCCATGATATCCTCCTCGTCAACGACCAGCGTACCGGCCTCGTCGGATTGTTCTTCGAAACTTGAAAGAACGCGCAGTTTTACCTTGTAGCGCATTGCCAGCTCGACCGAGCGGGTCTGCAGCACCTTGGCGCCCAGCGACGCCAGTTCGAGCATTTCCTCGAACGAGATCCTGTCCAGCTTGCGCGCCTTTTCGCAGATGCGCGGATCGGTGGTATAGACGCCGTCCACGTCGGTATAGATGTCGCAGCGTTCCGCACCAAACGCGGCGGCAAAAGCCACGGCAGTGGTGTCAGAGCCACCCCGGCCCAGCGTGGTGATGCGGCCTTCGGGGCTGAGCCCCTGAAACCCGGCCACAACGGCCACTTTCATGCCTTCGCCGAATTTCTGGTTGATGTTCGTGGTCGGGATGTCTTCGATCCGGGCCTGGCTGTGCGCGCTGGTTGTCAGCAGCGGCACTTGCCAGCCCTGCCAGCTGCGCGCAGGAACATCCATTTCCTGCAATGTCAGCGCCATCAGGCCAGCGGTGACGTTTTCGCCCGAAGATACCACAGCATCGTATTCACGTGCATCAAACAGCGGCGAGGTCTCGTTCACCCAGCCCACCAGCTCGTTGGTTTTGCCCGACATGGCCGAGACGATGACGATCACGTCATAGCCCTTGGCAACTTCGACACCGATGCGCTTGGCAGCACGGCGGATGCGGTCCAGGTTGGCGACCGAAGTGCCGCCGAATTTCATAACGAGTACGGGCATGGGGGCAAATGTCTCCGCGCCTTGGATTAGAGGTCCCGAGCCTCATAAGCGAGGGGCACCCCAAGAGCAAGAGCGCAAACAGGACCCGCCTGTGGCACAGGGCCGCTTTACATTGCGCAGGTGCGGTGTCAGCCTGCGAGTAACAACCAAATCAAGAGGTTCCCCATGTTTCGCCTAGCCCTTGCCGTTACTTTGTTATCGTCGCCTGCATTGGCGCAGGTTGCCAGTGTGGCCGGCACGGACGGAAAGAATGCACTGGGCAAGGTGCCCTGCGCCGCAAATGCCGGTGACCCGATGCAAAGCTGCAATGCAGAACTGCGCCGCCATGATGACGGCACAACGACGCTGGCCGTGGCTTTGGGGGGTGGCAAGGTGCGCAACATCTATTTCAAGGATGGTGCGCCGGAGTCCAGCAGCTCGACCTCGAAGATGACCTATGAAACGCTGGGTGACCTGCTTGTGGTCTATATTGAACCCGGTGAAGTCTATGAAATTCCCAAAGCGGCACTGACCCGTCAGTAAACGTGCGCCTGACCGTCATAGGTTTCGAAACAGCCGGTTGAGCTGATCGACAGGGCCTCAAAGCGTTCCATCAGGCCGGAGGCGGCCTGATCGACATCAATATCAGCAGCGCCACCGCCCATGTCGGTTTGCACCCAGCCCGGATGATAGATGCCCACGGCGATCCCGTCGGCTTTCAGATCCGTCGCCAGGTTTCGCCCCAGATTCAGCGCCGCCGCTTTGGAGGCGCGGTAGATATAGCTGCCCCCCGGCGCCCGCGTATGGGACGCCATCTGAGACGAGATGATCGCGACCTTGCCGCCTGCGGCGCGCAGATTGGGCAACAACGCCTGAACAGTCAGGAAAACGCCGGTCACGTTGGTGGCAAAGCTTTGCGCCCACATATCGGCGGGGTAGTCGTTGAGCGTGTGCCCCTTGTCCAGATAGACCCCGGCATTGCAGATCAGCAGATCAACGGGCTGGTCTTGCAACTGTTCGGCCATTGCCGCCTGTTGGGCCGGGTCCGACACGTCCAGACGCACCTTTGCGCTGCCATCTCGCGCAGTTCCGGTGACCACGTCACCGCGGGTGTCGTAGCGCAAGGCAAGGGCGCGACCGATACCGCGATTGGCACCGGTGATCACGACATGCATGGGTCAGTTGGTCTTTCTGCTGGGCAGAAACGGCAGCGGTGCCACCGGCACGCCATCTTCGATCAGCGATTTTGCCTCATCCGGTCTGGCTTCACCGTAAATCGAGCGCTCTGGCGCCTCTCCCAGATGCATCTTGCGCGCTTCGCTGGCAAAATCCTTGCCGACGTAGTCCGAGTTCTTTTCTACATGGCGGCGCATCTCGGCCAGAACCTTCTCTATCTCGGGCGAAGGGGTGGCAACGTTGATCCGTTCGTTGGAAACAGGCGCGCTATCGGTTTTTCCCTTTGCGTTCCGGGCCGGACGGACACGCGGTGTCATGATTGCCTTCGCAACCTGCGCACATCCGCAGATCGCGCAGGTCACCATCCTTGCAGAAGCCAGCTTGTCAAAGGCTTCGGCAGATTGAAACCAGCTGTCGAATGTGTGGCCTTCACTGCATTTCAACGCGTATTGAATCATGTTCAGTCCAAAATTGCGATTGGCGAATAGATACCGACCAGACTGACAATATCAAGCCTCTCTGGTGCTATCTTAATGTGTATGGGTCTTAAAGTCGCGTAACAATTCGGCAAGCTCGGGTGATCTGACCTTTTGGGCCGCGTTTTCAGGCGCAAACCACTTGCGCCTGCGCTCGTGCTTTTCGGGGAAGTCCTGCGACATTGTCTGTACATGCAGCGCAAAAACATCAACCAGAATCAAGGCCGGAGGCTGATTTGGGCGGTGCTTGACGTGCAGAAACTGCCCCAGCCCCGCTTTGCTGCATCGCCCCGTCACGCCCGCTTCTTCCCAGGCTTCCTGCACTGCGGTTTCTGATGGGGTCAGCCCGGGGATAAGCCACCCTTTGGGGATAATCCAGCGCTGGGCCTGACGCGTTGTAATCAGCAAAACCTCTGGCTGGCCATGCCGTATCCGGTAACACAGGGCAGCGGATTGCCGCAAAACAGGGTGTTCCGCAGTCTCAGCCAATTCACGCAGTACCGGTCTTGCATTCATTGCGCGACGCACCTTTTGTTCGGGCAAAGGACCCGTTGGCGTTATAGGCCCGCAGGACACGCCTATTTAGCGCCTTTCTCTTGAAAAACTACCATATGAAGTGGTGTCCGCCAAGTCCGGCGTGATGGCGCATTTGTTGATCACATACGGGCTGACAGCTGTTTCACCAGCTCGTTATGCGGGATATCGGCATCAACCGCCAATCTTCGCAGGCCGAAATGCACACGCGCGATTTGCTGGTAATAGCGCGAATAGACATAGTTCGTTCCACCACCGGCCAACGCGCCGAGCACCGGGACGGACTGTGCCGCCAGTTTTTGCCCCAGCACGATTGAAAAGCGTGGTGCCACTGCAGCAATCAGACGCTGCATGGCCGGACCCGTCAGTGTCAGGCGCACCGAGAAAAAGCCAAGATCCGCACCGTCATCATGCGACAGCGGGCCCGATGCGGACAAAACCCGCACACAGTCGAACTTTACGTTCTCGGCAGACGGATCGAAACCTTCGCGCGCGGCGGCCCCCTGAATGGCGCGCAACAGCATGGCGGTTGTTGCAGGCAGCTCCATCAGGGCTGTTGAAACACCGCCCAGCCCGCCGGCCGCGCCCATGGCCGTGGCAAGCGCGGTATTGACCCAGGGCTGCTGATCAGGGATCGCACGCCGGGACCCCTGAGCCGCGTGCATCGCAAGCCACAGCGCCTGCTCGGTAGCCCCTGTCAGGCCGTTCCGAACCGGATCGGGCAATTGCTCGAGCAGTGACTCGGCTGATCCGCCCAGCTTGTTCAGCAGTTTGACACCAGTCCCTCCGGCAGATCGGTAATAACCCGCCAAACGATCCAGTTCAGCCTCGGCATCCACGTTTTCGACAAGAACCACGTTCTGCATGTGCGTCCTCCTGCCTATCAACATCGGCGTTAAGCCGTGTCGATTCAATAGGTCAGCGGGTCCAGCGGGTGACAGCCCCCTGAACTCCGGACCAGACACCGGGCATCAGTTCTAGCCCCAAAACCCGGTCCGGGTTGGTGGGCGGTGGCATCTCGACACCTTGCAGCCGCGCAAAACCAAATCGCCTGTAATAGGGTTCGTCACCGACCAGCATGACCCGCTGCCACCCGCGCTTACGCCCGGCTTCGACACCGGCATGGATCAGATACCCGCCCAGACCCTCGCCCTGGTGGGTTGGGTGTACGGCAACCGGGCCTAGCAGCAATGCGTCGTGTTCGCCGACATGGACCGGCCAGAAGCGGATCGCCCCGGCCAGAATGCCCTGACCGTCGCGCGCGACCAGTGACAGGTCAGAAACCGGCGGCACATCATCGCGCAACCGGTAGGACGACAACGCCTCACGGCCCGGCGCAAAGCACAGGTCATAGAGGGCTTCGACCTCCCACCAATCGTCCGGCTCTTCTGGCCTGATCCCGAATTGCTGCACACCCGCCCTCTTTTCCTTGCTGGAAATCGCCCTAGCACTTCGTTACGCCTTGGGCAAACGCTTGGAGATATGATGTTCTACCGCCCCGAAGACGGCCACGGCCTGCCGCACAACCCGTTCAACGCCATTATCACGCCACGCCCGATCGGCTGGATCTCGACCCGTGATGCGGGTGGGATCAACAATCTGGCACCCTATTCCTTTTTCAACGGGGTTGCTTACACACCGCCGCAGGTGATGTTCGCCACAACCGGCACGAAACACGATCAGATCGGCGGCAAGGACAGTATCGCCAATATCGAGGCGACAGGTGTATTCTGCGTGAATGTTGTAGCGCTTGCGCAACAGGATGCGATGAACGCCAGCTCGGCCAGCCTTCCCAAGGAGGTGGACGAGTTTGCCCATGCCGGGTTAACCCCGGTCGAATGTGAAACCATACCCTGCGCCCGCGTACAAGGCGCCCCGGCAGCACTGGAATGCAAGTTGACCCAGATCGTCACTCTGCCGGGCGCGGCCAACCGCGTCGTGTTCGGCGAAGTAACAGGCGTGCATCTGCTCGACGACCACATCCGAGAGGGCAAGTTCGACGTAACCTCGTTCAAACCTCTGGCGCGGCTTGGGTACCGGGACTATTCGGTCGTGTCCGAGCTGTTCTCGCTCAGTCGCCCGGATGATTGAGGGTGTCGGGGGCTCTGCCCCCACCGCCCGTTCCGGGCGGCTCCCCCGGGATATTTTTTGGCCAGATGAAGCAGGGATCCTTCATTCATCTGGCTTCAAATATCCCGGAGCGCGAGGCAGAGCCTCGCAAATGGATCAGTGGCCGCCCAGAATGCCGGTACGGACCGAGTAATCGACGGCAAGTTCGTAATCCGGGTCATCGTCACTGTCGACCATAAGGTGGCCTGCCTTGTTCAACAGCTTGTGACAATCCCGGCTCAGGTGGCGCAACATGACGCGTTTACCCGCGGCCTCGTATTTGGCCGCGATATTTTCGATGGCTTGCAACGCCGACTGGTCCACCACACGGCTTTCAGCGAAATCGACGATGACGGTTTCCGGGTCATTCGGCACATCGAAGAGTTCGATAAAGCCATCCGATGACCCAAAGAACAGCGGCCCCTGGATTTCATAGACCTTCGCCCCTTTTTCGGTCGCGGACTCACGGGTGACGGCGTGGATGCGCTTGGCGTTGTTCCAAGCGTAGGCCAGAGCCGAGACAATGACACCGACCACAACAGCAACCGCGAGGTCTTCCATCACTGTCACGACGGTGACCAGAACGATGACAAAGGCGTCGGTCAGTGGAACCTTGCGCAGGATCTTGAACGAGTTCCACGCAAAGGTGCCGATGACCACCATGAACATCACCCCAACCAGCGCGGCCAGCGGGATCTGCTCGATCAGCGGTGAGGCAAACAGGATGAAGGTCAGCAAAAACAGCGCCGCAGCGATCCCGGCGATACGGGTCCGGCCACCGGATTTCACGTTGATCATCGACTGACCGATCATCGCGCAGCCACCCATGCCTCCGAAAAAGCCGGTAACGATATTCGACGCTCCCTGGGCGATACATTCCTGAGACGCCCCGCCGCGCTTGCCGGTGATTTCGCCCACAAGGTTCAGGGTCAGAAGGGATTCAATCAGGCCAATCGCGGCCAGAATGACAGCGTAGGGCAGGATGACCTCAAGCGTGCCCCAGTTCAGCGGAACCATCGGGATGTGGAAGGCAGGCAGACCACCTTCGATCGAGGCCAGATCACCGACGCGCGGAACATCCAGACCCAGACCGATCACCAGCGCAGCGACAACCAGAATACCGGCCAGAGGCGCAGGAATGATGCGCGTGATGCGCGGCACCACCCAGATCACCGCCATGGTCAGTGCCACAAGGCCCAGCATGGTGTATAGCTGCGCACCGGAGAGCCATTCTCCACCACCCATGCCGTGACCGGTGTTTTCCATGGTACCCGGCACCTTGAACTGGCCCATCTGGGCCAGAAAGATCACGATGGCCAGGCCATTCACAAAACCCAGCATCACCGGGTGCGGCACCAGTCGGATGAAGCGACCCCAATGCATCGCCCCGGCGATAACCTGGAGGATCCCCATCAGAACCACCGTCGCGAACAGGTATTCGACCCCATGTTCGGCCACCAAAGCCACCATGACGACCGCCAGCGCGCCCGTCGCGCCCGAGATCATGCCGGGTCGTCCGCCGATCAGCGCGGTGATGAGCCCCACAAGGAAAGCGGCATATAGGCCCACCAGCGGGTGCACGCCTGCCACAAAGGCAAAGGCCACGGCCTCGGGCACCAGTGCGAGGGCCACGGTCAGGCCGGACAGCAGCTCGATCCGCAGGCGAGAGAAGGTCAGCCCCTCATCCGGCACCCAGCGCAGATCGGGTATGGCGATACGGTTGGCAAAACTTGCCAGCAAGGCTCGGGGCATTGGACAGTCCTAAAGGATTTTATGTTCGCGCGAAGGGGTCGTTGTAGCGGGCGCGCCGCTGTTAAGCCACCGCAGGAGGTGGGATGCAGCCATGCGCACAGCGCATAACTTGCCTCTCGGCAACGTGATTTGCGGCACCCGGATCAAGCACCCAAATGTGAGTTCATGCGTTGGATTGCCCTTATATTTCTATCGGCCCTGCCCGCCTTTGCACAGGACTTGCAAGGGAATGACACGGCTGGAAACTGGCGTGTCACGCACCATGAAATTTTCGGCATCTGGAATTCGATTTGTGACGAGCGTGAGGAAGCCGGTACTTTGGTGAAGCGCTGCTACATAAGGCGCGCCGAGGTGTTTTCCTTGCGTCCGAAATTTGCGGCGCAATTCATGTTCATCACACCTGAACCAGATGGTTTCAAAATCGAGTTCGGGATTGAGCCCGGCACCTTCTTCATCCCTTCTGGATTCCGCATAGAGAAAGATCAGGATGTGATCTGGCGCACGCGGCGCCCCGGGTGCCTGACAGGGTTAAGCTGCACATTCGAGGATCATCGCGCCGACAGCCTGCTGGATGCCATGCTGAACGGGGATGCGTATCGTTTTGAGTTTCGTGACAGGCATGGTCAATCGCAGGACCTGACGTGGCCGCTGGATGAGTTTGGAGCCGCGTGGGCGGATTTCAATACGCAATCTCAACAGCGTAACCTGCTGGCGAAACAGGAATAGACCTCTTGTCAATTTCGGGCCGAACCCGCACAAATTCAATATCAGTATTTCAGGCGGAGCAGGACAGTGACCCAAACCAGGATTGCCGTTATCGGCGGATCAGGCATCTATGACATCGATGGGCTGGAAAATGCGGAATGGGTCAGTGTCGATACCCCTTGGGGGGCGCCCTCGGATCAGATTCTGACCGGGTCGCTGGACGGTGTCGCAATGGCCTTTCTGCCGCGCCATGGGCGCGGGCATGTGCATTCGCCCACCGATGTGCCCTATCGCGCCAATATCGACGCGCTGAAACGGCTTGGTGTGACGGATGTGATCTCGGTCTCGGCCTGCGGGTCGTTTCGCGAACACATGGCACCGGGCGATTTTGTCATCGTCGATCAGTTCATCGACCGGACATTTGCGCGCGACAAGAGCTTTTTCGGAACAGGCTGCGTCGCCCATGTCAGCGTTGCGCACCCGACCTGCCCGCGCCTGTCGGACGCCTGTGAGACCGCAGGCAAGGCTGCCGGTATCACGATCCATCGCGGCGGCACCTATCTGGCGATGGAAGGGCCGCAGTTTTCGTCTCTGGCGGAATCGAAGATGTATCGCGAGCAATGGGGCTGCGACGTGATCGGGATGACCAACATGCCCGAAGCCAAGCTCGCCCGCGAAGCCGAGCTTTGTTATGCCTCGATCGCAATGGTCACCGATTTTGACAGCTGGCACCCGGATCATGGCGAGGTGGATGTGACCACCATCATTGCGACCCTGACCGGCAATGCCGATAAGGGCCGTGCACTGGTCAAGGGCCTACCCGCCCTGTTGGGGTCCGACCGCGCGCCCTGCCCGCATGGCTGTGACCGGGCCTTGGAATACGCAATCCTGACTGCCCCTGAAAAACGCGACCCGGCGCTGTTGGCCAAGTTGGACGCGGTTGCGGGTCGGATTCTGTAGGTTCTGCGCGACGCGTCGGGCATTGCAGCCGACAGCAGATCGGTTTTCCGGATCACGTTGTTCAAGCGTCCAAGCATGGCATCGACCCTTGCGCTCGAAACTGTCCGGGCACAGGGGATGCGGGTACTTTCTGCCGGGATACTCGCCGCAAGAATGCGACGGTTGTGACGGATCGCACTCGTATCAGTTTTCGTGCAAGTCTCGGCCTGATCCGACCGATTTGAAGGGCCCGAAAGCTGGTCACCATGAAAATTGTCAAGTACTGGTAGTTTGGCTATAGCGGTACCAAAGGAACGTATTGCGAGCAGACCCTTATGTCTCTGGAACTCTGGCTGGCCTTTGTTGCCGCATCCACCGCCTTGCTGCTGATCCCTGGCCCAACCGTGCTGTTGGTGCTGAGCTATGCGCTGTCCAAGGGGCGCAGCGTTGCCGTGGCCTCGGCCACAGGGGTCGCTGTGGGGGATCTTGTGGCAATGACCGCGTCTTTGTTGGGACTGGGCGCGCTTGTTCTGGCCTCGGCCACCTTGTTTTCCGTCCTCAAATGGGTCGGAGCGGCCTATCTGGTCTGGCTTGGGGTTAAACTGCTGCGCAGCGCCCCGGCAAGTGGTTTGGGAACGGTCGCGACCGGGCGGGATGTCACCCCCCGCAGCGTGTTTGGACATGCGGCCGCAGTCACGGCACTGAACCCGAAATCCATCGCCTTTTTCATCGCCTTTGTGCCGCAGTTCCTGCGCCCGGCTGAACCACTGGGGCCGCAATTTGCCATCCTGATCGCCACTTTTGTCGGGCTGGCCTGGCTGAATGCGCTGGCTTATGCGTTGCTGGCCGACCGGTTGCGGCGGCTGATTGGCCGCGCCAGCGTGATCACCGGCATGACGCGGTTTGGCGGGCTGACCTTGATCGGGATGGGTTTCGCCACGGCAGTTCTGCGCCGCCCGGCCTGACCCCTTTTTCAGTTTTCGGCGTTTTCCTTCATGAACCCGCGGATAAACCGGCGGATTTCGCGGGCAGCTGATGTATCCAGCTCCCTGCACAACTCGACAAACGCGTCGCGTTCATCCTTGTCCAGACGCAGAACCAGCTGGCTGTTTTTCTTCGTTGATCCCTTGCCGTCTTTCTTTGGCACGCGCGTTGCTCCTAGCAAATGCTCGTTAATTCAGGCGATGCATTGTGTATACATAGCATAGTGATTGTCGTTATCGGGCACTTAACAGCACCGGAACGGAAATGGCAATGAACCTTCAAACCGTCTGGGGCCTTTCTTTTGCGAGATCAACGCAAATGCGCAAGCCGCACCTGTCATGTTTGCCTGCCACGCTTTACCGGTATTACGGATTGCCCAAGGCTGTGGTTTCGTGCCGCTGGTGATCGCGTGAATGAATTGTTCCTTGCATGGCTAACCCTCTTGGGCCAAACACGTTTTGGTATTTGAAGCGGAAAAGGGTTGGTTCATGTCAAGGAACAAGACTGTCAAAGACTACATCCGGACGATTGTCGACTTTCCGCATGAAGGAATTCTGTTTCGCGATGTGACGACGCTGTTTGCCGATCCGCGCGGATTTCGGATGGCCATTGACCAGATGCTGCACCCCTATGCCGGGGAACGCATCGACAAGGTTGTCGGCCTCGAAGCGCGGGGCTTTATCCTTGGGGGGGCGATTGCGCATCAGCTGAGCCTGGGCTTCGTACCGATCCGCAAGAAAGGCAAGCTGCCCGGCACAACGATCAGCCAGGACTACAAGCTGGAATATGGTGAAGCGATCGTCGAGATCCACGATGACGCCATCCAGCCAGGCGAAAAAATCCTTGTCGTTGACGACCTTCTGGCCACAGGCGGCACTGCGGCGGCGGGCATCAAACTGATCGAGCGTTTGGGCGGTGAGATCGTCTCATGCGCGTTCATTATCGACCTGCCTGACCTCGGCGGGCGCAAAGTATTAGAAGATATGGGCATGGACGTGCATGTCCTGTGCGAATTCGAAGGGCTTTAACGCGGCAACCTTCGGACTTCTTAACAAGAGTCAGAGCCGGGTTCACGCCTTCAGCACCGCGCCGGGATTCATGATGCCAAAGGGGTCCAGCGCCGCCTTGATGGTCCGCATTGCATCCAGCTTTACCGGATCGCCATAGCGGTCCAGATCGTCCGTTTTCATGCGGCCCACGCCGTGTTCCGCGCTGACCGAACCATCAAAGGCATGGACCAAATCATGCACGGCCCGCTTGACCACGGCGCTCTGACCCTCAAATTCCGCGCGGCGCTGCCCCTTGGGGGGAAAGACGTTGTAGTGCAGATTGCCATCCCCGAGATGGCCAAAGCAATTGATCCGGAACTGCCCGAGACCGGAAACCAACTTTTCCCCTTGGCGCACAAATTCCGGAATTTCTGAGATCGGGATCGAGATATCATGGCTCGACACCGAGCCGATCAGGCGGTTGGCCTCGGGGATACGCTCGCGCACGGCCCACAACTCATCACGCTGCGCCTCGCTTTGTGCAATCACGCCATCCTGCACCAGCCCAAGCGCTTGCGCGTGGACAAAGATATCCTCCAGCGCGTCGGACGGAGACTGCCCCGTGGCCAGCCCCAATTCGATCAGAACGCTCCACTCTGGCGGTGTTTCAAACGGTTGCCGGACATCCGGCAGAACCTCGGACAAGAACTTCAGCCCCTGCCGGTGGATCAGTTCGAAAGTGCTGACAGCCTCGCCCACGCGATCACGCGCCTGGGCCAGCAGGGAAATGGCAGCCTCGGGTGACGCCACCTGAAACATCGCCGTCCCGATCGCGGCAGGCCGGGGAAACAGCTTGAGCGCGGCTGCGGTGATGATCCCCAGCGTGCCCTCGGCCCCGATCAGCAGATTGCGCAGGTCATAGCCTGTGTTGTCCTTTCGCAACCGGCTGAGACCCTGCCAGATTTGACCATTGGGCAGAACGGCCTCGAGCCCAAGGCACAGGTCGCGCGCATTGCCATAGCGCAAGACATTGACGCCCCCGGCATTCGTGGACAGGTTGCCCCCGATCCGACAGGATCCCTGCGCCGCCAGCGTCAAGGGAAACAGGCGGTCTTGCGCCTCGGCCGCGGCTTGGACGTCCTGCAAGATGGCGCCGGCCTCGGCAATCAGCACGTTTTCGGTGGGATAGACGGACCGGATGGCCGTCATCCGCTCCAGCGAAATCACAAGGGGCGCTGGCCCATGCGGCATCACCTGCCCCCCGACCAGACCGGTTCCGCCGCCATAGGGCACCACCGGAACACGCATTTCGGACGCCACCTGCACCAGTACCGAGACCTCCTCGGTTGTGCGGGGCAAGGCCAGCAGGCCAGCCTGTCCGGCATATCGCCCGCGCGGCTCTTCCAGATACCGGTCGGTCACCGGGCGCAGCACGTGATTGCCCAGTTTCGAGCGGATCAGCGTGGCAATGCGGTCATCAGCGGGGTTCAGACTCATACGCTTTCAATGCCCAACCGATCCCGCCACGGCAAGCCTTATTCCAGATCAATCAGATAACGCGGCTCCAGCACGACAACCGTTGGACGGTCCGGCAAGTCACGCAGAGAGACGGTGATCTCGGACACGCCGTCACGTTCAACCGGGAACTCATCCCGGATATCCACGAGGAAGCGATCTAGCGAAAACTCCGAGAACCAGTGCATCGGAATGATCACCGAGCTTTTCAGCCGCTTCAGAACCGTGATCATGTCGGGCAAGGGCATGGTTGTTCCGCCATCGACGGCCGCCATGACCACATCCAACCGACCCAGCGCAGCAAACTGTTCGTCTGACGGTACATGATGCAAATGTCCCAGATGGCCGATACACAGCCCTTCGACCTCGAACACGAAGATAGAATTGCCGCGCTCCTCAACTCCGCCATAGGCCGAGCGGATATCGGTCGGGACATTGCGTATCAGCATCTCGCCCAGATCCAGGTGATGTTCGATCCCCTGCCCGAACTCTCCCCATCCCGGCAGGACATGCGGGATCGCCGGGTCGGGATGCGCCGTCCAATGGGTGTCATGGGCATGGTTCATTGTCACCACATCGGGAATCAGATCGGCACCCCCGATGAACCCGGTAAAATCGGTCACCACATTCAACCCGCCACGGGTCTGGATCATAAAGGCGGCATGCGCGACATAGCTGATGCGCACCGAAAACTCCGGTACCGGGTCCTGCCACGCAGCTTTGTGCAGATATTCGATCCCCGGCGCAGCATCGGCGATAGCGATACAATGGCTCGGCCGCCGCTCCTGCGCCACGGCCTCGCCCGAAATCACCATCAATGCTGCAACCAACCAGCGCATACCCGAAGTGTAGCGCAGATCGCCACCAAGTCATGCCCCTTGTTCATCTGGCCGAAAATATCCCGGGGGAGGCGCGGCTTGCCGCGACGGGGGCAGAGCCCCCTAGCCCGCGTCCGTCTTGCCGCGCCGGTCGGACCGCAGGCTGGCATAAAGAACATGTGTCCGCCATCGCCCGTTGATCTGTAGATAAGACTGCGCCACGCCTTCATATTTGAAGCCCGAGCTTTCCAGCAAACCGCGCGACGCCCGGTTTTCCGGCAGGCACGCGGCTTCGATCCGGCTCAGATCCAGACGGGTAAAGGCGTGATGCACCATCGCGCCAATCGCTTCGCGCATGTATCCCTGACGGGCAAAGGATTCACCCGTCCAGTAACCCAGGGTTCCGGCCTGCGCAGGACCGCGCCGGATATTGTCCAGTGTGATCGCCCCGACCAACACATTGTCTTCACGGCGAAACAGGAACAGCGGGATTGCTGTGCCACTCGCGACCGAGCGCTGAGCCCAGTAGACCCGATTGGTAAAGGATTTGCGGCTCAGGTGATCCTTGGCCCAGATCGGCTCCCATGGGGTCAGGTAATTTTTTGAGGCGCGCCGCAACGCCGCCCAATCGTTGAAATCGGAATGTACAGGCGGACGCAAGCTAAGCCGCGCGGTCTCGAGTTTCAACTTGCGTCTGCCCAACAGCATCACGCTGCACGCCTCTCCTGCAAGTCCGCCAATGTCGGTGCGTCTGCGACCGGTCCGTAAAGCGCCAGCGCCGCCGGGGCCTGAACAGCCATGGTTTCGGCAAAGGCGCGCACGTCTTCGGTGCTGACCGCATCGATCTTGGCGACCGTGTCTTCCAGCGAAGGTACCCGTCCCCAGATCTGCACCAGCCGCGCCAGACGCTCAGCCCGATTCGACGGGCTTTCCAGCCCCATCAGCATCCCGGCCTTCATCTGGGCGCGGGCACGGGCGACCTCTTCGGGGCTCATGTCCTCGGCGGCGCGCTTCATCTCATCGATCGTGATCGTCGCCAGCTCGGCCACCTGATTGGCCGAGGTTCCGGCATAGATCGTGGTTGTTCCGGTATCGGCATAGGCACCGGTCTGCGCAAAGATCGTGTAGCACAGCCCACGTGTTTCACGCACTTCCTGAAACAGGCGCGAAGACATGCCACCGCCCAATGCGGTCGAATAGATCTGCGCCGTATAGATCGCATCGTCGCGATAGCCGGGGCTTTCCAGCGCCAGAGCGAAATGCGCCTGTTCCAGCTCTTTTACCTGCCGGGCTTCGCCACCGGTAAAGCGTGCAACCTCGGGGATCAGACCCTTACGGGATTGCAGATGGCCAAACATCTCTTCGGCCAGTTTCATCAGCATGTCGTGATCCACAGCACCTGCTGCTGACAGGATCATCTGTTCGGGGCCATAATGTTCGGTCACAAAGCCCGACAGATCCTCACGCGAGAAGGCACTCACCCGCTCCGTTGGGCCCAGGATCGTCCGGCCCAGGGGCTGGTCGTGATAGCTCTGCTCTTGCAGCCAGTCAAAGATCACATCGTCGGGCGTGTCATGGGCCTGACCGATTTCCTGAAGGATCACACCCCGCTCGACCTCGATCTCGCGCGGATCGAAAACCGGGTTCAGAACGATGTCGCCGATGACATCCATCGCCAGCGCTACGTCGTCCTTCAGAACGCGTGCGTAATACGCCGTCACCTCGCGCGAGGTATAGGCGTTGATATAGCCGCCCACATCCTCGATCGCCTCGGCAATCTGCAAGGCAGAACGGCGCTCGGTTCCCTTGAACGCCATATGTTCAAGGAAATGCGCGATGCCGTTCTGCTCGATCCGCTCATGCCGCCCACCGGCGGTTACCCAGATGCCGATGGCCGCAGATTGCAGCCCCGGCATATGTTCACTGACGATACGAAACCCGTTCTTCAGTTGGTCTTGTCTGACAGTCACTCAGCGATGTGCCTTTTTATATGATCCTCAAGGGCACCCAGATCATTGGCGATGCGGGTCACCCGTTCCGGACGTTCATACAGATCAGACATGCGGGAGGGAAGAGGCGGATGTTCGCCGCTCGCCTTCTCGACCGCGGCCGGGAATTTCGCCGGGTGAGCGGTGGCCAGCGTGATCATCGGAACGTCTGCCGCGCGGTGCTCTTCTGCGACCTTGATGCCCACGGCGGTGTGCGGGCAGACCAGTTCGGCGCTGTGCACCAGCGTGGATTTGATCGTGGCCAGCGTTTCCTCTTCGGACACCCGGCCCGAATCGAAATTCTCACGCAGCGCTTCCATCGCGCCCTGGCTGATATTGAAGCCACCCTGTTTCAGCTCATCCATCAATTGTGCGATGGCCCCGCCATCTTCGCCATAGGCATAATAGAGCGCGCGTTCGAAATTCGAGCTGACCTGAATGTCCATCGACGGACTGATCGAGGGGATAGTCTCGCCCTTGAAATACCCCTCGCCCGAGAGGCAGCGATGCAGAATGTCGTTCTGGTTGGTCGCCACCACAAGGCGGTCAATCGGCAGCCCCATACGCTTGGCCAGATAGCCAGCGAAGATGTCGCCAAAGTTGCCGGTTGGCACCGTGAAGCTGACCTTGCGGTGCGGCGCACCAAGGCTGACGGCAGCCGAGAAGTAATAAACAATCTGCGCCAAGACGCGGGCAAAGTTGATCGAGTTCACACCCGCCAGTTTCACGCCGTCGCGGAAGTCGAAATCGTTGAACATGTCTTTCAGCGCAGCCTGACAATCGTCAAAATCACCATCAACGGCCAAAGCATGCACGTTGCTGTCCGCAGGCGTGGTCATCTGGCGGCGCTGCACTTCGGACACGCGGCCATGCGGGAAAAGGATGAACACATCCACAGCGTCCAGCCCGCGGAACGCCTCGATCGCGGCTGAACCGGTATCCCCGCTGGTCGCGCCGACGATAGTCACACGGTCGCCACGGCGTTTCAGCGCCACTTGGAACAACTGGCCGATCAGTTGCATGGCAAAGTCCTTGAAGGCCAGCGTGGGGCCGTGGAACAGTTCCAGCAGGAAGTGGTTTTCGTTCAGCTGCTTCAATGGCGCGCGAGCATCGTGGCCGAAACCTTCGTAAGCGCGGGCGATGATCGCCTTGAACTCATCCGCGGCGAATGAGCCGCTGACATAGGGCCACATCACACGGAATGCGATTTCTTCGTAGGGCAATCCGGCCAGCGCCGCGATCTCGTCCTGCGACATCACCGGGATTTCGGCGGGCAGATACAGGCCACCATCGCGGGCAAGCCCGGTCAACATCGCCTCTTCAAACGTCAGTTCGGGCGCCTGCCCGCGGGTCGAGATGTATTTCATGTCGCGTCACTCTCAGAATGGGCACGGCTGCGCCACAGGAAGTATCCGGTCATCGCGGCCCAGACCAGAGCCAGACCAAACCAGGTGATAGCATATTGCAGGTGATCGTTTGGTATGCCCGCCGTGTCCACCGGCAGCGGCGTCACATTCGGATCGGTTTGCGAACGGGCGATCAGCAGAACCGGTTCCGCGCCCAGTGCACCCGCAAGCGCGGGCACATCGCGGGCGAACCAGATGTTGGCGTCAAGATCAGGTGCGGGCGTGTAACTGTCGATTTCATCTGGCCAATGCAGATTGCCGGTGATCTCCATCGGACCGTTGCGTCGCCCGGCCTGTTTGGCCGTGGTCGGGATGAACCCCCGGTCAATCAGAATGGTCCGGCCCCCGGTATTGAACGGCTGAATGATGCGATACCCCGCACCGACCTGTTTGAGCGAAACAAGGACGTGGACTTCCGCAGGCTCCATCTCGCCCGACACTGTTACCGGCAGGTATTTGTCCTGATCCGCCGAAACCTGCAGCGGCAGGGAAACCGGCGCAGCCGAGATCCGATCTTCGATCTCGGTCAGCACGTCCTGCTTCCACGCCAGACGCTGCACCTGCCAGATGCCCAGCGACAGCAGCACGCCCAAACCGGCGAGGCCGAAGATTAGCAGGAACAGGATACGGCGCATGTCAGGACCAAACTTCTTTTCAGGAACCGGCGTCTTGTTAAGGGGCGTGCGGGCTGAATTGCAACCACGCAATTGTATGGGGCGCAATCTTGCGCCCCGCATAGAGAAAAAGCCGCCCCTTGGGGCGGCTTTTGCAATTGATCGGCCTGACCGGCGCTACATCAGCGGAGCCTGGCCCCAGATGTAGACGGCAAAGAACAGGAACAGCCAGACAACGTCGACGAAGTGCCAGTACCAAGCCGCAGCTTCGAACCCGACGTGTTTCTCGGGTGTGAAGTCCCCCTTGAGCGCGCGGATCAAGCAGACGGTCAGGAAGATCGTCCCAATGATCACGTGCGCACCGTGGAACCCGGTCGCCATGAAGAAGTTGGAATAGAACTGGTCGCCGCCAAATTCCCAGCCTTCATGCTTGAGAAGTTCGGCGTATTCATAGCCCTGCAGGAAGGTAAAGGCGATACCCAGCACGATGCCAATGGCCAGACCATTGATCAGCGCCTTGCGGTCGTTGTCGTGCACCAGCGCATGGTGCGCCCAGGTGATTGCACAGCCCGACAGCAGCAGAACAAGCGTGTTGATCAGCGGCAGGTGGAACGGGTCAACCGCATGAATATCCGGCTGAATGTATTCGGTGCCGGCATAGTCGTACATCGGGTACATGCGATGTTTGAAGAACGACCAGAACCAGGCGAAGAAGAACATCACCTCGGACATGACGAACAGGATGAAGCCGTAGCGCAGACCGATGCGGACAACAGGGGTGTGATCGCCCTGACGGCTTTCCGCAACCACATCCGACCACCAGGCGAACATCGTGTAAAGCACAGCTGCCAGACCGGCCCAGAACATGAAGGGCGTGATGCCTTGCATCCAGAGAACGGCTCCGAACAGCATGACAAAGCCGCCGACGGCGCCGATCAGAGGCCAGATCGACGGGGCCAGAATGTGATAATCGTGGTTTTTAGCGTGTGCCATCAGCGTCCCTCACCTACAGGCGTTAGTTCGTGTTTGTATCTGCCTGCGCATCGAGGGCGGCATAGCCCTCGGGCAGGTCAATTTCGTAGAATGTATACGACAGCGTGATCGTATGAACATACTTGGCTTCAAGATCCTCGACCATTTCCGGGTCGACGAAGAAAGTCACCGGCATCTCAACGCGCTCGCCGGGTTGCAGCACCTGCTCTTCAAAGCAGAAACAGGCAATCTTCTGGAAATACCCACCCGCAGAATAGGGCGCCACGTTGTAAGACGCCTGCCCGGCAATGGGGCGGTCTGTCGGGTTATAGGCCTCGTAAAACGCGAGACCTGTTTCGCCGATGCGCACATCCATCTCGCGCACGACCGGCTTGAACTCCCATTGCATGTCCTTGGCCTTGGACGCGTCAAAGCGGATGGTAACGGTGCGATCCAGAATGGTATCGGGGGCGGTTTCGGCAACACCAGTGGTGCCGCCAAATCCGGTCACCCGGCAGAACCAGTTGTAGAACGGCACCGACGCCCAGGCCAGACTGCCCATCAGGACAACCACGCCGACGGTCTGGACAACCGTTTTCTGAGGACCGGACAACGCCATCAGTTCTGAACCTCTTGCGTCGCCCTGTTGAAATCAGTGCCCGAGACCTTGACGATGGTCAGGCCGAAGATGATCACGATAAAGGCAGCCAGCGTCAGGCCGACACCCAGATTGCGGCTGAACCGGCGCTGATGTAGCTCGTGACCTTTGCGAAGGCTCATGACCATCCCCCCAGACCATAGGGTTTCAGCAGGGCTTCGGCCAGAACGGCACCGAAATGCAGGAACAGATACAGCAGCGACAGCTTGAAGAAACCGCGTTCAACCTTGAAGTTATCTGCCTCGGAATCGTCCTCGGTCCGGCGCGAGATTTTCCACGCGCCCCGCAGGAACAGGATGTTCAGAATCAATGCAACGGTCAGATAGATCGGGCCGCCAATGCCTGAAAATGCAGTTCCGATGGCCAGCAGGGCCAGCAGGGCTGTATAGACAAGAATATGGACACGTGTCGCGCGGCGACCATGGGTGACGGTCAGCATCGGCACGCCCGCGTCGTCATAGTCCGAGCGCATGAACAGGGCCAGCGCCCAGAAATGCGGCGGCGTCCACATGAAGGTCAGTGCAAACATCAGCCAGGGCTCGACCGACATCGATCCTGTGGCGGCCACCCAGCCGATCACCGGAGGGAACGCACCCGCTGCGCCACCGATCACGATGTTCTGCGGCGTCGAACGCTTCAGCCACATCGTGTAGACGACAACGTAGAAGAAAATGGTGAAGGCCAGAAACGCGCCTGCAAACCAGTTGGTCGCAAGGCCCAGCATGATCACCGACAGACCCGACAGAGCCAGACCAACAGCCAGCGCCTCGCCTTCCTCGACCTTACCCGAAGGGATCGGGCGGGATTTTGTGCGTTTCATGACACGGTCGATATCCGCGTCCCACCACATGTTCAGCGCACCTGAGGCTCCGCCGCCGATGGCGATGAACAGGATGGCGCAGAATCCGACGAAGGGATGGACAGGAACAGGAGCCGCCAACAGGCCGACCAATGCCGTGAACACGACCAGCGACATCACGCGCGGCTTCAGCAGGGCGAAGTAATCGCCAAAGCCGGCCTCGTCCGCCCGGGCGGTCGCAGTGCTGGCATTGATGCTTGCGTCGGTCATTTCCGGTCCTTCTGGGGCGAAAACTGCGCGGATCGCCCGCGCAGCCTGCATCTTGTGTCAGGCGGGGTTCAACCCGCCCCTATCGTACTCAGTTCGAGGCGACCTGATAGCTTTGCGGCAGGCCCGCGTATTCTTCGATCGCGCCCTGCAACCATTCGTCATAGACTTCCTGGCTTACGACCTTGACGGTAATCGGCATATAGGCGTGGTCCTTGCCACACAGTTCCGAACACTGACCGAAATAGATGCCTTCCTTGTCGGCCTGGAACCACAGCTCGGCCAGACGTCCGGGCACACCGTCCTGCTTTACGCCAAAGGCCGGGATGGTCCACGAGTGAATCACGTCGGATGCAGTCACCTGCATCACGATGACCTTGCCGACCGGAACGACAACCGCGGTGTCGGTGGCCAGCAGCCATTCATCATCGCTGTAGCCTGCATCAATCAGCTTGGCGCGCATTGCGTCATCCAGAACAAACGGCGTCACGTCCGCGTCCGCAGGGCGTGCGCCCTCGTCCAGGGTCGCCGGGTGGCCCAGCAGATAGCTGTCGAATGCGAAATCGTGATCAACATACTCGTAGGTCCAGTACCACTGGTTGCCGACGACTTTGATGGTGATGTCACCTTCGGGGATTTCCTGCTGTTTGAAAAGAACCGGCAACGAGAACGCGCCAATAAACACCAGAATCAGGATCGGTCCCAGGGTCCAGGCGATTTCAACCGGAGTATAGTGCGAGAAACGCGCCGGAGTTGGGTTTACGCGCTGGTTGTAGCGCACGATGCAATAGATCAACAAAGCTGCAACCAGCAGACAGACTGCGGTGATAATCACAAGAATCATGCTGTCCAGATCCCGGATACCTTGGGCAAGGCTGGTGGCCGCGGGCTGGAAGCCCATGCCGCCGTCTACCGGCTTGCCAATAATCTCAAGCTCCTGAGCCATGGCGGGTAGGCTGGAGAGGGCTGTCATAAACCCTGAAAGCATCAAAGCATTCTTCATGTTCTGTCCTGATCGTTTGATCTTTGCGTCCCTGACGGAAAGGTGTGAATCGGTCGCACCTCTCCCGTTGTCTTTGGCCGCGTTAAAAACCATATTCCAGCGGGTAGATAAAGCAAAATGCTTGCGTCAAACAGACGCTATTTTTGATCTGGATCAAACCCGAAAGGTCGCAACCCATGCCTGAAGCCCCGTTTCGCCCCTTTGAGAGCGCCCTGCCGCAAGATGAAGCACTGGCCATATTGCGCTCGGCAACGGACGGGGCCGAGGATGGAGAGCTGTTTGTCGAGCGTCGGAAATCCGAATCTCTGGTGTTTGACGACGGGCGTCTTCGCACCGCGTCTTATGACGCATCCGAGGGATTTGGCCTGCGCGCCGTTCAGGGCGAAGTTGCCGGATATGCGCATTCCACTGATGTATCGATTGCCGCGCTGAAACGTGCCGCCGAAACCGCGCGACTGGCGGTTGGCGATGGAGGCGGAACGCTCGCCGAAGCGCCCCGGCCCACGAATACGCGCCTGTACACGGACGAAGACCCAATCGAATCCGCCGCCTTCCCGGTGAAAATCGAAACCCTGCGGGAGATTGACGCCTTTGCCCGCGATCTGGATCCGCGGGTGGTTCAGGTCAGCGCAATGATCGCAGCCGCCGTTCAGGAGGTGGAAATCCTGCGACCCGATGGTGTGATGGTGCGTGACGTGCGCCCCATGACGCGCGTGAATGTCTCGGTCATTGTTGAACAGGACGGGCGGCGCGAAAGCGGATCGGCCGGTGGCGGCGGGCGCGTTGGCCTGAGCGGGCTGATCGACCCTGCCGACTGGCAGGCCAAGGCGCGCGAAGCCCTGCGCATCGCATTGGTCAATCTGGACGCAGTCCCCGCCCCTGCCGGCGTGATGGAGGTTGCACTTGGCCCCGGCTGGCCCGGTATTTTGCTGCACGAAGCCATCGGTCACGGGCTAGAGGGCGATTTCAACCGCAAGGGAAGCTCGGCCTTTGCCGGACTGATGGGACAACAGATTGCATCCAAGGGCGTGACCGTGGTGGATGACGGCACGATTGCCGACCGTCGCGGCTCGATCACTGTGGATGATGAGGGCACGCCCAGTTCGCGCACCGTATTGATCGAGGATGGCATCCTGACCGGCTACATGCAGGATCGGCAAAACGCCCGGCTGATGGGGGTTGCTCCTACGGGCAACGGGCGGCGGCAGAGCTATGCGCACAAACCCATGCCGCGCATGACCAATACGATCATGTTGGGAGGCGACGCTGATCCGGCAGCATTGGTGGCAGATATTGAAGACGGCATCTGGGCGGTTGGATTCGGAGGCGGCCAGGTCGACATCACCAACGGCAAGTTCGTTTTCTCGTGCACCGAGGCGTATCGTGTCGAAAACGGCAAGATCGGAGCGCCTGTCAAGGGCGCCACGCTGATCGGCGACGGGCCTTCGGCGTTGAAGCGCATCCGCGGCCTTGGCAATGATATGGCTTTGGATCCGGGTATGGGCACCTGCGGCAAGGACGGTCAATGGGTGCCCGTGGGTGTGGGTCAACCGACAGTGCTGATGGACGGGTTGACTGTCGGCGGGTCTGCAGCCTGAGTCGGAAGAGAAGCGCAAAGGCAGGCGCAGGGTTAACCATGCGCCACTTTGATTCGACAGCATTCCAACCAGCGCCATTAATTTGAGCGCCGGCTGAAAAAATAATACTTTATTTATTTTCAGATACTTAACCGTAAAATTCCACAAGAAGTACAGATAAGTCTCTAATAATTATCTGCGATTCAGAGGCTGTTAACCCCCTGTCCCGTAAACCAGTTCTGCAATCAGGCGGAGCAACGGATGACCGAAGAGCAGCTTTCTTCCAATCACCCCCCACTCCCACCCACCACGGAAGAGGACCGGTTTTCGTGGCTTCGCCTGTTGCGCTCGCGCAAGGTCGGCCCGGCGACGTTTCGTCGGCTGCTGCGCGAACATGGCTCGGCGCAGAACGCGCTGGCCGCGCTGCCTGAAATGGCACGCGCCGCCGGAATAGATGGGTATGAAACCTGTCCCCCCGGCGTGATCGAGGCGGAACTCAGGGCCGCAGAAGCCGCCAAAGCGCGGCTTTTGTGCCTTGGGTCCGCAGATTTCCCCGACGCATTGAACGACCTATCCGATGCCCCGCCCTTGCTTTGGGCCATCGGGGATGTGTCGCTGTTGCAGAAACCGGCGATTGCGATGGTGGGCGCGCGCAACTGTTCCTCGCTGGGCGCACGGATGGCGCGTGGTCTGGCGCGCGCCTTGGGTGAAAAGGGACATGTGATTGTCTCGGGTCTGGCGCGCGGCATTGATACGGCAGCGCATATGGCGTCGTTGGACACCGGCACTGTTGCCGTCATGGCGGGCGGTGTCGATGTCATTTACCCGGCCGAGAACACGGAACTGGCGCATAAAATCGCGACCAAGGGACTGCGGCTGTCGGAACAACCGATGGGCGTGACGCCTCAGGCTAGGCATTTTCCGCGCCGCAACCGGATCATCTCGGGCCTGGCCCAAGCTGTTGTGGTGGTCGAGGCCGCAGCAAAATCCGGCAGCCTGATCACGGCGCGTGACGCCCTGGATCAGGGGCGCGAGGTTCTGGCCGTGCCTGGCCACCCGTTTGACGCCCGCGCTGCCGGGTGCAACCTTTTGATTCGGGATGGTGCGACGCTGGTCCGTTCGGCAGACGACGTTGTCGAGGCGCTGCCACAACAAGGCGATCTGATCTTTGCAAAACCCGAGGAGCCGCCCGCCAAGCAACCACGGCCCGCCGCACTGGATTTGCAGGCGCAAATCCTTGAGCGGTTGGGACCTTCCCCCATCGCCGAAGACCAGTTGCTGCGCGACATTGCGGCCTCGGCCGGGGATCTGGGGCCAGCGCTGGTCGACCTTGAACTGGACGGACGAATCCAGCGCCAGCCGGGCGGGTTGTTGTCTCTGGCATGCTGATTAGGATGGAAGGCAAGATTGCATAGTCGAATGCTCTGCCTGCAATCCGGCGCGGGTATCACGCTGAAATCACGTCGCTTTTCCGCCTGCCAAAGGAACGCATTGACAATCCCCGCTTGCCCCACACATTTTGCACCACCATAAAAGGCGCCAAATTCGTCGAGCGAGGTTTCCCCTTAAATGCCTGTAGTTGTTGTAGAATCTCCGGCCAAAGCAAAAACAATCAATAAATATCTCGGCCCTGACTACACCGTTCTGGCCTCTTACGGCCATGTGCGGGACCTGCCACCAAAGGACGGATCGGTCGATCCGGACCATGGATTTTCCATGACATGGGAAGTGGGCAATGACAGCCGCAAACATGTAAAGGCCATCGCCGACGCGCTGAAAGAAGACAACGCGCTGATCCTCGCCACTGACCCTGATCGTGAGGGCGAGGCGATCAGCTGGCATTTGCAGGAAGCCCTGACCAAGCGCCGCTCGATCAAGAAAGATACACCGGTCAGCCGGGTGACCTTCAACGCCATCACCAAAGAGGCGGTGACCGAGGCGATGAAGAACCCGCGCGACGTCGATATGCCCCTGGTCGAAGCGTATCTGGCACGCCGCGCCTTGGATTACCTTGTTGGCTTCAACCTGTCACCGGTTCTGTGGCGCAAACTGCCCGGTGCAAAATCCGCAGGTCGGGTGCAATCGGTCTGTCTGCGCCTGATCGTCGAGCGCGAGATGGAGATCGAAGCGTTCAAGCCGGTCGAGTACTGGTCGGTTCGGGCCCTGTTCGAGACACCGCGTGGTCAGACCTATGAGGCGCGGCTGGTCACGTTGGCGGGCAAGAAACTGGACAAGCACGATCTGGCCAACGCAACACAAGCCGAACTGGCGGTTCAGGCCGTCACCAGCCGCGCGCTGCGTGTGACTTCGGTCGAAGCCAAGCCCGCCGCGCGCAACCCAAGCGCGCCGTTCATGACCTCGACTCTGCAACAGGAGGCCAGCCGCAAATTCGGCATGGGCGCGCGCCATGCAATGCAGGTTGCGCAGCGCCTCTATGAGGCCGGCTACATTACCTATATGCGAACCGACGGGATCGACATGGCGCCCGAGGCCGTGACGGCAACGCGCGACACCATCGCGGATCGGTACGGTGCAGAATATGTGCCGGACAGCCCGCGTATGTACAAGAACAAGGCCAAGAACGCGCAGGAAGCACACGAATGTATCCGCCCCACGGATATGACGCGCGATGCCAAGGCGCTGAAGGTCACGGATGAAGATCAGCGCAAGCTTTATGATCTGATCTGGAAACGGACCATTGCCTGCCAGATGGCGGCAGCACGATTGGAGCGCACTACGGTCGAGATTGGCAGTGATGACGGTCAGGTCGGTCTGCGTGCCACCGGTCAGGTGGTATTGTTCGACGGGTTCATGCGCGTCTATGAGGAAGGCCGCGATGATGTCGCCGATGATGACGAAAAGCGCCTGCCACAGATCATGCAGGGCGACCCTGCGCGCTTTTCCAAAACTACGTTGCGTGACCAGTTTGCCAAGGCCACCAGCGAGTCGGACAAAGCCGCAATCATGGCTGATAACGAAGCCGTTCTGGCGTTGCAGCATCACACGCAACCGCCCCCGCGCTATACCGAGGCCACTTTGGTCAAGCGGATGGAGGAGTTGGGGATCGGACGTCCTTCGACCTATGCCTCAATCGTGACCACGATTCAGGACCGCGAATATGTGCGCAAAGACAAGAACCGGCTGATCCCCGAGGAAAAGGGTCGGATCGTCACCATCTTTCTGCTGAACTTCTTCCGTCAATACGTTGGATACGAATTCACCGCGAATCTGGAAGAGCAACTGGATGACGTCAGCGCCGGTGATCGTGACTACAAGGATCTGCTGGGCAAGTTCTGGCGTGATTTTTCGGCAGCGATTGGCGAAACATCCGAACTGCGCATATCGGAAGTGCTGGACAAGCTGGACGAGGCATTGGCGCCACAGCTTTACCCCCCGCGTGAAGACGGGTCCGACCCGCGTATCTGCCCGAAATGCGGGTTGGGACAATTGCACCTGAAAACCTCACGCACCGGCGGGTTCGTGGGCTGCGGAAACTATCCGGAGTGCACTTATACGCGGCCTATCGCCGGTGAAGGCGCGGAAGGCGACGAACAATTGCTGGGCGAAGACGCCGGGGATGAGATCTGGCTGAAGTCCGGCCGATTTGGGCCGTATGTCCAGCGAGGCGAACCCACGCCCGAGAACAAGAAGCCTCCGCGCGCCTCGCTTCCACGCGGCTGGAGCAAGGATGACATGGATCTGGACAAGGCGCTGACGCTTCTGTCCCTGCCGCGCCAGATCGGTGAGCACCCCGAAGGCGGCATGATCACCTCGAACTTCGGGCGTTTTGGCCCCTATCTGATGCATCAGTTGGCCGATGAAGCCAAGCCGGTCTATGCCAACCTCAAAGACCCAAACGATGTGTTCGAGATCGGTATGAACCGCGCCGTAGAGCTTTTGGCGGAAAAACGAGCCAATCCCGGTGGGCGCGGGCGCGCAGCGGCAAAAGCTTTGAAAGACCTGGGCGAGCATCCCGATGGCGGCGCGATGCAGGTTCTGGACGGACGGTACGGGCCATATGTGAAGTGGGAAAAGGTCAACGCGACCATCCCGAAAGACATCAAGCCCGAAGACGTGACGCAGGAAATGGCCATCGAACTGGTCAATGAGCGCGCATCCAAGAAGGGCACCAAGAAAAAGGCTGCACCCAAAAAGAAGGCTGCCGCCAAGAAGACAGCAAAGAAAGCGGCTGAATAAACCGGACTTTTGACCGGGACATGTCACCAAACACGCGGGCCGGTTTCTGAATAAAGGAACCGGCCCGCGTGTTTATGGACTGACGCGATACAGGATTGCGTTGTTCAGTAAAGGAGTTGAGACATGTTCAGAACCGCCATTCTTGTTGCGGCGATAAGCGTTGCGGCTGCCACGCAGGGCCATGCCGCGCATCACGTCAAGTCCGCCACAGCCGAAATCATCAACGCGCAAGGCGACGTCATTGGTCAGGCGAAGGCGACGCAAGGGCCCAATGGTGTTCTGCTGCACGTGCGCGTCACAGACCTGCCGCCGGGAAAACATGGGTTGCACCTGCACAGCCATGGTGTCTGCGAGGCCGGCGAAGGGTTCAAGACGGCTCAAGGCCATGTTGGCAAAGTTGAAGGCGCACATGGGCTGCTGAACCCTGAAGGCCCCGAGCCCGGCGATCTGCCCAATCTATATGTGGGACAGGATGGCGTGGGCGAGATGGAGGCCTTTACAAACCTTGTTTCGCTTGAAGGTGATGGAGATGTATTGCTGGATGGGGACGGATCAACTTTCATCATCCACGAAGCTGGCGACGATCACATGAGCCAGCCCATTGGCGGTGCAGGTGGGCGCATCGCCTGCGGGATCCTGATCGCCGACTGACACTATTGTCAGCTGAACTACCGTAGAAATACCTGAACCTTCTGGTTTCATTGACTTCCCCATGACGTGGCGGCAAAACCTGCCCATCACCATGTCATTGGGGGAGTTTTCCATGAAGAAAGTCTATGCCAATGCCGCCGAGGCACTCGATGGGGTGCTGACGGATGGCATGCTGATTGCCGCGGGCGGGTTTGGCCTGTGCGGCATTCCCGAACTGTTGCTTGCTGCCATCCGGGATTCGGGCGTCAAGGACCTGAGTTTTGCGTCGAATAACGCCGGTGTGGACGATTTCGGTATCGGCATCCTGTTGCAGACCAAGCAGGTCAAAAAGATGATCAGCTCGTATGTCGGCGAAAACGCCGAATTCATGCGTCAGTATCTGAGCGGCGAGTTGGAACTGGAATTCAACCCGCAAGGAACACTGGCCGAACGGATGCGCGCCGGTGGTGCCGGTATTCCCGGGTTCTACACCAAGACGGGCGTCGGCACCGTGATTGCGGAAGGCAAGGAGCACAAGGATTTCAACGGCGAGACCTATATCCTTGAGGAAGGCATTTTTGCCGATCTGGCTATCGTCAAGGCCTGGAAAGCTGACGACACCGGCAATCTGGTGTTCCGCAAGACCGCCCGCAACTTTAACGTGCCCGCTGCCACCTGCGGCAAGATCTGCGTGGCCGAAGTGGAAGAGATTGTTCCGCGCGGCTCACTGGACCCGGACAAGATCCACCTGCCCGGCATCTATGTGCATCGCATCATCCAAGGCGATCACGAAAAGCGCATCGAACAGCGCACCACCCGCAAGAAGGAGGACGCATAATGCCCTGGGACCGCAATCAGATGGCCGCACGCGCGGCAGAGGAACTGGAAGACGGCATGTATGTGAACCTCGGCATCGGGATTCCGACGCTGGTGGCGAACTATGTGGGCGACAAGGACATCACTCTGCAATCGGAAAACGGAATGCTGGGTATGGGCCCTTTCCCGTATGAGGGCGAAGAAGACCCGGACCTGATCAACGCGGGCAAACAAACGATCACCGAACTGTCCCGCACTGCCTATTTCGACAGCGCCACATCCTTTGCGATGATCCGGGGCGGCAAAATCGCTGCTGCGATTTTAGGTGCCATGGAAGTGGATGAGAAAGGCGACCTGGCAAACTGGATGATTCCCGGCAAGCTGGTGAAAGGCATGGGTGGCGCCATGGACCTGGTTGCAGGCGTTGGGCGCGTGATCGTGGTTATGGACCACACTAACAAGCACGGTGAAAGCAAAGTCCTGAAGGAATGCACTCTGCCACTGACCGGCAAGGGCGTCGTGGATCGCATCATCACCAATCTGGGCGTTCTGGACGTGGTCGAGGGCGGATTGAGGATCGTCGAACTGGCAGATGGTGTCAGTGAAGACGAAATGCGCGCTGCGACCGAAGCGACAATCGTCGGCTGAACAAAAGAAAAGGCCCGCCGGATCTAGGCGGGCCTTTTTCAATTTGAGGTCTGGAACACGCACCCATCTGAAATCAGATCCGGCGGTGTCGCGCACAAAGCCCGCGCGATCTGGAAAGCGGCCAGAACCTTGGGGACATAATCCCGGGTTTCGGCATAAGGCGGCACGCCGCTGTGTTTACGTACAGCCCCCTCACCCGCGTTGTAACCGGCCAGAACCAGAATCGGATCATTCCCGAACTCTTCCATCAGCCAGTTGAGGTATTTCACGCCCCCGGCGATGTTCTGCGAGGGTTGTAGACTGTCCTTAACACCGAAGCGGGCAGCTGTGGCGGGCATCAACTGCATAAGCCCCTGCGCGCCGGCCGAACTGACGGCATCTGCGCGACCGGCCGATTCAACCGAAATGACAGCCAGCACCAGCGCTGGCGACACATTGGTTCCCACGGTTGACCGCAAAATCTCGATCCCGCGTTCTTTTGCTATGTTTTGCAGAGCTTGCAGCCGGGGCGATCTTACATTCGTCGCCGCCAGCGCGTTTATCGCAGCATCAAGCCGCCCGGCCCCGCTTTCATCAATGTGTGGTGAAATGCGGTCCCAGAATGCATTGTACGACCCTTTCGGGTCAGGCGCGGCACCGATTCCCGGCACTGTGGGCTGAACCACTTTGGTTCTTGCTATGATTTCTGGAACCACCAGCTCCACCCCTGTGCTGGGGGCTGAGGGCTTGGCCGCGTGTTCCTCGGGTGTGATCTGAATGGTCACGCGAGGACGCTCACCCGGCTTGGGGGCCTTGATCCGCTTGTAAACTCCGCGCGGCTCAACCTCGGTCGCTGACCCGGGTGCGACACCAGATAGTAGAAACGCCAGTACACCGGCGCATTGAAGTGCGTTCCGGAGAGTCATGTGCCTGCCTCATGTATTCTTTTTACGCGATTTGAACCGCGAATCTTCGCCCAAGGCCAGAAAAACAAAGCGAATTGGGGCAATTTCGCCTCATTTGGCGTATATTTGCACCGCTGCGGAGCACTTCGCACCAATCGAAGAATTTTTTTTCCTTTTATTTGCATGGGTTTACGCATTTAGTGACTAAAAAGTTAAGCCGCACGAAAAAAAATCTGTGTTTGGCCCAATTCCTGCCACGCACAACAGGCAAACATTAATCCATACCGAGACGGACATGAGCGGACTGAGAGAGAAAGCTCTGAAGAACGCCGAGGTTTGTTAAACTCTTTTTGATCCTTTAGGAGGGACGTAACATGATCAAGTTCATCAAGAACTTCCGCAAAGACGAAGACGGCGCAGTAACAGTTGACTGGGTTGTTCTGACCGCAGCAGTCATCGGCCTGGCAGCCGTTGCATACCAGCAGATCTCGGCTGGCGCGACCGGCCTGGCAACAGACGTGAACCAGGCCCTGAACGGCGCATCGCTGAGCACCGGCAGCAACACCGCAACCGGCGGTATCACAACTGCAGGCAGCAACAGCGGCAGCTAAGCTTCTGCTTGAGCAAGATTTTAAAGCCGCGCCATTCAGGCGCGGCTTTTTTCGTTCAGAGGTCTTTCAATATCTCTAAGAATAGAGTTTGACGGTCCTACCCCGCACGCCACGCCGCGAGCGCCACCGAATTGATCACGCCCAATTTGCAGGTCTTTGCGCACAAAAGAGCCCGTGAAAAAGTTTGGAATCTTGGATATTTCCAGCGAAATCAACTTTTGGCCTGATTTCCGCCATCCGAACGAACCACTATTAGGCGACGTTACGGGAAACACTGAATTGTCGTATTGGAGATAAGTAGATGCTAAAGTTCCTTAATCGGTTCAAATCGGACGAAGCAGGAGCGGTGACCGTTGACTGGGTGGTTTTGACCGCAGTGCTCATCGGACTGTCAAGCGCGACCTACCTTGTCATCAGATCAAGTGTTGATGGTATCGGCGGTAACATCAACCAAGCCATGAGTTCCTCTGTTGTCAGTACCGGCTCGAACACCGCTCCCGGTGGCCTTGTAACAGCGGGAACCAACTGACCCGCAGCGAGTTTTCACATTCACCAGCTTTCCTGAGCTTGTTGGTGAACGTGTCGGCAAATAAACGCGGCGACCTTTTGGGGCGCGGCGTTTGTTTCGTTGTTCTTCGTCTGGCCTGCCGCAGGGAGATGACAGCAGTTGTTTTGCGGAATTGTGCGAAAGCTGACGCAGAATCTAACAAGCAGACATTTTTGTCCCACATTTCGACACAATTTACATTTAACACTTGGGCTGTTTCAAAGTGGCCCTTTGGCCGCTTAGTATCCGACTAAATAAGAAAGAGGTGCATGTATGCGAGCGGTATTCGGACTTGTCCTGATTGTCGGCGTTGCTCTGGCTGGGGGCGCCGTTTACATGGCGCGCAACTATATTGCGGCTTATCAAAGCGAACTGGCACGGCAGAAACAAGCGGCAGAAGAAGCGCTGGCCAATGCCAAAGTCGATGTCATCCCGACGGTAACTGTTTACGTTTCAAATCGTCCTCTGAAATACGGTGAACGACTGACGCAGGAAGACGTACGCGCTGTAGACTGGCCGGAAAACGCGATTCCCGAAGGTACGTTCTCTGATCTCACTGCCTTGTTTCCCGAAAGTGGCGCCAATGAGCGTTATATTCTGAGGACCATGGAAAAAGACGAGGCGATTATGGAGGTCAAGATCACACGGCCAGGCGAATCGGCCGGGCTGACCTCTCGTCTTGAAAAAGGTATGCGCGCCTTTGCGATCAGCGTGGACGTGGCCTCTGGTGTTTCAGGCTTCTTGCGCCCCGGCGACAATGTCGACATCTACTGGACCGGGTCAAGCGGGACGGTAGAAGGGAATTCTGGCGGCATCACCAAACTGATCGAAACCAACGTTCAGCTGATCGCCGTCGACCAGACCGCTGGTTCGGACGTCGCAAGCGCAACGATTGCACGCACAGTCACGGTCGCAGCCACGCCGGAACAGGTCGCAGCACTCGCGCAGGCCCAGAACACCGGGCGGCTGTCGCTGGCCCTTGTTGGGGTGCAGGATGACTCTGTTGCGTCGGCAATCGAGGTGGATCAGCGCAAACTGCTTGGAATAACGGCAGCCGCTCCGGAACCGAAGGAAGAGGTTGAACAGGTCTGCACGACGCGCATCAGACGCGGTGGAGAGATTGTCAACGTGCCTATACCCTGTACAAATTGACGCCAATTCAGAGTGTTACAAGATCGGAGCCGCATCTCAGATGCGGCTCTTTTCTTGTTGTTGTTGCCAATTCTCCACATAAGGAAAATTCCAGAAACCATTGATTATTGCAATAAATTCGGATTTCGCGCAGTCTCTTAGCACATAGGGCATAAGACCCAAAAAACGAGGCGTGATCGGAGAGGCAGGTCACATGACAATACGTTCCTGGATCAGCGCAACCCTGCTGGGGTTGTCGCTTGTTATGAGCCCGGTCGGCGATGCCGCCTGGGCTGAAACCCTTCGCGTGGTGAAAAAGGGCACAGTGGAAACGCTGGAAGTTCCGATGAATCGCGCGATTGTTGTGGAAAGCGAACAACCGTTTGCAGAGCTCAGCATTGCCAACGCAGGCATTGCGGATATCTCTTCGCTTTCGGATCGCACAATCTATGTTTTGGGCAAGGCCCCTGGCCTGACCACGCTAACACTGTTTGATGGCGCAGGAAATCTGCTTGCCAACGTACGTGTCCGGGTCTCGCCCGATGTAACCGAATTTAAAGAGCGTCTGCGTCAGATCCTGCCAAGTGAGCAGATTGAAGTGCGCACCGCCAATGATGGCATCGTACTGTCCGGCACGGTTTCAAGCGCCGCCAAACTGGCCCGCGCACTTGAATTGGCTGAACGCTACGCGCCCGAACGTGTATCGAACCTGATGTCTGTAGGTGGCGTGCAGCAAGTGATGCTGAAAGTACGCTTTGCCGAGATGAATCGCTCAGTCGCAAAAGAGCTTTCTTCAACACTTTCAGTTGCGGGCACTGATTTTGTCGGTGGCTTCAATCCGCAGAACCTTGTTCCCCCTGTCACCGTGCAAAATGGTACGTTGTTGTTTGGCTTCGGGGTCGGATCAGCTCAGGTCAACTTGCTGCTGCAAGCCCTCGAGTCGAAGGGCCTTGTTCGCAACCTTGCCGAACCAAACCTTTCGGCCCTGTCCGGACAGGAAGCAACGTTCCTGGCTGGCGGTGAGGTTCCGATTCCGGTGCCGCAAGACGACGGTGTCGTGGCAATCGAGTACAAACCCTTCGGTGTGAATATGAACTTCATCCCGCGGGTTGTGGACGGCGACCTGATCAATCTGGAAATGGGCACCTCGGTTTCGAGCATCGACACCAGCACGAACTTCACGATCAATGGAGACACCGTTCCCAGCTTTATCGTGCGGGAAGCCAAGACCACTATAGAGTTGCGCGACGGGGAAAGCTTTGCCATCGCAGGGCTGCTTCAGGACAACTTTGTTGACCAGGTCAACCAAGTGCCGTGGCTGGGAGATGTCCCGGTTCTGGGCGCCTTGTTCCGCAGCGCTGACTATCAGCGCGAACAAAGTGAACTTGTCATCATCATAACGGCGCATCTGGTGACGCCGACGCGTGGCGAGGCGCTAGCCCTTCCCACCGATCGTGTCAAACCACCCAGCGAATTTGACCTGTTCGCGAATGGTCGGGTTGCTCGCACACAGCGTCCCGGAGCCGGCGGAGCATCCGAAGTTGCCAAACAGAATTTTGGCAGCTCGTACGGCTACGTCCTAGATTGATCAGGAGGATAGGACCAATGCAGAAGTGGATCATCACACTGGGTCTTACGGTCGCCGTTGCCGCATGTACGCGCGAGGTCGGATATGAGATCGATGCCGGAACCTTTGGAAACGCGACATTGAACAATATCCAGGTTCAAAACGGCGAGTTGACCTATGCTCAGATTCTTGGGCGCAGATTTGCCGCGGATGTGCCCAGCCAAGTGAACTTTGCCTTCAACAGTTCGCAACTGGACGCATCAGCGCAAAGCATACTGTTGCAGCAGGCTGACTGGATCAAACAGTTCCCCGAAGCCAGGTTCCGGGTTTACGGACACACAGATGCTGTAGGATCAACCAGTTACAACAAGAGCCTTGGTCTACGCCGCGCACAGGCAGTAGTCGCATTCCTTGAACGGCAAGGAATCTCGCGTTCACGTCTTGAAGCCGTTGTATCCTTTGGAAAAACGCAGCCGTTGATCGCGACACCGAATCGGGATCGCCGCAACCGCCGGACGGTAACGGAAGTTTCTGGCTTTGTTGACCGTCACCCGCAGCTGCTGGACGGCAAATACGCCAACATCATCTATCGCGAATACGTTGAAAGTGCGACGTGGAAGAGCGTGATCGAAGATGTATCAACAACAGATACGGCCAACTAGTGCCGCTGGCATTGGTGGATAATACAAGCAGAATGGGCGACATCGTCGCCCATTTCCCTACAATTGGTTCTTTTGCGCCCAATTCTTGCCCAACTTCAAAGCAACATTGTGAAAAATAGGGTGACCTGCGGCCAAATTTGACCGTATTGGGGCGACAGCACATCAATCTGGCGGAATTCGTTCATATGACATGCTGAGCCCTCACGACGAGGATAGTGTTTATGACCAGCGCAACGCCGCAAGACGAAAATTCTGCAATCCTGGCCTGCACCATAAGCCGGGATGTCCAGAATTTCGACCTTCTGATTGAAGACATGGAAACCATTCTGGGCGAGCGCTGGGGCGACCTGGGCTTTGCCGAAGCGCTGGCCTTTTTCAGCCAGCCAGAAGCCGAAGCACTTGAATTCGTTGCATTGGCAATCGACGGGGAAGATGAAGACAACCTGTCATTGATGGGTGAAATCATCACGCGGGCCAAGGAAAAGAAGATCAAGGTCGTCTTGATCGCAGAGGACGTCACACCTGCTTCGCTCCACCAATTGCTGCGCAAGGGTGCGGACGAGTTTGTCCCCTACCCGCTTCCGGAAGGTGAATTGCAGGAAGCGGTAGAACGCATGAAGCAGCCCGATCCGGTTGTCATGGCGCAAGCCGCAGCTGTTCCATTGGCAAGTGGCGAATCAAAGGAAGGCGCGTTGTTCGTCGTTCAGGGACTTGCTGGTGGCGTGGGATCCACGACTTTGGCGGTAAACCTGGCCTGGGAACTGGCCTGTGCCTCGGACAAGGATGCCCCGTCTGTCTGTCTGATCGATTTGGATCTGCAATACGGCACGGTTTCAACCTATCTGGACCTGGCACGCCGCGAGACGGTGTTCGAAATGCTGTCGGATACGGATTCGATGGACAGCGAGGTTTTCTCACAAGCTCTTCAAACTTATGAAGAAAAACTGCAGGTCCTGACTGCACCATCCGACATGGTGCCATTGGACCTGATTACCCCCGAAGACATCCAGCGCGTGATTGACGTGGCGCGCACGCATTTCGACTATGTGGTTGTGGATATGCCCAAAACGCTGGTCTTGTGGTCGGAAACGGTCTTGCAGGCGGCGCATGTATATTTTGCAATGATCGAGCTTGATATGCGCTCGGCTCAGAACGCCCTGCGCCTCAAGCGCGCGTTGCAGGCCGAAGAACTGCCCTTCAACAAGCTGCGCTTTGCGCTGAACCGGGCCCCAAAATTCACCGACCTGAATGGAAAAAGCCGCGTGAAACGTATGGGGGAAAGCCTTGGCATCTCTATTGATCTGCTGCTGCCTGATGGGGGCAAACCTGTCATGCAAAGTGGCGACCATGGTTTGCCGCTGGCCAATTCAGCCGCCAAGAACCCGCTTCGCCGGGAAATCGCGAAGCTCGCCAAATCACTTCACAGCCTTGGCAGCAGCAGCGCTGAAGCTGCGTAACATCATCCCAAGGGGGGATCGCCGTGTTTTCAAGATATAAAAAACAGCCAGCAGCGCAGCCCGTCAAAGCGGCAGCGCAGCCGGTCGAAACGGCGGCACCTGCCGCACAAGCTGCCCCCAGCCCCGCTGCAACGGCCGTCGTACGCAAACCTCAGAAAAAAACGGCCGAGGTTGCCGGGGCAGATCGTGATCGAAAACGCAAAGAGCGGCTGAGTGAGATCAAGATCGAACTTCACCGCGAGTTGCTGGAGAACCTGAACCTGGCAGCTTTGGAAACTGCCGCCGAAGCGGAGCTACGAGCCGAAATCAGCGCAATCGCCAGCGAAGTTCTGGAAACCAGGAACATCGTTCTGAATCGCGACGACCGATCGCAGCTGAACAAAGAACTTTATGACGAAGTAACAGGCCTTGGCCCGCTTGAGACGCTTCTGCAGGACGATACGGTCAACGATATTCTGGTCAACGGACCGCATCAGATTTTCGTCGAACGTGCCGGTAAGCTGGAAATCAGCGACATCACCTTCAAGGATGAAAAGCACCTGATGCGGATCATCGATAAGATCGTGTCCGCGGTAGGCCGTCGTGTCGATGAATCCAACCCCTATGTTGACGCCCGACTGGCCGATGGATCGCGATTCAACGCCATGGTGCCCCCTATCGCGGTTGATGGGTCTCTGGTTTCGATTCGTAAATTCAAAAAAGACAAGCTGGGTATCGATGATCTGGTCAATTTTGGTGCGTTCACCGAGGAAATGGCTGCCTATTTGCAAGCTGCCGTGTCGACCCGACTGAACGTTATCGTGTCGGGCGGTACCGGTTCCGGTAAAACGACTACGCTCAACGCTCTGTCCAGCTTTATCGACGATGCCGAACGCATCCTGACCATCGAGGATACAGCGGAACTTCAGCTGCAACAGACGCATGTGGGCCGGATGGAAAGCCGACCGCCCAACGTGGAAGGCAAAGGTGAGGTCAGTCCGCGCGACTGTCTGAAGAACGCCTTGCGTATGCGACCTGACCGCATCATCGTCGGCGAGACACGCGGCGCCGAGGTGATCGATATGTTGCAGGCCATGAACACTGGCCACGACGGTTCGATGACCACGATCCACGCGAACTCGGCCCGGGATGGGATTTCACGTCTGGAAAACATGATCGCGATGGCCGGCATCGAAATGCCCATTAAGGCCGTCCGCAGCCAGATCGCAAGCGCTGTGAACCTGATCGTTCAGGCCAGCCGATTGCAGGACGGTTCGCGCCGCATGACCTCGATCACCGAGATTACCGGTATGGAAGGTGACGTGATTTCAATGCAAGAAATCTTTCGTTTTCAACGTGTTGGCCTGACACCTGACAACAAGATCATCGGTCACTTTACGGCAACTGGTGTGCGCAGCCACTATTCGGAACGCTTCCGTCTGTGGGGGTTTGATCTGCCCGCATCCATCTACGACCCAACCACAATGTAGGAGAACCGGGTATGCAATTGCCTATGGAGGCGATCATCTATGTCGCCATCTTTGTGGGGGTTCTTGCCCTGGTCGAGGGCATCTATCTGGTTGCGTTCGGCAAATCCATCAGCCTGAACAGCCGGGTCAACCGGCGTCTGGACATGCTGGAAAAGGGTGCCGGGCGCGAACAGGTTCTGGAGCAGCTGCGCAAGGAAATGCAGCAGCACATGAAATCACAGAGCATTCCTCTGTATTCGCTGCTTGCTGACAAGGCTCAAAAAGCCGCGATTGCGTTTTCACCCCGTCAGCTGATCATGATCATGGCTCTGGTCTCGGCCATGGCATTTGTCGGTCTGAGCATTGGTACCGCGACGGATACGGCGCTGCGCATCGCGATTTCAATCGCCATCGGTATTGGCGGTGTTTACGCGTGGGTAAACCACAAGGCCAAGAAACGTATGGGCATGATCGAAGAGCAACTGCCTGACGCGGTTGAGCTGATGGTGCGTTCGCTTCGTGTGGGTAATCCTTTCGTTTCGACAATTCAGGTTGTTTCCAACGAAGTTCAGGATCCGCTGGGAACCGAGTTTGGTATTATCGCGGATGAATGCGCCTATGGACGCGATGTGGGCGAGGCGCTCAAAGATATGGCCGAACGTCTGGACATGCAGGATCTTCGGTTCCTCGCGGTTGCTGTGGGTATTCAGCAGCAGTCCGGTGGTAACCTGGCTGAAATTCTGGCTGGATTGGCACAGGTGATCCGCGCGCGGTTCCGCCTGTTCCGGCGCGTCAAGGCGATCACGGCCGAAGCCCAATGGTCAGGTAAGTTCCTGTCTGGCTTCCCAATTGCGTGTCTGATTTTCATCCTGGTCAAGGATCCGGGGTATTATGACGAAGTGTTGGATCACCCCTGGTTCATCCCTGCGTGTTTCGTTGTCGGCATTTTGCTGACACTGAACCTGATCGTCATGAAGATCATCACCAACATCAAGGTCTGAGGGCAGCACAATGGAATTTCTGACCAACATCAATGACCTGCTGACCCAACACCTGGGTGAGTTCGGCCCCCTGATCGTAGTGGGTGTACTTGGCCTGATCATGGTTCTTGTCGCTGTCTCACTGATCATGAGCCAGCCGGAAGATCCTCTGAAAAAGCTTCAGCGGTCGAATGCGGCGCCCCGGGCGACGAAAAAAAGCAAGAAAGAGCAACTGCGTAACTCCAGCCGCAATGAGCAGCTTGAGAAATTCGCGACTTTCCTGGAACCGAAAAACGAAGAAGAGTATTCGGCGGTTGAGCTGAAGCTGCGTCAGGCGGGATACCGGTCAAAAGATGCGGTCCGGTTCTTTCACTTTGCGCAGTTTTCGCTGGGTATCATTGGTATCGTTGTCGGTGTTCTGCTGATTACGGTCCTGTCAAACGGTCAGGAGTTCACCGGCCAGCAGATGATGATCCGGGTATTCGTGCCAGCCGCAATCGGTTATTTCGCGCCGAAATACTGGATCACGCGCCGGGTCGAAGCACGCAAAGAGGCGATTACCGCAGGCTTTCCAGATACGCTTGACCTGATGCTGGTCTGTGTTGAGGCCGGACAATCACTGGACCAGGCCATCGTGCGCGTGTCCGGTGAAATGAAATCCTCCTACCCAGATATTGCACAGGAATTCGAAACCGTCGCACACGAGATGAAAGCCGGTAAGGACAAAGACACTGTTTTGCGCGATTTCGGAGTGCGCTGCGGCGTACAGGACGTGAACTCATTCGTCACCGTGATGATCCAGTCGGCGACTTTCGGTACATCCATTGCCGAGGCATTGCGGGTTTACGCCTCAGAGATGCGTGACAAACGCGTGATGCGCGCCGAAGAGGCTGCGAACAAGTTGCCTACCAAGATGACTCTTGTCACAATGATGCTGACAGTTCCGCCACTGCTGATCATTCTGGTCGGCCCGTCGGCGAATGTCATTTCGACTTTCGGGCGCGCAGGATGATAAAACCCTATGAAAGCTGAATTCTGGTGCTTCCCTTCCGGGTTTCGCCGAATACTTAAGGCCACCGTGGTTTGCACCATGGTGGCTTCTTGCACAGAAGGCCTGTCGCCGAACGGCCTGGATGCGCCGGGAGTTGATCCCAGGGGACAAGCAGAAGACAATATCGAGGTCGGAAACCGGCTGATGGCTGCCGGTGAATACGAACTGGCGCTTGATACTTTTACCCGCGCCGCGCTGGACCAGGGTATGACGACACAGGTCTTGACCTCTCTGGGTACGGCCAATCTTGGGTTGCGGCGTTTAGGGCAGGCCGAGAAATTGCTGCGCCGCGCCGTGGAAGGCGATCCGGATTGGCCTGTTGCATGGAATAATCTGGGTGTTCTACTGATGGAGAAACAGGAGTACCCCGAAGCGGCGCAGGTCTTTCAACGGGCTTACGCGCTGGACAATGGCGAAAGTGACGCAATCCGCGACAATCTGCGCTTAGCACTCGCAAAAATGGAAAATCCTGTTAATAATATCCCGCAAGAACAACAAGAATTTACACTGGAGCAGCTTGGCGACGGGCAATTCGCGCTACGCAAAATCCAGTAATCGAGGCAAGAGCAGTAAAGGACGCAAAAAATGCGCCAGCAATTCTTGATTCCGGCTGTTATTATCAGCGGTCTGATCCTTTCGGCCTGTGCAAAGGAAACCGAAGAGGAAAAGGTGGAACGGACGTTTCAGGAAGTGAACGTCATTGACGAAACCAACCTGAACGATGTGTTGTTGAGTGCCGCCGACCCGAACGAGGCGGTGACCTATTTTCACGGCGCCACACTCAAAAACCCTGATCGCATCGATCTTCAGCGCGGGTTGGCAATATCCCTGGGACGCGCAAAACGCACCACCGAAGCGGCAGCAGCATGGAAGCGCGTGACGACAATGAAGGGTACGAACGCCGCAGACAAGGTCGAGTATGCCGATGCGCTGGTACGAAATGGCGACTGGTCTCAGGCCAAAACCGTTCTGGATTCGGTTCCTCCAACGTTCGAAACCTTCAAACGCTACCGTCTTGAGGCGGTGGTCGCGGATTCCCGGAAAGAGTGGAAGCGGGCTGATCATTTCTATGAAACGGCCGTTGGGCTGACCACCCGCCCGGGCAGCGTGATGAACAATTGGGGGTATTCGAAACTAACCCGTGGCCAGTATGCCGAGGCCGAACGCCTGTTTACCGACGCAGTCCGTCAGGACAGCTCTTTGTTCACTGCCAAGAACAATCTGGTGCTGGCCCGGTCAGCGCAGGGCAACTATAGCCTTCCTGTGGTGCCGATGACCCAGGTTGAACGGGCGCTACTGCTGAATACGATGGGTATTTCCGCAGTCAAACAAGGCGACGTGGAAACCGCGAAAAACCTGTTCCGCGAGGCTATTGCCACTCATCCGCAGCATTTCGATGAAGCGGTTCGCTCGCTTCGTGCGCTTGAAGAGGCCTGACACATGCAAATCCCCGCTGCGGCGGCGGCATGGTTCCTGCCCTTCGTGCTGCCGATCTGCTTTTACGTGGCCTTCACGGATATGCGCGAGATGCGGATCAAAAACCATGCAGTTGTTGCGCTGGCGTTGATTTTTGTCGTGGTCGGGCTGGTTGCCATCCCGCCCTGGTCCACCGGCGCGGTCAGCGGTCATCTGTTGCTGATCAATGTGTCGATGCCGATCTATTTCTGGCACCTTCTGCATATCCCCGTGGTGTTGATTTTCGGCATTCTTCTGAACGCGTCAGGGGCAATGGGCGCGGGCGACGCTAAGTTTCTTGCCGCGTCCGCGCCATTTGTCTGGCTTGGCGATCTAAAGCTGGTGCTGCTTATTCTGACCGCCTGTATTCTGGCCGCCGTGGTCACGCATCGTTTGGCTAAAATCACAAGGTTGCGCACCATTGCGCCACATTGGGAAAGTTGGGATCGGGGCAAACAGTTCCCCATGGGGTTCGCACTGGGTGGCTCGCTGGCCATGTATCTGATTCTGGGTACTGTTCTCGGTTCGTAAACTATCATCAGCGCGCCTTGCCGCTGCCTTTGTCCCGCCACAAAGCTGGGTCATTTTTCCTTCAAGTCGCCCTTATTCGGGCAGTTGGCGTTACAATTTGACGAACGAGCACCGCGCATGAATATGCAGACTTCCTCTGTTATGGCCCCCCCTACCCCGAAGGGGTTAAGCGAAATGAAGCTTCCGCTGGTGATGATGCGGGATATCTTGCTGAAGACCATATTCCGCAAGAACACCAGCACCGTGTCAGAAGTTTCTGCGGCCATATGTCTGCCTGGCGCTGTGACCCAAGAGCTGATCGACATTGCACGCGAGCAGAAGCTGCTTGAGGCAATGGGGACGCTGAACGCCAACAGCGGCAACGAGATGGGATATCAGCTGACTGATGCCGGCAAGGCCCGCGCTCTGGATGCCCTCAGCCAGTCCGAGTATTTCGGTGCGATGCCCGTTCCGCTGGATGTCTATCGCGAGCAAGTCAAACGTCAATCGATCCGCAACATTCAGGTCACGCGCGACCAGTTGACCAACGCCATGGGCCATCTGGTTCTGCCCGACAGCCTGCTGGATCATCTAGGCCCGGCAGTCAGCGCAGGCCGGTCGATCCTGATGTATGGTCCGCCGGGCAACGGTAAATCGTCCATCTCGAACGGCATTCGCGATGCGCTGGGGGACAATGTCTATGTGCCCTACGCCATCGAATATGCGGGGCAGGTGATCACGGTCTACGACCCGATCGTGCACACCGCGATCGAGCAGGAAGCCGACGACCCGAACAGCCTGCGCCGCCGCAAGCGGTTCGACTCACGCTATGTGCAGTGTGAACGCCCGACCGTGGTTACCGGCGGCGAACTGTCGCTTAGTATGCTGGACCTTGTCTACAACCCCACGGCAAGAACCTATCAGGCACCGCTACAGCTGAAATCCACGGGCGGCATCTTTATCGTGGACGACCTTGGCCGTCAGGCCGAACCGCCGCAGGCGCTGGTCAACCGCTGGATTGTTCCACTGGAAGAAAACAAGGATATCCTGGGCCTGCAATCGGGTGAGAAATTCGAAGTTCCTTTTGATACGCTGGTCATCTTCTCGACCAACTTCCACCCGAACGAGATCTTTGACCAGGCAGCCCTGCGCCGGATTTTCTTCAAGATCAAGATCGACGGTCCGAATCAGGAGAACTTCCTGAAGATTTTCGCCATGGTTGCGCGTAAACGCGGGATGCCACTGGATGAGGCGGCGCTGGTGCATCTGCTGAAGGTCAAATACCCGACCATCAACAACATCTACGCCAACTATCAACCGATCTTTCTGATCGACCAGATGATCTCGATCTGCGAGTTCGAAGGCATCCCCTATCAGATGAGCCCCGAACTGATCGACCGGGCCTGGGCCAACATGTTCGTCAAAGACGAAAAAATCGTCAAATAACGCCGTGCCATTACCACTCCGGGGCGGGTAGTCTGCGTTCATGACGCAGATTCCCGCACGGATTGCCACTTGGTTTTCCACCAAAGGCTGGTCCATCCACCCGCATCAGCAAGAGATGTTCGACCGCGCATGCAGCCCGGCGACACTGTTGATTGCGCCCACTGGTGGCGGCAAGACCATGGCCGGATTTCTGCCGTCGCTGGCTGAACTTGCGGATGCTGATCACAATGGATTGCACACAATCTATGTCTCGCCGCTCAAGGCGCTGGCAGCGGATATCAAACGTAACCTGCGCACCCCGGTGGATGAGATCGGTCTGCCTATTCGGATCGAGGATCGCACCGGTGACACCTCGGCCACGCAAAAGAAACGCCAACGGGCCGATCCGCCCCACATCCTGCTGACCACACCGGAAAGTCTGGCGTTGCTGACCTCGTACGAGGATGCGCCGCGTATGTTTGAAGGGGTGCAGCGGATCATCGTTGATGAAATCCACGCACTGGCTGAAAGCAAGCGCGGGGATCAGCTGATGCTGGCGCTGGCACGTCTGCAACGCCTCAATCCCGATCTGCGCCGCGTCGGGCTATCGGCGACGGTGGAAGATCCTGCTGCGATTGCCCGCTTTCTGGCTCGCCATCCTGATCCCTGCCAGATTGTACAGGCCGACCCCGGCCCGGACCCGGATATCCGAATGCTGGAAACGCCACAGATGCCACCCTGGTCTGGTGGTGGCGCGGCTTATGCCATCCCAGCTGTGCTGGAGCAGATCAAGCATCACAAGACCACGTTGATCTTTCACAATACGCGCGCCCAGGCCGAGATATTCTTTCACAATCTTTGGCTGGCCAATGATGACGGTCTGCCCATCGGTATCCATCACGGCAGTCTGGACCGACAACAGCGCGAGCGGGTCGAGGCGGCGATGGTTCGGGGGGTCTTACGCGCCATCGTCTGCACCGGTTCGCTGGATCTGGGCATCGATTGGGGGGATGTCGATCTGGTGATCCAGATCGGCGCGCCAAAGAATGTCAAAAGGCTGGTGCAAAGGATCGGACGGGCCAACCACCGCTATAACGCACCTTCCAAGGCGCTTTTGGTGCCTGCCAATCGCTTTGAAGTGGTCGAATGCGTCGCCGCGCTAGAGGCCGCCAAAGCCCATGAATTGGATGGGGAACCCCGCGGTCGCGGCCCGCGCGATGTTTTGTGCCAGCATATCCTGATTGCCGCCTGCGCCGGGGCGTTTAACGCAGATGATCTGTATGCCGAGATGACATCCGCCGGGCCTTACGCTCTACTGACGCGGGCTGAGTTTGACGCCTGCCTGAATTTCTGCGCCACCGGCGGCTATGCTCTGCAAGCCTATGATCGTTGGCAAAGGCTGCAACACCGCGCCGACGGGCAATGGCAGCTGCGCGACCCGCGCGCCGCATCGCGAATTCGTATGAACCTGGGCACTATTCAGGACACGGATACGCTCAAGGTTCGTCTGAAACGCAACCGGGGCGGCAAACCCTTGGGTGAGGTGGAAGAAGCGTTCGCTGCCTCGCTGACACCCGGCGACACTTTCCTGATCGGCGGGCAAATCGTGCGGTATGAGGGGCTGCGCGAGATGGTGGTCGAAGTCACGCGGCGCGCTGACCGAAAGCCAAAGATTGCGACCTTTTCGGGCACGAAATTCGCAACCTCCACGCAACTCAGCGACCGCATTCTGCGCATGTTTGCCCAAACTGACTGGCCACAGCTTCCCCCTCATACGGCTGAATGGCTGGATTTGCAGCGCCAGATGTCCCGCCTGCCCCAGCGTGATCGTCTGCTGATCGAGAGCTTTCCCAGCGATGGGCGTGAACATCTGTGCGTCTACGGATTCGCTGGGCGCAACGCGCAACAAACACTGGGCCTGCTGCTGACCAAACGGATGGAGGAAACCGGTTTGGCCCCGCTGGGGTTTGTCGCCACGGACTATGCCACGTTGATCTGGGGTCTGGACGCGGTTACCGATCCCCGCCCATTGCTTCAACCCGATGCCCTGCGCGACGGGCTCGACACCTGGCTGGCAGGCAACGCCGTTATGAAGCGCACGTTTCGTGCATCGGCCACCATTGCCGGTCTGATCGAACGCAACATGGCAGGGCAGCGCAAAAGCGGGCGGCAGGCTACGTTTTCGTCGGACATCCTGTATGACATCTTACTTAAATACGATCCCGATCACCTATTGATGCAGATCACCCGCGAAGAAGCCATGCGCGGGCTTGTCGATTTCGGTCGGATCGAAACAATGCTGGCCCGAATTGGCGACAGAATTGATCTGGTGCGGCTCGAGCGTGTCTCGCCCCTGTCAGCGCCTCTGTTTCTGGAGGTTGGCAAAGTGCCGGTGAAAGGCAGTGCCGAAGAAAGGCTTCTGGCGGAGGAAAGCGCACGGCTGCTGCAAGCGGCGGGGTTGGAACAGCTTTGATCTGCTTGCGCCGGGCTCTGAAACAGGTCAAGAACGTATCATGAACGAACTTGAGTTTCCGTTTGCAGGTCAGCGCCTGTGTGCTTTGCCTTCCGGTGCGCTTTGGTGGCCAGACGAGAACCTGCTGTGCGTGTCGGACCTGCATCTGGGCAAATCCGAGCGCGTGGCGCGGCGTGGTGGGCCTTCGCTTCCGCCTTATGACAGCCGTGAAACGCTGGACCGCCTGAAGGATGATCTGGCGCGCACGAACGCCAAAACCGTTGTATGTCTGGGCGACAGCTTCGATGATCTTGAGGCTGCCCGGGCGCTGCCAAAATCAGAAATGCTAAGGATCGCGACCTTACAGTCCGGACGTCAGTGGATCTGGATTGAGGGGAACCACGATCCCGGTCCTATTGAGCTGGGTGGAACCCATCTGTTCGAATGGCACCGTGGTCCGCTTGTTTTCCGTCATATCGCGCAGGATCCCGCGCGAGGCGAAGTTTCCGGCCATTACCATCCAAAAGTCCGGGTCAGGATCAAGGGGCGTCATATTTCACGGCCCGCCTTTCTGCTGAACGATCATCGCCTGATACTTCCGGCGTATGGCACCTTTACCGGGGGACTGCGCAGTTCGGATCATGTGCTGTCGGCACTCATGGGTTCGCAGGCGATGGCGATCCTCACAGGCCCGCTTCCTCACTTGATGCCAATGCCGCGATAGGTTCAGATCAGGCCGGCCTCTTCCAGCATGGGTTTGTATTTCCGGCTGACCGGAACCAGATCGCCATTGACCAGTTTCAGAAAGGTTTTGCTGCCTTCTCTTTCGACACTTGCAATGGATGCGTCGGTGACCCAATGCGAACGGTGCGAACAATGACCCGGGACAGGCTCCATCTCGGCGATTGCATCTGTGAAACGCGACCGAAGCGTGAAGGTGCCTTCTGAGGTGACAACATCTACGTTGTGATCCCGAACAGTCAGGCGATAGATTTTCCCGTTGAACCCGGGTGGCAAGCGTTTGACAAGGCGTGGTTTTTCAGGATCAGACTCAGTACTTGCCGCAGCATTCAGATCGTTGCGCTGAACAAGCATCAAGCCAGTCGCGAACAAAGCGCCATAAACCACAACCCTTTCGGCGTCCGGTGCCATATATCCACCACAGGTGAAAAGAACCCAGGCCAACATCCAAAGTGAGGGCGTGAACAATGCCAGGGTCAAAGTAACAAACGCCAGGTCCCGCGCCGGAACATTCAGGAAAACGGGATTCTTCCGCATCAGCTTTCTGGCAAGCCCGGTCACCATCAAAGCAAGGACCATCACTCCGGCCCAGAATACAAGCCGCAATCCAAATGACAGGTCAGAATCATGGAAGGGTGGAAACGCATATGCAAGTAAAGGAAGAAAGACCAAACCCGCTACGACACGCTGCGGCGAAAATGCCTTCTGGATTATACTTATTTTAGACGTCATACCGCTTTTGTGCATGAATTAGCATAGCTCAACCCGAACGCGTCAGACACAATAGTGTCTTCACCTGTAACCAACTGGGATTACAGGGATATCACGATTCATTCGGCTGTCAAACCCATTCAGGGCGCTTTGCCCATGCAGTCAGGGGGCGGTCAGGGAGCAATTTGGCTGGAACTTTGCCTGCCAAAAAAAGGGGGCCGGTCCGAAGTGTCCGATCCGGCCCCCGCGTATATCACGCGGTCAGGCCTTCTGGTTCTGGGAGTTTGTTTGCGCGGCAGCAGGCGGTGAGGGTGTTGGCCAGCAGGC
>NZ_JBQFQV010000011.1:0-141527 GCF_056537065.1 Ruegeria sp. CH2
ATTCGTCCGTCCGTTTCAGTCCCATAGTTCGTCTCCTTTGCTGCAATAAATGCTATCAAAGGAGCGGCAGCAAACCGCGACACGTCCATTCCGACCAACAGGATATGTTGTTCCCCCAAGCATGCTTTGGAAACGCTTGATCCATCGCAAAGTCCCCAATCCTGCCAGGCACTAGACTGACCGTCGCATTCAACGATCTGGCAAAAGCTATGAAGAAGAGTTCGCCCATCTTTTTTGCTCTGGTAGTCATCGTGGTTGCTGGCGCGGTTGTTTACTCCGTCATCTCCCAAGACGGCGATCAATTGCCGAGTGGCTTCGTACAGGGTAATGGAAGGATTGAGGCAGAGCAGGTTGAAATTGCGCCAACGATCGCCGGGCGTGTTGCCAAAGTTCTGGCACCTGAAGGCGGCATGGTCGCCGCCGGTGATGTACTTGCCAGGATGGATATAGACGAATTGTCTGCAGCGCTGGACCGGGCAAAAGCCGAGGTCGCCTTGGCGCGCCAGACAAAAGCAGAAGCTGAAGCCTTGGTTCTGCAACGCCAAAGTGAGCAACGTCGGGCGGCGCAGGAACTTGAACGTGCTACAGCGCTACTGACCGGGAACAATATCTCTAAGACAGTTTTTGAGGAACGTGAAACCATCCACCAAGTTGCGTCTGCTGTGTTGGGTGCCGCCAAAGCCCGAGTTGCAACCGCAGAAAGCCGGATTGCCGCTGCAGAAGCCGAGGTGCGCAGGATTGAGGCGCAAATCGAAGACAGTTCCTTGCTGGCACCAATGCCGGGTCGCGTTCTTTATCGATTGGCCGAGCCGGGCGAGGTCGTCGGAGCGGGTGAACCGATCCTGACCCTTCTCAGTCTCGAGAACGTGTATATGGAAGTTTTCCTTCCTGCGCGGGAAGCCGGGCTGTTGCCGATTGGAGCCGAAGCTCGCATCGTGCTTGATGCTTTACCCGAATACGCCACACCTGCATATGTCAGCTTTGTTTCTCCCGAGGCGCAATTCACGCCCAAACAAGTCGAGACTCTGGATGAACGCGAGCAACTGGTCTTTCGTGTCCGCGTTCGTATCCCCCAGGACCTGGTTGAAAGCCGGATTGAACACGTAAAAACGGGCCTGCGCGGCATTGCCGTGATACGGATCGATCCCACCAGCGCATGGCCCGAGGCGCTTGAACAGCCCATCCCGCAAGAGCTGTTCGAATGAATGCCACAGTCGCCTCGTCAGAGTTTCGAATTGCCGGTGTTACACACAGGTATCGAAAACACATCGCGTTGAACTCTGTAACCTTGGACCTTCCAACCGGACAGCTTGTCGGCTTCATTGGCCCAGACGGGGTGGGCAAGTCCACATTGCTTGGGTTGATCACCGGTGCAAAAAAGCTTCAATCCGGATCAATCGACGTTCTGGGCGGAGCGATTGATGAGCCCACTCATCGTAGACGAATATGCCCTGCGATCGCATTCATGCCGCAAGGTTTGGGTCGGAATCTCTATTCAGAACTGTCGGTACGCGAAAATTTGGAGTTCTTCTCGGGCCTTTTCGGACAGGGACACGACGAGCGTGACGCCCGGATCACCGCATTGCTGACAGCGACCGCGCTTGCACCATTTGAGGATCGCCTGATGGGCAGGCTTTCTGGTGGAATGAAACAGAAGCTTGGCCTGTGCTGTGCGTTGATTCATGACCCCAAACTCCTGGTTCTGGATGAGCCAACAACCGGGGTTGATCCGTTGTCGCGTCGACAGTTTTGGGCATTGATCGACGCTATCCGAACGGAAAACCCCAAGCTCTCTGTCCTTGTGTCTACAGCCTATATGGAGGAGGCTGAAGGCTTTGACTGGATCGTCGCGATGGACGCAGGTCGCGTCATCTTTCAGGGTAAACCCGCCGAATTGAAGCGTGCCGATAAGGACTTCGAAACTGCGTACCGACGCTTGCGGGCAGACGAGGCATCTGGTTCAGCGCCGGGTCAATCAATCGTTCGACAGATCAAATCGGATCCCGTGATTACTGCACGCGGGCTGACACGGCGCTTTGGCGATTTCATCGCCGTGAACAACGTTGATTTCTCGATCAATCGCGGAGAGATTTTCGGGTTTCTGGGATCAAACGGATGCGGAAAATCCACGACGATGAAAATGCTGACCGGTTTGCTGCCTGCAAGCTCAGGCGAGGCATTGTTATTCGGCAAACCCGTTGACGCCAGGGATCGAAAGGTGCGCCGCGAGATTGGGTACATGAGTCAGGCGTTTTCATTGTACGGTGAATTGTCAGTGTATCAGAACCTTCAGTTGCACGCCCGGATTTTCGCAATCCCTGACCGCGACGCGCGCATTTCGGAACTGACGGAACGATTCGGACTCGGCACGCATCGTGATACCCTTGCGGCCGCCCTGCCCCTTGGGATCAAACAGCGCCTGTCGCTGGCGGTTGCGATCATCCATCGCCCGCGTGTGCTGATATTGGATGAGCCGACATCCGGAGTGGACCCAGAGGCGCGAGATACGTTTTGGGCCTTGCTCGTCGAGTTGTCCCGACAAGACGCGGTAACGATCTTTGTCTCCACCCATTTCATGGCAGAAGCAGAACGATGTGACCGTGTTTCGTTTATGCACGCAGGCCAGGTCTTGGCAGAAGGCACACCAGCCGAATTGATCGCCGCTGAAAGCGCCGACAGCCTTGAGGCTGCGTTCATCTCAATTCTGGAGGCGGCAGAAAGACCGGCGCCGGTTGAAGCACCGAGAGTTGATTTGGCCACCAATTCCAAACACGTCGGTGGCAGTGTCGGGCGCGCACTGGCCTATACGCGACGCGAGGCCGTCGAGGTGGCGCGCGATCCTGTGCGCCTTGCCTTTGCGTTTCTTGGGTCAGCCATTTTGATGTTGGTTTTCTGCTTTGGCATCACGCTTGACATTGATGAACTGGACTTTGCCGTTCTAGACCTTTCTCAGGGTCCTGAGAGCCGTGCCTATGCAACTGAGTTCGCGGGGTCGTCCTATTTCAAACCCACGCCGCCATTGGAAAGCGCTATGGAAGGCCACAACCGGCTCCAGGCAGGAGACGTTTCACTGGTCTTAGAGTTGCCACCGAACTTCGGTCGTAAGCTGCGCACAGGCGAGCCAACACAGGTCCTCGCGACAGTCGATGGTGCCATTCCGTTCAAAGGCGAGACCGTTGAAGGATATGTCGCGGGACTGCATCAGTCCTTTCTGGACGAACACGCCCGAAAGACGGGGCAACGGGACTTCGAGATTGCCCGGATAGAACCGCGATTTCGCTACAATCAGAGTTTTGAAAGCATTGCAGCAATGGCCCCGGCCATGCCGGCGATTTTGCTTATCATGTTGCCGGCCGTCTTGACGGCGGTCAGTGTCGCGCGTGAGCGTGAGCTGGGATCTGTGGTGAATTTCTACGTAACACCGACAACCCGGCTCGAATTCCTGATTGGTAAGCAAATTCCCTATATTGCAATTGCTTTTGCAAACTTTCTGTTGCTGGCAGCGATGACCATTTTCGTCTTCGGTGTGCCGCTCAAAGGCGATCCCATTCCGCTAGCGGTTGGTGCGTTTTTGTATATCTGGGCAACGACGTCCTATGGATTGCTGATTGCCACAATGACATCCAGCCAGGTGGCAGCGACATTTGCGACAGCCATCGCCTCGGTTGTGCCGACCATCCAGTTCTCGGGCCTGTTGCAGCCCGTCTCCACTTTGGAAGGGGGGGCTCAGTTCATCGGCTCGCTTTGGCCATCTTCCTATTTTCTGCACCTGAACGTCGGCGCGTTCACCAAGGGCTTAGGGTGGGAATCACTTGCCCCGGACATTCTTGCGCTTGCCTGTTTCGGTCCAGTGCTGACACTCGCCGCCGCCCTTTGCCTGCGCGCGCAGGAGAAGTGAATGCAGCGCCTTTTTTGCATATTCTGGCTGGGATTGAAGGAAATGATGAGCCTGCGCCGCGATTGGGTGATGATGGCCTTGCTGGTCTGGTCATTCACGCTGGCTCCGATCATGGAAGCAACAGGCGTTGCAAGCTCGGTGAATAACGCCTCAATCGCATTTGCAGATGAGGATAACTCTCCACTATCGCGCACCCTTGCCACTGCGTTTTTCCCACCGGAGTTTCAACCGGTCGTGCAAATTGAACCGGGGACCGGTCCAGCGCACATGGATGCCGGGCGGTTTATCTTCATCGTTGCCATTCCTCCAGGTTTTGAAAAAGACCTGCGCGCCAGAAGCACACCAGAGATACAGGTTCTGATAGACGCCACGGCTATGGAGCAGGCAGGTATCGGCGCCAATTACATCACCAGTATATTGAGCGCTGAAATCCATCGCTTTGCAGTTGGTGTTGACCTCGTAGATCCTCCCGCAATCAATGTCATTCTGAGAAGTGCCTTCAACCCAAACAGAGATACGGTGCGTTTTGCGGGCATCGTTGCGCTGATCGGTCAGATCATGTGGCTCACGACCATCCTGACCGGCGCTGCCATGATCCGGGAGAGAGAGCATGGAACAATTGAGCATCTGCTCGCCATGCCTCTAACTCCGCTCGACATTGCGATGGCAAAAATCTGGGCCAATGCGGCCGTTGTTCTGATCGCTGCGGGGTTATCGCTGACTTTTGTCATGCAGGGTTCGTTGGACATTCGCATTGCCGGATCAAAGACACTGTTCCTATTTGGAACCGCACTTTTTCTGTTTACAGCTACGGCGCTTGGGGTATTTCTGGCGACGATCGCGCGCTCAATGGCGCAATTTGCGCTTCTGGTCATGCTGATTGTCCTGCCAATGCTGATGCTGTCCGGAGGGGAAACACCAGTCGAAGGGCAACCAGGCTGGTTGCAAGCCGGAACGCTGTTTCTGCCATCGCGCCACTATATGTCAGCCAGCCAAGCAATTGTTTTCAAAGGTGCTGGAATCGAAACGGTCTGGCCGGAATTCGTTTGGATGGCTGTGTTGGGTCTGGCCCTGTTGATGACAAGTCTGGTTATGTTCAGACGGTCAGTCGCCCAGATGAGTTGATATCAACCGACCGTGTATGTTGTGGACGGGCGTATTGTGAAACGACGGCGCGAATTACCCAGTGAATTTGATCTCGGTTAATGTGAGTGCACCTCTGGGTGTGGTAAAATTAATCACCGTCTTCTTTTCCAGGGAGAGTTCAAATGCCCACAAAATCAGCCGAAATCGAGACACAGGAAGCCCTTACCGACGTGTTGAAATCCATGCAGGGCATGATGTCCATGAACTCCGCGGTGACGCCGCAGATCGAGCAGTTTTGGAAAGCGCAGGACCACCTGCTGAGCGAGGCGGAGGAATACTCCCGCCTCTGGTTCAAGCGCCGCCATGAGGCTGCACGCACCGCGCTGCAAACTGCCCGGGAAGCTACGTTTGGCGACAGCCCAGATCCAAGCAAAACGATGCAAGCCGTCGCCGAATGGCAACGCCATTCCATGGAACGAATGGTGGAAGACGCACGTGAATGGTTCGAAATGGTGTCGCGCTGTGCAAAATACGTAAGCGAAACAGAAGCAGACATCATCGGCGAAAACATGGAAGCTGCCTCCAAGGTCGCAGGCAAAGCCAAAAGCTGAGACCGACTAAACCCGTTTGACGCAGCCTTTCTTCGACGGGCGCGGTGCACTGTAACCCTCCACGTGTCGCTGGCCAAACCGAGCGGCCACGATTGCGGAAGCGCTCTGACAGTTTTTCGTGTGTACCCAAACATGATTGAACATGCAAAGTTGGGACCAAGCGTTCGAGTTTGACGAAGATAAGTGCCCGGTGTTTTGGGCAATCTTTCGCCCCCCTTTCAGTTCCCATCTATCCCGCGCTGAGGTCTGGGACAATTTGGGTCAACGGGACAAACATGCGATAATCTGGTCCGTTTCCGGTCTCCTGCGGGTTCGTTGTGGCATTTGGATAACCAGAGATCGGTCGGTGCGGAACAATTTGGTGTGCGCAGCTGTCAGCTCGCCTGTGGCCAAGGCGTCTTCGATCAGGCACAGGTGTCCCATCAGTATTCCTGCGCCGGCCTTCGCCTCCTCTACGGCCAGACTGTAGAGGGAGAATTGAGCACCGCCCTTGGCACTATGCAGGTCATAGCCAGAGTGTTGGGCCCATTTGGTCCAATCTTCGTTCCACACCAGATCGTGCAGCAACGGTACGCCCAGAAAACCGTTTGCGCGGCAAACTTGGTCCTTAAGCGCCGGGGCGCAAACCGGCACGATCTCGTCCGGGCAAACGACCACCTGATTGGCCGTGCCGTCCGGTGGAGCGAAGAAGATTGACAGGTCGAACAGTTCGCGCCCCAGGCTCGGCGGCGCTTCCAGCGCAGTGACGGAAAAACTGATGTCAGGAAATTGAGATCGGATCTGGCGCAGCCTTTTGGGAAGCCAGAGCTGAGCAATGGCCGGTAAAGCAGCGATATGAAAATCTGCATTGGGTTTAAGGTTGCGCAGCGCACGGGCCGCGTCGGCCAATTGGTCAAAAGCCCGGGTAAATCCAGCGACCAGCGATTGCCCCTCGGGTGTGAGTTCGACGCCTTGCGTTTGACGCCGGAAAAGGGGTGCTCCGGCCCAGCCTTCCAGCGTTTTGACGTGTTGCGAGATTGCACCCGGTGTGACGTTCAACTCTTCTGCCGCTGCGACAAAGCTGATGTGGCGCGCCGCCGCCTCGAAAGCGCGCATTGCGTTCAGTGGGGGCCCTTTGGGGCGCTTTGGGGAAACGCTCATCACCATAGCCTTAGTTTTTCTACGCCAAGAAATAACAAATCTGCTTTGCGAAGTCACGCAGCAGCAGTCACAGTGGAAGAAACAGGAGGATGTCAGATGACACTTGCACATAGAGACTGGGTGCCCGCCGCAAGCGAAACGCTGGTTCAGAATATCGCAACAAAGACAGCATCGGCCTCGTCTGGCGACTTATTGGGCCTGATCGCGCATCTGGCAGAGGAAAACCGCCGCATTCACGAGAAAGAATGTTTCAACCTCAACCCCGCGACTAATGTCATGAACCCCAAGGCCGAGGCGCTTTTGTCGTCGGGCATCGGGTCGCGGCCTTCGCTGGGCTATCCCGGTGACAAATATGAAATGGGGCTGGAAGCAATCGAAGAAATCGAAGTTATCGCGGCCGAGCTTTGTGCAGAGGTCTTTGATGCCCGATTTGCAGAGGTTCGCGTGCCGTCGGGCGCAATTGCAAATCTTTATGGCTTCATGGCGACCTGTAAGCCGGGGGATACAATCATTGCTCCGCCCGCAACGATCGGCGGCCACGTGACCCATCATACCGCGGGCTGTGCGGGACTGTTCGGCCTGCGCACGATCGAAGCCCCGGTTAACACAAATGGTTACACAGTCGATCTGGACCAGCTGCGCGATCTGGCGCGGGCTGAGCGCCCCAAGCTGATCACGATCGGTGGAAGTCTGAACCTTTTTGAACACCCTGTTGCCGAGGTGCGGGCCATTGCGGACGAAGTTGGTGCGAAAGTCATGTTCGATGCCGCGCATCAGTGCGGGATAATCGCGGGGCGTGCCTGGTCGAACCCGTTGAACGAGGGCGCGCATTTCATGACCATGAGCACCTATAAAAGCCTTGGTGGACCAGCAGGTGGATTGATCGTGTCGAATGATGTCGACATTGCCAAATCATTGGATGCTATTGCTTTTCCCGGGATGACAGCCAATTTCGATGCCGCCAAAACGGCCGCTCTTGCGGTTACCATGCTGGATTGGAAAGACTTTGGTCAGGCGTACGCGAACGAGATGATCGCACTGTCAAAAGCACTGGCCGCAGCGTTGGATGCGCAGGGTGTTCGCGTCTTTGAGGGTGCGGAAGGCTTCACCAATTCGCATCAGTTCGCGGTTCTGGCAGAGCCCTATGGCGGAGGGCAGGCGGCATCGAAGAAGCTTCGCGAAAGCGGGTTTCTTGCATGCGGCATCGGATTACCTGTCAAGCCGGTTGAAGGGGACTTGAATGGGTTGCGGATTGGCACTCCTGAATTGGTTCGCTGGGGCATGACCTCTCGAGATGCTGATCGCCTCGCCGATTTGATCACGCGAGGACTGGACGACGCGCCTGTCGCTTCGGAAGTCTCTGCCTGGCGCAGTGAATTCGACACGCTGCATTTCGTGAACTAGGCGCAAGCGGCCACCACATCCGCCCGGTCTGGTGGCTGCTCTTAACTGTTTTCCTGAATTATCGCGTCAATCCTGGCCAATGTAGCAGTGTTGACGGCGACACCTTTTTGACCTGCGGCAAGGCGACATGCACGGCGCCCATCTCCGGGCAGGTGCGCGCCGTCCTGATCTCTGATCGACACGACCAGATCCGATATTGCGGTTGAAAACAGTCCATTTGACGAAACCGCAGGGTCAATAGCGATGAAGAACTGCCCGGTTTTCGGTGGACCCCCGACCGTTCCCGAGAACGGAGAGGCATGCAGCCCAAGAGTAGATCCTGTCAAAGCGGCCGCCATGATTTCAGTCAGCAAAGCGATACCCACACCTTTGTACCCGCCGGATGGGGCCATGCTTCCTTTCAGACCGACATTCGGGTCTGTTGTCGGGTTTCCGTCCGGGTCCAGTGCCCAGCCGACCGGGATGGCCTTGCCTTCTCTGGCGTGTTTCATCACTTCGCTTTTGGCGATGGTGCTGGCGCTCTGGTCAATCAGCAACGCGGGTTGCCCGTCTGGACCCGGTACCGCAACAGAGAACGGGTTGGTGCCGACAACGGGCTTCGATCCACCCGAAGGTGCAATGGATGCTGGTGCATTGGTGAATCCAAGACCAACCAGACCCGCCTGCGCCAGTCGATACGTGTGATAACCCAACACACCGCAATTGTAGCTGTTGGTGATCGCAAGGGCCGCGATGCCCTGTTCACGAGCCGCCGGGATCAATGCATCAAAGCCCATTTCAATGGCTGCATGTGCGAACCCGGTCGCAGCGTCTACGCGGATAAGGCCGGGGCGCGGCGTTTCCAGCGTCGGTACTGCCTGACCGTCAACCTTCCCGCATTGTACGTGTTCACAGTAGATCGGGATATAAGCCAGACCATGACTGGCCACCCCATCCGCTTCGGTTGCCGCAGTGGCCACGGCCAGAGGGCGCGCGCTTTCTTCACTTGTGCCAGCGGCAACCAACGCGGTGAAGGACAGCTTTTCGATTTCGGCAAGCGACAGGGTTTGGGTCTCGGTCATCTGATGATCCTTCAGTCATTGTCCGACAGGCCGGAACCAGCGCCAAGCAGTCGGGATTCTTCAGTTGCAGGGGCATATGTACGGTGCGCCATGGAGTTGAGGATCTGCCACGCCTCTGCATTTGGGGCGGCACGGCTTAGCAGGGGGCGACCGTATTGAATGTGGTCGCCCTCGGTTATCTCAACATGATCAGCGCGGTCCAAATTGCTGTCTGCACAGCTTAGATGAACACCATCAGTTGTCGCAGAATACCCGTCGAAGGTGACTTTTACTGTCTTTCCCAGCTTTTTGGCCCCCGCAGCGACAAAGGGCAGCAACAGCAGCGGTGCCGCGAGGTTTGAAATCGAAATGGTGCTTTGGGACAGGACGGTCGGTGAATCCGATATCGCTGTTCCGGTCATCAGGGGGCACAAGTCTTGTTCGCCAACCCATACTCTGTTCTGAAGCACAGGAATGTGGCGTTCCAGACAGGGCGCATATTCACGTTTGAGCAGTTGGGCCAGAATAGCGGGCCCGTCGAACCCTTGGGCACTTAGCCAACGGGTGGCCTTTGCAGCCTCTTCCGCTACGCCCCAGGCATATCCGGCCCCGCGGGTTGCGCGTTTGGCGGTTGCTTCGACTTCGTTCAATGAAAAAGTCATTGCGCAACCTCCGGATAAACCCACAAATCTGCGTTCGCGGTATTTAGCTCATCAGGGTAGGGGGCGCCGGCATACATGCAGATGCGGACCCAGCGGTCCGAACGAGGGTCGAAATGCGTCGCGCCAAAGAAGGATAGTTTTGCGCGCAACATATCGATGGGCATCACATTCGCGCCGATTGTGTTGTCATGGATCTCACCATATGGCGCGATACGGCTGATTTGGGCGCGGCGCACGGTGTGGCGGTGCTCGGGGTGGCGCAAAAGAAATTCTGCTATCGGCGCATCATCCGGCCAGTCTTGCAGAGCCCTGAAAGCCATCGCCGCATCACGCGCGGGCGCGAGCGGTTGTTCATAGTCCGCAATTGGTTCTTCAAACCGTTCACCCAGTCGGGGTTCAAGTTTCTCTTCGGAAACGTACCAGGCGCGCGCGCAGTTTTTCGGATCACTCCAATCAAGATCCAGCGCCCAGTCAAAACTGTTCCGGATCAAGGTACGCACCCCTGACACCGGCATTGTTCCATCAATAACCTGTGCAGCCGTGTTTGTGTCCGCCATGCAGCTGGACAGCCCATCCACGACATCTCCGTAAGGCTCAAGGATCAGCGAGGCCAGCAACTCCTGGCCTTCTTCGCTGAGCGCGGTTTCCGACCATCGGATCATGCGATCCCACGGATGGTCTCGTGTCAGGTCGTCTGTAGCCAGAAATACGTCGATCGAATTCAGGTCGTCCTTCAGTGCCGCCAGTTTTTCCACCTGTATCGGATGTTCGGATTGCCACCACGCGATTGACTGTTTGCTGCGCGCGAATACGTCGCGAAAGACGCACGCGTCTTTTTCGGTCGCTGTCTTAATTGACCGCACGCGCGAGATGGCCTCTTCCCGCGCCATGATCCAGTTGTTGAACAGAACGGGATGGTTCACGATGAACGGCGCCATTCCCAGTCCTGTGGAATTTCCGATGCCCAGCCAGCGTGCGATTTCAGGATCAAGCTCGGCGGTTTGATCCCCACCTTTGACCTGCGCCATATATTGCACCAGATCGCGTACAAAAATCCGGGTCAGGTACACCGACAGCATTTCGATCTGGAAGGGACCGCTGACCTCATCCCGGTCCGCCGTTTTCTCACGATCCGCAGCGCCGAATTTGCCCGACCCGTAAACAGCCGTGGTCCTCATCAGATAGCCGACCTGATAAATCTGTTCCAGGTCCGGTTGTTGGCCCGCAGCCAGACGATCCACCACATGAGCCCAGAGTCGCACGGAACGGTTGGCGCGTGACAGTGACAATTCGGTTTCGCTGACACGCCCTGCCTCTTGCAGCGGTACGTTCCGCGACAGCCGATCAATGTCTTCTAGCGTCGGGATACCGTCGAACAGCGCAAAGGTGGCGTCCCAGGCTTCGGCAATAACCCGGTCTGACCGTTGATCGGCAGGCAGGTCATGGGCAAATGCTACCAGCGAATAGGCGCGATCGGGGCCTTGCGCGGTATAGACCGCATGGCCGACACCTTTGTCGTCAATTTCGAATGCAGGTCGCGAGAAGCTCCAGTTTTCATCGGCCATGCGGCGTGTCAGTTGCCGCATAAAGCTGAGCCGGCATTGATGCAATGATCCCAGCCGTGACAGCCGCATGACCGTAGCGGGGTCACGTCTGGCGATCTCTGTCTGCGCGTGTGGTTCCATTTGGCTACCTTTGTGGGACGAAGTTCTCGGCAAAGAACCGATACCAGTTCCTGCCCATGATCCCGGCCACTTCGTCATCGTTCAGGCCGGTCGCGCGTAACCCTTGTTCGATGTTTCCAAAGTCTCGGTTGTCCTGAAACCAGCCCGGCATTGGTGGAAACCCCGGAGCAGAGGCCGAGCCTTCGCCATAGTCGATTTCTTTTGTCCACCGCCCCACACGCATCCATTCAACGATACTGTCAGGCTGATCCTGGCACAGGTCAGTGCCGATCCCCAGATGTTCGGCCCCGTATTTATCCGCAGTGCGGGCGATCATCTCGCAAAAGCTTTCCAGCGTGCAGTCAGACTTGTCCTTCAGGTGGTGAGGGTAGACCGAAAAACCCAGCATCCCACCGTTTTCAGTCACGGCGCGGATGACATCATCTCGCTTGTTGCGCAGGGCCGGGGACCAATCGTGCGGATTGGCATGCGTGATTGCGATGGGCCGGTCTGAGAGTTCAGCCGCCTCGATTGTGGACCGGTCAGCCGAATGGCTCATGTCCACCACAAGGCCCACGCGGTTCATCTCTTTGATCACCTGCTTGCCCATTCGGGTGATGCCGGTGTCTTCAGCCTCATAACAACCGGTCGCCAGCAGGGATTGGTTGTTATAGGTCAGTTGCATGAACCGCGCGCCCAAATCGTGCAGGATTTCAACCAGCCCGATGTCGTCTTCGATGGGCGACGGGTTCTGAAACCCGAAAAACACGGCGGTCCGGCCTGTTTCACGGGCCGTGTCGATATCGCCGGCCCACCGCCCTTTCATGATCAGATCCGGATATTGCTCGAACCAACGGTTCCATTTCTCGAAATTCAGAACCGTTTCTCGGAAATTCTCATGATAGGAGATGGTGACGTGGATCGCGTCCACGCGCCCTTCGCGCAATTGGCGAAATATCTTCTCCGACCAATTGGCATATTGCAGGCCGTCGACCCTCATCAGACGGGGCCCGCGCTGATATAGGCGGTTTTGACCGTCGTATAGAATTCAGCCGCTGCCTTACCCTGTTCGCGTGGACCATATGAGCTGTCGCCCCGGCCACCGAAAGGCACGTGGTAATCGGTGCCAGCGGTGGGCAGGTTAACCGTCACCACGCCGGTGCGCGCGTTGCGGCGGAAATGGGTGGCGCGGGCCAGCGACTTGGTCACGATGCCCGAGGTTAGGCCGAAATTGGTGTCGTTGACCACGCTCAGCGCTTCATCATAGCTGCCGACCTTGATGACGGATGTAAGCGGTGCGAACATTTCTTCGCGGTTGATGCGCATGTCGTTGGTGGTGTTCAGGAACACGCCCGGCGACATGTAGAACCCGTCATGAGGCATCTCCAGGCGCTGACCGCCACAGGCCAGCTCGGCCCCTTCGGATTTGCCCAGGTCGACATAGGCGAGGTTTTCATTCAACTGCTGCTGGCTGACGACGGGGCCCATCTGCACGCCTGCTTCCAGTGCGTGACCCACTTTCATTGCCTGCGCACCGGCAACCAGTTTCTCGACAAAGGCATCGTGGATGTCCGCGTGAACCACCAGACGCGATGAGGCGGTGCATTTTTGACCGGTGCCGCCAAAGGCCCCGCCCAGTGCCAGCGTCACTGCCAGATCCAGGTCGGCATCGTCCATCACCGCCAGCGCGTTTTTGGATCCCATTTCCATCTGAACCTTGGTCAGGTTCTGGATTGCTGCGGCGGCGATGCCTTTGCCCACGGGCACCGACCCGGTGAAGGAAATCGCATTGACCTTGGGGCTTTCCACCAGACGTTGCCCGACCGAACGGCCCGAGCCCATCACAAGGCTGAACAGACCTTTCGGAATATCCTGCCGTTCGATGATTTCGGTCAGGGCCACACCCGAGGCGGGGGTGATGTTGGCGGGTTTCCACACAACCGCGTTGCCATAGCACAGCGCCGGGGCAATCTTCCACGAGGCGGTTGCAGTGGGGAAGTTCCACGGGCTGATGATTGCGACAACGCCAACAGCTTCGCGGCGCACGTCCACTTCGATATCGGGGCGTACGGAATCGGCGTTCTCACCGATCTGGCGCAAGCACTCGGCGGCGTAATATGTGAAGAACTGACCGGCCCGGTAAACCTCACCCTTGCCTTCGGCCAGCGGCTTGCCTTCTTCGCGGCTCAGCAATGTACCCAGCTCTTCGGCGCGGGCCATCAACTCGTTGCCGATGGCGTTCAGGACGGCCTGTTTCCGCTCCAGCCCGTAGGCGGCCCATTCGGCCTGCGCGACGCGCGCCTGATCCAGCGTCGCCTCAAGCTGATCGGCGCTGGCCTGTGTGAACATGCCAACCAGATCGCTTAGATCCGAAGGATTGCGGTTTTCAATTTCGCTTTCGCCCGCCAGCCATTCGCCGGCAATCAGGTTCAGTTTGGTCACGTCAGGCCCCAAATTCGCAAATTTCGATTTGGGCCAGGATGGAACTTTCGGCTAACATCAGTCAAACTCAAATAACTTTAGGAAGCTTCAGAAAGTTTGAAGTATGGCGATGAAAGTCGAGATGCTGCGGTGTTTTTGTACCGTGGCCCAAACCGGAAACCTTGCCGAGGCTGCCAGCCGTCTGGGTCGGACACAATCCGCCGTCTCAATGATGCTGAAGCAGTTTGAAGATCACTTGGGCAAGAAACTGTTTGAAGGTGAACGGAAAAATCACCTGTCGCCGCTGGGTCAGCAGGTTCTGGACCTTGCTCTCAAACAGGTGCGCGATTTTGATCAGACTGTTCAGAACATAGAAATGGCGGCGCAGGCGGAACATGGGTTGATCCGTATCGTATCCGTGCCGTCGGTGGGGGCCTTGGTCTTTCCCGCCTTGCTGGGACATATGACATCACGCTTTCCGGGGTTGAAGATCGAGTTGCGAGACGGGGATTCGCAACAGGTTCTGGACGCCGTCGCCGGGGACAAGGCGGATATCGGCATTGCATCTGGCCATCATCCCCTGAATGGGGTCAGTGCCGAGCCGCTTTTTCAGGATCGTTTTGGACTGGTTGCAGCATCCGATCATCCGCTTATGACACGGGCCAAACCGCCCGAAATCTGTGACCTGATGGCGGCACCCTTCGTGCGAAACGCCTTGTGCGACATTATTGAATCCTCCTCGTTCAAAAAGATTCTGGACAGGGCCGAGGTTACCATTCACAACACGCATTCCCTGATCACGACTGTCAGGGCAGGCCAGTGGATCACGGTCCTGCCGCAGACCGTCGCACAGTTCATCCCGGATGCGGTCGCCTTTCGTCCGATTTCAGATTTGCCAGACAAGCGAGAGGTATATATTTACCGTCGGGAAAGAGCCCGCTTCCGCGAGATCACCCAGGCCTGCTGTTCGTATATCCTGTCGAGCGGTTTTGGAAACGCTGGCTTGGTGCAGGAGCCAGTTTTGGATTAACCCTGCTCAAAAGCATAAATTAAATAGGTTCTAGCAGACTCGAAGCGGCGCACATGCTAGGTTCCTGAATGAAGTGGGGGACTTCAGAGGGGCAACATGTCTCAGGACCTGAGGGGCTGGCTGAGCGCAATTGGATTAAACGAGTACGCGCAGGCCTTCGCAGACAACAAAATCGATTTCTCCATCCTGCCTGATTTGACGGCCGAGGATTTGATCGAAATTGGGGTGACGGCCGTCGGTGATCGGCGGCGGCTGCTGCGCGCCATCGAACAGATTGATGCCAGCCAAACCTCAGCAGAACCTGAATCTGCTGCACAGCTCGAGCCCGCGCGGCGACAGGTTACTGTGATGTTTGCCGATCTGACCGCATTCACGAAACTATCCAGCGAGCTGGATGCTGAAGATCTGCATGCGCTGCTGAATCAATTCTTTAGCAAAGTGGACAATGTCGTCGAAAAATACGGTGGTCGTATAGACAAGCATATCGGCGATGCGGTCATGGCCGTCTTCGGAGCGCCGATTTCACACACCAATGATACCGAAAGGGCCGCGCGTGCTGCTGCCGAGATACATGCAGCTCTGCCGACCTTGTCACCGCCGCTTTCCTGCCACATCGGTATTGCCTCGGGTCAAGTCATTGCCAGTACGACCGGAAGTCAGTCGCATACGGAATACACCGTTACAGGAGACGGGGTGAATCTGGCGTCCCGCCTGACGGATATTTCCGCGGGGGGTGAGACTCTGGTTTCACACGACATTCAGCGCGCGTTGGGGCCGCTATTCGTGGGCGAATCCATTGGTGTGAAGGCCATCAAAGGGCTGAATGATCCCGTTGAAGTCTGGCGTCTGGATCGATTGGCCCGGAACATTCGCACACGGCGTCACAAATTCATCGGGCGCGAGCGGGAGTTGTCGGTGTTCTCGGCCACATTTGACCGATGCAAGCGTCACGGCAAGGGCGAAGTCCATGTGATCCTGGGTGAGCCCGGGATCGGGAAAACCCATTTGTCCGAGCAAGTTGCTGAGCTGGCATCCGGCCAGTCCTACACGATCCACAACGGTGTCGTGATGGATTTCGGCGCGCGCGAAGGGCATTCGGCCATTCAGATGGTCGCCCGCAGTATCTTGGGTCTTGACCCGGCAGATGGCGCGGAAACAGGTGCCGCAGCGGCCAGGGACGCAATCGCCAGGGGCTGGGTCAGCCCCCCGAACGCCGCGCACCTCAATGCGCTGCTTGAGCTGGAGCAGGATTCGGGTCTGGCTGAGGTGTTTGCGGTGATGGACAATAAAACCCGCCTGCGCGGACGGCGGCAGGTCATTGAAGAGTTGCTGTCGGCCAGCAGCCAGGAAGCCCCCTTGCTGATCCAGATCGAGGACATCCACTGGGCCTCGCCCGAGATCCTGATGACCTGCTCTCATATAGCGGCGGCAACGCGGAATATCCCTTGCGTGTTGATGATGACAAGCCGGGCCGAAGGCGATCCGATTGACCGGGACTGGCAAATGGCAACCGATGGCGCGCTGGTGTCCAAGATGGAACTGGCGCCGATGGGGGAAGAACAGGCCAGACTGTTGGTCGAAGAATTCACGGCCATCGACCCCGAGTTGCTGGACACCTGTGTCAAACGCGCCGGGGGCAATCCGCTGTTTCTTGAACAGTTGTTGCGCAATACGGATGTACTTACCCAACAAAGCGTGCCCGGCAGTATTCAGGGGATCGTTCAGTCCCGACTGGATGCACTTGATCGAACCAGCCGCGCCGCCATTCAGGCAGCATCGGTATTGGGGCAGCGGTTCTCGCCAGAAGTTCTGAACTTCATTCTGGGTGAAGGGCATCTGGATACGACCAGCCTGATCCGATCCGCGCTGGTCCGAGAGGCAGGGCCTGACCTCATGTTCGCCCACGCGCTGATCCGGGATGGATCCTATGCGACGTTGGTCAAATCCGAGCGCGCGCGCCTGCACAGGCAGGCCGCCAAGTGGTTCGAGGATCGCGATGCGACCCTGTGCGCACAGCATCTGGACCGGGCCGGGGCGAATAACGCCGCGCAGGCGTATCTGGAGGCGGCAGACAAACTGATCCAGGCCTTCAGATTCGACGATGCCAGCCCATTGATCGAACGCGCCCTGGAACTGCCGTCCCCTGCAGGTGTCCGGTTCGACCTGCTGTGCGCTCGTGCTGAGACGCACAGGCTTCAGGGTCTGTCCGGCGACGCACTGCGTGAATTTCGGGAAGCTGCCCGGGTTGCCGAAACCGATGAGCAAATCAGCCGCGCGCATATCGGGCTGGCGCAGGCCGCACGGCAAGCCAGCCTGTATCAGGATGCCCTGGAGGCACTCGATATGGCTGAATCCGCCGCCGAGCGTTGCGGGTCAGAGCGGGATGTGGCTCAGATCAGCTACGTGCGCGGTAATGTTTATTTCCCTCTGGGCCGGGACAAGGAAGCGCTGAGCGCCAATGAACGCGCCCTGACGCTTGCCCGCAAACTTGGCTCTGCCCGCCTCGAGGTTGGGGCGCTAAGCGGATTTGGTGATGCAAACTTCATGAAAGCCACCATGAAGACAGCGACAGGCTTTTATACGCAAGCTGTTGAACGAGCGCGCGAAAAAGGGCTGGTCCGCGATCTGGCCGCCAATCTGCACAATCTCAGCGTCGCGCGCAGTTACACCGGGGACGTAGCACAGGGCAAGGCGGACGCCATTGAGGCCATCGAAGTCTCGCAAACGTATTTTGCCTTTGTTCCGGAATGCGTTGCACAGACCTGCCTTGGCGTGGCCGAGACCTTTTTGGGCAACCTTGATCAGGCACTGGAAGCGTTCAGTGTTTCAGCTGAAATTGCGGAACGCGTCGGTGCAAAACGCCTTGAGGCGCAGGCCCTTGAACATCTGGCGCGAACGCAGGTTTATGCCGGAAAGTTGGACCACGGTCGGGAAACAGGTCGTCGCGCGGTTGAAATCGCGCTTGAACATGGGCGGAACTTTGTAGGGCCCAAGGCCTTGTCGGCCCTGGCAATGGCCGAGGCCAACCCTGATGAGCAAACGCGCTTGTTGAACCTGGGGTCTGAGATCATTTCCGAGGGATGTGTGGGTCACAGTCACCTTCACTTTTACTCGGACGCCTGCGCCGTCATGCTGGCGCGCGGCGATTGGGACGCAGCAATTGAATATGCAGATGGGCTTGCAGCCTTCACCACCACCGAGCCTTTGCCGATGGTCGATCTGTCCATTCGCCAAACACGACTGCTGGCTGAAAGCGGACAGCAGAACACTCTGCCCAAACAGCACGCGGAATATGCTGACCTGAAAACGCAATTTGCAACGATGGGCGTCACGCAATCCCTTGTGGGTTCAGTGGAGTTTCTGGCTGATTAGGCGACACCGCAGGAGGCTGAATGAGTGTAGAAAGAAAGGTGTGGCTGATTTCTGGCTTGCTGACCCTTGGGCTCGCCGGTCTGTTGCTCAGGCTTTGGATCGACTTGAACCATTTTGAGGGGGATCCAACGCAGCTTCCGGATCAGGCATCGGTGGATGCCTTTCTGGATGAGCTGGACTCAGCACCAGATTACCGCGTTAAAACGGGGATCTTCTTAAAATCATTCAGCTTTCTTGGTGCCAGCGACGTGCAGGTCACCGGTTACGTCTGGCAGCGCTACATCACAGGTGTTCATGATGAGATCCGTCCGGCCGAGGGTGAGATCGGTTTTCTTCTGCCGGAAGCGGTCGATACAGCAAACGGCCTGATCGAAGAGGCCTATCGGCTGCCGCAACAAGATGGGTTGCTGATCGGGTGGTATTTTGAACAAACCCTTCGGCAGAGTTTTGACTACACCCGCTACCCCTTTGATCACAAAACGGTCTGGGTGCGCTTCTGGCCCGCATCTTTTGACATCAATGTTGCGCTGGTTCCTGACTTTGAGGCTTATTCCGCGACCGGTCCGGATGATATTTTCGGCATCGACAGTCAGATCGTGATGGGTACGTGGGAACGTGAGAACACCTATTTCGACTATAAGTTGTCAAGCCTGGATACGACGTTGGGCATCGCTCAGAACGCCTATCAAACCAACATGCCCGAGCTGCATTATAACTTTGTCATCAAACGCAATTTCGCAAACGCGTTCATCGTGCACATGGTCCCGCTGCTTGTCGTGACAATGCTGCTGTTTGGGGCGCTGATGACCGTCACGCGCCGCGAGGGGCTGGCCGATCGGCATGACTTCAGCACGTCCAGTGTAATCGGAACCTGCTCGGTTCTGTTTTTCGTGATCCTGTTGGCCCATGTGCAGCTGCGTGAAGGGTTCGCAGGTTCTCCTGTGATCTATATGGAGTCGTTCTTTTTCCTGATGTACTTCATGCTGCTGGCAGTTTCGGTCAATACATACCTGTTTGCGTCTGACGTTGAGACGTCGTTGCGGATCATCCACTATCGGGACAACCTTATTCCCAAGGCCGGGTTCTGGCCGTTCGTCCTGCTTTGTATGGTGGTGATCACGGCCTATAATCTCAGTTCCAAGGAAAGCCCGAAACCGCCACCAGTCAGCACAGTGGAAAACTAGATAGCCGGCTCGAATCCGGGCTTGGGTTCACCCTGCGCCATATCCAGCGTGTAGTCGCTGATGACATCTGATTTGCCGTCACGCCAGTTTTGCATGTACTTTTCAGGATCGGCGATCACATAGGCGTAGGCGGGTTTCATCACGCCATCCAAGATCACGTTGATCTTTTTGCGGATATAGACGTTCTTGGACGAGCCCGGACCATGATAACCTTCCAGTTTGTCCAGTTCGTGCAGGCCCGATTCCGTCACTCGGTAAACCTCTCCGCTTACTTGTTTGCCCATGCCCTGCTGATCGACAAGGGTCGCCATTCGGTGCAGGAAGCCACAGTTCGGATTGTCGCAGAAGGGTTCATTTGGAACGATCAGCGGCATTGGTTGCCGCGTGCGGGCAGGCCCGACAAAGTCATTCAAGACCCGGCTGTGAGCCTCATGGTTCGGGAACCCCTGTTTCAGGGAGCCGTATGTGAAATACAGATAGGTGGGTTCCTGAACGGCAATAAAGGTTTCGTCACGTCCCTGTTCCGCATCTTTTATCTTAAGATTGTGATCCTGCGCCCAAGCATCCAGCATGGTCCGGATTTCGGGTGCGATATCCACGCCCTGAACAAATTCAATGCACGAGGTTGCATCCATGCCTTTGGCGCGCAACAGGATGTCGACCATCCTTGGGGCTTTGTTCATCACAGCCACATGCAATGCCGTGAAACCGTGATCGTTGACGATATTGACGTCGATATCGCGGTCAATCAAATCCTGTGCCGCTTCATAGTCTGGCTTGCCCAGATCGTGACCGCCTTCGTTCAACTCTCCTTCGCCACCGGCCGCATAATGCAGCAATGAATCGCCGTGGGCCTCGTCCACGATATTGATGCCCACGACACCTTCATCGATGGCGCGGAACACACGTTTCCATTCATTGATATCATCAGCGGCGGCAGCCTCTCGGGCCCATTTGCACACGCGGTATTTTTGGTCGTCCAGTTCTTCGAACGCTTCGCCCAATGCTTCCATGATCTGGTCAGGTGTGGCCATCATGCCAATCCCCATCCGACCGTTTGACAGCCGGCCTTCCCGGGGACCTATGAAATCAATGCCCAGCGTCTTCAGTCTTGCGACATTGTTCTGGGTGGTGATGTTGTTCCACATATTCGTGTTACAGGCCGGGCACAGGATCACGGGCTTCTTCTGGTACTGCCACGCCACAAAGACCGAGGTCAGAAGGTTATCGGCGATCCCGTTTGCCACTTTGCCCATGGTGTTGCAGGTGATAGGAGCGACGATCACGCAATCGGCCCAGTCGCATAGCGCCAGATGAGACGCTCGCACCGGCATGTCGAATTCCATGTAACGGAAGTTCCATTCATCATCGTCGCGGTAGTAGTCGTTATGGGTGATCTTGGCGTCGATCCGTTCAGCGCCGAAGTCCCGAAAGAACTTCTCGGCCGAAGTGGAAGGGATCAGTTTGACATTGTGTCCGGCGTCGACGATGCGCTCAACCAGTTCGGGGATCTTGTCTGCCGCTGATGATCCGCAGGCACAAAGCAGCACGTTGCGTTTGCCGCTGCTTACCTGGTTCATCACACCTTTGGGATAGCCGAACATGTTCTTGTTCAGGCTGGGCGTCTCTTCAAGCTTGGAAACGGGAAGACCCGCTTCGATCATGCGGTCCTGAAGGTGACCCGCCTTGATCATGTCCACAATGTCTTCCAGCTTTTCGCCTTTGCTGATGCATTGGCCTTGGAAAAACAGGTAGGGAACTTTGGGTTTTTCACCTAAAGATATCAGCTGACGTCGCATCTTTATCGCGTTGGGGTCGCGACCGCCCACATCTACCTGCTTTACGCTGGTCGCACCGATGTTCGAAAGAACACTTCTGAGCATGTAGGACCATGGGTCTTCATCTTCATAAAACAGAACCATGGGGTTGTTCCGGATAATGCTGGTGACATCTCCGGGGTCTTCGGGCGGCTCAACCGTTTCGATCACCAGCAACGCCGGGTTTTCCAGATCGCGCAGCCCGCGGAAGATGTTGCCGCGAGGGGCTTGCCAGACCTGTGACGTTGCGGGGCTCATGTCGACGATCGTCACAAGGTCGGTTGCTTCATCATATGCGATACAGAGGCACCAGAATTCTTCGAGCAACGCGGTTTCCCGGTAAACGTTTACTGGTGGGCGGATGGCTTCGATCCCGGTGACCCGATTAAAGTCGATATTGATCATCAGGTGACGGTCCGTAATGGCGTCCAGGCCCTGAAGTTGCATCTTGAACCAGTCTTCGGGGGTATCGATCGATGTGTCCTCGCGCGTTCCGAAACTGCGAAGTGAACTGCTCAGGTGCACGTTTTCGGACCCGTTCAGGTATTTCTGGGCCATGTCGTGCATGTCCGCGGCCGTGGCCACCCGTGAGACAACATCCGTGAAAGAGGCTTCGGTGGCCCGCAGCAGCTCGTCTTCGTCTACCTTGTCGTCGCCGTGAATGGCGAGGCTTTCCACCAATACCCCCAAGGAGTTCATGTTCGGAGTGGCGCGGCGGAACAGGTTGCGCCGTTTCTTGGGGTCTTTCGCCAGATAGAGTGTGCTGTCGACATAGTTGCATCGTTGCCTGAATGTCTTCAGATGCGTCTTGACCGCGGCACGCGCCGAGAAGCGCAAAATACCACGCGACCGCATCGAGGTTCCATCACGGTCCGACATCGCCTTCCAAAGCCGGTCTGCGGTTGTAACCCAAAGCTTGCCGTATTTCTCAGGATGTACGTCCATCATGTGCACCAGCCCAGTGCTTGGGTTGCACTTGGCGATGACGGCAAAATGCCCGCCCGGCATATTCGCTTTGCCATGGGCGACGCCGACCTGAAAATTCGCCACCAGAATATCGTTGTCACCACCCAGCCGGTTGGATTCGTCAATCGCATCCAGCAACAGCTGCACGTTTGTCGTGTCCTCGTCCATGAAATAGGCCTGAACCTGAACCCTGTCCCGCAGGCCCTGCGAATGAATGTAGGTACACGCGACGTCAAACAGCTCACCCAGTGAGATACCGTCATTGACGACGAAAGACGAAGGCAGCGCGCATTCACGGAAAATGTCGTTCACTTCGCAACTGAAGCCCAACGCGGACATGCTGAGGGCGGCAGCCGTCACGCTGCAACAATTGATCGGCTGCTGGAAATTCTGCAATTGAACACTGACCAGATCGCCGAACATCGTGGCGAAGCAGGGTTGCCGGATTTCCTCTGGTATCTGACGCCAGTTCTCGCTGGACAGAAAGGCCACCCGCGATCCGTCCAGCGCAAGCGCTTCGAGGCTGACGGGAATGTCCGATATCTGAAGGTGCTCTTCATAGAAATAGTCACCGACATCCGCGCTGGCCAAAGGATTTCCATTCTGCCGCAGCTGAACCACACCGCGCAGAACAACATACATGCCGCTTGCTGGCAGAACCGTGTTGTCGGTCACCTCGATACATTCGAAATGAGGGTTAATGACTGACGGGTCGGCAATCTTGGCCTCGCCCGGCAGAACATTGTATATCAGGTTCCAGTCTGCGTCATTTGGGATATATGATCTGGACGTTTCAATTTGATCTATAAGCACAACTGTTCCCCCCGGAGTTGCGTTTCAAATGTCTAAGTGCGGCCAGCCGGGGCTTTCGGGTTTTGCGATGTGCAGATACCCGTCATTCTGAATTAAGGGCGGGTCTGTTTTTGCCTGTCACTGGCCAGGGCCGGCCTGCCAAAGAAAAAGTATAAGCAAATTGGCCCAATTGGCTGCACAGTATCCGATTTTTGAATAAAAATCACGATGGCAGTGATGTTGGGTTTAGGCCGTCCGCTCCGGCAGGCAAATATGCGGTGCACCCTATGCACCGAAAGGGGCCGGAAAGCTGTCGGATTTCTGGCTGATCTTCCGTTTAATCGGCGAACAGGTAGTCCAGCCGCATCACCGCGCTGGCCTTTTCTTCGTCCACCCCTAGAAATTCGGATATGACAGCTACGTTTTCGGCGCGCTGGGCGGTTTCCCGCAGTCGCAGGTAATTGTCCAAACCGGCGGCGCGGATTTGTTGGGACTCGTAACTCAGATCGTTGCGAAGTGTCGGCAGCAGATGGGAAACAGTCTCGACCGGGCTGTTGTCCCCCGCCAAGCCGACGCGGCGCGCATGTCCGATCAGGTATTCGTCCGAATATTCGCATTCGATCTCAAGCACATGGGTTTTGGCCTGATCACCGCTGAAATCCTGAACTACGTCCAGATTGGCCGGGTCGAGGCACAGAACCAACTGGTTTGATCCGAAACTTTCGAAAAGCATTCGTACAACGGCCCGCCGATGGCGCGAGCGCTTGGTCAGCGTCGTTTCAATACCGCCCAGATCAGGCAGTTGAGTTTCCTCTTCGTTAAACAGGTATTCGACGCAGGGGATATCTGTTTCAGACGCGATCTGATCGACCAGCCTTTTGGCGACATGCCACTTCTTGCACACGATCACAAACAGCTCTCGGTCGGGGCCCAGAACACTTCCGGCCTCCCAGAAACGTTGCCCGAACCGGCGCCCGATGCGCCCCCGGCCGGCCAGAAACGCATACAGACTGCGCCCCTCGTTCGAGATGGAAAAGTCGATGCCCTCACTCGCGTAAAGTGAGCCGAGACGCTCTTTCAGCTCATGCGCCTCTGGGCTGATCTTGCGGGCAAACAAATAGTCCTGACCCAGAAGCATGTCATAGTGATCGTTGTAGAACGTGACGGGCATTCCATAATCCGAAAACATCAGAAATGTCGGAGTACGGTTTTCGATCTCACCCTTCGGGATCAGATGGCGTACCAGCGTTTGAAAGAAGGTTTCATCGGGTATCCAGGTGGTCGCAAAAAACCGGATCACGTCCCTGCGCTGTCGCAGGAAGTCCAGAATCATCTCGACCGTTCGGCGGCGCAGACACCACCATTGGCTGCCTATCATAACCTGAAGGTCTTCGGGAATTCGCCGCGTCAGCCCGAAACGCTTCTGCGTTTCATAGGCAGCGTAGAACAGTTTCGGCTGGGTGCGTTCATTGAAATAATGGCGATAGATCAGCCGGTCTTCTTTCATGCCGGTCTTGATCCAGTCGCTTTCGAAAAAGTCGTGGCTTTCGATGAAATCCTTGTCGTGATCATCCAGAAATCGATGGGTGTATTCTGCCGTTTTGATCGCCATGCAATCACCGGACAGCATGTAAAAATGCGTGGCGCGGGGGAAGGTTTCGACGGCGGCCTGCAAGGCGTTCAGCGTGGCCTGCACCAGCGACCATTCTCCCCAGCCGCATTTGATACGCCTTTTTGCAAAGGTCACGTTCGGATTTTGATCCAGCGCGGAACGAATGCGCCCGTAGGCTTCGACGCTGGCACGGGCGTCAAAGTGGATAGCCATGCAATCGCCCGCAGCGGTCAGCTGTTCAGCCTGTGCAATGATTGCATCAGGGTCCTTATGGCATAGCAATATATAAGCAATCTTCGCCATCGAGGTTAGCTAATTTCCGTTTCTGCCCGGTTTCAACCGTGATACTGAGGATGAGCGATTGAATAAACAGAATAATTTTGGTTCCTTGTTATCAAAAGCGGGCATATCGGTTTGAGACCAGACCAGCGTAGGAGGCACAGCAGATGGGTTTTCCCGGTACCTGGATGACCGAGAGCGAAAGCATGGTGTACCGCGTCGTGCCCAAATGCGCCTGCTCGACCATTGGGCAGATCATGTATTATTCGGATCACGGCCAGTTCTTTGACGGTGACATCCATGACGCCGAGGATGGTATGCACAAATGGGCCTTTGATCAGAGCCAGGATCTGATTTCCAAAAATGTGCGCGATCATGCCTCGTATTCCTTTACCTGTGTGCGCAACCCATACACGCGTATTCTGAGCTCGTTTTTCGACAAGATCTGCGGGATCCAGCGCAACGGCAAACGGTATCGTGGCAATCTGGTGCCAACGCTGATCTACAATTACGGGATCGAGGTGGGCGGTGACGATGGCAAGGGAGAGTTTGACCAAATCGCCAGCTTTCGCCGGTTCCTGCTGTTTGCGCGGGATACCATCCGCTGGCGACGCCCGATGGACCCGGACATTCACTGGTCGGCCATGTCTGGTCACGTGTCGACCTTCATCGTGAACGGCGGTCGTTATGATCGGATCTTCTGGACCGAAGCGTTCAACGATGGGATGCAGGGGGTTCTGGATAATACCAAGCTGAAGCATTCAGTTTCGCTGTCCGAAATACCCCGATTCAACGAATCCGAAGGCCATGGACCCAAGCGCGCACATCCGGTTGAGGACTATTTCGACGACCTGTCGATGCATCTGGTCTATGAAATCTACAAGCAGGATTTCGAGTTGTTCAAATACGATTTCGAAAACCCGGCAAACAAGATGCCGATTGGCGAAATCGATCTGGACGAAATTCACGCCAAGCTGGGCGATTGATCTTAAGGCAGGATGCCCCATCCATCGTAAACGTTTCTTGCGAAACACCTGCTCTGGTTGGGTCCGAGAGCGCCTGTGGATGATCGGCTTACCGGTCCGCCACGTCAGCAGACCGATAATGCATAGGTTTAGACCTGACGCACGGCTCCTTTTGCCGCGCTGGTGGTCAGCTTGGCATAGGCCTTAAGCGCAGTAGACACCTTGCGTTTGCGCGGCGCAGCAGGCACCCAGCCCTTTGCGTCCTGTGCTTCGCGCCGGGCGGCGAGCTCTTCATCTGAGACGGCCAGATGGATCGAGCGGTTGGGGATGTCGATTTCAATTGTGTCGCCATTCTGGACCAAACCAATCTCACCGCCTTCGGCCGCCTCGGGCGAGACATGGCCGATCGACAGACCGGACGTGCCGCCCGAAAACCGCCCGTCGGTCAGCAAGGCGCAGGCTTTGCCAAGCCCCTTCGATTTCAGGTAGGATGTCGGGTACAGCATTTCCTGCATCCCCGGACCGCCACGCGGGCCTTCATAGCGGATCACCACAACATCGCCCTCTTTCACCTTGCCGGTCAGGATGTCGCTGACCGCCTGATCCTGGCTTTCGCATACATAAGCCGAGCCGGTGAATTGCAGGATATTGGCATCCACACCAGCGGTTTTCACGATACAGCCGTCACGTGCGATGTTGCCGAACAGAACCGCCAGACCGCCGTCCTGACTGAACGCGTGTTCCTTGGACCGGATCACGCCACCCTTACGATCGGTGTCCAGTTCCTTGAACCGGTTCGACTGGCTGAACGCCTGTGTGGTGCGCACACCGCCGGGGGCGGCCTTGAACAGCTCCTGTGCCTTGGGGTTGTTGGCGATGGTGATGTCCCAGTTGGCAATCGCCTCGCCCATCGTGGCCGAATGCACCGTGCTGCATTCGTTGTGCAGCAGGCCCGCACGGCTGAGCTCACCCAGGATCGAGAAGATACCACCGGCACGGTGGACGTCTTCCATATGCACATTCTCGGTGTTCGGTGCGACTTTGCAGAGGCAGGGAACGCGACGGCTGAGGCGGTCCATATCGGCCATGGTGAAGTCAACCTCGCCCTCATGTGCGATGGCCAGCAGGTGCAGCACCGTGTTGGTTGATCCACCCATGGCGATATCAAGGCTCATGGCATTTTCGAACGCATCAAAGGTGGCAATCTCACGGGGCAGAAAGCCTTTTTCGTCCAGATCGTAATGGCGCTTGGTGATCTCGACGATGCGGCGGCCAGCCTCAAGGAACAGTTCTTTGCGGTCTGCGTGCGTCGCCAGAGTCGAGCCGTTACCCGGCAGGGCCAGACCCAACGCTTCGGCCAGACAGTTCATCGAATTCGCGGTGAACATGCCCGAGCATGAGCCGCAGGTGGGGCAGGCGTTTTCTTCGATGTGTTGAACCTGTTCGTCGGTGAATTTGTCGTCCGCCGCGGCGACCATGGCGTCGACGAGGTCGATTTTCTTGGCATCCAGATCTGCGATATCGATCTTGCCGGCCTCCATCGGCCCGCCCGAGACAAATATGGCAGGGATGTTCAGGCGCATGGCGGCCATCAGCATGCCGGGAGTGATCTTGTCGCAGTTCGAAATGCACACCATCGCGTCCGCACAATGGGCGTTGACCATATATTCAACCGAATCCGCAATCACTTCGCGTGAGGGCAGCGAATACAGCATTCCGTCATGGCCCATGGCGATACCGTCATCCACGGCGATCGTGTTGAACTCTTTTGCCACACCACCTGCTGCTTCGACCTCGCGCGCGACCATCTGGCCCAGGTCCTTCAGATGCACGTGACCCGGCACAAACTGCGTGAACGAGTTGACGATGGCGATGATCGGTTTGCCGAAATCGTCGTCACCCATGCCTGTGGCCCGCCAAAGGCCACGTGCGCCAGCCATGTTGCGGCCATGGGTAGAGGTTCTGGATCGGTACAATGGCATGATGCTGTTTTCCCTGTTGCCTCGGGTTGCATAATTCGGGGTTCGTACGTTATAGCGCACGTAGCACATGTGCGTTATAACGTACAAGGTAAATCGCAGGGCGCGGGTATGGCTATGGACGACATTACGCTGAAATTACGGGATGTGCGGACAGCCTCGGGGTTGAGCCTGTCCAAAGTCGCCGAGATGACCGGGGTCAGCAAAGCCATGCTGGGTCAGATTGAGCGCGGCGAATCGAGCCCAACGATCGCCACGCTTTGGAAAATCGCCAAGGGTTTTCAAATACCGCTCAGCGGGCTGATCGACACGACGCTGGGCGATCCATCGGTCTTTCAGACCGTAACCTTTCCCGGCAGTATCGAGGTCAAGATCGTCTTTCCCTTCGATCCCGCACTGGGTGCCGAAACCTTTCACGTGAACCTTGACGCAAACCAAAGCCACGAATCCCCGGCTCATGCCGCCGGGGTGACCGAGGAAGTGTTTGTCCTCAGCGGTACTTTGGAAATCCTGCGTGGCGAGGAATGGGTTCCCTTGCAGGCCGGGCAGGGGTTGCGCTTTGCTGCGGACCTGCCGCACGGATATCGCGCCGGTTCGCAGGGGGCTGCGTTTCTGAATATGCATCACTATGCCCAACACACAGAAACTCCTGAAATTGGTAAGGCACCTTCATGACTGCCATTTTTGACACTCTTACCATCGTGGATGCCATCGGCTCATTCGGGGCGCTGATCGTGGTGGCCGCGTATTTCGCGACGCAGATGCGGATGATGAATTCCGATGATCTGGCCTTTCCGGTGATCAACCTGCTGGGGTCTGTCCTGATCGTCTTTTCGCTGCTTGAGAATTTCAATCTGGCCTCGATGCTGATCGAAGGCTTCTGGATTGTGATCAGCATCATCGGCATCATCCAGCATTTACGCCTGCGCAAGGCGCGATAAATCGAGAGGTTCACAAGCGCTAGCGCTATCCAGCCTTGAACGCCCATGCCACGGGGTATAGGGAAACCCCAAGCTCGCTTAGGGGAGGCTTTGATGCAGGACGATCCGAAAACCCTCGTATCCACCGAATGGTTGGCCGCGCATATGAAAGACCCGGATCTGCGGATTCTGGACGGGTCGTGGTATTTGCCCGCGCAAAACCGTGATGCCAAGGCCGAATATGATGCCGGGCATATCCCCGGAGCACGGTTCTTCGATATTGATGAGATATCAGATCACCGTTCCGACCTGCCTCATATGGCGCCGCCGGTCGAAAAATTCATGTCACGACTGCGCGCCATGGGTGTCGGTGATGGTCATCAGGTTGTGATTTATGATGGTGCCGGGCTGATGTCCGCAGCGCGCGTATGGTGGCTGTTCCGTCTTATGGGGCAGGAAAACATCGCGGTTCTGGATGGGGGGTTGCCAAAATGGCAGGCCGAGGGGCGCGAGATCGAGGATCTGCCTCCGGTCATTCGCGACCGCCATATGACTGTTCGCGTGCAAAACCAGCTTGTCCGGGACGTCACGCAAGTTTCCGCCGCCGCCAAGCTGGCAGATCACGAGATCATCGATGCCCGCTCGGCCGACCGGTTTGCCGGAACCGCACCCGAGCCGCGCGAAGGGCTGCGTTCGGGCCATATTCCCGGCTCGCGGAATGTGCCCTTTGGGCAGTTGTTGAACGCCAACGGAACAATGAAGTCGCCCGAGGACTGCCGCGCCATATTCGAGGCTGCAGGTGTCGATCTGTCGAAACCGGCGATCACCTCTTGTGGGTCTGGCGTCACGGCCGCGATTCTCAGCCTTGCGTTGGAACGCATGGGCAAGAAAGACCACTCGCTTTATGACGGCTCCTGGGCTGAATGGGGTGCCTTCCCGACCCTGCCCGTCGCAACCGGAGAGAACTGATGTTCGAGAACCTGAAACCGCAGCCCGCCGACAAGATTCTGGCGCTGATGCAGATGTACCGCGAAGACCCGCGTGATCAGAAGATCGATCTGGGTGTTGGTGTTTACAAGAATGCCGAAGGCGTGACGCCGGTGATGCGCGCGGTGAAAGCCGCCGAACAGCGCATCTGGGAAGAACAGGAAACCAAGGCCTATACCGGTCTGGCCGGTGATCCGGCCTATGCGGATGCGATGATCGGATTGATTTTGGGTACTTCGGTGCCGCGTGGCAACATCGCCGCAGTGGCGACACCCGGAGGCACCGGCGCCTGCCGTCAGGCGTTCGAGTTGATCCGGATGGCGAACCCTTCGGCACGTGTGTTTGTGTCGAGCCCGACCTGGCCCAACCATCTGTCGATCCTGAATTACCTGGGGATGGAAACCGTTCAGTATCGTTACTTCGATGAAGAGACCCGGGGCGTCGATTTCGATGGGATGATCGCAGACCTGAAATCCGCCAAAGCGGGTGACGTGGTTTTGCTGCATGGCTGCTGCCACAATCCGACCGGTGCCAATCTGAACATGGTGCAATGGCAGGAGGTTGTGAACCTGATCAATGCGCTGGGCCTCGTTGCGATGATCGACATTGCCTATCAGGGGTTTGGTGACGGTCTGGAAGAGGATGCGCAAGGCGTGCGGCTGGTGGCCTCATCGGTAAAGGAATGTCTGATTGCGGCGTCATGTTCCAAAAACTTCGGCGTCTATCGCGAGCGCACCGGGTTGCTGATGGCCGTCAGTGACAACGCGGCTGAAACGGCGTTGAATCAGGCCACTCTGGCGTTTTTGAATCGCCAGAACTACTCCTTCCCGCCGGATCACGGCGCGCGCGTGGTGACGACCATTCTTATGGATGAGGCGTTGCGGGCAGACTGGGCAACTGAGCTGGAAGAGGTTCGCCTGTCCATGCTGGGCCTGCGCCAGCAACTGGCTGACGAGTTGCAGCGTCTGGCCGGATCCGACCGGTTTGGGTTCATCGCCCAGCACCGCGGCATGTTCTCGCGCTTGGGTGCGGCCCCGGAACTGGTCGAGAAACTGCGCGTTGAACACGGTATCTACATGGTCGGCGACAGTCGCCTGAACATTGCCGGGCTGAACGCAGCGACTGTGCCGATTTTGGCCAAAGCAATAGTGGATGTTGGGGTGTAGACGCAGACGCGACATTTGAAACGAAAACCCGGGCGCGAACGCCCGGGTTTTTTGTCAGGTGAAGGCAAGGCTTAGCCTTTCGAGAATTCGGGGTATGCTTCCATTCCCAGTTCAGCCATGTCGAGGCCGTTGATCTCATCCTCTTCGCTGACACGGATGCCGACGGTGGATTTCAGGATCGCCCACAGGATCAGTGCGCCGACAAAGGTGAAAACGCCGTATGCGACGATGCCCAGAAGCTGCGAGCCCAGGCTCGCGTCACCGTAGAAAATGACGGCGATGGTGCCCCAGATGCCACAGAACAGGTGAACCGGGATGGCACCGACAACATCATCGATCTTGAGCTTGTCCAGCATCGGGACCGCGAAGACCACGATAATACCACCCACGGCACCGATCCACAGGGCACCGAACAGGGTTGGGGCCAGCGGTTCGGCCGTGATCGAGACCAGACCCGCCAGCGCGCCGTTCAGCACCATCGTCAGGTCGGGCTTCCTGTACAGAACCTGAGTCAGGATCAGCGCTGCAACCGAGCCCGAAGCAGCCGCCATGTTGGTGTTGGCAAAGGTGCGTGACACGTCCGATACATCACCCACTGTTCCCATCGCCAGCTGCGAGCCGCCGTTGAATCCGAACCAACCCAGCCACAGGATGAACGTTCCCAGGGTTGCCAGCGCCAGGTTAGAGCCGGGCATTGGGTGAACTTTGCCATCTTTGTACTTGCCGATCCGCGGACCCAGGATAAGGGCCCCTGCCAGCGCAGCCCAGCCACCGACCGAGTGTACGATGGTCGAACCGGCAAAGTCCGAGAAGCCCTTGGCATCCAGCCAGCCGCCACCCCATTTCCATGAACCGGAAATCGGGTACATGATGCCTGTCAGCACGATGACGAAGATCAGAAAGGGCCAAAGCTTGATCCGTTCCGCCACGGCGCCGGAAACGATGGATGCGGTCGCGGCCACGAACACAAGCTGGAAGAAGAAGTCTGAACCGACCGAAGCATAGTCCAGTGCCGCATCCGCCGGCGCAACACCAACCGCATCAAGCGTTGTGGTCGAGAAGAACGGGCCAAGCCAGCCCGTGATGGACCAACCGTCGCCGGGATACATCAGGTTGAACCCGATCAGCCAGTACATGATTGCGGCAAATGAAAACAATGCCACGTTCTTGATCATCTGCATGGCAACGTTCTTGGATCGTACCAGACCGCCTTCCAGCATGGCGAAACCTGCGGCCATGAAGAAAACAAGAAAGCCCGCCATCAGAAACAGCAGCGTGGTAAAGATATACTGGGTGTGCAGTGCCGCTTCGCCGGTTGCGGCGGCCTCTTGCGCAAGACCCATCTGCGGCAGCGCAACAATGGCGGCGGCAGGGATGAGAGATTTCATCAGGTTCATTGTCAGTCCTCGAATGATTGTGAGTGGGCGCACTTACAGCGCGTCCTCGTTGGTTTCCCCGGTACGCACACGCATCGCCTGTTCGACATCGAGGACAAAAATCTTGCCGTCACCGATCTTGCCGGTTTTGGCGGTTTTGGTGATGGTCTCGACGATCTGGTCGGCCATTGTCGCAGGCACCACGATCTCAAGCTTGATCTTGGGCACGAAGTTCACCGCATATTCGGCACCACGATAGATTTCGGTGTGACCGGACTGTGAGCCGAAGCCCTTGATCTCGGTTACCATCATGCCGCGCACGCCAGCCTCGGTCAGTGCTTCGCGCACCTCCTCCAGCTTGAACGGCTTGATTGTCGCAATGATCAGTTTCACGTCTTTCCCCTCTGATTGTCCGGTGGGACCGGCTTGTTTGCACCTGCAGAAAAAAAGCGCGCCGCGGCGCAGTAAGAAACGCTTTCGGGGCCAAAACCTGTCGGAAAATAATGCGAAGTTGCACAATTTTTGCACAACACAGCCGTTGCGACTAATAATTGAGCACTATAGAGAGGGGAATTCCGGAAATTCGGACCTCTACATACTGCGGTTGTCGAGGTATGGTGACCAAAAAGTATAACCGGGCAGAGTTTGAGCATGACTGAGTCCAAGCGCCGCAAGCCGACATTGGTCGCGGATAGACGGTACCCTTCAAAGGGCCGAAAACCGGCGGCGACCAAAAGCGCGGCGGGCAAGAAATCGACGGCGCGAAAAACGGCCACGCGCAAAACCACACGCAGGAAAACCCGCAAGTCATCAGGGGGCAAAGGCGGTGGTATCTTTCGCCGTTTGTTCCGGTGGATCTGGCGGCTGATCTGGGGCCTGACCTGGCGTGTCGGTGCGATTTCGGCCATGCTGCTCGCGCTGGCGGTGGGTATCGTCTACGCCACGTTGCCGGATGTGGATGCCTTGCTGGATGGGCGTGCGCGGGGGTCCGTGACCTTGCTGGATCGTGACGGCAAGGTCTTTGCCTGGCGTGGTGATCAGTTTGGTGGCGTGATCACGGCCGATACCGTGTCTCCGCATCTGAAAAACGCGGTTGTCGCAACCGAAGACAAACGATTTTACCGGCATTTCGGGGTCAGCCCGCGTGGTGTCGCCAGCGCGGTCAGCATCAACCTGAAAGAAGGCCGCGGGCCTTTGTCCGGGCATGGCGGATCGACGATCACGCAACAGACCGCGAAACTGCTGTGTCTGGGTGTTCCCTATGATCCCGGCGATTGGGATTCCGAGGCCGCGTATGAGGCCGACTGCCGTCAGGGCTCCTTGTGGCGCAAGGCCAAGGAGGCTGTCTATGCGCTGGCAATGGAGGTGAAATACTCCAAGGACGAGGTCCTGACGATCTACCTGAACCGCGCCTTTCTTGGCGCAGGCGCGCGTGGGTTCGAAGCCGCAAGCCAGCGCTACTTTGGAAAATCTGCCGCCGAGGTTTCGCCCGCAGAGGCCGCGATGCTGGCTGGTCTGCTGGTTGCGCCTACACGCTATGCGCCGACCAACAACCTGCAACGGTCTCAGGATCGGGCGCGGCTGGTTATCGGTCTGATGGAGGATCAGGGATATCTGACCGCCGCACAAGCCAGCGAAGCGCGTACGCGCCCGGCGCAACTGTCTGAAGCGGCTGCTGCCCGAGCGGGCGGCTATTTCGCAGATTGGGTTGTTTCGGAACTTCCCAGTTATTTTGGCGACAACACAACCGAAGATGTTGTGATTCAGACGACTTTGGATCAGCGGATTCAGCGATCGGCGGAAGAGGCTTTGCAATTCATCTTTCAGGAAAAGGTGCGCGAAGGCTCCAAGGCGCAGGCGGCCATCGTGGTTATGTCCGCGGACGGAGCGGTAAGAGCCATGGTCGGCGGCCGAGAAACACGGGTTGCCGGGGTGTTCAACCGGGCCACCATCGCCAAGCGCCAAACCGGTTCGTCCTTCAAACCTTTTGTCTACGCCACCGCGCTGGAACTCGGCTATTCGCCGCTGGATACGGTGATGGATGAACCTTACTGCGTGGACATTCCCGGGTCCGGTCAATGGTGCCCCAAGAACTATACCAACAAGTACTACGGGCGCGTGTCACTGGCGGATGCGTTGAAGAACTCGCTGAATATTCCGGCGGTGAAAGTTGCCGAGATTTCGGGTTTGGATAACGTCCGCACCGTGGCCAGTGGTTTTGGCATTGCCAGCGATCTGGCGCAAGGTCCGGCCTTGGCGCTGGGCGCGTCGGAAAGCACGCTGATTGAGATGACGGGGGCTTATGCAGGTATTCTGAACGGCGGCTCTGCCGTTGAACCTTATGGCCTGACCGAGTTGAAGCTACTGGGTGATGAAGCACCTGTCATGGTTACGACAACCGGTATCGGTGAACGGGTGATTAACGACGCGGCTGCCAAACAGCTGACATGGATGATGGAACGTGTGGTGTCCGAGGGCACAGGTGGACGGGCCAAGTTGCCCGGCTGGCAGGTGGCGGGCAAAACGGGCACAACCCAGGCGGCGCGGGATGCATGGTTCATCGGGTTTACTGCGGATTACGTAACCGGCGTTTGGATGGGCTACGACGACAACACGCCCCTATCTGGTGTGACCGGTGGAGGTTTGCCCGCGGAAATCTGGAGAGAAACCATGCTGCGAGTCACCGAAGGGATGACACCGACACCCTTGCCGATGATGGCACCAGCGCCGCCGGTTCAGGTCGCACAGCCACAACCGCGCCGAAAGCGCGGAGGCTTTGCCGATGATATCAACAATCTTCTGAAGAATATTTTCGGTGGAAACTAGAGCCTTCTCTGAGGGAAAAAACGAAAAAAGGCGGTGCATCGGGCACCGCCTTTTGTCATTTCGCTGTTTCGTGTTTCAGACGCTGGCATCCAAGGCCGCAAGGATCGCGTCGCCCATTTCAGTGGTTGATACGGGCTGAACGCCCTCATCTGCAAGCAGGTCGCCGGTGCGTACACCATCGGCCAGTACTTTCTCGATCGCGGCCTCCAGACGATCCGCTTCTTCGCCCTGATCAAAGCTGTAGCGCAGGGCCATAGCAAAGCTGAGGATACAGGCGATCGGGTTGGCTTTGCCCTGACCGGCGATATCCGGGGCCGAGCCATGGACGGGTTCATACATTGCCTTGGGCCGACCATTAGCCATCGGCGCGCCCAGAGAGGCCGAAGGCAACATGCCCAGCGACCCGGTCAGCATCGCGGCGCAGTCGGACAGGATGTCACCGAACAGGTTGTCGGTCAGGATCACATCAAACTGTTTCGGTGCGCGCACAAGCTGCATCGCGCCGTTGTCAGCGTACATATGGCTCAGCTCAACTTCGGGGTAGTCCGCTGCGACGCGGGTGACGACTTCGCGCCACAGGATGCCCGATTCCATGACGTTGGCTTTTTCCATCGAGCACAGCTTTTTGTTGCGGCGCATTGCCAGTTCAAAAGCCGAGCGCGCGGCGCGTTCGATCTCGGATTCGGTGTAACGCTGGGTGTTGATGCCGACGCGTTCGTTGCCTTCCTCGAAGATGCCGCGCGGCTCACCGAAATAGACGCCCGACGTCAGTTCGCGCACGATCATGATATCCAGACCGGCAACGATGTCTTTCTTCAGCGAAGAGAAATCGGCAAGCGCGTCAAAACACTGCGCGGGGCGCAGGTTCGAATACAGGTCCATTTCCTTACGCAGGCGCAGCAGGCCACGTTCGGGTTTCAGGCTGAAATCCAGATCGTCGTATTTCGGACCGCCGACGGCGCCCAGCAGAACCGCGTCAACCTCTTGCGCCTTTGCCATGGTCTCATCGGACAGAGGCTTGCCGTGGGCGTCATAGGCGGCACCACCCACCAGGTCCTCGCTCACGTCAAATTGAAGACCACGATTGGCACCGAACCAATCGATGATTCTGCGCACTTCGGCCATAACTTCTGGGCCAATTCCGTCTCCGGGCAGGATGAGGAGCGAGGGGTTGGGCATGAAGGGTCTCCTTGCGTTTTGTTGCACAGGCCCTAGCGTCTGCGCAGCATCGGGTCAATGAGACAGACCTGTCAAAACACAAGGAAAACACATGCTGACACCCGGAAATCTGGTTCCTGCGCTGAAAATTGAAACTGTCGCCCATGGCAGTTTCGACCTCGAGACCAACAAGGGCGAAAACGGAACGCTGGTGATTCAATATCGCGGATTGCATTGCCCGATCTGCATCAGGCAGATGACCGAGGCCGAGGCGGCGCTGGACGATTTCGCGGCGCTGGGTGTCGAGGTTATCATGATCACCACCGATACCGCCGAACGTGCCGCTGAAACCGCAGCAAAAGCCAATGTTTCCCGCCTGCGTGTAGGCCACAGCCTGCCCCTGTCTGAGGCACGGGAGGGTTGGGGGCTGAACATCTCGACCAAGCGCGAAGGCAGTGCCGAACCAGACCTGTTCGCAGAGCCCGGACATTTCTACATCGCACCTGACCGGACGCTGTACTATGCTTGGCGACAGACCACGCCTTTCGGTCGCCCGTCGATGTCGGATATCGCGGGTGGTCTGAAGTTCACGTTGGGCAATAACTACCCGGCGCGCGGAACGTATACGGGCCCTCTTTGATCCTCAGAGGCTGGCCTTGAGCCCTTCTGCCAGCAAATCCCAGACCCTGCGGATACGTGGGGTCTGGCGCATGGCCTGCGGCGCAGCCAACCACACGGGCAGAACCGGGATTTCAACATCCAGCGGCAAGATTTCGACATCCGGGTCGGCTTCGGCCATCTGGACCTGACTGAAGCCAATGCCGCATCCCGCGCGGATCAGTTCCCAATAGGCGCTTTGCAGATCGCAGCGGGTCGCAAAACTGTTGCGGCTTGCGGGCCATCCTTTTTCGCGCATGGCCTTGATGATTTCCTGATTGGCGTCAAACCCCACAAGGTCGTGGGAAAAAAGTTCCTCGGGTGTCTTGGGGCGTCCCTTACGGTCGAGATAGGACCTGGCCGCGCAAAAGCATAACGGCACCTCGCCCAGATAACGCGAAATGATATCCATCTGCGCGGGGCGATACATGCGAACGGCAATATCTGCCTCGCGGTATAACAGGTTTTCCGTGGTATCGGTGGCGACCAGCTCAAGTTGAATGGCGGGTTCCTGCCTTCGGATATTCGCCAGAATCGGAGGCAGCAGATGATGCGACGCGAAGACCGAAGCGGTGATGCGGACCGAGCCTTCAAGCTGCTGCGACTGCCCTGCGGCGGCAAGGCTGAAGGCAGTCATGGCGCTGTGCATTTGCTGCGCCATCGGCAAGAGCTGGGAACCTGCCACGCTTAGTTTCAGGCCGCGCGCGTGGCGGTCGAACAAGGATACGCCCAGTTCGGTCTCAAGGCTTTGTACTTGCCGCCCCAATGTGGGTTGGCTGCGATCAAGGTGCCGAGCAGCGGCAGACAGGGATCCTGTTTCGGCCACGGCCAGAAAGCTTTGGATCAGAGACCAATCCGCATGCGTCAGTGCTTTATCCATTCATAATTGAATACACATTCTACATTTCCCGGCAATTCCATACGTGCATTGAATGGATAGATTGGTCCGAAACAGGAGGTATCAATGACACAAACTGCTCTGATACTCGGCGCGTCGGGCCGGTTTGGGCGTAATGCTGCAAAGGCGTTTCGGAATGCGGGTTGGACCGTGCAGACATTCCGTCGCGGGTCCGATTCTCTTTCCCAGGCGGCAAAAGGGGTGGATGTCATCGTAAATGGGTGGAACCCGCTCTATCCTGATTGGTCGCGTGAAATGCCCGACCTTACCAGACGTGTGATAGATGCCGCGTCCGAGACCGGAGCCACCGTACTGGTTCCAGGCAACGTCTATGTGTTTGGAGCGGACACGCAAGGCCCATGGTCCGGGAGTACACCGCACTTGGCCACCAATCCGCTTGGCCGCATCCGGATCGAGATGGAGGAGACGTATCGCGCCTCAACCGTCCGTACGATCCTTCTGCGTGCGGGTGATTTCATTGACACCGAGGCATCTGGAAACTGGTTCGATCAGGTCATGATCAAGCATCTGTCGCGCAATCAATTCGTGTATCCCGGAGATCCAGAAGCTTTGCACGCCTGGGCCTATCTGCCTGATTTGGCCCAAGCTGCCGTCGCGCTGTGTGAAATTCGAAAGGATCTGCCGCGGTTCTGCGATGTTCCTTTTGCTGGCTACACTCTGACCGGAACTCAGATCGCGCAGTCTTTGACGAGAGTGACCGGACGCGACATATCCGTGAAGCCGATGCAATGGTGGCCATTGCAGCTGGCGCGACCATTCTGGCGCATGTCTTCACACCTGATTGAAATGCGGTATCTGTGGCAGGTGCCACACCAGTTGGACGGATCGTACCTGACCGAGTTACTGGGTTCTGAGCATCAGACCGATCTGGATGATGCATTGCGTTCTGCAATCTCACCTAACCTGGTGACTTTGTCCTATGCGACCCCAGAGTCGATCATGCCTTAAGGCAGGGTGACGTCAACCCAGACCAATCGGTGCCTGCTGGCACGTAGGGCAGATTCGTAAAGCTTGTTGCCTTTTTCCGGCCACGTCACACCGGCATCCGAAATGCGCAGGTCGGCGGACGGCAACACATAATCCACGCGCATTTCACCCGTGGCCTTCCAAGCGACCGTTGAGGTCGAGCCTGAAGGGTCTTTCGGCAGCGGGTCTTGCAAACGGGGATGGGTCAGAAGGGACTGAATGGCCTGTTTACGGCCCTCTCCACGCGTTGGATCAAGGTTGGCATCGCCGGCGATCACAAAGGCACCTTCGGGGACTGGCTCCAGTTCACCGTTCAATATTACGGACCAGAGCCGGATCTCATCCTGATTGCGCAACCCGTTTCGATCCTCGGGCCCATCGAAAACGGGCGGCGCCGCATGAAAGGTCATGAGATTGAGCCGCCCATACGGGGTTTCGATCGGTACAACCCAATGTGCAGTCGAAGACAAGCGTTGTATCTGATGTGCCGCGTCAGACGGGAAGGGTTGCCCGTTTACGCCAGGCAGGGTGGCGCCCGGTAAACTGCGCCACAACAGCGCAGAATAATCCTGAACCTCAGCTGTGATAATTTCGTATCGTGATAACACCGCCAGCCCACCTTGACCTGTGAACTGGCCCCAGCCTTGGGCGTCGCCGGGGCCTTGGGCCTTGCTATCGCCGTCCAGGTCAAGCGAGGTTTCCAGCCCGGCATTGGGTTGTGTGGCAAGGTAATATCCGTAATCAAGCCCCGCGTTGCGCAGTTTCCCGGTCAGGGCTGTTACAGCGGTATTGTTCAGGTCCCAGTCGATACCCTGAAGGGCGATGATGTCAGGGCGCGCGGCTAAGATAACGTGGACAACGGCCAGAACTTGCGCGTCATCGCGTTGAATGTCGCGAACCAGTAGGCCGGGACCTTTTCTGCTGAGCTCGGTATTATAGGTGGCGATACGCACGACTTCTGCCTGTGCCGCAAAGGGCAGCCATAGCAGACACAAGATGCGGATCATGCGGTCTGTGTTGACTCGCTGGTCGAATAGGCGCGGCGTTTTTCCATGATCAAGCCCGCGATCCTGAGGGTCGCCATGCCGCGCATGATCATGCTGGCGGGCAGGAAGGCCCATGCGCTCATGGTCCAGATCAAGGTCTGTGGGTTCCCGAGAGAGATCGGGGCGATCACACTGCTCATCAACTTGATTATCGCCGGAATGAGGAATGGCAGCAGAATGCCGATACAGATGTTCAGGCGGCCATCCCGTTGAAGGCGCGTAACGACATCGCCCCCTTTGGTCGGGTCAAACAGCGGCAGGTTTGTCCAAACATTGAAGGCGCCATTTCCGGTTGGCCATCCCCGAACCCTGACCGCATAGGCAAAGCTGACAATCGTGACCAATGCCGCGACATAAGCCACGCTGGCCGTGATGCGGACCAGTTCAATCAAGGCGTGGCTGGCATCCGGGGGCAACATCAACACGATGAGGCGCACCGGAGAATAGGGGAAGTCCACCACATTTGCGACAGCCAAACCAACCGAATAAGAGAATGTGGTCAACTGCGTTGGTTCAAAGGCGTTTTTGCAGATCAGCGTCAGAAAGGTGACCATCGACATCAGGCCGACAAACCGAAGGCGATTGACCGGGGGCGCGTCGCGGAATTCGATGAAGCTGGGAAAGGCGGAATTGTATTCGGCAAAGGTCAGGATAAACGCGAGGATCGCGAGAAAGACCAGTATCTCGGTCCCGTTCGTAGATGAGACAGGCAGGTACAACGCAGGTGTCAGCACCATAAGTGCAACAAGTATACCGCGTATCGCCGCCCCTGTTGTGCGCGCAATCACTATCCGAACCCTTTTTCAAACCGGATCAGCCGATCTTTGTCGACTTGTTTCCAACTTGTGCCCGTCGCTTCGTCTGACGTTGACGGATGCCTCTTTAGCGCCAACATGAACGATAAGCGGCATTTTGCTCAAGCCGAGGTGCAGAAAACACGGGATTTCGGGCAAAAAGATGGCGCAACTGGTGCGGTATTGCATCATTTTCGACGCAAATCCGACGTGTATCTCAAATTGATACCCACATGTTGTGGTTTGCGAAAAATCAACCCCAAGAATGCGAGCGGGGCCGCCTTGGCGACCCCGTCAGGTTGAGTATCCACAGATTCGTCCCCAGAATCACACCCAGGGACGGGCCTGACTGGCGTGATCCTCGAACTTGTCGATGTGATGATCTTTTTCCATCGTTAGCCCGATATCATCCAGACCATTCAGCAGGCAGTGCTTGCGGTGAGGATCGATTTCGAAATCGATCACGACGCCGTCCGATGTGGTGATCTGCTGGTCTTCCAGATGTACGGTCATGCGGGCGTTTTCGCCTTTATGCGCATCATCCATAAGGATCGCGTGGTGTTCTGCCTCGACAACGATCGGCAGAATGCCGTTCTTGAAACAGTTGTTGAAGAAGATGTCGGCAAAACTGGTCGAGATCACGACCTTGATGCCGAAATCCTTGATCGCCCAGGGCGCATGTTCGCGTGAGGACCCACAGCCGAAGTTGTCGCCTGCAACCAGAATCTCGGCCTCGCGATAGGCAGGCTTGTTCAGGATGAATTCTTCATTCTCCTGACCGTCATCGTGATAGCGCATCTCGTCGAACAGAACGACGCCCAGGCCGGACCGTTTGATTGTTTTCAGGTGTACTTTCGGGATGATCATATCGGTGTCGATATTGATCAGCGGCATTGGGGCGGCCACCCCGTGGACTTTTTCAAACTTATCCATGTTCACACTCCTGCGGGAGAGGGCCGCGCCCAGACCCCGCGTTAAGCTTGTTTCGTTTCTTTTGGTGCGTCCTTGACGAAGAACGCCATGAAGACAAGGCCGAGCCCGTTAAAGATCATCTCGATCCCCAGCAGGATGCCCAGCAATTGCAGCAGCACCGAAGGATCCATCGCGGCAAAGCGCCAGATCAGGATCGCCAGAACAATCGACATGATGCCCGAGACCAGCGTCGCCCAGAAATACTGTGTTCCGCGCATCTGGAACGACAGGATCACGCGGGCAATGCCGCCAGCCATGAACAGGATCAGGCAGACGGTTGCCAGTGTCAGCGTTCCTTGCAGTGGGTGATCCAGAAAGGACCAGCCCAGAAACAGCATCACGACACCCATGATAAGTGACAGTATCTTGTTGCCGGTCCCTTCAACTGTGAAGCCGCCAACAACCTGCAATGCGCCCGAAATCAACAGCAATACACCTGTGACCACCGTCACGGTAATTGATGCCACGACCGGTGCGCCCAGCACAAAGATGCCGAACACGATGGACAGAAGTCCAAGCAATAGCCATTTTGTCCAGTCACTCATGTCTTCAATCCCTCAAATATCCAGTTATGAGGGTAGCTTACATCATTTCACGAACGTCTGTCAGCCGTCCTGTGATTGCCGCTGCGGCGGCCATTGCCGGGCTTAGCAGGTGGGTACGCCCGCCCCGGCCCTGACGGCCTTCAAAGTTGCGGTTCGAAGTCGCGGCGCAGCGTTCACCCGGTTGCAACTGGTCGGGATTCATCGCCAGACACATCGAACAGCCTGCCAGACGCCATTCGAAACCGGCTTCTTTGAAGATATTCGCCAGACCTTCTTCTTCGGCCTGTGCGCGGACCAGACCCGAGCCCGGAACGACCATGGCGCGTATGCCATCCTTGATCTTTTTGCCTTTCAGAATCTCGGCGGCGGCCCGCAGGTCTTCGATCCGGCCGTTGGTGCACGAACCGATAAAGACGGTGTCGATCTCAACTTCGCTCAGCTTCTGGCCGGCTTTCAGCCCCATGTATTCGATGGAGCGGCGGGCCGCGTCGACTTTGCCACCTTCGAAATCTTCGGGGTTCGGGACGGTTGCGGTGATCGGCAGAACGTCCTCGGGGCTGGTGCCCCAGGTCACGACCGGCGCGATGTCTTCGCCGCGCAGGGTGATGACCTTGTCGAAATGCGCGCCTTCATCAGTAAAGAGCGTTTTCCACCATGTCAGAGCCGCTTCCCACTGCGCGCCTTTCGGCGCGTGCGGGCGGCCTTTGACATATTCGAACGTTGTTTCATCCGGCGCGATCAGACCGGCACGAGCCCCGCCTTCAATCGCCATGTTGCAGACGGTCATGCGACCTTCCATTGACAGATCACGGATTGCTTCGCCGCAATACTCGATGACATAGCCGGTACCGCCAGCGGTGCCGGTCTCACCGATCACAGCCAGAGTAATGTCCTTGGCGGTCACGCCCGGTTGCAACTTGCCGGTGATTTCCACCTTCATGTTCTTGGACTTCTTCTGGATCAGCGTTTGCGTGGCCAGAACATGCTCAACCTCAGACGTGCCGATACCGTGAGCCAGCGCGCCGAATGCACCGTGAGTCGCTGTGTGGCTGTCGCCGCAGACAACGGTCATACCCGGCAGGGTCCAGCCCTGTTCCGGGCCAACGATGTGGACAATGCCCTGGCGCACGTCATTCACCGGGTAGTAGTGAATGCCGAAATCCTTGGCGTTCTTGTCCAGTGCCTCGACCTGAATGCGTGATTCCGGGTTTTCGATCCCGTTCACGCGGTCCGGTGTGGTCGGCACGTTGTGGTCCGGTACAGCGATGGTCTTTTCCGGCGCGCGCACTTTACGGCCTGCCATGCGCAGCCCTTCAAAAGCCTGCGGGCTGGTAACTTCGTGCACCAGATGGCGGTCGATATAAAGCAGGCAGGTTCCATCATCGGCTTCGTGCGCGACATGGGCATCCCAAATCTTGTCATAGAGTGTCTTGGGGGACATCGGTCCTCTCCCGTATGTAATGAGAAATAGCTGGCGAGTTAGCTCAGGCGACGGATAGGCGCGCCAGAACCGTGCGGGCAGCGCCAAAGAACCGTTCACGCAAGCGCGCGCGATCTTCCAGATTCTGAAGTTGGGCCACATTGAGTCTCATGCGGTTCAGATATACCGCGCCCTTCCGGCAATCAAGGTTCAAAACCAGTGTCAGGCTTGCATCGCCCCGCATTGCTGTCCAAGCTGACCCCGCAGGAGACGTGCATGAACCAAGACCTGATCCCCAGTACGCTGACGGACCTCTACAACAACATGGTTGCGGCTTTTTCCGCGCAATTCGAGAGGCTGCTTGATCTGATCGTCACGCCGGGCTGGCGACAATATCAATTGCTCATCATCCTGTTGCTGTGGGCGCTGGCTTTGCTGCTGAAATTCCTGACTCAGTCTAGATGGGATGCCTGGGCTCGTTCACGCACGGGATGGCCGAAATGGCGGCTGCGGGTTCTGGTGCAGCTGATGCGGCGGTTGGCGCTGGTCTACTTCATTCTGCTTTCGTGGGCATTGTATCTGACCATGCAGCAGCTCACCTGGCCATCGCGCAGCTATATTATCGGGGTGATAGCTACGTTGGCGGCGGCGTGGCTGGCGATAGCACTGGTCGCGAGACTGGTCCAAAACCGCACGCTTCGCCGGATTTTCAAGTGGGCAATGTGGATCTACGCAACGCTTGTCGCGCTGAATCTGACGGATGATGTCGCGGGTTTTCTTGACGGTGTCGCGATTTCCATTGGGGACCTGCATATTTCGGCCCTTGGGATTCTCAAGGCAACTTTGCTGATCGGCATCCTGCTGACACTGGCCCGTATCGGCACGCGCGCAGCCGAACGCGCATTGCAAAGCAATGACGACATAACTCCGTCCATGCAGGTGCTGCTGTCGAAAGGCATACAGGTTTTGCTTTACGGGGCAGTCTTTATGGCTTCGATCCGAACGTTGGGGTTCGATCTGACCGGCATCGCGCTTTTGTCTGGGGCAATCGGCGTGGGTATCGGGTTCGGTTTGCAAAAAGTGGTGTCGAACCTGATATCGGGGATCATCATCCTGATGGACCGCTCGATCAAGCCGGGCGATGTGATCTCGTTGGGGGATACGTTCGGTTGGATCAATGCACTTGGCGCGCGATATGTGTCGGTCGTAACACGGGACGGGCGCGAGTACCTGATACCAAACGAAGATCTGATTACCAACCAGGTGGTGAACTGGTCGCATTCCGACCGGTTCGTGAGATTGGATCTGGATTTTGGTACCAGCTATGACGACGATCCGCATAAAGTGCGCGCAACCGCAATCAGGGCGGTAAAGGCGGTTGCCCGGGTCCTGAGCGGCGGCAAACATGAACCTGTTTGCCACATCACCGGGTTTGGTGACAGCAGCGTGGACTATGTGCTGAGGTTCTGGATCAGCGACCCGACAAAGGGGCTGACCAATATCCGGGGCAATGTCTATCTGGCGCTTTGGGACGCATTCAAGGAAGATGGTATCTCGATCCCCTTCCCACAGCGCGAAATCCGGTTGCTGCCGGACGGCGCAACTGCGCAACAGATCATCACAGAGTAAGCGCCTGTGTGCGCCCTGCAGCGTGCATTCATTGAAATGTTGCATTCCCCTTGCTACCTTATTAGTACCCCGGCGCCGGGGTTTCGCGGCGCGCAGCAAAGGAGGACTATGTCCTGTCTCTACATACACAGGCGGGTTTGCCCGCCGATGATGGGGTCAACATAATGGCCCACTCTCAGTCAATCAGCGACAAGCTGCTTGAACGAATCCTTTCCTCACTTTCCGATGACAAGGCCGAAGACGTCGTGCAGATCAACCTGCAGGGCAAGTCATCGGTTGCGGATCACATGGTGATTGCCTCGGGTCGGTCGACCCGTCAGGTGTCGGCCATGGCGGAAAAGCTGACGGATCGCATCAAGCAGGAATTCGGTTTCACCTCGAAGGTCGAAGGCAAGGATACCGGCGACTGGGTGCTGATCGATACGGGCGACGTCATCGTCCATATCTTCCGCCCCGAAGTGCGTGAATTCTATCAGCTGGAAAAGATGTGGCTGCCTCAGGGCGGCAGCGCCTCGGCGAACTGAGGCGCTATCCCGGCCTGCATTAACAGGCCGGAGGCGAGAGAGACATGCGTATCAGCATAGTTGCGGTCGGGCGATTGCGCGCCGGACCCGAGAAGACACTGCTTGACGATTACCTGACCCGATTTGACCGGACCGGCCGTGCGCTGGGCCTTGGGCCTGCGCAGGTGATCGAGGTTGAAGACAAGAAAAACGCAGGCATGGCAGCCGAGGCCGCGCTGCTGCGTAGGGCCCTGCCCAAAGGGGCAGTGTTGTGCACGCTGGATGAACGGGGGCGTGTCATGTCCTCGCCCGATTTCGCGAAGAAGCTGGGTGATTGGCGCGACGCGGGTCGGCAGGACCTGGCATTTGTGATCGGTGGTGCGGATGGAATTGACCCGATTCTGCGGGCCGAGGCGGATTTTTCCATTTCATTCGGGTCGATGGTCTGGCCCCATATGCTGGTCCGTGTGATGCTGGCCGAGCAACTTTACCGGGCCGCGACCATTCTGTCAGGTGGCCCCTATCACCGGGTCTGACATGGCGCAGCTACTGATTGTCTACCACTCGCGCACAGGCGGTGCCCGGCAGATGGCCGAAGCCGCGGCCGAAGCGGCGCGAGGTGAGACTGACACAAAGCTTATGCCTGCCGATCAAGCCGGGCCGGAAGATCTGTTGGCCTCCGATGGCTACATCTTTTGCGCGCCTGAAAATCTGGCGGCAATTTCGGGTCTGATGAAGGAATTCTTCGACCGCTGCTACTACCCGGTGCTGGGAAAGCTAGAAGGCCGACCCTATGCGCAGATGATTTGCGCAGGATCGGATGGTGAAAACGCCGCCCGTCAGATCGCACGGATAGCCACCGGTTGGCGATTAAAAGCTGTTCAGCCTCCGCTGATCATCTGTACTCATGCGCAAACGCCCGAGGCCATTTTGGCCGAAAAGACAATCCCGCAAGACCAACTGGATCAATGCCGCGAGACAGGAGCCGCTTTGAGTGCCGGTCTGGCCATGGGTATTTTCTGAGGGTCAATCCAGTTTGACCACTGTGGTGCCTTCCTTCCATCCATCGACGATGCACCGTGCCTGAATTTGCACCTGTGTCATGCCATCGGGAATGACCACCCCGCCCAGAGAGCGGGTAAAGGGTTGTTCGGTTTCGTGAGGATGGAGCAGGACGCGCATTCCCAACTCGTTTCCATCCATATCCAGAACACGCCAGCCATCGGCGTAATGATCCCAACCCGTATCGGGATGCCGGATCGTCACATCGAACCGCCATGTATCACCGTTTGCACTGGTGCGGACCTGTTCGATTGTTGGCGGGTCGGCAAGGGCGGGGCTCGCCAACATGGCGCAGAGAATCAAGTATCGCATCGCACCAGTGTAACCAGTGGGATAGCGCATCGGTATCACGTATCCGTGCTGGCGGCTCGGGCCATGAGTATTTCCCGGGAGTGTGAGGCGAACTCGCGCCGATACAAGACGCCAAACGTGACCGCTGTGCCCAAAATGAGCGCGACAGGTCCAAGAAACCATGCCAACGACGCCAGTGCAAAATAAGTGGCGCGCAGACCACGGTTGAAGCTGCGCGCGGCGGTGACACAGATTTCAGCCGCCTGACGGGCGCGGGGATAGGTTTGCGGGTCTTCGGGGTCATTGGGAACTGCAGCCATCAACACGGCGCAGTATCCGAAAAGGCGGTGCGCCCAGACATATTTCAGAAATGCGTTGGCCAGCAGCAATACGACGAAAAGGATTTTGATCTCCCAGACCATTGCCGGGACACTGCCGATGGCGAGGTCGATTGCGACGCCTGCCAGTCTTTCGGTATTGCCCAGCAGGGCCAGCCCGCCCCCGATGGCAATCATCGTGGTCGACGCGAAAAATGTACTGCCCTGCCGCATGGCCGCCACGACTTGCGCGTCGAACATGCGCGGTTGGCGGGTCACCATCTCGCGCATCCAGTCGCGCCGGTAATCGTCCATCATAAGAGCTACGGATTGCCTCTGCGGTGACGGATGTTCGATTTTCCACCCGATCCACAGCCACGCAACCAGCAGCAAAAGCAATGATGCGTAGTCCAGAGGGGCAAAAAGAGCGGCACGTTCGATCCAGATCATGACCGCGACAGTAAGGTCGGGCATGGGAACTTGCCAGTGCGATAAATTGGTAATATAATTTTACCAAAAGGAGGAATGCCATGGAGATGCCAAAGCCAAGCCCGGATGTTCTGAGCCGGAAATCTGCGCTTGTTGCGCGGCTGTCGCGGGTTCTGCCCGAAGATGCGATCATCCATGACCCCTCCGAAACCCGCGCTTACGAGTGTGACGCTTTGACGGCCTATAAATGCCCGCCAATGCTGGCCGTGCTGCCGTCAAGCACACAGCAGGTTTCGGATGTTCTGCGCATTTGTCATGACGAAAACGTGCCTGTGGTGCCGCGCGGTGCGGGCACTTCACTGGCCGGTGGAGCCTTGCCGACGGCGGATTGCGTCATTCTGGGCGTCGCACGGATGAATGAGGTGTTGGAAATCGACTATGACAACCGCTTCATCAAAGTACAGACGGGTCGCACCAATCTAAGCGTTACCGGTGCGGTCGAAGAAAAGGATTTCTTCTACGCCCCCGATCCGTCTTCGCAGCTGGCCTGTGCCATTGCTGGCAATATCGCGATGAACTCGGGCGGAGCGCATTGCCTCAAATATGGGGTAACAACAAACAACCTGTTGGGCGTGACCATGGTCATGATGGACGGCAGCGTTGTCGAAATCGGTGGTGCGCATCTGGATGCACCAGGTCTGGACCTGTTGGGCGTCATCTGTGGGTCCGAAGGTCAACTGGGTGTGGTGACCGAGGCCACGCTGCGTATTCTTCGCAAGCCCGAGGGCGCACGACCGGTCCTGATGGGTTTTAATGACAATGAGGTTGCGGGGCAGTGTGTCTCGGACATCATCCAATCGGGCATATTGCCGGTCGCGATCGAGTTCATGGATACATTGTGCATCAGGGCCTGCGAAAACTTTGCCCATGCCGGGTATCCCGATTGCAACGCGCTGCTGATCGTCGAAGTGGAGGGGTCTGACGCTGAAATAGATTTTCAGCTTTCGAAAATCATCGAGATAGCAAAACGCCATGACCCGGTTGAATTGCGCGAAAGCCAGTCGGCCGAGGAAAGCGCCAAGATCTGGTTGGGTCGGAAATCTGCATTCGGTGCCATGGGACAATTGAACGATTACATGTGTCTGGATGGCACGATCCCGGTGTCAGCCCTACCAACCGTTCTGCGTCGTATCGGAGAATTGAGTGGGGAGTTTGGGTTGCCGGTCGGAAATGTGTTCCACGCGGGCGACGGAAATATGCATCCGCTGATCTTGTTCGATGCCAACAAACCCGGCGATCTGGAAAAATGCGAAGCTTTTGGGGCAGAGATTCTGAAGCTGTGTGTTGACGAGGGCGGCTGTCTGACTGGGGAACATGGTGTGGGGATCGAAAAGCGGGATCTGATGTCTCATCAATATTCACCTGCCGATCTTGAGGCGCAGATGGCGGTTAAGGACGTTTTCGATCCCAAATGGCTGCTGAACGCGGCCAAAGTGTTTCCGCTCGACGTGTCGGAGCCGCGGCGTATGGCTGCAGAATAAGGGGGCGCTGCCCCCTTGCCCCCGGAGTATTTTGGAAAAGATGAAGCCAATGAGACCTGAGACTGAGGCCGATCTGGCAAAGCTGGTGGTCGGGTTAGAAAACCCTGTACGCATTGTCGGAGGCGGGACGCGTGGAATTGCCAGCCCGTATGCGGAAATCGAAACCGGAGCTTTGCGCGGTATTACGCTATACGAACCCGGGGCGCTGACCCTTGTTGCACGGGCGGGGACGCCCTTGGCCGAGATCACGGCGACGCTGGAAGCAGAGGGCCAGCACCTCGCGTTTGAGCCGATGGATCATCGCGGATTGCTGGGGACACAAGGTGAACCGACCATTGGCGGCGTCGTCGCGGCCAATATTTCGGGCCCGCGACGGATTCAGGCCGGGGCCTGCCGGGATTTTCTGCTGGGGGTACGCTATGTCGATGGGCGCGGGCAGGTGATCAAGAACGGTGGCCGCGTCATGAAGAACGTCACCGGGTACGATCTGGTCAAATTGATGGGCGGGTCCTGGGGTACTTTAGGAGTTTTGACCGAAGTTTCGCTGAAGGTGCTTCCAAAACCGGAACGGGTGGCAACATTATCTGTTGGGGTCCGGGAAGCTGGAACTGCGGTTCGGGTTCTGTCCGCTGCGCTGAGATCGCCGTTCGAAGTAACGGGGGCCGCGTATGATCCCGACGCCGGGAAAGCCCTGCTTAGGGTCGAAGGCTTCACGGACGCGGTCGCATATCGCACAGGCAAGTTGGCGGCTGAACTGTCCCGGTTTGGAGAGATTTCAGAGGAAGCGGATGCAGACACGCTGTGGGCTGGTATCCGCGATGCTCATCCGTTTCAGGGGCAGGACGGGGATGTCTGGCGGCTTTCAGTAAAACCCGGAGATGCGGCCGAAGTTTCAGCGCGTGCCGAAGCGGATCAGTTGCTTTTCGACTGGGGCGGTGGGCTTGTCTGGCTGCGCGTCCCGAAAGGTACGGATCTGCGCGCGCGTCTAGGTGTGTTTTCTGGCCACGCGACACTTGTACGAGCGGATGCAGAAACAGTCGCGCGACTGGGGCGTTTTCAACCGGAAAACGTGGCCGTCTCGAGCCTGACAAAGGGGTTGCGCGCTAAGTTTGACCCACGTGAATTGTTTAATCCGGGGCTGATGGGATAGGTTTATGCAGACATCATTCTCAGAACGGCAGCTGCAAGACCCGGCAACCAAGCGCTCGAACGAAATTCTGCGCAATTGCGTCCATTGCGGATTCTGCACGGCGACTTGTCCGACCTATCAGGTTCTTGGCGACGAGTTGGACAGTCCGCGCGGGCGCATCTATCTGATCAAGGATATGCTCGAAAACGAGCGGCAGCCCGATGAAAAGACGGTCAAACATATCGATCGGTGCCTGTCCTGTCTGGCTTGCATGACCACTTGCCCATCAGGTGTGCACTATATGCATCTGGTCGATCACGCGCGGGAATATATCGAGGCGAATTACAAACGCCCTTTGGCGGATCGTATTTTGCGTTGGGTTCTGGCACAGATCCTGCCCTATCCGATGCGCTTTCGCTGGGCGCTGATCGGGGCGAAACTGGGTCGCCCGTTCCGGTTTTTGATGCCAGATGCCCGTTTGCGTGCCATGCTGGACATGGCGCCCAAGAACATTCCGCCGGTCAGCCGTAACGATGACCCTCAAAGCTTTGCGCCCGAAGGCGAGCGGAAAATGCGGGTGGCGCTGATGACGGGCTGCGCACAGAAAGCGCTGAATACTGACATTAATGACGCCACGATCCGTCTGCTGACCCGGCTGGGATGTGAGGTTGTGGTGGCTGAGGGTGCAGGATGTTGTGGAGCGCTGACCCATCACATGGGCAAGGTGAAAGACAGCCACGCAGCCGCAATCGCCAATATCAGGGCCTGGATTCGCGAGATGGACGGCGGCGGATTGGACGCCATCGTGATCAATACCTCAGGCTGTGGGACGACGGTCAAGGATTACGGGCATATGTTCCGGAACGACGCGCTCTCGGTCGATGCTGCGCGGGTCTCGGGTATCGCGATGGATATCAGTGAGCTGGTTATGAAGCTGAGTCTACCCGAACGGCGTGATCAGGACCTTACAGTTGCGTATCACGCAGCCTGTTCGCTGCAGCATGGGCAGAAGATCAAGACCTATCCCAAAGACCTTCTGAAACGTGCCGGGTTCAAAGTGGTCGAGCCTGCCGACAGCCATTTGTGCTGCGGTAGCGCAGGGACTTACAACCTGATGCAGCCGGAAATCTCGGGTCAGTTGAAGCAGCGTAAAATCAGGACACTTGAGGTCAAGAAACCTGATATCATCGCAGCAGGCAATATCGGTTGCATGATGCAAATCGGGTCCGGCACCCAAGTGCCAGTCGTTCATACGGTCGAGTTGCTGGATTGGGCAACAGGGGGGCCGAAACCACCCGCGTTGCAACGGGCAGGAGATTCTGTTCCTATTTTGCGATAAGCCACTCTGATGCCGCCCCGCATCATTTCCTCAGGAAATTCACCTAGACTCCGATCGTCCTATTTTTGCCCAACGTGACACGTAGGACAAAAGCCTCAGAGTGAGTCCCCGGAGACCCGAGTGCGCAACTGGATTAAGGCGATTGTTCTTTGTGCTTTGCCGATGACGGCTACAGCACAGGACACCAGGCTGGAAAGCCTGGAGACCTCGGATTCCGGGCGCGAATGGATGGCTGTCGGGCGTCTGGATATTGCCGGAAAAGGGTTCTGCACCGGAACGCTTGTGTCGCCAACCCTTGTGCTGACAGCGGCGCACTGCCTGTTCGACAAGGTGTCCGGGCAGCGGGTGAACCCGTCCGATATCGAATTTCTGGCCGGGTGGCGGCTGGGGCGTGCTTTGGCTTATCGAACGGCAAGACAAGCTGTAATTCACCCGGATTATCAATTCAGTGCCGAGTCGTCGACGGACCGTGTCGGCGCGGATGTCGCCCTGATCGAGCTTTGGCAGCCGATCCGCAACACATCGGTCATTCCGTTTGAATCAGGAGATCAGCCGCGCCGGGGTGCGGAAGTAGGCGTGGTGTCATATGCACATGACCGGTCAGAAGCGCCTTCGTTGCAACAGGTTTGTTCGGTCATGAACCGGCAGGCAGGCGTTATGATCATGTCTTGCGACGTCGACTTCGGGTCTTCAGGAGCACCGGTTTTTTCTTTTACAGGCGCGCGCCCTCAGATCGTGTCGGTTGTGGCGGCAAAGGCCAGCATGGATGGCCAGAGCGTTGCGATCGGAACTGCGGTTGAACATTCGCTGCAATTGCTGCGAGACGAGCTGTCTGCCGGGCACGGATTTGGATTGTCGACCTCCGGTTCGGGGACGGGCAAGAACGTCGGTGCAAGGTTTATCCGGCCATGACCAAGGTCTTTCTAAGTCTGCTTTTGGGCCTGAGTGTTCTGGCGACCGCATCCCATGCGCAAGCCAACAAACGCAAGCTGACAGACCGGGACGACCTTTACGGTTGGGAAGCAATCGGGCGGCTGGATGTGCGCGAAGAGTCCTATTGCACAGGTACTCTGATCGCGCAGGACATGGTGCTGACCGCTGCCCATTGTGCTGTCGACCGCCGTACCGGGGAAACATACGCGCCCGAAGACATCACGTTTCGTGCGGGTCTGAGCAACGGCAGCGCGTTGGCCGAGCGTCAGATTACGCAAATTGCCGTTCTGCCCGGCTACGCTTCAAATAACCCGCTTTCGCACGAAGGCGTTCGGATGGATGTCGCCCTGATGCGGCTGAATGAGCCCATCCCGTATTCGATTGCCGATCCTTTCGTGTTGCACAGCGGGCGAGTTTCGGGAAACGAGATCAGCATAGCCTCGTATGGGCGCGGACGATCCGAGGCGATCACGCGGGAAAGGTCGTGCCGCGTATTGGATCGCAGGCAGGGCCTGATCACTTTTGATTGCGACGTCACCTTCGGGTCTTCCGGATCCGCCATTCTGGCAAAAAACGGCTCGCGCTGGCAGGTTTTGTCCGTGGTTTCAGCGGTAGGCACGAACGGTCGCAGAAAGGTGGGGTTCGGCATGGAGCTTGACGAGATAGTGGCCGAACTCAAGTCTATCATGCGGCGCGATGCGCCAAAACCAACGGCTACGATCCGCCGGTTACAGGCTGGGTCCGGCACGTCCGGGTCTGGTGCGAAATTCATCAGCTCCGGCGGGGGTTGAACTCGGTCAAATCGCTTCCCATGTCACTGATATCGGATCGCCACAACGGGGTCCGTCATTAACATTGGTCCGTCCAGCCGGAGGGCCAGATCGTGAATCGCTCAAGACTGAGGATATGACACATGCGTACATTTGATTTTGCACCGCTGCACCGCGCCACCATTGGCTTTGACCAGATCGCCGACATGATGGATCGCGTTCTGACCAATGATGTGGCACAGCCAAGCTATCCGCCCTACAACATCGAAAAAACCGATGTCGACACGTACCGTATCTCGGTGGCCGTCGCTGGTTTTTCGGAAAGCGACCTGTCCGTTGAAGTGAAAGAAAACTCGCTGGTTGTTGCCGGTAAGAAGGCATCCGAGGACAAGAGCCGCAGCTATCTGCATCGCGGCATCGCAACCCGCGCGTTCGAGCGTCGCTTTGCTCTGGCCGATCATGTCCGTGTCACCGGCGCAAGCCATGAAAACGGAATGCTGAACATCGACCTGAAGCGAGAAGTGCCCGAGGCCCTGAAACCGCGCCGGATCGAAATTACCTCGGCTAAAGCCATCGAAAAAGACGTGGTTGACGCCAAGGCCGTGAACTGAGGCTTTGAAAGCCTGGCGGCAGTCTCCTCCTCCCGGACTGCCGCAACACCCGCGCCCCGCGTTCCTCCAGACGCGGGGCGTTGTTTTTTGATGTCAGCGCCTATGCTCATCAATGCGTCGGCCCGGTAAACTCGGCTACACTCATCGCGAACCTGTGCTAGAACTTGCAGATGTCGACGACATCCACGCAGACCAGACCGGCTATTCCGCAACCGCTTGCGGTTGTTGGCGTTCTTTTTGCTTCAATCTGTTTCGGGCTTGTTCCCTATTTCAGCAGGGGGCTGACTGAGCAGGGCGTTGCACCTTTCGCGGTCGCATTCTATCGCTACATCGTTCCAGCGGTTTTGTTACTGCCAGTGCTCATCGTACACCGAAAAGCCTGGCGCGAGATTTGTTGGGGTCTTGCGGTCGGAGTGGTGATGGGGCTTGGCTGGATTGGATATGTCACAGCCTTAAAGACACTGCCCGCATCGACGGTGGGCGTGCTCTATATGACATATCCGGTTTTCACGTTGATCATTGCGTGGGCTTTGTTCGCAGATACTCCCACAAGGCGCGCGTTTCTTGCGTCTGGCCTCATCATTCTGGCTGCCATCATAGCAGGCTCGCCAGCATCCGTTCCGTTCGAGCACATTCCTACGCTTTTAATCTCGCTGGCTGCGCCATTTGGTTTTGGCTTCGGGATTTCTGTTTTGGTCCACAGGTTGTCCCGAATTGCGCCACTTGCACGTATCGCCTCGGTGTCGCTGGGATCGGTTCTTGGGCTTTTGCCTTTGATGCTGAGTGCAGACGTTTCCACGCTGCTTCCTGACGGTCAGTCCGATTGGGTTCTGATCATTGGAATTGGATTGGTCACGGCGCTTGTGCCGCAGCTTGTCTACACGATCTGTTCGCCGCTGATCGGCGCTTCTCAAACTGCAGTTGTCGGAAGCATTGAATTGCCCACGATGTTTGCAGTCGGGTTCTTTGCGTTTGGAGAAGCAATCACTACTGCGCAAGCCATAGCCTGTGCTTTGGTTTTAGGAGCGATTGCAATCACCAGAAGTCGGGTGACGCGCACCGTAACGACCGTGATAGCCAAAGAGGAGAAGACGTAAGTTTGGGATCGGATCGGGCCTATAGAAAAGTCCCCACGAAGCTTGCCCGCAGGGAATTCATGCTTGGTGAAATAAGGTCATTGCCCAGCCGTCACCGGCCCGTTTGACCGGAACAACGCTTCGCCTGTGGGCAGAATGGCCACCGCCCCAAGGCGATGGCCGCCAGATCAGACCGACATGCAGACGTATTTCATCTCAAGATAGTCTTCCATGCCGTGGTGGCTGCCTTCGCGACCCAGACCGGATTGCTTGACGCCGCCGAACGGGCCCAACTCGGTCGAGATGATGCCGGTGTTCACGCCGACAATGCCATATTCCAGCGCTTCGGCCACTTTGTAGACGCGGCTCAGATCTTTTGCATAGAAATACGAGGCCAGGCCAAAGATTGTGTCATTCGCCATTGCGATCACGTCATCTTCATCCTCGAACTTGAACAGCGGGGCCAGCGGGCCAAAGGTTTCGTCCTGCGCCACCATCATGTCCTGAGTCACTCCGGTCACGATGGTCGGCTGAAAGAACGTACCGCCCAGATCGTGAGGCAAGCCGCCGGTCAGAACGGCGCCGCCCTTGTCCGTAACATCCTTGATATGCTCTTCCACCTTGGCGACCGCATCGGCATTGATCAGCGGACCGGTTGTGGTGCCCTCGGCCAGACCGTCGCCGATTTTCAGGGCTTCGACCGCCGCTTTCAGTTTGGCAGCGAACGCGTCGTAAACACCGGCCTGTACATAGATGCGGTTGGCACAGACACAGGTCTGGCCGTTATTGCGGAATTTGCACAGCATCGCGCCTTCGACCGCAGCATCCAGATCCGCGTCATCAAACACGATAAAGGGTGCATTGCCGCCCAGTTCCATCGAACATTTCATGACCTGATCAGCAGCTTGCCGCAGCAGGATGCGCCCCACCTCGGTCGAGCCGGTAAAGGTCAGCTTGCGTACACCGGGGTTTTCGCAAAACTCCTTGCCGATCTCGCTGGCCTGGGAAGAAGGCACTACGTTGAACACACCAGCTGGCACGCCGGCTTGTTCCGCTAGAAGCGCCAGAACCAGCGCGGACAGTGGCGTTTCTGCCGCCGGGCGGGCAACAAAAGCACACCCCGCCGCCAGCGCAGGTCCTGCCTTGCGAGTGATCATGGCGTTGGGAAAGTTCCAGGGTGTGATCGAAGCCGCCACACCAATGGGCTGTTTCAGTACCATGATCCGTTTGTCGCGCTGATGCCCGGGGATGGTCTCGCCATACACCCGCTTGGCCTCTTCCCCGAAAAATTCGATGAAGGAGGCACCATAGCCGATTTCTCCGATGGCCTCAGCCAGTGGTTTGCCCTGCTCCGCGGTCAGGATCTTGCCCAAATCTTCGGCGTTCTCCATCATCAGGTCGAACCAGCGCCGCAGGATCACCGCTCGTTCCTTGCCGGTCAACTTGGCCCATTCCTTTTGCGCGGCTTCGGCCTGTGCAATTGCTCCGGCGACTTGCGCTCGGCTGACATCGGCCACTTTGGCCACCACATCGCCCCGGGCCGGGTTGGTCACGTCGAAAGTTCCGTTGTCACCGTCCACCCACTGACCACCGATATAGGCTTTGGTTACAAGCAAGTCAGGATTCTTCAGAATTGATTTCAGATCGGTCGTTGCGTCCAGCATGTCATTCTCCGCGCAGAAGTTGAGTTGCCGCACCCAATCAGGTGTTGAGGGCTTTGTCTATGTCCACCGATGCGGGTCGATCAGCCCAGATTTGATCAAATTATTTTCAGACCCAATCGTTGCAGCATAGTCGCAGCGTTGAGTTCTACGTCAGGTTGCGATCACGTGGCTTTCCTTTCCACCCCAAGTTTGCCAGAGTTTGCGTGATTTTTGGACTCAAGGGGATGTAAATGACCGTAACATTCCCTATCTTATTGGGTAATTAAAGAAAAAAAGGACAGCAGAGATGTCGAACCAGCAATTCGAAGCGCTTATCAAAGAAACGCAAACGAAAGTGCGCGAAAGCCAGTCGCAGATTGAGGGGCTGACATCGCGGATCGAAGCGGCGCGGGCCAAGATTGGAACGGCCGAGGCCGATATCGACATCGAAAATGCCACGCTTGAGGATGTTCACGCCCACACTGAGGTGATGAACGCCAACATCGCCGAGCTGATCATGGGTCTGGACGATGTTACCAACGCGTTTTCCAAGGATTTCGACGAGATGCGCTCGAAAACCGGGTGGGAGTCGTTTGTCGGCATCTTTTCCAAGGGAAAATCCGAGTCGCTCCGGCAAGAGCGGATGCGAACGGCCAATATCGACGACAAATTGCAGGACCTGATCGCCAAATCCGATGTGATCGTGAAGCTGTTGCAAGGGCAGCTGACTGTGCTGGAAGAGCAACGCGTAAAGGTCGAGGATAACCTGACAGGCACGCTGGACGATCGCGAGGCAACCGTGGCCGAACTGGAAGCACTGCGGGCCGAGATCCAGGGCATGGACCCGGCGATTATCACGCTGGAAAACAAGATCAGTGTCGAACAGGACGCCGCCGCGCGCACCCAGCTGGAAACTCAGCTGGCCGAGCTGAACAAGCAATACAACGCCAAGGTTCAGGAAGAGCAGGTCAAGTTGGCCAAGTCTCAGACGCTGGAGCGTTATATCGAAAAGGGTAAGACCTGGGTCGATTCACTGCAGAACCAGGCGGCGACGCAGATGGTGCTGATCAACAAGCTGCAGACAGACACCCAGCAACGTGTGGTCCTGTATGACGCCCTGACCAAATCGCTGAAAACCGCGCAGCAGCAGGACGTGGCCCACCGCATCAACGAGATCGGCGTGCAGACCGACCAAGAGGCGCAAACCGCCATGGCCGCCATCGGCACCGCAACCAACCAGAAGATGGCCGACATGCTAGAGGCGCATGAAGACCACATGGTCTTTGCCCGCGACGTGCTGGAGAAAAAGGCCAAGGCGGATGAACGCTTTGCCCGCCGGTTTGCCTCGATTGTCGAGAAGCATGACAAGAATTTGTATGGCGGATGAGGTGGTTCAACCTCTAATCTCGGAAGTTCTTCTTTTGCCTTGGCGGTTTCAGCAATGCCGCACAAACGGGTGTAATAAATCTGCCAATGAGTAACCCCACCAAAGACCATGTTGGCCTGACCGACACTTTCGCCTCGCGCCGGTATTTCCGCAAATTCGAGGTGATCACCGTCCACCTGTTGCGCGTGGCGGCGACGATGGAGGCCGAGGGCGCGATTAGCAAGCAAGAGGTGCGGATCGTGTCGCGCTACCTCTCGGGGCTGCTCTACACCTTTCGCGCGCTTAGCATGAAATACCTGCTGGTTGGGCGCGATACGGGGCGGTTCTTTGGCAGCCTCGCCATGGACAAGCGCGACAGCGGGTTTCCGGTGGCTGCCGAGTTGCTGACCATGGCCAATGACGCGCAACAGGCGCAGGTGCATTTGGCGAATATGCCCTCGGAAGATGACCTGAAAACCGACATGGTCCGCACGATCATTGGCGACCGGGAAATTCCAACCAAGCTGCAATTTGCGCTGTCGCAAAGGCTTTATTACGAAGAGTTGCTTAAGGGTCAGTTGTTCTGGGCCCGCAACGATCCCGAATGTCACTGGATCGGGAATGAGGGCGAGCGGCGCAAGTTCTTGATCCACTGGGCGGTCTACGACAGTCAGGTCAACCTGCCCGTCATCTATCTGATGCAGCTGGAGGACACAGGCAAAACCGCCCTGCCCAAGGACCAACGCCGCTGGCCCGAGGTGCAGGCACATCTGATGGCGCAATCGCTGGGCGGTCTGAAATTGGTGACCATCGCCAAGGGCTTTGATCAAGATTTCGATGACCTGCATCCCAAACACCTTCGTCGAATCCATGTGGGGCCGATGTATTCCTCGGCCTATACCGAACAATCCGGCCCTTTGCGGCAGGTGTTGGAGGATGCGCAATCTCCGCAAGGGCAGGATTGGGCGCTGGCCTGGACAACCGAAGAGCTGCACAGCGAAGAGGTCATCGAGGAGCGCGCGGGCTGGTTTTCAACTGTCGAGCGCGAGGTCTTTGCGCTGGATCCTTTCGGCGGGCAGGGGGCCGAAACCGGCGCCACCCGCACCCAACGGTCGATCATCCTGCCACAGCGCCCGTTTCAGGTGCTGGCCGAACGTAACCCGCCGGGGTTTGCAGATGTGCGCAAGTTCGTCGTCAGCAATGCCGGGCAGGTATTGAGGTACTAATTTTCGCCTTCGGCGAGAGTATTTTTGAAAAGATGAAGCAAGGGCGGTTTGTTAGATGAGTTTGACGTCAGATCAGATGGAATTGCGCGAAGACGACATTCGCAAGCATTATCCGGCAGCGACCGCTTTGCTGAACGGGTTCGAACACGCGCCGCGGATCGCCAAAGCCGTGGAATCTACCGTTGAACGCTCACCAGGTGTTTCGACTGGTCGGCGGTTTCGCTCGACGACACCGGGGTTGGTGACACGCCGGACCGTGCGCGCAGACGGGGTGCATCTGGTTGAGAGGATCGAAGCCTCGGACGATGGTGACGCCTTGGTTTCGCCGCCGCAGGCAACTGCACAACAGGCGATCCGCCGCGCCATCGCAATCGCTTTGGCCGTGGCCGACACTTATGCGGAACAGACCCCGCTTGCGGATCTGAAACGCGCAAACCTTGCCGGGGATCTGCCCGCCGCGCGGAAGACCGAGTTTTCGGCGGTTCTGACAGCCGAAGCGCTGATCACGATGCACACGTTCGGCAATGCGCTGGCCTATCTGTTGTCCTCGCATCTGGGTGAGACCACGGTTGATATTGGTGAGATCGAAGAGGTCCTGACAGACAACGGCCAACTTGCCCTGCACGGCGCGTTGTGGGAACTGGACCAGACGCTGGCCAAATACGCCTCGGACGATGCCCACCTGATCGCCGCCACCAGTGCCTATGCCGAGCAATTGATGGAGAAGTCAGCCCTGCGCGCAGGGTCCGCAGGTTACCTGGCCCCGTTCCAGAACGCAGCCTGGCATGTAGAAGCCGACGATCTGACGATCCGGGGGTTCGAGCCGGCCTCCAAGGCCAAATCCACCACCTTGACCATGACGTTCAAGAAGCCGAACGAAGTGGTCGGCAACCATATCGCCAAATATCAGGCGATGAAGCTTGCCAAGATGGTGATGGCCTATGATTTCGACCGCCGCCTGAACCCGTTTGCGGAACTTGGCGGGTTCATCTTTACCTTCATGGGTGACGGAAAGCCGGGCACCGGTAAGACCACGCTGATCCAGATGATGGCCGGGCTGATCAACGAGTATTGCCAGAACGCAGGCTATCCGTTCCGCTATCAGAACCTGAGCACCGACAATATCGACAGCTATCAGGGCAAATCCGGCCAGAACGCCAAGGCGTTTATCAACACGATCATCGACCCCTCGGTCATCGGCTTTGGCACCATCGACGATATCGACCAGCTGGCGGGTAAGCGCGGTGACCGGCAGTCGTCAGCCGGGCAGTTGGAGATCACCGCCGTTCTGATGGAGAGCTTTGCCGGTGCCAACACCGTCGTGCGCGGCAACTGCACCTTTGGTATGTTTTCGAACTACCCCGAGAATGTGGACGACGCCCTGCGCCAGCGGGCGGGCGCGCGGTTTCTGGTGGACGGGCCGCAAACGCGCGAGGATTACATCGACATCCTGCACCTGTTGATGGGCCGCAATCACGACATTCCACTGGGCGAACACGAGGCCTATGCCGCGCAGGAAATCAAGAAAGCCGTCGCCGCCAGTTTCGAAAGCCATTCCCGCCCGCATGAGGATGCTTTGTTGCAGGTCTACGACCGGGTCTCGGGCGAGATCGGTCAGATGGACACGATCGCCAAGCTGGGCACCTACCTCAAGGCGATCCAGCAAGCGGATGAGCGGTTCACCGGCCGCGCGATCAAGAACATCACCGACGCGGTCAAGGTCCGCGCGATGGATTTCGAACTGCCCGACGAATGGATGGAGAACCCCGACCTGTTCCTGTTCCGCGACTACGATACCAAGAAGGCGATGATCGAGGACCTGCGCCAGCCGATCACGGTGGAAATGGTGATGCAGGAGATCAACCGCTACGCCGACAGCGAATTCCGCTATGCCGACAAGAGCGACGAGGTCGCCATCGAAAACGCGGTGCGTGAGATGGGCCGGATGGAAGAGGCCAAGCGGCGGTTTCTGGAGGGGAAGGGGTGACGGAAGTAAAAGGGTTTCTCCGTTTCGATGAAATGCTGATCGAGGGGCGGCACCTTAAAGGTGTGCCTGCTGATCAGGCAGCATTCATGTCTCTTCTTCTTTGCGCTTACAATGAGGTGAACACGCTTCTCAGATTGTATTCATTGAATGCCCGCGAAATCTCCGACCCAAAACCTGCTTATCTGGTTTCACTCAGCACAAAGATGTTTTTAGCTAGGACTCTTTCCGCGAAACTCTTTGAAGTTGTTGAGCTTTTGAAGGGAAAGCAAAAGTGGAATAAGACCGATGATCTAATCATTAAGAACTTTTCGACCAATAGTCTTGACCAGTTCCAAAAACTGCAAAGCGATGATGGCTATCGCATCGCTCGTACCCTACGGAGCGAATGCACTAACCACTACTCGCTGACCGCTGCGCGAAAAAGTGTTTCTAGCTTGGAAGATGACCTAGATCTCACGTTCTTTATTCATAAGACGGAAGGTAACTCCTTCGCCCTCGCGGGTGAACGGGTGGTTTTTGATGAACGATTCCGCGTAGGAACGCTACCAAAAGGCGAAAATGATGACACCAATCCCTTTGAGACTTGGATGGACTGGACGCTGTCTGCCGTAAAGTGGCTAAAAAACATCTGTGCAGAGTTCGTGTTTTTGGTTTTGCCTGACAGTGCGACAAGTCGAATAAAGCGAAATCAGATGTACTGGCCGGAAGGTGATGTGGTCGGTGACTTGAATAAGTCATTTGCGCCGATTTTCCTTAGAGAGAAAAGAGCATGATCCGCCTCATCGAAAAAGGCCTGATGTTTGGCAACCTCGTCCACATCTCCAGCCCGGCCTTAGTCGAGCGGTATAACCGCGCGCTGCAGCATCTGGCGGGCAAGACCACACAGCTTTCGGATTTCCATGTCGATATCTCGGGTTATTCGCCGGAGGTGGGGATTGAGCTGGAGGACGAGCTCTACCTTAACCCCAACGGGGTCAACCGGCAGTTTATCCTGCTGACGACCGAGCAGAAACGCGCACCGTTGCTGAACGTCAAATTCTCGACCTCGCGCGATATCCTGCGGGAATTCATCGAGATGAATGAGGCGCAACTGTTTGCCCTGACCGCCACCGACGCGGTGGCCGGAGAGCTGGTGAACTCGGTCTTCAAGCTCAGCAGTCCCCGTGATTTGTTTAATCTGCGCAAAATCGAGATTGAGGCCGACACCGCAGGCGGCACCTTGCGCAAGGCGCAGCAGCTGGCGGGCATGGTCGAACAGTTCAAAACCGCCGAGGACGCCTGGTTCGACGATGTGCTGATCGCCAGGATGATCGAGACCGCCAAGGAGACCGGCGACGTTACGCGCAACCCCGTCCATCTGCGCCACACGGATTTTGAGCAACGCAACTTCTGGACGGCGCATTTCGGCGGGCTGTACCTGTTCCCGGACCTGGATCACCCGGCGGCGATCTGTATGGGTGACAAGCCTGACGATTTGCCGATCAAATACGTTTTTGACCCGTCGCAGCGGAACCAGGTTGCAAAGTTTCTGGATTACAATGATCTGGTCGAACCCATCGTCAAGGCGCGCGGTGTAGACGCCGCCGCAATCCTGCAGCAGAAGATGGATTTCCTGACTGTCGATGCGGCGGCGGATGCGGATGTCGACCTGACCGGGCTGGACCGAAGCGATATGCGGCGGTTGGCGCGCAATCACTCGGATGGCTTGCCCGAAGCCTATCACGGCCTTGCGCAACTGTTGCGCTGGGCAAGCGACGGGGGGCCGTGGCCGCGTATCACGTCGGATCATCCGGCTTATTTCTACACTTTGCGCGCCGCTGACACGCCGAACCGTGATCTGGTGAACATGCTGCTGGCCGAACTGGCCCCGCTGGACCCGCGCCAGATGTTCATTTGCCACAAAGAGCTGTTCTATAGCACCTATTCCAGATGGCCCGAGAGCAAGAAAGCCTATGTTGCCGACTTCCTCGCGCGCGAGTATCAGGTGGACAAGCAAGGGGCCCGTGCCGCGCTGTTCGGCCATGAGCCGGATATGAGCGGCGAAGACCGGGTCAGCGATGACATAATCGCGCGGGTCGGTCCGTGGGGTTCGGTAAGGAAAGGCTGAAATGTTCGGGTTATTGCGCCTTTTGCTGATCTTGTTGGTGATCCAGACGATCGCCTATGCCGCGCTGTCTTTCTACTCGCGCGGGATACGCCGTCGCAAACTGGAAAGCTGGTGGGATGAGAAGGGCAAGACGGGCAACAAGGACGCTTTTGTCGAACGCGGATTGCATGTGTATGACAATTCGTTCCGGCGCAAACTGATCCTGGGTGTCTATATTGTGCCATGGGTGGCGATTGGCGCGCTGATCTACATCGTGAATTACATGTGAGGGTTTAGGCATGGCCTATGTGAAATGGGCGTTCATCATCATCTTCTGGGGAACGATCGCGGCGGTCCTGCAATACTCGCTGCCGCAACATGATGTTGTGCGTATCGTAAACACCTACGAAGAGCGGCAGGATCTGAACGACTGGACACGGATTTTCTGGTCCGAACCCGAAGACCAATCCACCAGCCTGTCCAACCGGGATGTGCAATTCATTCAGGCCGTGCGCGAAAATGGCAAGCCGATCGTGTACCGAAACGAAGACACCGGGTGGGGGTGGCCACCCTACTTCAAGTTCGACACGGCGAACCTTTACACCGAAGCCAATGATGCGAAATCGACCAAGGAAAACCCGAAATGGGTGGTCGTGACCCATTACGGATGGCGAAACGAGTTCATGTCGATCTTTCCCAACGCCATTTTCATCAAACATGTGGAAGGGCCGGATGTGCAGGTCATTCCCTGGTTCAACATCATTTTCCTGACAATTTTCGCCGCGCTGGTCTGGGCGGTTTGGGTGCGCTGGCGCAGGTTCCGAAAGGCCCGAATTGATCCGATGATCGAGAATGTGGAAGACGGCTTTTATGCGGCCGGTGACGCGATTGAAGAACGCCGAAACAGATTTCAGCGCTGGCTGGACAGCTGGAAATCGAAATAGGCCTTAACGTCACGGGCGTGTTTGTGGCACGCCCGTAGGACCAAAGATATCGGCTACCTGACAACAAATTCTGCGTGCAAGGCGCCCGCCGCTTTGATGGTTTTCAAGATATCGATCATATCCTGGGGCGATACCCCCAGCGCATTCAGGCCTGCGACAACCTCGGACAGGGTCGTAGCTTCGGGGATTTCGGCAAGGCCGGTTCCTTCTTCCTCTTCGATCCCTGCAATAGTGCGCGGAACGACCACTGTTTCGCCCCTGGCAAACGGATTGGGTTGCACGGCAATCGGTGCTTCCTGAACTGTCAGGGTCAGATTACCCTGAGAGACAGCCACACGCGATATCCGGACTTCCTGCCCCATTACGATGGTGCCAGAGCGCTGATCGACCACCACACGCGCCTTTGCTTCCGGCTCGACCAGAATATTCTCGATACGCCCAATGGCATGGGCCGTCGACACTGCCTGAGTTGCAGCAATGTTGAGTTCAACCGTGCCTGAATCGCGCATGATTGCCACAGCTCTGTTGAACTCGGTGTTTATGGCGAATTCGATACGCGCGGCCGTGGTGAAATCGGGTTCTCTCAACGCAAGGCGCATTTGGGTTAAAGTTGACAAGTCGAACTCAATTTCACGCTCAACACGCGCGCCGGACGGGATCACACCCGAGGTTGGTACCCCACGCACGATCGACGCAGCCTCTCCTTCAGCGGAAACGCCACCTGCAAGGATTGTGCCTTGTGCAACCGCATAGATTTGCCCGTCTGCTGCGTTTAGCGGGGTCATAACCAGTGTCCCACCCAACAGACTGTTTGAATCGCCTATCGCCGAAACCGTTACATCAATTTGGCCGCCGACTCTGGCGAAAGGCGGCAGACTGGCTGTCACCAAAACCGCTGCCACATTCTTGGGCCGGAAATCCTCGCCCGTTACGTTGACACCCAAACGCTCCAGGATGTTGGACATGATCTCTTCGGTGAAAGGAGAGTTGCGCAATCCGTCACCGGTTCCGTTCAAACCGACAACCAGGCCATAACCCACAAGATCATTGCCTCTGACACCATCGAAATCCACGAGGTCCTTGAGGCGGATCGCCCCCGCCCAGGCTATACCGGGAACAAGGATCAGGAGAAGTATCAGCGCCCTCATCTCAGGAAATTCACCAGCGAAAGGTTCGCATTGCGAACGGTTACCGAATAGAGACTTTCCAACTGAAACTGCACCGTTTGCAATTTCGCCGCTGTTTCATAAGGATCGGCCGCGATCAGTTCGTTCCGGCTGAATTCCAGACTGGTTCGGGCCATCGAATTTCGCGTGGCGGCCTGTTCGATGCGGGCCTCGGCGCTGCCGACCTGGGCCCGCAGGTTTACCGTGGCATCCTGTGCGTTGGCCAGATCGACGCCCAGCTGGGTGAACAGGGCGGTGCGCTGGTCGGAAGAAAGAGCCAACGTATTGTCGGTGGCTAATGCCGCTATTGCAACATCCCTTAGGGCCGCCTTGAATGCCGGGTCGGTTGCCGTGAGTGGCAGCGTAACGCTTTCATTTTCCGAGATCTGCATAGGAGAGAGTGTGGTGCTCGCGCCCTGATAAATCATGGCGTCAAACCCGGCAGGGCTGTTGAACCATGTGTCGGCAGCCAAGCGTATGTCGGCGACGGTCACAGCCCCCGTCAGTTGTGTCTTCAACGCAGCCAACAGCGTGTCAGTCGAGGGCAGTGGCGAGACATCCGTGGCTGTACCCGAAAACAGACTGCGCCCACCAACTCGCGTGTTGAGCGCCGATACCATCGTGTCGAGCTCATTCCTGGCATGATCTGACGCCTGCGCATGATTTACCGGCTGATTGGCCGTTCCGTAGGTCAACAGAGACGCGGTCATTTCGCCAACCGAATCTCCAAATGTCTTCAGGCTCAACTGCATGGCATCCGTGAACAGGGCCGCTTCGGCTGTGGCGATGCCAAAGGCGTCGAGCCTGGCAAGCGAGCGATCCAGATCCAGGATCTGAGAGTAATTTCCGCCAAGCCGACCAGATATATCCTGCACTTTGCCGGTGGACATCTCGTAAGAGAGGGTTTCAATCTGTGTTTTGATTTCAGTGGCGCGGGTGCGAAGGGTCATACCGCGCGCCAGATCGCCGATAGCAGTCAAGTTCATGCTCATAACCTCAGAAGCGTTTCCATAAGCTCATCGACGACCGAGATGACACGCGCGTTTGCTGCGTATGTCTGCTCGATCTGCATGAGGCGCTGTAATTCCTGATCCGTATCGACGCCTTGTTCGGCCTCAATCTGTGACATTTGTTGTTGGCTGTTGCTGGCAAAAACCTTCCGCTGCTCTGCAGCGTGAGATTGCGCCCCGGCTTTCGACATAAGCGCCTCGGTCAACTCGGCGGCGCGCATGTTTCCAGTGCCAAACAGCCCGCCAGGTACGGTGCGCGCATCATTCAGAATGGAACCGAAAGCACGCAGTTGCGACGCTTGTCCGGGATCGCCCGGCGTTGCGGCACCCAGCCCGGCGCGGAGCTTCCAGCTGTTCCCGCCGTTGTCGGGGTCCGCAACCGAATTCACCGAAATGCGCGATGACAGCCCGACAAAGATTGTCGGGTCGAACCGATTTCCGTTGTCTGTGAACAGACCGGGATCTGTCGCAAGTGCCGTGGGATCCAAGCCCGGCGTTTCAAATCGTTCGATAAGATCGCGGGCAACGGTATCAAGCTGCAGCTGCGCCTCAACCGCCAATTCATCGCGAATTGAAAACTGGGCCATCAACGCGCCGCCACGGATTTGCGCAGTGTCCCTGCTGGTGCGTACCGGGTTGCCGTTCATAGCCAATCCGGACAGGAGACCATTTGCAACCGTCATGTGGGGTTTCGTCTCACCGGTCGTGGAAAAGGTGAACTCGGACGCCTTACCTTCAAGAAGTATCAAACCGCCGTCTGAATAGAGCGATACCTGATCGTTGGCACGTGGCACAACGTTGACTGGGATCAAAGTATTGACCTGATCGATCAGGACTTGCCGTTGATCCAGCAAGGCCTCGATATCGCCGCCGGAATTTTGAATGGCCGGAATCTTTGCGTTCAGAACTTCGATATCTTTCAGAACCAGGTTCAGGCTTTCGATCTGAGCGCCTATCTTGCGGTCCGCGTCCGAGCGTGCCTGTCGCACACCCTCAGAAGCCGCGTTAAGCTCTGCCGTAAGATCGCGCGCCGCGCGCGCCACTTGATCAAGCCTTTCGATCGAGTCGGGGAGACTGGCTGCGGTGATGAAGCTGTTTTCCAAGGCAGACATACGGCTGGCAAGGGATGGCGTGCCGTCTGCTGTTCCGACAAAGTTTTCGAACCGTGAACGGAAATCCGAAATGGCGGATTGAAAGGCAAGCTCGGCGTCTGACGACCGTCTGTTGGCCGTCAGAACCGGGTCCTGATGCCGGATCACTCCAACCGTACGCACGCCATTGCCAGATATGGGGCTTGTCGCCAGTTCAAGGGACCTGCGCGCATAGCCCGGTGTCAGGGCATTCGCGATATTCCCCGACACTACAGCGGCCCCGCGACTGGCCGCTGTCAGCCCGCCCAATGCGTTATTGAGTGCCGTCGACATATTCATGAGGCCGCTCCTTTCCTTTGGTCAGTGCCTAGATCAGCGCTTCAGGTTGGTCGTTTCCTGAAGCATCTCGTCCACCGTCTGGATCACCGTGGCGCTGGATGAATAGGCGCGTTGTGTCTGGATCAGGGATGTCAGCTCGGTTGCCACATCCGTGGTGGATTCTTCGCGTGCGAAGGAAACGATATCACCGGTTGGGCCTTCGCCCGCGTTCCACAGAAAGAACGTGCCGCTTTCGCGGGATGGCGCGTAGGTTTGACTGTCCAGTGCCGTCAGGCCATTGGGGTTAGGAACATCGGCCAGCGGGATCTGGAACATTCGGCGGCTGACGCCGGTATCGTAGAATGCATAGACATAGCCACTTTCATCGACCTGAACGCTGGTCATCGTACCAACGGCAGAGCCATCCCGCGTGATTGAAACTGGCGCGAAGGTGTCGGACAGCTGAGTAATGCCATCGGAATCGCCGATCAGTCCGATATTGACCTCCATCGGGCCGCCAGCGACATTGACCATGACACTGCCGGTTACCGGATCGTAAGCGCCACCGGATACAGGAGTGACGCTGGCCAGCGTACCACCAGCCGTTCGATTATCGGTAAAGGTCAAAGTGTATTCCCCGATAATCGCGCCACCGGATGCTGAATCGCGCAGAACCATGGTCCATTCATTGCTGCTGCCAGTTACGGGAACGGTCGGGATCAGCTGAATATCAATACTTTCGGATTTCCCAAGATTGTCGAAATACTCGACCGATAAAGGCTGTGTGTCGCCCGGCGCACCCGCATCTGTTGCTGTTGCGGGAAGGTTCATACGCAGGTTCATCTTTGTCGTCGGGGCACCGGACAACTGGTTGACGCTCAACTGAATTGGTTCAAGCGCGGCGGGCGTGTCGCGTGGAACGGGCGGGATGGACCCGTCTGCCGCAGCACGCCATCCCAAAAGAACAAGGCCGGATTCGGTCACCAGATATCCTTCGTCGTTGGTCCGGAAGGAACCCGTGGTCGTCAGCAACATCTCGTTCGAATTTGCGCCGACCTGCGAGCTGGATCGTACCGGCAACATGCCGCGTCCGCGCACTGCAAGATCGGTAGAGTTGCTGGTGGTCACCAGTGATCCGCGCTGATCAATCATGCGCTGGCTGGTCGTGCGCACGCCCCCTGCCGAGTAACTGCCACCCTGGCCAGACGTGACCATCGAATGAAAGTCAGTTTCCACTCGTTTGTATCCGTAGGTCGAAGAGTTTGCGATGTTGTCGGAAATCGTTGCCAACCTGTTGGCGTTGGCCTTCAACGCCGCCACACCGGCATTCAGCGAAGAGGAAATTGTCATTGGCGCGCCCTTCTGTTGCGTCAAGCTTCGATGCAACAGGTAACGCGCTGCCCCTTAACAGCGCGCTAACAGGTAAAATGCGTTCTATCCTTTAGGGTCGCCGCAGATAGGGTCGCCGCAGAAATATCACTTCGATTCTGTTGTTCCGAACCGCCATCGGATTGTCGGTGAAGAGTTTTCGGTCAGCATGACCTGTGACGCGATCCATCCGGCTTGCCGCTACGCCTTTGTCCTGTAACAGCTGGCGGACTGATTGCGCCCGGGCAGTGGACAGTTCCCAGGCGGTATTGCGAACCTGCACAACAGGAGATGCGCTGACATGGCCTGTGACAGCAATCGGGTTGGTCACGAGATCCGAAGAACGCGCTATGATCAAAGCAAGCGCCCGCAAGATCCCGGTTGGTTTCCCTGAACCGGGGTCGAACAGTGGCTGGGTGTCCGTATCGAATAGCTCAACAACGAATCCTTCGTCGGTGACGCGTGTCACGATATGCCTGAGAAGCTTGTCCGACACCTCGCTTTCACCGGTTCGCCCCAAAAGCTGAGCTTCAAGCGTCGAGAAGTCTTCGGTGTCACCTTTGCCACCACCGATGGCATCCAAACCGGTTGACCCGCGTGCCTGACGGGATTCAGTTGCGTGTTTGGTGCTGGCCCCGGCACCATCCCGCAGCAATGTCTTTTCCGACAACATGCTGTCGCCGCCAAAAGCACCGTCTCCGCCGCCGGATTCGGGGCTCAGGGGGATTGTCGGGGCGAAGTAATCCGCCAACCCTTTGCGTTGCTGTTCAGTTGTCGCGTTCAGCAGCCACATCAACATGAAGAAGGCCATCATGGCCGTGACAAAGTCGGCATATGCAACTTTCCACGCACCGCCGTGGTGACCATCACCACCCGACACACGCTTCTTCTTGATGATGATTGGCGCCGCATTGGTCTGCGCACCCATCTCCACCACCTATATTATCACCCGACTTTTTGCCTAGCAGCGCAGGTCTTAAGGTGGCCTTAATACTTAAAACTGTTTGGAATTCTGCCTAGCGTGGCAAGCTGATCGATGCACGACGCAGTATCAATGACAAGCGGTTAAAGCTGTTTTCGATTCCCTCAGCTTCCGGTTTGGCAAAAAAGGCGTCCAATTCCTCGTGAACGCGAACGGCCTGATCCAGCAGCGGATCAGACCCTTCGGCGTATAGCCCGGCCTTGATCATCACTTCTGACTGCTCGTAACTGCCCACGAGTTTTCGGGTTTCTGTGATCATCTGGTTCTCGGCCTCGGATGCGGCTCCCGGCAGGCTCCGCGACACAGATCTGCTGACGTCAATGGCCGGGAAACGCCCCCGTTCGGCGATGTCGCGGCTGAGTACAATGTGCCCGTCCAAAACGCCGCGCAGAATGTCAGCGATGGGTTCATCCATGTCCGAGCCGGCCACCAAAACGCTGAATACCGCGGTAATATCCCCCTGTTCCTGCGTTCCGGGACCTGCGCGTTCGCAAAGACTGGCGATCAGGGGGGTGACAGAGGGTGGATATCCCCGCAAAGACGGGGATTCCCCCATAGAAACAGCGATTTCACGATGCGCCTCGGCGAAGCGGGTCACGGAATCAGCCAGAAAAAGAACGTTCAAACCCAGATCCCGCAGATACTCGGCTGTCGACATGGCCGACCAGGCACACCGCCTGCGCGCCAATGCCGACTGGTCAGAGGTGGCGGCGACCACGATTGTGCGTTTCATGGCTTCGGGGCCAATGGCCTGCGCGACAAATTCATTCACCTCGCGTCCGCGCTCGCCAATCAGAGCGACTACGACGACATCGGACTGCATGGACCGGGCCAGTGTGGAAAGCAGGGTCGATTTACCGACACCCGACCCGGCAAACAACCCCACTCGCTGCCCGCGTACGACGGGCAACACAGTGTTGAGAACCGACAAGCCGGTGGCCATCCTCTGCCCCATTGGTTTGCGTGCCACGGCTGGTGGAGGGGCCTGCATGATATCGCGCGTCTGCGATCCGCTCAGCAGCGGTTTTCCATCCAAGGGCCTGCCAAAGGGGTCGATTACCCGTCCAAGCCAGTGCAATCCCGGTGCAAAATCCGGTGATGGGTCAAGGTAGACGCGATCCCCCAGGCTGACCCCATCGGGGGCCGCATTGGGGAGCATTTTGATATGGCCAGAACCGACATGATGCACCTCGCCCGCAAGATCGGACCCGACGCGCCGCCGCAATGTCAGCAAATCCCCGACCCGGGCATGCGTGTTCAAACCACCGATTTCGATCAGACCCTGCGCGACGCCGGTGACCAGCCCCACGTGACGGACTGCGGTCATCCTGTCGAGTTCGTGTTTCAGAAGTACCGGGTCGAGATCAGACATCGTGGAGTCTCCAACTGAGTTCTGAAAACGGTTTCTAAAGGAATCAGGGTTAAGCCTTGATTGAAATTGATCGAGGGAGAAGCCCCGATGTTCTATGACCTGAACGTCTTTAAGACAGCGTACGCAATGGCAACCCATGCCGGGCAACGGCAGGCGGTCATTGCACGCAACATGGCGAATGCCGATACGCCGGGCTATCAGCCGCGCGATATCGAGGCCTTTCAGAAAGCTTTCGAAACCACCGGGCATGACGTGACCATGGACGCCACGCGGCCGGGCCATCTGCACGGCCGTATGGGTGCGCAAAACTGGGCTGAGGTTGAAGCTGTCCCATCAGGTGATCCCAATGGCAATGGTGTGTCGCTTGAGGAAGAGATGCTTAAATCGGTCGAGGTCAAACGACAGCATGATCGAGCGCTGGCGATCTACAAATCCTCAATGGACATTCTGCGCACCAGTTTGGGTCGCGGATAAGGGGCGACAGGTATGAGCGATTTTTCCCATTCCCTTGCTGCGTCAGCCAGTGCTTTGCGCGCGCAATCCGCGCGGTTGCGGCATGTGTCCGAAAACATCTCGAACGCGGACACGCCCGGCTATCGACGCAAAACCGTACCGTTTGAAACCGTGCAGAAAAACGGTGGGGACATGGTGCAGGCTGGCCGTGTGACGCTTGACCAGCGTTCGCTGAGCCGCATCTACGACCCCGGTCATCCGTTGGCAGATGAAAGTGGTCACTACCAGGGCTCAAACGTCGATTTGATGATTGAAATCGCGGACGCGCGGGAAGCCCAGCGCAGTTATGAGGCCAACCTAAAGATGTTTGATCAGACGCGGCAGATGTCGTCGTCGCTGATGGAATTGCTCAGAAAATAAGGACAGCCAGAATGGATATCCGATCACTGAACGCCGCGCAGAATTATGCCGGCGCACGCTCTGCCACACAGGCCGATCCCGATCATGGCGGGGCGGCACAAGGATTGAGAGCGACCTTTCAGGACTTTGCAGCCACGCTGAGACACAGCGAACAGATATCTCAGTCTGCGATGGTCGGTCAGGCTGATCCCCATGCACTTGTTCAGGCGCTGGCCCAGACCGAACTTGCGGTAGAAACCGCAGTGATCGTCCGCAACAAAGTGGTCGAAGCCTATCAGGAAATCCTAAGAATGCCGGTCTGACCCGATGCTCAGCGAAGGGCTTTTCTATGACATCGTTCGTCAGGCGTTGTGGGTTGCGGTCATTACATCCGTCCCGATCCTTGCCGTTGCTCTGGTTTCTGGCCTGATTGTCGGTCTGTTCCAGGCGCTGACCTCGATACAAGAGATGACCCTGACCTTCGTTCCCAAATTGATCGCCATTGTCATCGTGTTCTGGATTTCGATGGGGTTCATGACTCAGACCCTTGTTACGTTTTTTACCGGAACGCTTGTTCCCTTGATTGCAGGAGGCCGCTGATGGACACGGCTTACGTCACCCTGTCCCGCCAGTCCGGGCTGATGAATGAAATGCGGCTGGTGGCGAATAACATCGCAAACGCAAACACGACCGGATATCGACAGCAGGGGCTGGTGTTTTCGGAATACGTGCGCGACATTCCGAACAATCCGTCCCTCTCCATGAGCCGGGCCGAGGCGCGCAACACATCGTTGCAACAAGGTGTGCTTACGAAAACCGGAGGGCAGTTTGATTTCGCCATCGAAGGGGACGGGTTTTTCATGGTTGAAACCCCGGATGGCAACCGGCTGACGCGTGCGGGCAGCTTCTCGCCAAATGCCGAAGGCGATCTGGTTGCGATGGATGGTGCGCGTGTTCTGGATGCCAACGGTGCCCCGGTCTTTATCCCACCCGATGCAGCTACGATTGATGTCGGCAGTGATGGGACGTTGAGTGTCAACGGCCAATTTCTGGGCCAGTTGGGCGTTTTCAATGTCGCTGATCCGCAGGAGCTGATCCGCGAAGGAAATACGCGGTTTCGTGCCAATGGTGCGATAAACCCGGTTGATGAACCCGTTGTTTTGCATCGCTTTCTCGAAGGTTCAAACGTCAATGCCATTCAGCAGGTGACCCGCTTGGTGGAAATCCAGCGCGCCTATGAGCTGGGACAAAGCTTTCTTGACAGCGAAGACGAACGCGTGCGCGGGGCGCTCAAGGCGCTGATGCGCTGAACGGTAAAAGGAGAGTTTGACATGCGAGCCCTGAAAATTGCCGCCACCGGAATGACCGCGCAACAGATGCGGGTCGAAACGATTTCGAACAACCTAGCAAACATGAACACCACCGGCTACAATGCCCGTCGGGCCGAATTTGCCGATTTGCATTATCAACAGATGGCGCGCGCCGGAACCGTAAACGCCTCGGACGGAACAGTATTGCCGACGGGTATTCAACTTGGTCTGGGTGTGCGGCCCGCAGCTGTTACCGTGCAACTGGAACAAGGTGCTTTGTCAGCCACCGGCAGTGATCTGGACGTGGCGATTGAGGGGCGCGGATATCTGGAAGTCACGCTGCCCAGCGGTCAGTCCGCGTATACGCGTGACGGCAGCCTCAAGCGGTCGGCAGAGGGTCTGATTGTAACCTCCGATGGTTATGCGGTTTCGCCGGAACTCACCGTTCCCGACGACGCACGGTCAATTTCGATCAATGCCGCGGGTGAGGTCTATGCTTATTTCGACGACTCTCCCGAGGGGCAGTTGCTGGGTGAGTTTGTCCTTGCCAGCTTTTCGAACGCCAAGGGGCTGGAAGCCATTGGCAGCAATCTGTTCAAGGAGACCGAGGCGTCGGGTGCCCCGGTGCTGGGAACTCCGGGAAGTGATGGGCTGGGCACATTGCGGCAGGGTTATCTGGAAGACAGCTCGGTCGACGCAGTGCGCGAGGTAACCGAACTTATCGAGGCGCAGCGCGGCTATGAGATGAATGCCAAAGTCATCTCGGCTGTGGATCAAATGATGAGCGCGACAACGCAGGTGCGATGATGCGAGGGATCGGCATATGTTTGGCACTACTGGCTCCAATCACAGCACAGGCTGACATTGTGGTTCCAACCCGCACGATCCGAGCCAAAGAAATCATTTCTGCAACTGACTTGAAAACAAGCCCGACGGATGTCCTAGGTGCGGTGACTGACCCTGATTTTCTGATCGGGCAAGAGGCGCGGGTGGCACTGTATCCCGGCAGGCCGGTCCGAGAAGTTGATGTAGGCCCCCCCGCCATCGTTGACCGCAACGATCTGGTCGTCCTGATATTCGACCGCCAAGCCTTGTCGATAACCGCGGAAGGCCGCGCCTTGGGGCGTGGCGCTGCTGGGGATCGCATCCGGGTCATGAACCTGTCGTCCAGAACAACTGTAACCGGCCAAATCCGCGCGGATGGCCAAGTCGAGGTTAAGTAATGACCGGACTGTCGAAAACTCTCCTTCTCATAGCTTTGTCTTTGGCCGCGTGTGGTCGTCTGGATCATCTTGGCAAGCCCCCGAGTTTTACACCAAACGAAGAATCTCCCGAGCAGGTTGCCATGCTGTGGCCGGGTCTGCCTTTGCACACGCAACCACAACGCACCGTTGACCGCTCATCTCTTTGGAGCGGAGGGCAGCAATCCTTGCTGGGCGATCAGCGGGCGATCAAGAAAGGTGACATTCTGACTGTAGTCATCGAGTTGGATGAAAAAGCTGAGATATCAAACAACACCAGACGGTCCAGATCAGGCTCGGAAAACCTTGAGGTTCCTGGCCTCTTTGGTTTGCCCCAGCGCGTGCAAAAACACTTACCTGACGGGGCATCGCTGGATGAAGCCGTGTCCATCGAAGCGGATTCCACAAGTTCCGGGCGGGGATCTGTGAGGCGAAACGAGAAACTAACCCTGCGTGTCGCCGCGACGGTTTTGGATGTTCTGCCGAACGGGGTTCTTTCGATTTCCGGCTCGCAGGAGTTGCGGGTCAATTTTGAACTGCGCGAGCTTTTGGTGGCCGGGTATGTCCGCCCTCAGGATATCTCGCGTCAAAACGAAGTTACCTACGACAAGATCGCCTCTGCGCGGGTGTCTTATGGTGGAAGAGGTCAGATTACGGATGTCCAGCAACCCCGATACGGCCAGCAAGTTCTTGATTCACTCTTGCCATTCTGAGGTGCGACCGTGATTGCAAAACTGGTTCCAGTCGTTCTCCTGATTGTCGGCCTGGGTGCGGGTGTCGGTGCCGGGCTGTTTCTGTCACCTTCGGGCAAGCCCGACAAAACAGCCGCCGAAAAAGAAGTGGCAAAAGAAGAGAAGGCCGGTCACGAGAAGTCTGAAAAGTCCAAGGAAAAAAAGCCAGCCTATGGGTATCTAAAGTTGACCAAGCATTTTGTCGTTCCGGTGGTTGGGGATGACGAAATCGAAGCGATGGTCACTTTGTCCCTCAGCCTTGAGGCGAACACAGCAATTGAAGAAACTTTTTATTCCATTGAGCCCAAGTTGCGGGATGGCTTTCTTCAGGTTCTGTTTGATCACGCAAATACCGGGGGATTTGATGGGACGTTCACAGAATCCCGGAATCTGGATGTCTTGCGTAAGTCCTTGTTGGAAGTGGCGAAAAAAGAGCTGGGTGAAGATGTTTCAAAAGTGCTGATCATGAGCGTGAACCGTCAAGATACCTGACGAAGGTCGCTTCACGGCACGGATCCGGTCAGCATTAACGGGTTTGCTTTCGGGCAACGGCCTGCCGATGGCTTTTCAGCTGCTGCTCCCGCAGGGTTGCGACGGCTTGTTTGCGGCCAAATGCAATTCTGAGCGCCTCCAGACCGGCCAGTTTCTGAGCGCGCGTTTGGGCAAGTCGCATGTTCAACGCGCGGCGCGTGGCAGATTCCCAGCCATTCCAAAGAATGTCGGCCCCCGATATCTGATATCCTTCTGTCCAACCGCTGGCTTTGCGCACCTGGTCAAGCTGATGATCCAGTTTCGCCAATTGGTTCTGAATTCTGGCCTCGGCCTCGAGGATTGGGCGGAGTGTCTGAAATTGCTTCTGGAAAGCGACGTCGGCTATTTTGTCCAGCTCGCTTAACTGAGTGTCCTTCATCGGATCTGCTCCTTTGCACGTTTCCGCATCGCTTCGGCGAACCTGATTGCAGCGGCAACGGGGCGAAAATGTTCTTCGGAGATCTCCTGCCCGATGTCGACAGTTGCGTGAAGCGCACGCGCCGTCGGAGGATCCGAGCGGATCGGAACGCCGGCCTGAGCCGCAGCAGAACGGATGGAAGCGGCTACTGCATCCACACCTTTGGCAACACAAACAGGTGCGCTGCCAGTAGCCCTGGTCCATTTCAGTGCAACGGCAAAATGGGTGGGGTTTACGATAACAACATCCGCGCCCGGAACATCTGCCATCATCTGGCTCGAGGCGATCTCCTGTGCACGTTGACGGCGGTGTTGCTTTACATACGGGTCGCCTTCGGCGTCCTTAGTTTCATCCTGGATCTCTTTGCGCGACATGCGGTTCTTGCGCATGTGCTCGGCGTATTGCCACAGAAAGTCGATAACGCCGATGCCGAGTGCGATGGCAACCACAATGAACAGGAAGCGAAACAACAGGTTCATCATCAGCAGTATGGATGACTTTGCCGGGGCCGCGCTGGCAGACAGAATTTCGGCCAGATTCGACTTGATGAAAAGTGCGAGGCACAGGCTGTAAATCGCCAGTTTGGTTGCGCTCTTGGCGAACTCGAACAAGCCACCGCGCCCGAACTTGTTTTTGGCATTCGAAACAAGGGAAATCCGCGAAAGCTTTGGATTCAGTTTGCTGGGGGCGAACACCAGCGTGCGTTGGGCAATCAGGTTTAGCAGAACGGCCACCGCGGGCAGGCAGAAAAGCACGGCAATGGGTGTCACCGCGCCACTCAGAATTCCGGCAACCGTCGCTGTCGCAGGTCCCATTTTCAGAAGGTTCGCGATCTGGTCGGATTGGTCGATCAGGACCATGAACAGAGTTCCCAATTGCGCGACGGCGTACTGCCCTGCCGCCAACAATGCGATCAGCAGTCCGGTATATGCCGCAACAACCGACAAGTCGTTGGACTTGGGAACTTCACCCTTTTCACGGGCTTTCTGGAGCTTTTGCGGCGTCGGCTCGTATGACTTGTCGCTGTCGTCATCGGCACCGCTCATCGCTGGCCTCCGATCGGGTTCATGAAGAAGGCAATCAGCGCGTCAGACCAAACAGAGAGGATCAATGGTGCGCCCGTAAACAGCAGAAACAGCCCGGCAAATGTTATTGCTGGCGCGCCCACGAAGGCGACCATCAATTGCGGCATGGCCCGGTTGATAACCCCAAGTGCAAGATTGTAGATCAACGAGGCGATGACGAATGGCGTTGCCAGCGAGAAGGCCAACCCAAAGCTGCGTGAGATTTGTCGCACACCCCAATAGGACAAATCTGCCGAGCTTGGCACCAACCCCATGGGGAATAGGGCATAACTCTGGATCAGGAATTGCGCGGCCCGTACGTGCAAGCCCATGATGACGGCAAGCGTTAGCCCCGCGATCGTTAGCAGGTATCCCATTGCCGGAACAGGATCAGTGGCCGCCGCACCCAGCAATTGCGACAATGACGTGGATTGCGCGGCAATGGATCCGGCGGTTTGCAGCGCCAAAACAAACAGCCGCAGCCCGGTTCCAAGCGCCAGCCCAATCAGGATTTCTGTCCCAACCAACCGCCCCAGCGTCCACAGGTTGAGAGACAGGTCCAATGGTTGGGTTGCCGGAAAAATGATCAGGGTAAAGGCGACGGATATCCCCAGTTTCATCCGTGTTGGAATGCTGCGCTCGCCGAAAGCAGGCAGCAGCGAAACCAAAGCAGAGACGCGCAGAAAAACCGCAAAGGCCTGCCAGAGCGGTTCGGCCAGCTGCGTCAACAATTCTGGCGGCAGAGCGATCACGCGGGAACAGTTCCTACCAGCGCGGGTTTGGCTTCCAACCCGATTTCCTCAAAAGAAAGGACCGGGTTTGGAACGCCGCGCGCATGCATGATCGTACGCAACAACCGGCGTCGCCGGGTCGAGGTCACGACAGCAGGAAACAAACCGTTATCAGCAGATCTGGCGATACTGCTGACCATGCCGTCGGCCAGCTTGTTAAACAGGTTCGGCGGTAGCGCGACATCCAGTCCGGCGCTGGGCGCGTCGACCTGATAGGTGGTGAACGTTTCCTCCCACTCGGGGGCCAGTTGGATCAGCGGGATCGAGCCATCCTCACGCTTCATATCGGCGACCAGTTGAAATCCGAGACGCTGGCGCACCAATTCGCAGATGCCTTCAGGCTGGGTGGTTGTCAGCCGTGCTTCGGCAACGCTTTCAAGGATCAGGGCCATGTTCCGGATCGAAACCCGTTCCTCCAGAAGCAGTCGCAGAACGGCGTGCAATGTGTCCATTGGCACTTTGTCGGGGATCAATTCATCCAGCAACTTGCGGTTTGCCTCAGCCCGAACTGGGTCGCTCAGGCGGGTCATTTCGGTCAGCAGGCGGCGCAGGGATTTCAACGTCAGCAAGCGCGAGAAGTTCTGCTTGATAATCTCTAGCAGATGCGTGGCCAGGATCTCGGGCGGTGAGACGATAGTGGCCCCGTTCAGCGCTGCGTCCTCCTGATGTTTGGGCAGGATCCAGCGGGCAGGCGCGCCGTAAACCGGCTCGGTCACGTCATTGCCTTCGGGCAACAGATCGAACCCGTCCTGAACCAGAGCCAGAACCAGATCGGGGTTCAGAACGCCGCGCGCCTGTTCGACCCCCTGAACCTTGATCACGTAGGTTCCGGTTGGCAGGTCGGCTCGATCAGTCAGGCGAATTTCGGGCAGGATCAATCCGAAGGTAGACGCCACGTAGTTGCGCATATTGGCAATGCGGGCATCCAACCCAGTTCCGGGATTCAAAACCAAGCTTACCAGATCGGGTGCGAATTCAAGGTGCACGTCATCCAGGTCCAGAATATCACCAATAGCCTGCGAGACCGACACCTCGGTTTCGGTCGCCTGCGAATGCAATGACGGATCTGTTTCTTTCTGCTTTTTCCGAATTCTGTAGGCCGCATAACCAAGTACAGCTGCACCGAGGATGAACGGCAGGAAAGGCAGGCCGGGCACCAGCGCAAACAGGACCATAAGAACCGCCACGGTAGACAGCGCAGCCGGATGACGCCCAAGTTGGGAGAAAATGGCATTGTCGGTGGCACCCTGTGTTCCGCCGCGCGCCAGCAGCAATGCAGAGGCAATCGAGATGATAACCGCGGGGATCTGCGAGACCAGACCATCACCGACGGTCAGGATTGCATAAGTCTCGAACGCCGAAGCCACCGGCATTCCGTGCACGATCACCCCCATGACCAAACCCATAACAAGGTTCAAAAGAGTGATCAGAAGGCCAGCAACGGCATCACCTTTGACAAATTTCGACGCACCGTCGAGCGAGCCGAAGAATGTCGTTTCCTGCTGTTCGCGTTCCCGCCGTTCCTTGGCTTGCTGATGGTCGATGGCCCCGGCTGACATGTCGCTGTCGATGGCAAGCTGCTTGCCCGGCATCCCGTCCAAGGCAAAGCGCGCGCCGACCTCGGCCATACGGGCGGCCCCTTTGGTGATGACCATGAAATTCACGATCAGCAGTACGCCGAAAACCACAAGACCCAGAAAGATGCTGCCGCCCATGACGAAATTGGCGAACCCTTCAATCACGTCACCAGCTGCGTTGGGTCCAGTATGCCCCTGACCGATGATCAGTTTGGTCGACGAGACGTTCAGCGACAGGCGCAGCATCAGCGATGCCAGCAGGATCGTTGGGAAGGACGAGAAATCCAGCGGACGTTCGATGAACAGCGTCAGAGTGAAAATCAGGATGGCCAGCGCGAAAGAGGCGGCTAGCCCCACATCCAGCACCCAGGCAGGCATGGGCAGGATCATCATGACGATGACGGTCATCAGCGCCAGTGCCAACAGGACAGTGGGCGAAAACAGGGACCGGATGTCAATCTGGGGCACGCAGGTTTCCTAATTGAAAGGGATGAAAGCAGTTGCTGTGCTATTGGTCGGGACCAGAGAGCCCAAGGCAGTGGTGGCGGGTGAAGCCACTAGCACCGGAATCAAGGGCGTTCCGGCCCTTGTGAACGGATCGCGTGACTTGCCAGAAAACCCGTGCGAGGGCGGGTTGTCCAATTGAGCCATCACTGTCTGGAACCGACCACGATAAGCCTCGGCCAGAGCATTCGTGCGGGAATGATACGCCCCGGCCGCAGCAGGCCACGAACCAAGTTCGAAATAAAGGTCTTTCAGGAAGCGGGCGGCGTAGGTTGCGTTCGCATCCGGCTCAAACATCGCATCGATCGAGCGGAAGGCCTTACCATGCCAGCGATAATTGACCTGGAAACACCCGACGTCAAAGCTGCGAGAGCCCGCTTTGAAAATTTTGAAAACATAGGCCTTGGCCTCGGCCTCGGACTTGAACCAATACCCCTGACCTTCGGCATTTATTGTCCAGGGCCAGGGCTGCAACAGCCCGTCGACTGTTCGCCCGGTTTCAACGCGAGTTATGGCGCGCAGCACGTCCAGCGGAACATCTTCGGACAGTGCCGCACGGCGCGCGGCCTGATCACAAAGCCCGCCTGTCGGTGCTGCGTGCATGGCAGAACCCACCTGCGCCAACAGCACATGCAGTATCATGAAAGCAATTGGTATTCTGCGAATTGGCATTCTGCCGGTCCGGGATTCTGGTGTTCCCGGCCAAGCTAGCCGCCGATCGGTTTACAGAGAGTTATCGCAGCCTCAGTTTCGGTCGATCCTGCGCCCGAAAACAACGCTTGTATTGGTGCGCAGGACGCCGGGGATCTTCGCCAGATCGTCCACCAGAATGTCCAGATCCTCCAGCCTCGGGGCATCTGCGGTCAGCATCAGATCGAATTCACCATTGATCGACAGGCATAGTTTGACCTCGGGATAAGCCTCGAGCCGTTTAAGGATCCGGTTGGTTTCCTTCTGCTGCACTTCCAGCATGACGATGACCTGCACTTTGGGCGTGTCTTCCGTGGACCCAAGGCGCACGGTGTATCCGGTGATTACGCCGCGATGTTCCAGACGATTGATCCGTTCATGCACAGTCGTGCGGGCCACACCCAGCGAGGCCGCGATCTGCGTGGTCGAGGCACGTGCATTGGCTTGCAGGGCGGCGATGATACGGCGGTCAAGCTGGTCCATTGGGGCTCCGGTTTGCGGTAAGTCCGGGTTTAGATCAGATGGACATCCTTTCTCAAGGCTCACGCGGTATGCGTGGGTGCAGGTCGTCGATTATGATCGGGTGCGCGTGCGGGCCCGCCCCGGCCAGATGCGGATGATCGGCTGGCAGATCGGGGTGAGTGTGAACAACCGGTTCCTGATCGTCACGCGGCCAAAGGCTGACTGCCACAATCACGCCTGCCACGGACAGAATAGACATACTGCCGAGCGCAACAGTCGGCCCATAAACGGTCATTATCCACCCAGCCAGCGGATACAGCACCAGCCAGCAGCCGTGTGACAGAGTAAACTGTGCAGCAAAGACAGCGGGGCGGTCTTCGGGATGGGCGGAACGGGTCAACAAACGACCCGAAGGCGTAAGGGTTGTAGAATATCCAAAGCCAGTAAAAGCCCAAAAAACGGCAAGGACACCCAGCGTAAGCGGGATCGTCGCGGTCAGAACCGAGGCGACGGCCATAGCGCCCGACGCAAGAATGGCTCCGGACAGCATAACCTTGCGATCCTCAATCCGATTCAGCAGTCGGGGCAGAGTAAACGCCGCCAGCATCGACCCGCCGCCAAATCCGGCCAGTGCAATGGCCACGGCGCTTTCTGACAGGCCAAGGGTGGCCCGCACGATGACCACTGTGTTGACGATTACCATCGAACTCAGCGCTGCGGCGCTCCAATTAAGCGCAAGCAGCCCCCTCAGCCGGGGCGTTTTCAGATAGATGCGAATTCCGCGTGTCGTGCGGTCATAGATTCCGCGTGGTTTGCTGGGCTTGGGCGAGGGCAGGACGACCGAGACCACCAGCAATGCCGAAGCAACAAATCCCAGCGCTGTGCCCCAGAACAGGCTGTTGAAGCTGACCAGCAACAGAAGAGCCGCGGCAAACATCGGGCTCAGCAGGCTTTCCATGTCGTAGGCAAGACGTGACAGTGACAAAGCGCGGGTATATTCGTTTTCGTCCGGCAACACGTCCGGGATCGTTGCCTGAAAGGCGGGCGTAAAGCCCGCCGAGGCGGATTGTAGCACGAAGATCAGCACATAGATTTGCCAGACCTCGGTCACGAAAGGCAGGCATACAGCGACTGCGGCGCGGATCAGGTCCAGAAGAACCAGCATTTTCCGACGGTCCAGCCGCTCGGCAAATGCAGCGGCCAGGGGGGCCACGGTGACATAGGCCACCATCTTGATCGTTAGCGCGGTGCCCAGCACAAGGCCAGCAGCGTCTCCGGCCAGATCAAAGGCCAGCAGCCCAAGCGCGACTGTGGCCAGCCCGGTTCCGGTCAGGGCGACGATCTGGGCAGCAAACAGGTGGCGGTAGGTCCGGTTTTTTAGAATGCTCAGCATGGTTCAGAGGTATTTCGTAATGGCTTTGAAATCCTCGATCCCGCCGCTATCGCCATCGGAAGACAGGCAATGGTCGATGTGATCATGGATCAAGGCGCGCTTGGCGTTGGTGACCGCTTTTTCAACGGCAAACAGCTGTTGGGCGATGTCAGAACAGGGCGCCTGACCTTCAAGCATGGCAATGACCTTTGCCAGATGCCCGTGGGCCCGTTTCAGCCTTGCCGTGATATGCGGATGCGACTCGCGGGGTACATTTGTCATGATGTATCCCTATCCCCCCCATGAGGATATTGTCAATCTTGTTGCGGGGATTTGCCCGTGACTTTTGGACGGCGTTGAGTTTATGGACCAAACCGCCTATCTCGGAGGCGATACCGCACAAAGGAATAGTCGGGTGGCGAACCATTTGTACAAAAACGACCTGCCGGACGGGCTGGATCTGGGCCCTGTTGTGGCCATTGACTGTGAAACCATGGGTCTGAACCCACATCGGGACCGCTTGTGCGTGATTCAGATGTCGGGTGGTGACGGCAACAGCCATATCGTGCAGGTGGAAAAAGGCCAGACTGAGGCGCCGAACCTATGTGCCATGCTGGAAAACCCTGACATCCTGAAGCTGTTCCATTTCGGGCGCTTCGACATCGCCGCCATGTACCATACATTTGGTGCTCTGGCCGCGCCGGTCTATTGCACCAAGATCGCCAGCCGCCTGGTGCGGACCTATACCGACCGGCATGGGCTCAAGAACCTGTGTCAGGAACTCATCGGTGTCGATATTTCCAAACAGCAACAAATGAGCGACTGGGGCGCAGCCTCATTAACGGACGCTCAATTGGATTATGCTGCGTCTGACGTTCTTTATCTGCATCAGCTGCGCGATGCGCTGAACATTCGGCTGGCTCGCGAGGATCGGACTGAAATGGCGCAGGCCTGTTTTGACTTCCTACCGATGCGTGCGAAACTGGACCTCGCCGGTTGGCCCGAAACGGATATCTTTGCGCACTCATGACCGATACCGAAGCATTCCTGAAAACCGCCCGTCAGGTGGTGACTGACGAAGCCCGCGCGCTGGACGTACTTGCCGACAGTCTGGACGCGCATTTTGCTGAAGCCGTGCAGCTGATCCTTCAGGCCACCGGGCGCATCATAATCAGCGGTATCGGCAAGTCAGGCCACATAGGTCACAAGATTGCGGCCACGCTGGCCAGCACCGGAACGCCTGCCTATTTCGTGCATCCGGCCGAGGCCAGCCATGGTGATCTTGGCATGGTCTCCAAGGGTGATGTGGTTTTGGCGATTTCGAATTCGGGCGAGGCACCGGAACTTGCCAATCTGCTGGCCTTTACGCGCCGCTTTGGCATTCCGCTGATTGGATTGTCCAGCAAACCTGACAGCACATTGATGAAACAGGCCGACGTACATCTTCTGATCCCGTCGATGGGCGAGGCCTGCGGTTTTGGTATGGTGCCGTCGATCTCCACAACGCTGACCCTTGCCATGGGGGATGCACTGGCGATTGCCCTCATGAAATACCGCGATTTCCGGCCCGAGGATTTCCGTGCCTTCCATCCCGGCGGCAAACTGGGTGCTCGGCTGAGCACAGTACAGGATCTGATGCATGTCGGAGAGGCCCTGCCTCTGATTGCGGCACATACTCCGATGAGCGATGCGCTGATCGAAATCAGCCAGAAGGGGTTTGGTGTTGCTGGCGTAACAGACCCGCAGGGTCAATTGGCAGGGATCATTACAGACGGTGACTTGCGGCGCCACATGGATGGGCTGCTGAACAAAACGACCGAGCAGGTCATGACCCCCAACCCCACAACCATATCCCCGGATGCGTTGGCGGAAGAAGCGGTAGCAATCATGAATGACCGTAAGATCACCTCGCTCTTCGTGGTTGACGAGGCGACATCAGGTCAGGCTTTGGGGCTGCTTCATATCCACGACTGCCTGCGCGTCGGTCTGGGCTGAGGGAGGCTGAAGTGGACAGGTATTCCCGCATGGTGCAGTTCCTGAAGGTGCTGTTGCCGCTTGCGGCTATTGTGATGTTGTCCACGGTATTCCTGCTGTCCCGCAGTATCGAAACAAACGTTTCCGTGCCTTTCGCGCAGAAAGACATTGATGAGAGACTGGCACAACAGGTGGTAACGCGGCCGGATTACCGCGGAACGACCCGCAAGGGAGAGACCGTGCATATCGAGGCGGTGCAAGCCACGCAGGGCACCGAGGCGTCGGTTCCGACCGCTTCCGAGTTTCGCGGCCGCTTTGGGCTGCTCAATGGCGGCACAATTACGCTGGATTCGAATTCCGGCCTGATCCGTCCGGATAGTGGAACAGCAACCTTTGTTGGTGACGTGGTCATCACCACGGCGGATGGGCTCAAGGTCACGACGGATCTGCTCAATACCTCGTTGGACGAAGTCCGGGGCGATACGCCGGGGCAGGTGAACGGAACCGGTCCGATCGGTAACTTTTCCGCGGGGCGTATGACCTTTGGCACTGAAAAAACGGACGGGCCGGTCCATATTGTTTTTACAGATGGTGTGAAGCTGGTATACGAGCCTGAAAAAGCAGAAAGATAACTTGTGTTCGATTTTCGATTTGTTCCTTTGTGCCTCGCCTTGATCGCGGGCGCCGCGCCCGTGACTGCGCAAGAGGCGCAGGTGGCTTTTGGGTCCGCGAATGCCGATCCGAGCCTGCCGGTCGAGGTGACATCGGAAACCCTGAACGTCAATCAAGAGGACGGATCGGCCGAGTTCATCGGGAATGTCATCGTCGTACAGGGTGAAATGCGACTGACAGCCGAACGCGTGCTGGTTATCTACAATCAGGAGCGTTCGGCGATCGAGCGAATGGAGGCCACCGAGAATGTGGTTCTGGTCAGCCCGCCGGATGCAGCGGAAGGCGACTGGGCTGAATACAAGATCGGCGCGGGTGAGATTGTCATGAAGGGCAATGTCCTGCTGACACAAGGCCCAAGCATCATCAGTGGCGATCAGATGAACGCCAACCTGACATCGGGCACAGCGACAATGACCGGGCGGGTCAAAACGATCTTGCAGCAGGGAAACAACTGATGGCGCGTCCCGACCTGAAACTGACCGAGGGCAGTTCCGGGCTGCGCATCGAAAAGCTGCGGAAGTCCTACAAAAAAAAGACGGTGATCCGCGATGTTTCGATGACGTTGGGTCGGTCCGAAGTGGTGGCGCTGCTGGGGCCGAACGGGTCTGGTAAAACCACAACGTTCTATTCAGTTGCGGGCCTTGTGTTCCCCGAGGCGGGAAAAGTCACGATCGACGGCCAGAATGTGACTACTTTGCCGATGTACCGGCGGGCGCGGATGGGGATCGGCTATCTACCGCAGGAGATGTCGATCTTTCGCGGCATGAGCGTCGAGGACAACATTGCTGCTGTTCTGGATATCACGGTCTCTCATGCGCATAAGCGCAAAGAGCGTTTGGAAGAGCTGCTGTCGGACTTCTCGATCGAACACTTGCGCCGGGCCCCGGCATTGGCGTTGTCAGGCGGCGAGCGCCGCCGGGTCGAGATCGCGCGCTGTTTGGCCGCAGACCCCAAATACCTGCTGCTGGATGAACCGTTTGCAGGCGTTGACCCGATCAGTGTCGGGGATATTCGCCATCTGGTCGCGGATCTGAAAAAACGCGGTATTGGTGTGCTGATCACCGATCACAACGTCAGGGAAACGCTGGAAATTGTCGACCGGGCCTATATCCTGCATGACGGTCAGGTTTTGATGTCCGGCACACCTGATGAGGTTGTCGAAAACGAGAATGTGCGCCGCGTCTATCTGGGCGAGAATTTCCGCATTTCATAATCTTGCGCGGAGTTGTGCCAATTGCATGGCGGAAATCGCGTATATACACATCTGTTTTGATTGACTCTTCCCTCGTCTCTTGCCTCAATTGGCTTATGGCATTTACCCGGCTCCAGTCTGGATCTCGATGTCCCTTCTTCGAAGGGCTGGAAAAAAGGCAACCGCGGAAAATGTCTCGACCCCCCACCCGATAAAAACAAGCTCGTCGCGTTTCGCGGCGTCAGAATGGGTGTGAATTGTGAAGGAGATCACATGCGTTACCAAATCAGCGGAAAACAGATCGACATCGGTGCGGCGTTGCAGACACACGTGCAGACCGAACTGAATGAGGTCGTGGGCAAATATGCGCAGCGGCCTACGGATGCAAACGTCGTCTTTTCCCGTTCGGCGCATGAATATGTATGCGAGACAACAGTGCACCTGTCCACTGGCCTGACGGCTCAGGCCAAAGCCCATGCAACCGAGATCTACGCGGCATTTGAGGCATGCTGTGATAAAATGGAAAAACAGTTGCGTCGTTACAAGCGTCGCCTGAAGGACCACCACAAGGATCGGGTCGAACCGGTTGAACTCTTTGGGGCGTCCTCTTATATCCTCGCTTCTAACGAATCGGAGTCGGCCGATGAACCCGAATCGCTTCAGCCAATGATTGTGGCCGAGATGGAAACAAAAATCCCATCTTTGAGCGTCGGAGAGGCCGTTATGCAAATGGAACTTGCCGGTGCGCCAGTACTGGTGTTCAGAAATGAAAACAAGGACGGATTGAATGTCGTTTATCGTCGCGATGACGGTAATATCGGCTGGATTGATCCGTAACAGGCAAGGATACGGGGCCGCGCCCGCTGATGCGGGTGCGTGCCATGGAGCGTGATCATGGAGCTTTCGAGCATACTGAAGCCCGAAGCGGTGCGTGTTTTGTCCGCGGCTTCCAGCAAGAAGCGGCTGTTTCAGGAAATCGGTGACGTCGCCGCGGCGACGCTGGGTATCGATCCTCAGGAAGCGGTTGATTTCCTGCTGGAGCGGGAAAGCCTTGGACCGACCGGTGTCGGCCATGGTGTGGCGTTGCCACATGCGCGCCTGCCCGATCTTGATTCGGTTTCAGGTGTTTTTGTCATGCTTGAGAAGCCGATCGATTTCGGTTCGGTTGATCGCCAGCCTGTGGACATTGCCTTCGCGTTGTTTGCACCGGAAGAGGCGGGCGTTGATCACCTCAAAGCTCTGGCACTGGTGTCTCGCACATTGCGGGATACTTCGGTTTGCACCAAGCTCCGGGCGAACCCTGATCCGGTAAAGCTCTATGCGATCCTGACTGAGGCGCAGTCTATGCAAGCCGCCTGATTAACAAAAAAGCCCCCGAAAACCGGGGGCTTTTTTCTTTCCGTTTGGCCGGATCAGCCGCCGGTTCCCATTTCCAGCGTCCACCAGATTTTACCACCGCCTTCCTGATGCCAGGCGAATCCCATTTGGGTGGCTTTGGCGTCCATTATGACGGCCCTCGGTCCGGGTTCCTGCATCCAGGCGGCAAGCGTTTCAGTCTCGGTCTCGTAAGTTTCGGAAATGGCTTCCCCCAGAAACGTGCCGAAATAGCCAACACGCACTGCCCGGTCGATTGGTGATGAACCGTCTGAACCAAAGTGCCAGGGCCGGTTCTGCCGCGACATATCCTTCGAATGAGTCGCCGCCGCTGCGTTCAGCTGCGCGTTCAGCTGTACGGGCTGCAATCCCTGGGCCTGACGCAAGGCATTGACCGAATCAAGCATGCGGAACTGCAGCTTTTCCGGATTGCCGCGGATCTTATATACGGTCGGCAATGGGCGACCATCAGATCCCAGGGTGGTTGAGACAGTGTTGGTACATGCCGCAAGCGCGACAAAGCAAATCAACAGTAAAGAAACGATGCGCGTCATGTTCGACCTGATTATTGTATCACAACAGGGCATAGCGTGCCTGCTTGTTCTGAGCAAACGCGCAATGGCCACAACTTGCGTGATTCTGCCGGTTTGGTTTGCGACTGAAGCATTCTGGCAATAGAATACCTCTGATTTCAGACCTCACCTAAACACAGGACCCGTTGTCATGGTCAAAAAGCGCATTCATTCGCCCACACGCAGGGGTTTTCTGGCAGGGGCTACCGCCACTCTGGCTACACCGGCGCTGGCACAATATATCCCGGGCGACCCGCTGCGCCCTGCACCCGAGACCGAACCGGCGGTTCGCCGCAACGTATCCGGGTTCCGGGCATTGGATTGGCAACCGTATTTCTCGAACACCAGAAATGGCGCCATATTGGTCGACACCGTCTCAAGAGCGCTGCATTATTGGTCGGATGATCAATCAGTGTACAAATTGTACCCGTCGTCGGTTCCGCTGACCGAAGAACTCACCCGGCGCGGGCGGACCAGTGTGATCCGCAAGGTAGAAGGCCCAAGCTGGTCTCCAACGCCTTCGATGAAGAAGAGAAATCCGGAATGGCCGGACTATATTCCTCCCGGTCCGGATAACCCTTTGGGAACGCACGCTTTATATCTGAGCTGGAAGTATTATCGCATTCACGGCACGCATGATACGCGTAAAATCGGCCGCAGATCTTCGAACGGCTGCATCGGCCTTTTCAACGAAGACATCGCCGAGCTGTTTTCGATGGCGAAGGTTGGCACGCAAGTGTTGCTAATTTGACGACATTTTCGTGTACGAACCCGCTCACCGGTCAAGTTGCAATTGCATTCCCGCTCTAATGCTGATTAGAAAAAACTACGAGGTAAGTCTTAGATGTGCGGCTCTGGATATTGGAGCCGTGCAAATTCTGGAGGTTAATATGAAGAAACTCGTTCTCGCCGCAGCTCTGACTGCAGCAGCTTCGACTGCATATGCTGGCAACCTGGAAGAGCCGGTTGTTGAAGCACCAGTTGTTGTTGAAGAAACTCAGGGTTCGTCGCAGGGCATTCTGCTGCCGCTGATCCTGCTGGTCGTTGTTGCTGCTGCTGTTGCTGCAAGCTAATCCGACACGGAATTCATGAAAAAGGCGGTGGAGCAATCCACCGCCTTTTTTAATTCCAACAGGTCTTCAAGCCTGTTGCGCGCCGGGGGATACTGACAGGCCAGTATCAAGCCGAGCCTAACGTTCTCATAGGAAATGCGGGTTGCGTTCTGTAAACGCTTTACTCCAGCCACCCGCACAGATTGTCTTCGATCACTTTTCCAAGTGCCGCGATATGGGCGTCGTCATCGTTAAGGCATGATATATAGGTAAACGCCTCCCCGCCTGCTTCTTCGAAGCTTTCTTTGATTTCTTCGTTAATCTCTTCAAGCGTTTCGATGCAGTCAGCAGAAAACGCCGGGGCAATAACTGCAATGTTCTTTTTGCCTTGCTTCGCCAGGTCGGCCACGTGATCCACCGTGTAAGGTTTCAACCATTCTTCGGGGCCGAAGCGCGACTGGAAGGTCGATACCAATTGATCATCTGTCCAGCCCAGCCGCTCCTTTAACAGCCTCGTCGTTTTAGCGCATTGGCAGTGATAGGGATCGCCCTGCTGAAGATACCGCTCGGGCATCCCGTGATATGAGCAGACAAGAATGTCGGGCTTTGTCTCCATAGCCTCGTATGCGCGTTCAACAGACTGTGCCAGCGCATCGATATAGATGGGTTCATCGAAATAGGCCGGAACGGTTCGCGTCGCGGGCTGCCAGGCTTCGTCCATCAGTGCGCGAAAGAACTGGTCGTTGGCGGTGGCCGTCGTTGCGCCAGCGTATTGAGGGTAAAGCGGAAAAAACAAGATGCGATCGCACCCTGCCGCTACCATCGCGCGCACTTTGGATTTGGTCGACGGGTTGCCGTAACGCATACAGAAATCGACCATGACCTGATCACCGTATCGTGCGTGCATCGTCTGGCTTAGCTTGGCGGTCTGGTCCTTGGTGATGGTCATCAGCGGGCTTTCGCCTTTTTCCTGGTTCCAGATCGATTTGTAAGCCTCGCCGGAACTGAAAGGTCGCTTGGTCAGGATGATCGCCTGTAGAATCGGTTGCCATTTCCACTTTGGATAATCGATGACACGCTGGTCCGACAAAAACTCATTCAGATATCGGCGCATCGGCCAATATGTGTAGTCGTCCGGCGTGCCCAGATTGGCCAGCAATATGCCGACGCGCCCCATCCTGATCTTGGGGTGATCCGTAGGAGCGTGAGCGGGTCGCGTGGCATCAAACATATGAGGCTTCCTGAATTTCTTGCGTTAGGGCCTGAAATAAGGGGATTTGGTCGCGCGTCAATCGGGCAGTTTGCCCTCGTCCGTGCGCAAGGCGTCAGCCAAACGTGCTTGCGCCGACCCAGGACGCAGTGGTTTGGGTTGACTGTCGTGGGGGGACCATCCGGTCAGGCAGATCAGTTCGAACGTGGCTGCCAGACGTCCCGATACTGTGGTGAAATGAGACGCGTAGATGTTTTGCGCGGCCTCAAATACTGCGCGTTTGGTCGGGTGTTTCAGTCGCCCGGATAACGCATTGGCCTCACCCATATGCCGCAGATCGTGCATCAGGTGCCAGATGTCACGGTACTCAGCCGTGAGCGGCACCGAGTCTGCGACTGGCAAGGCCAGACCTGCCCGCTGCAACAAACCGCCCATGTCTCGCAACCCGGCCATCGGGGCGATGCGGGGGCTGAGGCCACCGGTAACGTCAATCTCGGCCTGACCCAACGCCGCGCGCAATTCGTGCAGCGTTTCGCCGCCCAGACAAACAACCAGCAACAACCCGTCGGGTTTCAGCGCGCGGTGGCATTGGATCAACTGGCCCACCGGATCGTTTGCGCAGTGCAGTGTCATGGCGTGGATCACAAGGTCATGTACGCCGGGTTGCAGTGCCAGCACGTCGTCATCCGCAATGATCGAGGCTTCGGGAAACGCGTCCGTCCAAAGCTGCGGGTATGCGGTCACGATCGCTGCCGCCGTAAAGGTTTTGTTAACCATGGAGAGCCGATCCTGAACCTCGTCCATCGCGGCGCGGTGCAGAAAAAGGGCGTCATCCTGCACGCGGCTGCGATGACGCAGAATGGCGGCACGGTCAAAAAGTGAGGGTGCAGTGGGTTCGGGCAGTTTCATAGCTGGCAAGTATCGCATCGCGCAACGGATTCAAACCGCACTTGCGCTGATTTATCCACCACGTTGCATGGGGTGCGGCGACCTGACCGAGTCCGATTTTGGCCTGTGTGGTCCATGCTGGCGGGAAACGCCATTCATTGGCGGCACGGTCTGTGAAAGTTGCGGTCTGCCCCTGATCGGGGGGCAGGACGAGTTTCGGACCGAGTGCGATGATTGCCTGAAGACCGCGCGCCCCTGGAGGGCAGGCCGCGCCGCGCTTTTGTATGACGGCAAGGCGCGGTCACTGATCCTGGCGTTGAAACATGGTGATCGGCCCGAACTGGCCCGCCCTGCCGCGCAGTGGATGGTGCAGGCAGGGCGCCCATTGTTGCGACCGGATATGGTGATTGTTCCGGTTCCTTTGCATTGGTCTCGATTGCTGAAAAGGCGATACAACCAGTCAGCGCTGTTGGCGCAGAACCTGGCGCGCGAGACAGGATTGGAATGTGTGCCCGATCTGTTGATTCGCAAAAACAAGACGCCGGTACTGGACGGCAAAACAGCTGCCGAGCGGGCACAGATTTTGGGCGACGCGATATGCCTTCACCCCCGAAATGCCCGCCATCTGACGGGCCGGAACGTTTTGCTGGTGGACGATGTGATGACGTCCGGGGCAACACTGGCCGCATGCACTCGTGCCTGTCAGGCGGCGGGGGCAAATCATATTTTCGTGTTGGCTCTGGCGCGCGTTGCCAAGGATGTCTAATTCGCCCAAGATTGCGCGAAATCCGAAGGGAACGGAAAATGAAGTCGGTAGAGATCTATACATCGCCACTGTGCGGGTATTGTCATGCAGCCAAACGCCTGCTGAAGCAGAAAGGTGTCGAGTTCAAGGAGATCGACGTGCTGATGCACCCCAAACGCAAACCTGAAATGATTCAACGTGCCGGAGGCAAACGCACGGTCCCCCAGATTTTCATCGGCGCCACGCATGTCGGCGGTTGCGATGATTTGTACGAGTTGGAGCGTCAGGGCAAGCTTGACCGTCTGCTTGCGGCCTGATGAAAACCGCGCTGCTGCAAATCACCTCGTCGGACGATCCGGCAGAAAACCTCGGGATGGTCCGAGGCATGATGGCCGAAGCGGCAGAACAGGGCGCCCGCTTTGTTCTGACGCCAGAGGTTACGAATTGCGTTTCGACCAGCACCACACGGCAGCGCGCGGTTTTACAACATGAAGAAGATGACATCACTTTGACGGGCCTGCGCGAACAGGCTGCTGATCTGGGTGTATGGCTTCTGATCGGCTCGTTGGGGCTCAAGACTCATGACAATGACGGTCGTTTTGCCAATCGTTGCTTTATGATCGGACCGCAAGGTCAGATCGTGGCGCGGTATGACAAAATCCATATGTTCGATGTGCAGGTCACCGAGACCGAGACGTTCCGCGAATCAAAGAATTACCGCCCAGGCGAAAAAGCGGTTATCGCAGATACGGATTTCGGCAAGGTTGGTCTGACCATCTGTTACGATATCCGCTTTCCATATTTGCACGCGGCACTGGCGCAGGCGGGCGCGCGCATTCTGACCGTCCCGGCCGCGTTCTCGCCGGTCACAGGTGCCGCGCATTGGGAAGCCTTGCTGCGCGCACGTGCAATCGAAACCGGGTGCTGGGTGCTGGCCCCGGCCCAAACAGGGGAACATCCAAAAACCGGCGGTAAAACACGCTATACTCACGGTCACAGCATGGTCGTCGACCCGTGGGGAAAGGTGCTGATCGACGCAGGGACCGATCCAGGCATTCACATTTTCGATTTGGATGATAGTTCTGTGACTGAGGCACGGCGACGTGTCCCTTCACTGCACCACCGCCGTTCCTTCGACGGACCCTGACAGAACGGAACAATGACAGACGACACCAATGCCCTTGCGGTCACGCTGTTCAGCGAGATCCTGACCGCCGACCAGCTATTGCGGAACCGGCTTAGCCGGGTGCTGCCCAAGGGCATGGAAATCTCGCATTTCTCGGTTCTGAACCACTTGGCTTTTGTCGCGGATGAGCGTAGCCCGGCGCAGCTGGCCAACACGTTCCACGTGACCCGAGGGGCGATGACCAACACCTTGGCCAAGCTGGAATGGGCCGGATACATCCACATCCGCCCCGACTGGGACGATGCCCGCCGCAAGATGGTCGCGATCAGCCCCGCCGGTAAACGCGCGCGGGATCAGGCGATTTCCTCGATTGCTCCGTTGATCAACCGCGTGGTCGGAGAGTTGGGGGACGACCGTGTTCGGTCGACACTGCCAGTGCTGCGCGATCTGAGAAAACAGCTGGAAGGGGAATAACCCTCAGCCCGGTTTCACACTCGCCGTCACATAGTTCACGCTTAAGTCCCGGTCCGAGATCGACCAGCTCCAGAGGATCGGGTTGAAGACGAACCCCTTGCGGTCCACCGGGTCCATCCCGGCCTGACGCAGCAGGTCGAACAACTCATCAGGGGTGATGAACTTGTTCCACTCATGCGTGCCGCGCGGCAGCCAGCGCATGACGACCTCGGCCCCGAAAATGGCCATGGCATAGGATTTCGGGTTGCGGTTGATGGTTGAGCAGATCAGCAGCCCGCCCGGCTTGAGCAATTTTTGCGAGGCGGTCAGGAAGCCCTCCGGGTCGGCCACATGCTCGACCACTTCCATGTTCAGGACCACGTCGAACTGCTCACCTGCGGCGGCCATGTCTTCGGCTGTGGTGTGGCGATAGTCGATCTCCAAACCGGATTGCTCGGCATGGATACGCGCAACAGGCAGGTTGCCTCCGGCGGCATCGGCCCCGACGACCTCGGCCCCCAGACGTGCCATGGGTTCGCTTAGCAGACCACCGCCACAACCGATATCCAGCAGGCGCAGCCCTTCGAACGGATTTCGCGCTTTCAGATCGCGGTCGAATTCACCGGCAATCTGCTGTGTGATATAATCCAAACGGCAAGGATTCAGCATGTGCAACGGTTTGAATTTCCCATGAGGATCCCACCATTCCGCCGCCATCGCTTCGAATTTTGCGATCTCGGATGGATCCACCGTGTTCGGATGCGCTTGCATTCCTGTCTCCGTATGCTCTTTTACGCTTAAGGACTATATAGGGCCATAATGGACAAGTACCCGGACCAAAAGCGCGCAGTTCAATATCTGTACCCGCCGATCGATCCGTTCGACCAGCGTATGGTCGATATGGGCGACGGGCACCGTATCTATGTGGAACAATGCGGCAACCCCGAAGGCATACCGGTGGTGATCCTGCATGGCGGCCCAGGCGGTGGCTGCAGCCCCGCAATGCGGCGTTATTTTGATCCACAGGCCTACAGGGTGATTCTATTTGATCAGCGTGGGTGTGGCCGGTCTCGCCCCACGGCTTCGGTTGAAAATAACACGACATGGCATTTGGTGGCCGATATTGAACGGTTGCGCGACCTGTTCGAGATTGATGAATGGATTGCTTTTGGCGGCAGCTGGGGCGCGACCCTTGCGTTGATCTACGCGCAGTCGCATCCAGACCGGGTCAGCCGATTGGTGCTGCGCGGTGTGTTCCTGGCAACTGACGCTGAACTTGACTGGTTTTATGGCGGCGGAGCGGGACGTTTCTGGCCGGAACAGTGGCAGAAATTTACCTCACTGTTGCCCGAGGTGGAGCTGAAGGACACCATCACCGCCTACAATAAACGCCTGTTCTCGGGGGACCGCGCGACCGAGACCCTGTATGCGCGGGCATGGTCGCACTGGGAAAATGCGCTGGCGTCGATCCACACGAACGGATCAGTGGGCGAAAGCCCCGGCGAATACGCCCGTACATTTGCCCGGCTCGAGAATCACTATTTCTACAATAAGGCGTTCCTGGAAACGGATGGGCAGATCCTAAATCAAATGGACCGGATTGCTCATATCCCGGGTCACATCGTGCAGGGGCGATACGACATGATTTGCCCGCCGCAGGCCGCCTGGTCGCTGAGCGAACGCTGGCCGAATGCCGAGATCAAGATGGTACGTCAGGCCGGTCATGCGCTTTCTGAACCCGGGATCAGCGCAGAACTCATCCGGATCATGGATCGCGTAGCGGAGGGTTTGGCATGACACGCATCGACCGCCGTGCCTTGTTTGCCTCGGGTGCCGCCGCCGCGCTGCTTGCCGCGACAGGCGCGTCCCTGGCGGACAAACCTGAGAAAGGCGGCACGCTGCGATTGGCCGTACCGCGCGACGACAGTCTTGAGCAGGTGGCGCGCGGTGCGGTTTTCGACACGCTGACCGAGATCGCCCCGGATGGCACTTTGCGGGGCGAGCTTGCGACGGGCTGGCAAACCGACGCCGATGCGAGGGTCTGGAGCTTTGATCTGCGCAACGATGCGGTGTTCCACGACGGCGCGTTTTTGGACATCGCAGATGTTGCGGCCGTATTGGCCGAGGTCGGGCATACCGAGGCATTGACTGCCAACCGTTTGCGGCTGGAACTGGCCGAGGCAAATCCGGGCCTTCCATTCCTTTTGGCGGACAGTCGTTTTATCATTGCCCGCAATGGCGAAGGCGTCACGCCGCTACACAACGCCAATGGCACGGGTTGCTACCGTGTCGAACGCGCCGAAGACGGGCGGCATTTCCTGGGTCGCCGTGTTTTGGGGCATTACAAGGACGGTCAGGCCGGTTGGGTCGATGCATTCGAAGTGATCGTTATTCCCGATGCCCGTGTCCGCGCCGAGGCATTGCGTGATGGCTATGTCGATGTCGCCGCCTTCCCCGATTCGTCAGAGATCCGCGGTACGCGCGGTCTTCGCTACTATCCTTCCGAGACCGATATGGCACTGGCCGTCTCTGGGGCGGTGGGATTGCCGCGGCAGATTGCCGGACGCACGGTTCTGGACGACGGTCGTATCGCTGAACGGTGGTGGATCGTGTAATTTCGGGTGACACTTCTGTCGGGGGTTGCAGACTCGGATCATCCTGCGTATATGCAGTTTCAACAGCGGTGCGTTGGACTTCCGGTCCAAGGCTCCACCGGAAAATTCGACGGGCCGCGCGCCCGTTTTTTTGTGCCCGACTGACAGGGTAGAGAACCTGATGACAAACGACCTGATAGCCAAAGCTGCCATCGACCGGCGACTTGCCGAGATCATCACCCCGGTGATCGAAGATCTGGGGTATGAGCTGGTCCGTGTCCGGCTGATGAGTGGTAAGCAGACCACGCTGCAAATCATGGCTGACAAACCCGAAGGCGGCATCGAAGTGGATGACTGCGCCGAGATTTCGAATGCGGTCAGCGCCACCCTGGATGTCGAGGACCCGATCCTTGACGCCTATACGCTTGAGGTGTCCAGCCCCGGTATCGACCGCCCCCTGACCCGCCTCAAGGATTTCGAGACTTTCGAGGGGTATGAGGCCAAGATCGAAACTTCTGAACTGATCGATGGCCGCCGCCGGTTCAAAGGGGAACTGGCCGGGATTGAAGGGGAAGAGGTTCTGATCAATATCCCCGAAGGGTCCGAGACGATCACCATCGGCCTGCAATTCGACTGGCTGAGTGATGCCAAGCTGGTCCTGACCGATGACCTGATCAAGGAAATGCTGCGCCAGCGCAAGGACGCCGGTGCCCTGAACGAAAACGCTTTCGACGAGATTGAGACCGAAGGGTCCGAAGAGGAGACGAACTGATGGCAATTACCTCAGCCAACCAGCTGGAGCTGCTGCAGACTGCCGAGGCCGTGGCCCGCGAAAAGATGATCGACCCCGGTCTGGTTGTCGAAGCGATGGAGGAATCGCTCGCCCGCGCCGCCAAGAGTCGCTACGGCGCCGAGATGGACATCCGCGTGTCCATCGACCGCAAGACCGGCAAGGCGACCTTCACCCGTGTGCGCACCGTGGTCGAGGATGAGGAGCTTGAGAACTATCAGGCCGAGTTCACCGTCGAACAAGCCAAGCAGTACATGGAAGATCCGCAGGTCGGTGACGTTTTCGTTGAAGAAGTGCCGCCGGTCGAAATGGGTCGGATCGCGGCGCAGTCGGCCAAGCAAGTGATCCTGCAAAAGGTCCGCGAAGCCGAGCGGGATCGTCAGTATGAAGAATTCAAGGATCGTGCGGGCACCATCATCAACGGTGCCGTCAAGCGCGAGGAATTCGGCAATGTTATCGTCGATCTCGGCGGTGCCGAGGCTGTTCTGCGCCGCAATGACAAGATCGGTCGCGAAAGCTATCGTCCGAATGATCGTGTGCGCGCGTATATCAAGGAAGTCCGCCGCGAAGTGCGTGGCCACCAGATCTTCCTGTCGCGTACCGCACCAGAATTCATGGCCGAGCTGTTCAAGATGGAAGTGCCGGAAATCTATGACGGTATCATCGAGGTCAAGGCCGTGGCCCGTGACCCCGGTTCACGCGCCAAAATCGCCGTGATCTCGTATGACGGCTCGATCGACCCTGTTGGCGCCTGCGTTGGTATGCGCGGCAGCCGCGTGCAGGCCGTTGTGAACGAACTGCAGGGAGAGAAGATTGACATCATCCCGTGGAACGAAGACCAACCGACCTTCCTGGTGAACGCGCTGCAACCTGCCGAGGTTTCGAAGGTTGTTCTGGACGAAGAAGCAGGCAAGATCGAGGTTGTCGTTCCGGAAGAGCAGTTGTCTCTTGCAATCGGTCGTCGCGGTCAGAACGTGCGTCTGGCAAGCCAGCTGACCGGGCTGGATATCGACATCATGACCGAAGCTGAAGAATCGGCGCGTCGTCAGAAGGAATTCGAATCTCGTACCAAACTGTTCATGGACAGTCTGGATCTGGACGAGTTCTTTGCGCAATTGCTGGTTTCCGAAGGCTTCACCAACCTCGAAGAAGTTGCCTATGTCGAGATTGATGAACTTCTGGTCATTGACGGCGTCGACGAAGGCACTGCGCAGGAACTTCAGACCCGGGCGCGCGAGTTCCTGGAAGCCCAGGCCAAAGCCGCTCTGGATGCGGCCCGCGCACTGGGTGCCGAGGACAGCCTCATTGAATTCGAAGGCCTGACCCCCCAGATGGTAGAGGCGCTGGCCAAGGACGATGTGAAGACGCTGGAAGACTTCGCAACCTGTGCAGACTGGGAACTGGCCGGTGGCTGGACCACGGTCGACGGTGAACGCGTCAAGGATGATGGCGTGCTGGAGCCCTTTGGCGTCACGCTCGAAGAAGCACAAGACATGGTCATGACTGCGCGTATCCTATTGGGTTGGGTTGATCCGGCCGAGTTGGAGCAGGCGGAAGAAGACATCGACGGCGACGCAGCAGACGAGGAGGTCGAGGCCTGATCTCAGGTCTCGGGTGGCGCGTATGGGTCGCGGTGGCGTCCATAAGGATCGGTCTGACGGACCCGAACGCAAGTGCATCGCCACAGGCGAGGTTCAGCCTAAATTTGGCTTGATCCGCTTTGTGACGGGCCCGGACGGTCAGGTCTTTCCGGATGTCGCGGCAAAGTTGCCGGGGCGGGGCGTTTATGTGGCGGCGGATCGTGCTGCGCTGGACAAGGCCATTGGTAAGAAACTGTTTGCGCGGGGGTTCAAGGCACAGGTGACTGTGCCTCAGGACCTGGCGACAGAAGTTGAAAAGCAGATCGCGCGCCGTGTGATTGAGTTGCTCAGTCTGGCGCGCAAGTCCGGCGACGCGGTTGCCGGGTATGAAAAGGTCAAGTCGTGGCTGGACCGGGAAGAGGCTCAGGTGCTGATTCAGGCCACTGATGGATCGGGGCGCGGCAAGTCGAAGCTCAGTACGCCGCACTTCGGAAAATACATCGGTTGGCTGACGGCAGACGAATTAGGGCAGGCATTTGGGCGCCAAACGGTGATTCATGCGGCCTTGGCCTCTGGCGGACTCGCCAAACGTGTTGTAGAGGAAGCGCAGCGCCTGCGTGGCTTGCGCGAAACGGATGACGGCGGCAAGGGCCGCGCGGAAGGGTAAGAAGCTTTATGAGCGATAGTGACGGCAAAAAGACATTGGGTCTTCGTGGCGGGGCACGCCCCGGAAATGTGAAACAGAGTTTCAGCCACGGACGCACCAAGAATGTCGTGGTGGAAACCAAACGCAAGCGCGTGGTGGTCCCCAAGCCGGGCGCGGCAAAGCCGGGTGGCGGTGCCGCCCCTTCGGGTGATCCGTCGCGTCGTCCCGCAGGTATTTCCGACGCGGAAATGGCGCGCCGTATGAAGGCTTTGCAGGCTGCCAAGGCCCGCGAGGTCGAAGAGGCCGCTGAACGCGAAGCCGCTGAAAAGGCACGCGAAGAAGAGCGCGTGCGCCGCCGTGCGGAACAGGAAGCGAAAGAGCGCGAGCAGCGTGAAGCCGAAGAGCGCGCGCGTCAGAAAGCCGAAGATGAAGAGCGCAAGCGCGTGGAGGCTGAAGAAGAAGCCAAGCGTGCCGCTGTTGCTGCTGCCGCTTCGCCGGCCCCTGAAGAAGCCAAAGCTGCACGCAGCCCGGCCAGCAAACCTGCGCCTGCTGCCGCACCTCGCAAGCAGGATCGCGAACGCGAACAGCGCGGTCGTGGCAAGGGTCGTGAAGACAACCGTCGTTCGGGTAAGCTGACATTGGGTCAGGCCACCGGTGACGAAGGCAGCCGCCAGCGGTCGATGGCAGCGATGAAGCGCAAGCAGGAACGCGCCCGTCAGAAAGCCATGGGCGGTTCGGTCGAGCGGGAAAAGGTGATCCGCGACGTACAACTGCCTGAGGCGATCATGGTCTCGGAACTGGCCAACCGTATGGCCGAGCGCGTGGCTGACGTGGTCAAATCACTGATGCAGATGGGCATGATGGTCACGCAGAACCAGACCATCGACGCTGATACTGCCGAGCTGATTATCGAAGAGTTTGGCCATAAGGTCACCCGCGTCTCTGATTCGGATGTTGAGGACGTCATCAAAGAGGTCGAAGACAGCGAAGCCGATCTGAAGCCTCGTCCGCCCGTCATCACCATCATGGGTCACGTCGACCACGGGAAAACATCGCTGCTGGATGCAATCCGCGATGCGCGTGTTGTGGCTGGTGAGGCCGGTGGCATCACCCAGCATATCGGCGCCTATCAGGTGAAAACCGATGGCGGCTCGACGCTGACCTTCCTGGATACTCCCGGACACGCGGCCTTCACCTCGATGCGCTCGCGTGGTGCCCAGGTGACCGACATCGTGGTTCTGGTCGTCGCTGCCGATGACGCGGTCATGCCGCAGACAATTGAGGCGATCAATCACGCGAAGGCAGCCAAGGTGCCGATGATCGTGGCGATCAACAAGATCGACAAGCATGATGCAAATCCGGACAAGGTGCGCACCGATCTGCTGCAACACGAAGTGATCGTCGAGAAGATGTCGGGTGAGGTTCAGGACGTAGAAGTGTCTGCCATCACCGGTCAGGGTCTGGACGAGTTGCTGGAAGCCATCGCATTGCAGGCCGAGATTCTGGAACTGAAAGCCAACCCTGATCGCGCTGCCCAAGGTGCCGTGATCGAGGCACAGCTGGACGTGGGCCGCGGCCCGGTCGCAACGGTTCTGGTTCAGAACGGTACATTGCGTCAGGGCGATATCTTTGTCGTGGGTGAGCAGTATGGTAAGGTCCGTGCTCTGATCAACGACAAAGGTGAGCGCGTCAAGGAAGCTGGTCCGTCGGTTCCCGTTGAGGTTCTTGGTCTGAACGGTACGCCTGAAGCAGGCGATGTTCTGAACGTGACCGAGACCGAAGCACAAGCCCGTGAAATCGCCGCCTACCGTGAACAGGCTGCCAAGGACAAACGCGCTGCCGCTGGTGCCGCAACGACCCTTGAACAGTTGATGCAGAAGGCCAAGGAAGACGAAAATGTCACCGAGTTGCCCATTCTGATGAAAGCAGACGTTCAGGGTTCGGCGGAAGCCATCGTTCAGGCAATGGAGAAGATCGGCAACGAAGAAGTACGCGTGCGCGTTCTGCATTCGGGTGTTGGTGCCATTACTGAAACGGATGTCGGTCTGGCTGAAGCGTCGGGCGCTCCAATCTTTGGCTTCAACGTGCGGGCCAATGCCTCTGCACGGAATACCGCAAACCAGAAGGGCGTCGAGATTCGCTATTACTCGGTGATTTATGACCTCGTAGACGACGTGAAAGCAGCCGCATCCGGCCTGTTGAGCGCCGAAATTCGCGAGAAGTTCATTGGCTACGCCGAGATTCGCGAAGTCTTCAAGGTTACTGGTGTTGGCAAGGTTGCTGGCTGTCTGGTCACGGAAGGCGTGGCGCGTCGTTCTGCCGGTGTCCGCTTGCTGCGCGACAACGTGGTGATTCACGAAGGCACGCTGAAGACGCTAAAGCGTTTCAAGGACGAAGTGGCCGAGGTTCAGTCGGGTCAGGAATGCGGTATGGCGTTCGAAAACTACGACGATATCCGCGCAGGCGACGTGATCGAAATTTTCGAGCGCGAAGAAGTCACCCGCACGCTGGACTAACCCGGCAAAAGATGAAAACGAAAAACAGCGGCCCCCTCAGGCCGCTGTTTTCTTTTGACGAAGCTCTTATTTTGTCCGACGCAGAAATGTAGCTGAATGCATGATTATATCGAAATGATGCATTCCTTGCGCGAGCGTAAAACTAACCGGGTGTCCGGCCTTTCGCAGCCTTTCGGCATAGTCGCGGCTTTGGCGAATGAACTCACCCGTATCACGTTCGGCTACCGAAACATGATATCGAGGACCGGGCCGGGGCAGATTGCGGATAGGTGACAGATCGTTGACCTCGACCGGCGTCAGTTGCAGCGGATCGTTCACCGACATCAGGCTGATCGGTTCCAGGTCGTATATACCGCTGATCAAAATCACATCCCGCACCCGAAGCCCCGCTTTGGCAAGGGCATCTGATGAGGTTGCCATCACCATCGCCGCCAGATGCGCGCCTGCACTGTGACCTGACAGGGTGATCCGCGACGGATCGAATCCCAGCTCCTCCGCCTGGGCCGCCAGCCAAAGCAACGCGTCACGGCATTCGTCGATCATGTCGCCAACCCGGGCATCGGGTGCCAGCGTGTAGTTTACAGTCGCAAAAGCTTGCCCGTGTTCTACCAGACCTGGTGCCATCAGAGACGATTCATTCTGGCTGAGCGCCTGCCAGTACCCGCCGTGAATGAAGACGTGCAGGGGTGCCTTGTCATCGCGAGCGGGAAAGAAATCAAGGACTTGTACGGGGCTGTCACCATAAGCCAGGTTTTCCCGTACCGGATAGTCGGCCCGCGCCTGAGCGCTTAGCGCCTTATAGCTGGCAAGATACGGGCTTAGGTCGCCGCCGATCATTGTGCTGGGGGAGTACTCCCGCTCCAGCTCGGATTGCGAAAATCCTCGATACAACATGTCTTAGGTCTGCCCGCTGTACATCAATTCGGTGCGCACGTCGTAAAGGTCGTGGAAAAACCGCAGCTCTAGCGCCTTTCGCAAAAAGGCCACGCCGCTTGAGCCACCAGTGCCGGGTTGCATCCCGATCACGCGCTCAACTGCGGTGGCATGATCAAAGCGCCAGCGTTGAAACAGGCTTTCCACATCCATCAGTTTTTCGGCCAAAGCATAAAGATCCCAGTATTTTTCAGTGTTGCGGAATACCTCGACCCAGATTTGTACCACGCGCGAATCGCCGCAATAGGGTTGGGCGTAATCGCGTTCGATCAGATCCTTGGGCACGTCGAACCCTTGACGGGCCAGCATGTGCAACACTTCGTCATAAAGCGACGGTTTGGTCAGAGCGGCATTCAGCATCTCCATCACCTCTGGGTCATGCGCATGGACCTTCAGTGTTGACGCATCCTTGTTGCCAAGAATGAACTCAATCTGCCGATACCCGTAGCTCTGAAACCCTGACGAGCTGCCCAGTGCCTGCCGAAACGTTAAATAGTCGGCAGGCGTCATGGTCAGAAGGGTTTCCCAGGCCGCAATCAGCTGCCGCTGAATGGCCTTGATGCGGTCGAGGTTTTTCATCGCTGGGCCAAATTCATCCTGTTGCAAAAAACGGCGCACCTCGACCAGTTGGTGATGCATCAGTTTCAGCCACAGTTCGCTAACCTGATGGATGATAATGAACAGCATCTCGTCCGGCTGCGCGGGGTCCTGAAAGGTCTTTTGCAGGTTCAGCAGTGTTTTGAGTTGCAGAAAATCTCCATAGCTTTTGCGATGTGTCTCGGCGAAATCAGTGACCAGAGTGTCTTCGACACCTCTTTGCAACAGACGATCGTCTTTGTTCGCGCCCATCTCATGCCTCCCTTGTGCGATCCTTGCACCTGTCTAGGCGTTGAGTTCGTAACTTTCCAGCGGGTTAGGTCCAGTCAAGGACAACCTTGCCTGAGAGGCCGGATTTCATCGCGGCAAAACCATCCGCGAAATCATCAACCGCAAAGCGATGCGTGATCACGCGGGACACATCCAAGCCATTTTGCAGCATGGCGATCATCTTGTACCAGGTCTCGAACATTTCGCGACCATAGACACCCTTGATTGTGATCGCCTTGAAAACGATACGCGACCAGTCGACTGGAGATTTCCCCGGCGGTATCCCCAGCAAGGCGATTTTCCCACCCATCACAAGCGCTTCGACCATCTGGTCAAGCGCGGCTTGTGAGCCGGACATTTCAAGCCCCACATCAAAGCCTTCTTTCATTCCTAGCTGTGCGATGACATCGTGCAAATCTTGTTTGGAAACATCGACGGTCCGCACCGACGGCACGACATGTTCCGAGAGTTTCAATCGTTCAGCGTTTATGTCGGTAATCACCACGTTACGGGCTCCTGCATGGCGGGCAACGGCGGCGGCCATGATGCCAATGGGTCCTGCGCCGGTGATCAGGACATCTTCGCCCAGAAGATCGAAGCTTAACGCGGTGTGTACCGCATTGCCCAGCGGATCAAGGATTGCCCCGATCTCATCCGGGATATCATCCGGTAGGGGAACAACATTGAAGGCAGGCAGTTTCAGGTATTGCGCAAACGCGCCCTGTTCATTCACCCCGATCCCGCGCGTGCCGGGGTCGAGGTGAAACTTGCCTGCGCGGCTTTGACGGCTTTCAGTGCCGATCAGATGCCCTTCGCCGGAACAGCGCTGCCCAACGTTCAGGCCGGTTACGTTGCGCCCAATCTCAACGATTTCCCCAGCGAACTCATGACCAGTGATCATCGGAACCGGAACGGTGTGAGAGGCCCACTCATCCCAGTTCCAGATGTGAATGTCGGTACCGCAAATTCCGGTCTTGTTGATCTTGATCAGCACCTCATCCGGCCCGATTTCCGGGACCGGGGCCTGTACCATCCACAACCCCTCTTCGGGTTTCGACTTTTCCAGCGCTTTCATCGTGTTGGGTCGCATCAAATCACCCCCAGTTCCTTGCCGACCCTGCCAAAGGCCGCCAACGCGCGGTCCAGTTCGTCCCGCGTCAGGGCAGCGTTCATCTGCGTTCTGATCCGCGCCTGTCCGCGGGGAACAACAGGAAAGAAGAAGCCCGAGACATACACGCCCTCATCAAACAGCTTGGCGGCCATCTCTTGTGCCAGCGTTGCATCGCCCAGCATGATAGGGATAATCGGATGTTCACCGGGCAACAGATCAAAACCAAGCTTTTCCAGACCAGCACGCCAGTACTTTGCGTTTCCGAACAACTGCGCGCGTAGAATGTCGCCCTCTTCGACCAGGCGGATTGCCTCAAGCCCTGCGGCGACGATGGATGGCGGCAGCGAATTCGAGAACAGATAGGGCCGCGCCCGCTGCCGCAGCAGGTCGATCACTGGCTGCGGCCCGGCGATGTAGCCGCCGATTGCCCCCCCAAGTGCCTTGCCCAAAGTTCCTGTCAGAATGTCGACATCAACACCAAAGTGATCCGGTGTTCCGGCGCCGCGCGGCCCCATGAAGCCTGTTGCATGGCAATCATCGACCATGACGATGGCATCGTATTTATCAGCCAGTTCGCGAATTTTCGGCAAGTTGGCCAAATAGCCATCCATCGAGAACACGCCATCGGTTGCGATCATGATATGACGCGCGCCATCCTCGCGCGCCTGCTTCAGCCACGCTTCAAGGTCATTCATGTCATTGTTCAGATAGCGATAGCGCTTGGCTTTGCACAGCCGCACCCCGTCAATGATAGAGGCGTGGTTCAGACTGTCCGAAATGATGGCATCTTCAGGCCCCAGCAACGGTTCGAACAGCCCGCCATTGGCATCAAAACAGGCCGCGAACAGGATCGCATCGTCCTTGTTCAGGAACTTGGCCAACCGCTGTTCCAGTTCACGGTGAATATCCTGCGTCCCACAAATGAACCGGACCGAGGCCATGCCGAAACCCTTCGGACCCATCGCATTTGTTGCGGCCTCGATCAGCGCGGGGTGATCCGCAAGACCCAGATAGTTGTTGGCGCACAGGTTGATCACCCGTTTGCCGCCCACCGTAATCTCACCGCCCTGAGGCGAGGTGATCATTCGTTCGCGCTTATACAGCCCCTCGGATTCGATTTGTGCGAGTGTGTCCGTGATATGGGACAGGAATGCATCTGCCATGGCGACCTCCGTTCAACTGAGTCGCATATCTAACATAGCGGATGAATTTCCCAAATAGGGGAATTTCAATATACAGGAAAATTTTCCGTGAAGGCGGAAATTTGCTGACATCAGGCGTTCTTTACGATCAAGAACACCCGCGCTGGTTCTTTGGCCGAGATGGAATGCACGATATCCGCGGCATAGCGGGCGGTGTCCCCTTGGCTCAGTTCCGACACGGCACTGCCCGATGTAACCTTGACGGTGCCTTCCAGCACTGTCAGCTGTTCGTGCGCGCCGCGCGCATGGGGCTGACTGTTCAAGGCCCCGCCTGTGTCGAACTCGATATCATAAACCTCATGACCACCGGCCTCTTCCGGTGGGGACAGGATGCGAATGCGACAGTTCTGCCCCATATTGTCGATGCTGGGCACTTCGGACGCGCGCAGCACCTCGATCTGATCACTGGCTTTTGATCCTTCCAGAAGACCGGCAAAATCCACCTGTAATGCACGGGTCAGGTTCCAGAGGGTCGAGATCGTCGGGCTGCTTTCCCCGCGTTCGATCTGGCTAACCATGGACCTGGACACGCCACTGAGGTTTGCGACTGCTTCCAGAGACAGTCCTTTGGCCCGGCGTGCTTCTTTCAGGCGAGCAGGCAAAAGGTTCAGGATATCGTCTGTGTTCTCCGTCATGACGGAATCCATGCGTGTTGGGACCCGGCTTGTCAATTCCATCCGTGACGGCACGTCCTATAGGACAGGATCATGCTGCATGTGCATACTGACGACGATTCCAAGAGGAGAAAGACATGACAGACATCGTATTGCTGGATGGTGCGCGCACCGCGATTGGAACTTTCGGTGGCGCACTTGCGTCAACCGCACCCATTGATCTGGCGACGGTGGTCACCGAAGCGGCCTTAGAACGGTCAGGGGTAGAAGGTGCGCAAATCGGGCATGTTGTATTTGGCCATGTCATCAACACCGAACCTCGGGACATGTACCTGTCGCGCGTGGCCGCGATGCAGGCCGGAATTCCGAACGGCACCCCTGCGATGAATGTAAATCGGCTGTGCGGTTCGGGGGCACAGGCGATCGTGTCAGCAGTGCAATCCTTGATGCTTGGCGATGCCGATTTCGCCGTGGCAGGTGGCGCAGAAAGCATGTCGCGCAGCCCTTACATTGTTCCACAGGCACGCTGGGGCGCGAAAATGGGTGATGTCACATCGCTGGACATGATGCTGGGTGCATTGAACTGCCCCTTTGGCACGGGGCACATGGGCGTGACGGCCGAGAACGTTGCCGATGAACACCAGATCAGTCGTGAACAGATGGACGACTTCGCCCTGACTAGCCAGACCCGCGCGGCAGCTGCAATTGAAGCCGGATATTTCGAAAGCCAGATCGTGCCCGTTCAGGTGAAGGTCAAGCGTGACATTGTGGATTTCAAAGTTGATGAGCATCCAAAAGCGACGACAGCCGATGCGTTGGCCGGGTTGCGACCGGTGTTCAAAAAAGATGGGCGTGTGACGGCGGGCAATGCCTCGGGCATCAACGACGGCGCGGCGGCGATGGTTCTGGCAACGGCGGGCGCGGCGGAAAAGGCCGGATTGAAGCCAAAAGCGCGTGTGATCGGATATGCACATGCTGGCGTGCGCCCCGAAGTCATGGGTATTGGCCCGGTACCGGCCGTTCAGAACCTGTTCAAAAAGACGGGTTTGTCGGCGGAAGATTTCGAAGTGATCGAAAGCAACGAAGCATTTGCCGCGCAGGCGCTGGCCGTCAACCAGGAGCTTGGGTTGAATGCAGCGAAGGTGAACCCGAATGGAGGTGCGATTGCGCTGGGGCATCCTGTCGGTGCGACGGGCGCCATCATTACCATGAAGACGCTTTATGAGCTGGAGCGCACAGGCGGATCAAAAGGGTTGATCACCATGTGTATTGGTGGTGGTCAGGGGATCGCCATTGCCATCGAGCGGCTCTGATCCGGGTCTGGGCAAAGGGGGGCTGTCTGCCCCCCATCGCGCAAGGCGCGATTCCCCCCGAGGATATTTTTAGCCAGATGAAGCTGCGGATCACAATCAGCCGAGTGTAGTGATCAACAGAACTACGGCTGCGCCGGCAACCGCACCGAGAGCGGCGGGCAGGAATTTTGGCAACAGACCCGAGTTTTCCGGTTCTTCTTTGTGCGTCTGTGCAATCAACGCGTTTTCGACCAATGTCGGCAGGCGCGGACCAAAGCGTGCCAGAACCATAGCGGTTTTGGCAAAGTCACGAAGCGCGGCGCGCGGGCCGATGGATTGTTTGATGTAATCTTCGACCACGGGGCGGGCAACTTCCCAGATATTGATGTGGTCGTCCAGTGACCGGGCAACGCCTTCAACCACGACCATCGTGCGCTGTAGAAGGATCAGCTCGGTTCGGGTTTCCATGCCAAAACGCTCTGTCACTTCGAACAGATAGCTTAGCAAACGGCCCATCGAAATATGCGAGGCATCCATACCGAAGATCGGTTCGCCAACCGCACGCAGGGCGCGGGCGAATTCATCGACGTCCTGGTGTGCAGGAACGTAACCGGCTTCGAAATGCACTTCGGCCACGCGCTTGTAGTCGCGGCGGATGAAACCGAACAGTATCTCGGCATAGACCCGGCGCGTGTATTCGTCGATATGGCCCATGATACCGTAATCATAAGCGATGATATCACCGTTGGCAGCGACCTTGAGGTTGCCCTGATGCATATCGGCGTGGAAATAGCCGTCGCGCAGGGCGTGAAGAAGGAACAGGCGCAGCACACGTTCCGCCAGATCACGGCGGTTGTGGCCGGCGGCATCGAGCGCGTCGTTTTCACCCAATGGAATACCGTCGGCCCAGCTGAGTGTCATCACGCGTCGTGCCGACAGTGACCACAATACGGGCGGCAGCCAGAACCCTGTGTCGTCTTTTGTGTTGGCCGCGTATTCCGAGGCAGCAGCGCTTTCCAGACGCAGGTCCAGTTCACCCCGTACAACGCCGTCGAAATGTTCAATGACCTCCATCGGGCGCAATCGGCGGGCACCGGGCGCAAACAAATCGACGATGCGGGCGGCGAAGTAGAATGCATCTACATCCTTGCGAAAGGCGCGTTCGATATTGGGACGCAGGACTTTGACGGCCACGTCTTCTCCGGTGCTCGCAAGCTTGGCCTTGTGGACCTGTGCGATCGAAGCGGCAGCTATGGGTTCACTGAATTCGCTGAATATCTCGGCAACAGGTTGCCCCAGTTCCCTTTCTACTTCGGCCAAAGCCTCGGCTTTTGAGAACGGCGGCAGTTTGTCTTGCAAAACACGAAGTTGCACAGCCAGTTCATCGCCTACAACATCCGGGCGTGTCGAAAGCACCTGACCAAACTTGATGTAGGCCGGGCCCAGTGCGGTGAGCGCACGTGTTGCAGGCGGCATCTTTGGGTCGCCCTTGTAACCCAGCCACCAAAACGGTTTGCCTAGAGCGTGGGCAAGAAATCGAATAGCCCGTGGCGCCTCGAACGCGTCGAGGACCACATTCATGGCACCGGTGCGCTCAAGCGTGGCGCCCGTTCGGATCAGGCGGATGATGTTGTGGGGACCGCGCATGCGTCAGATCTTCCAGCCGGAATGCAGCGCGGCGATACCCATGCTGAGATTGCGGAATTTCGCGTTTTCGAAGCCAGCGGTTCGGACCATGTTCAGGAAGGTTTCCTGATCGGGGAACTTGCGGATCGACTCCACCAGATACTGATAGCTGTCGTAATCATTCGCGATCAGCTTTCCCATGCGCGGGATGACATTGAAGCTGTAGAGGTCATAGAGCTTTTGCAGCCCTTCATTGGGCAGTTGGCTGAATTCAAGCACCATCAGGCGGCCACCGGGTTTCAGCACGCGAAAGGCTTCGTTCAGGGCCTCTTGCGGGCGGGTCACGTTCCGGATGCCGAACGAGATCGTGTAGACATCAAAGGTGTTGTCTTCGAACGGCAGGGCCATAGCGTCGCCCACCACCCAGTTCAGGCTGTCGGCCATCTGGTCGGCTTCGGCGCGTTGCCGTCCTTCGACCAGCATGGGTTCTGTCAGATCAAGAACCGTGGCATGGCCATAGCCTGCGCGTTTCAGAAAGCGAAAGGAAATGTCACCGGTTCCGCCTGCAACATCCAGCAAACGCTGACCGGGGCGTGGCGCCAACCAGTCCATCATCGCATCTTTCCAGACCCGGTGGATACCCATCGACATGACATCGTTCATCACGTCATATTTCGAGGCGACCGAGTTGAACACGCCCTGCACGCGCCCGGCCTTGTCAGCCTCGCGTACGGTTTCGAACCCGAAATGAGTGGTGTTGTCGCTGTTGTCGGACATAAGCCTTGCCGTTTGTCGAATTTCGCTTCTGTTATAGGGCTCTGGAAGCGGGGTACAATGCGGCCCTTTGGAATAGGAGCCCTGTAATGCCAGAATTGCCCGAGGTCGAGACAGTAAGACGGGGTCTTGTTCCCGCGATGGAGGGCATAGTGATAGAACGCGCCGATGTGAACCGCCCGGATCTGCGCTGGCCATTTCCCGAACGCATGGCAGAACGGCTGACCGGGCAGCGGGTGGATCGGTTAAGGCGGCGATCAAAATACATCCTGGCCGATCTCAGCAGTGGCGAGACCTTGTTGATACATCTGGGGATGTCGGGGCGAATGACGGTGTCAGGGGACCCACTGGGTCATTTCCTGCGCGAACATCCTGCCGTTGAGAAACATGACCATGTTGTTATTCACATGGCCAACGGGGCGCGTATCACCTTTAACGACCCACGCCGGTTCGGGGCGATGGACCTACTGCCCACAGCCACGGCCGAAGATCACAAGCTTCTGGCGGTTCTGGGACCAGAGCCCTTGGGTAATGATTTCCATGAACAACACCTGATTGAAGCATTTAAAGGCAGGAATACCCCTGTCAAATCAGCTCTGCTGGATCAGGGAATCGTTGCCGGATTGGGGAATATCTATGTTTGCGAGGCGCTTTATCGCGGCAAGGTGTCGCCACGTCGCAAAGCAGGGCAAATATCTGCGGCACGTGTCGCATCGCTGGTTCCCATCATTCGGAGGGTGTTGCAGGACGCGATCGAAGCAGGCGGATCATCCCTGCGGGATTTCCGCCAAGCTGATGGAGAACTTGGATATTTTCAGCACAGCTTTGATGTCTACGGTCGCGAAGGAAAGCCCTGCCGCACCGAAGGTTGCACTGGTCTGATCCAGAGAATCACCCAGTCCGGTCGCTCATCCTTCTACTGTGCGCAATGCCAAAGATAGCTTGATCCAGAGAATTCGCGTGGTAAGGACTCGTAACTGAACGGAACAACCGGAAGCTTTTTTCTCATGGCTTTTGAGACGATCATCGTCGAAATCGAAGACCACGTCGCCCTAATCAAACTCGACAGACCGGATGCGTTGAATGCGCTGAACTCCCAGTTGCTGGGTGAGTTGTGTACCGCGCTGGAAGAGGCAGACAGCAACGACAAGGTGCGTTGCATCGTCATCACCGGATCGGACAAGGCCTTTGCCGCAGGCGCGGACATCAGGGAAATGTCCGAGATGAGCTTTGTCGATGTCTACACCACCAATCTTTTTGCTGATGCAAACAACCGGGTTTTGGCGATTCGCAAACCGATCATCGCCGCGGTTGCGGGCTATGCTCTGGGTGGGGGATGCGAGTTGGCAATGCTTTGCGATTTCATCATTGCTGCGGACACTGCAAAATTCGGCCAGCCTGAAATCAACCTTGGCGTCATAGCCGGGTTGGGCGGCACCCAGCGTTTGACGCGCTTTGTCGGCAAGTCCAAGGCGATGGACATGAACCTGACTGGTCGGTTTATGGACGCGGACGAAGCCGAGCGCGCTGGTTTGGTCAGCCGGGTCGTACCGGCCAAGAAGCTGATCGAGGAAGCCGTTGGTGCGGCGCAAAAAATAGCCGAGAAATCGGCACTGACGGCGGCGGCGGCAAAAGAAGCGGTCAATCGCAGTTACGAGCTTCCGCTGAGTGAAGGAATGCTGTTTGAGCGTCGCGTCTTCCATTCCATGTTTGCCACCGAGGACCAGAAAGAGGGCATGGCGGCGTTTCTTGAAAAGCGGGCTGCGCAGTTTCGCGACAAGTAAAACGCAAGAGACTAATGAACGGCGGGCTATGCCCGCCTTTTCTTTACCCGGTTTGTGAGCCCCAAGAATCGGCTTGGCAATCCTTGAAATGTTCGGTATTGAGCGCCGCAATACATGCGCGTGCGGCCCGCTTGGCCCGACTCACACTCGTGATTTCTGATCCGGTGCGGATATATCCGTGGCGCGCAACCCTTGATAACCGTACCGAACGAAGGTCAGAGATACATGGCAAATTCGCCCCAGGCAAAGAAACGCGCCCGTCAGAACGAGAAGCGTTTCGCTGTTAACAAAGCGCGTCGTTCGCGCATCCGCACCTATCTGCGTAAAGTCGAAGAAGCGATTGCATCCGGTGACAAAGATGCGGCAACCGCAGCACTGCGCGCCGCCCAGCCTGAGCTGATGCGCGGCGTCACCAAAGGCGTGTTCCACAAGAACACTGCCGCGCGTAAAATGTCGCGCCTGTCGGCCCGGGTCAAAGCTCTGGGCTAAAGCCCGCGGGTTACCCTAGGTCAAGTCAGCAAGGCTGAACTAATGTCAAAGGCGCTGCGCATTGCGGCGCCTTTTTTCGTGTTGCCGGAATACCGCGCCTTCACGAAACCGAGAGATTCTTTCGACCAAAGACCCGAGTCAATATCAGAGTTTCGTTGCCGCGCCCCATTTCAAGTTGCTACCACTGATGTCAGCGATTCACTCGCTTGGGGGGACAGGCTGTTTACTCGATCGGACTGACGGGCATCAGATCGATCAGGAAACATTCGTCGACGACTGGCGCAAGCTGGGCTGCCGATTTGCCGCGAAGTCCGGGTTATCCGGGATTCTCGGCCCTGTCTGAAAATTGAGATTGTGACGTGCAGCCCGAGTTTCGGGACGCTCATTTTTTGTTGAGCGTCGAAAATCCGGGTGCACCGAACTTTCAGGGGCAATCCCGCCAAACCGTTAGGTTTGGCGACAGGTTCCCTTTGGGCGTGTGAATACAAGACCGGGCAACCGGCTTCGTATGATAAGGCCGACAGGCCAATAAGAATGGGATGCGTGAGGCGCTGAATGACACAAGAGAAATGGGGACTACTGCGTAACAAATTGCTGAAGGCTGTCGGTCGGAATAATTACACCACATGGATCGAGCCTCTGGAATTTAAAGAGCTGCAGGATGGTGTGGCGGTTTTTTCCGTGCCAACGAACTTTATGGGGAACTACGTCAGCCAGAATTTTGCGGACCTCATCTTGTACGAGCTGAATACGGCTGGGGAAACCGTTCAGCGTCTGGACTTCCGTGTTGCTGCCAACTCGCCCGCGCGTCCCAAGCCCGCAGCCAAGGTGGTCACCGAAACTCAGCCAGAGCCGGTACCCTTAGCGGCGACGGATAGTGCGCAGAACGCTTTGGAGTCGTTGCAGGCCGCACCGCTGGATTCGCGTTTCACCTTTGATAGTTTTGTGGTGGGTAAACCCAACGAGCTGGCCCATGCTGCCGCGCGCCGTGTGTCCGAAGGCGGCCCGGTAACATTCAACCCGCTTGTTCTGTATGGTGGAGTGGGTCTGGGTAAGACCCACCTGATGCACGCAATTGCCTGGGAGCTGAAAACCAAGCATCCGGAACTGAATGTCCTGTACCTGTCAGCCGAACAGTTCATGTATCGCTTCGTGCAGGCTCTGCGGGAACGCCGGATGATGGATTTCAAACATTTGTTCCGTTCGGTCGATGTGCTGATGGTCGATGACGTACAGTTCATTGCCGGAAAGGATTCTACTCAGGAAGAGTTTTTTCATACGTTCAATGCGCTGGTGGATCAGAACAAGCAGATCATCATCTCGGCCGACCGCGCCCCGGGCGAAATCAAGGATCTGGAAGATCGTGTAAAGTCCCGCCTTCAATGTGGTCTGGTCGTTGACCTGCATCCGACCGACTATGAATTGCGTCTGGGCATTCTTCAGAACAAGGTCCAGCAATATAGCAGTTCCTATCCCGACCTGACGATTGCAGATGGCGTCCTTGAATTTTTGGCTCATCGTATCTCGACCAATGTCCGCGTGCTGGAAGGTGCTCTGACACGTCTGTTTGCCTTTGCCTCGCTGGTTGGGCGCGAGATCGACATGGAGCTGACGCAGGATTGTCTGGCAGATGTCCTGCGCGCATCCGAGCGCAAGATCACGGTTGAAGAAATCCAGCGGAAAGTATCCGAATACTACAACATCCGCATGTCCGATATCATCGGTCCCAAGCGCCTGCGATCCTACGCGCGCCCCCGTCAGGTGGCGATGTATCTTTGCAAGCAGCTGACCAGCCGATCGCTGCCAGAGATCGGCCGTCGGTTCGGCGGGCGCGACCACACCACGGTCATGCATGGCGTCAAGCGCATTGAAGAGCTGAAACTGACCGATGGCCAGATCGCTGAAGACGTGGAAATGCTACGCAGGTCTCTCGAAGCCTGAACCGGGCCAGCAGCGCTAAGGAACGCTTCGGGCCTCTGTTCCGGGGCGTTTTTTGTGCGTAATAATCCACGGTTGCACCAGAACTGAGGCCCGTTGGGCACGCCGCACTTGACGGTTGCTGCATTCCAACCCAGAAATCCGTAAAAAATCCTTGTGCCTCGGGGTGGAACCGCTAACGTGCCAGTCCCGCCCATGTCGGTACGCAAGTCAGAGGAATTGAGGGTATGAAGATCAGCATTGAACGCGGCACCCTTCTTAAGGCCGTTTCGCAGGCCCAGTCCGTTGTAGAACGTCGCAATACCATTCCCATACTTGCCAATGTCCTGATCGAGGCCGAAGGCGATCAGGTCCAGTTCCGTGCCACCGATCTGGATATCGAAGTGGTCGATAAGGCACCCGCACAGGTCGAAAAGGCAGGCGCGACGACCGTTGCGGCAACAACCCTGCATGAGATTGTGCGCAAACTGCCCGACGGTGCGCTGGTGACACTGACTGCTGACAGCGCCGCTGGACGGCTGACAGTTGAAGCGGGGCGGTCGAATTTTTCGCTGGCGACACTGCCGAAGGAAGATTTTCCGGTGATGGCATCGTCTGAGTATCAATCGAATTTCACCGCTTCGGCGGCATTGCTTCGCCGGTTGTTTGACAAGTCGAAATTCGCCATCTCGACCGAAGAGACCCGGTACTATCTGAACGGTGTCTACATGCATGTGGCAGATGGGTCCGAGGGTGGAAAAGTGTTGCGTTGTGTGGCCACCGATGGCCACCGGCTTGCGAGGATCGACGCAGATTTGCCGGATGGCGCGGCGGATATGCCGGGCGTGATCGTGCCCCGCAAAACAGTGGGCGAGTTGCGCAAGCTGCTGGATGACGACGAGATGGATATCGCCGTTTCGGTCAGTGAAACCAAGGTACGCTTTGCCACGCCGGATATCACGCTGACGTCGAAGGTTATTGACGGCACCTTCCCCGACTACACACGCGTTATCCCGCAAGGAAACACCCGCAAGCTTGAAGTGGATGCTGCTGAATTCGCGCAGGCCGTGGATCGCGTGGCAACTGTTTCGTCGGAGCGGTCGCGGGCAGTGAAGCTGCAATTGGAAGGCGACAAGCTGATCTTGTCGGTGAATGCACCCGACAGTGGCGCCGCCGAGGAAGAATTGGCTGTCGCTTACGGGGATGAGCGGTTGGAGATCGGGTTCAACGCCAAATACCTGTTGGAGATTGCGTCTCAGGTGGATCGTGAGAATGCAGTTTTCCTGTTCAACTCGGCTGGTGACCCGACATTGATGCGTGAAGGCAACGACTTGAGTGCTGTATACGTCGTCATGCCGATGCGCGTCTGATCGCGCGGACGCGCGATGCCTCCGGCGGGAGTATTTTTGAAAAGATGAAGGGAGGGGTCATGGGATTGGCCCTGACCGAGCTTACGGTCTCGCATTTTCGATCTCATAAGCTGGCGCGGTTGTCTCTGGACGGACGTCCCGTTGCTATTCACGGGCCAAATGGGGCCGGGAAGACCAATCTTCTTGAAGCGGTGTCGTTGTTTTCACCCGGTCGCGGAATGCGGCGGGCGAGTGCAGCCGAGATGACCCGACGGCCCGAGGCGTTGGGTTGGAAACTGTCTGGGTTGCTGGACGCTCAGGGGCAGCGGTTTGAGATCGAAACCTGGTCCGAGGGCGGTGCAGCGCGACAGGTGCGAATTGATGGCAAGTCGGCGACGCAGATCGATCTGGGGAAACTTGCGCGAGTTGTCTGGCTGACCCCGTCAATGGACCGTCTGTGGATTGAAGGGGCGGAAGGGCGTCGGCGGTTTCTGGACCGTATCGCGCTGAGTTTTGACCCAGCCCACGCTGAAGCATCGCTGATCTATGAAAAAGCGATGCGCGAACGTAACCGTTTGCTGAAAGAGCAGATCAGGGATGCGCATTGGTACGCCGCGCTTGAAGGGCAGTTGGCCGAGACAGGGCACCGCATCCATACCGCGCGGTTGAGGTCGCTGGATCTTCTGCGGGCAGCGCAGGACAGGGCGGAAACGGTCTTTCCTTCGGCCGAGCTGGAGTTGGTGCAAACCGAAGGCGCAATGCCCGAGACGGCGGAAGATTTGCGAGACGCGTTGGGCGAGAGCCGGTTTAGGGATCTGGCAGCGGGCCGGACCCTGGTGGGGCCGCATCGGTCCGACCTGTATGGTGTGTTCGCGGCCAAGGGCGTGCCGGCAAGGGAGTGTTCCACTGGTGAGCAGAAAGCGCTCTTGGTGTCGCTGATCCTGTCCAATGCGCGGGCGCTGGCGGCAATGCTGGGCGCACCTCCGATCGTTCTGCTGGATGAAGTGGCCGCGCATCTGGATGCTGGGCGGCGTGCAGCGCTTTATGACGAGATTTGCGCGCTGGGCGCTCAGGCCTGGATGACCGGTACCGGGCCTGAACTGTTTGCGGAAATGGGTGACCGGGCCCAGACGCTGATCGTTACCGAAAGCGATGAGGGTTCGGTCGTGACTGCTTAGGCCGGTTCGCTGACTTTACGTTCCCACAGAAAGCCGCGCATAACCTCGTCCACCGGGGTTTTGGCCATGTGGTTGATGTAGTTCGACATGGTTTTCTGGGCCAGACCCAGCACGACATCCAGAACCGCGCGATGGGAATAACCCGCATCAAAGAACGCCTGAAGCTGATCTTCGGTCGGGTTGCCGCGGGTTTCCATCACTTCTAGGGTGAAGGTGCGCAGTGCTTCGAGCTTGGCTGAAGGCAGCGGGGTTTCATTGCGCAGGGCGTCCGAGATCTCATCCGATATCTTCATCATCTTGGCGATACCTGTGTGGGCGGGCACGCAGTAGTGGCACTCGTTTTCAACATTGATGGTCTGCCAGACGACGGTTTTCTCATCATTGTCGAAATCGGTTTTCAGGAACAGGCCGTGCAAAATCTGGTAGCCTTCCAGATGTTGAGGGCTTTCGGCCATGACCCTATGCAGGCCGGGCAAGCGACCAAAAGCGGCCTGAGACTTTTGCAGCAGCGGTTTGGATGCTTCAGGCGCGGTTTCGAGGTCGTGAGACGGGAAATTGGCCATGTCGGAACTCCTGTTTCTGGCGCGATGGGTCGTATTTAGGGTTTCTTGAGTGATCGCTCAAGTATATATTTGAGTGAACGTTCAAGAATTGGTGATGCTGATGCCCCGCAAACCCGCATACGATCGTGACGTGTTGATCGCGAAGGCGAAGGATATCTTCTGGCGTCAGGGCTGGGCTGGTACATCGCTGAAGGATCTGGAGCGGGAACTGAAGCTGAAGCCCGGCAGTTTTTATGCGGCGTTCGGGTCGAAAGATGCGCTCTATGCGCTGACGCTGGAAAGCTATACGCAAGAAGGTTTGGCGCGCCTAAAGGCCCTGGCTGAGAGACTGGGTCCGAAGGAGGCGCTGAAAGCACAGCCCCGATTGGTGATCGAAGCAGCCGAGACCCCGGCAAAGGCCTGCATGTTGGCAAAGACATATGCCGAGTTGAAGGCGAAGGATCATGACCTTGCGGATCAGGCGGCGCATTACATGGCGGAAATGAAAGACTGTTTCGCTGATCTGTTTCGCAAGGCTCAGGATGCCGGTGAAATCGGGGCGGGACGTGATCCGGATCGTTTGGCGGCCAGGTATCAGTCAGACATTCTGGGGCTGCGCTTGTCCGCTGAACGCACAGACGTTGATGCGGCGCAAATTGCAGCGGATATCGCGTCTGATATCGATCGTTTGTGAGCCCCTCTCGGGGCGGCAAAAAACGATCCGGAAAACCACAAAATATTGGGGGATGGCGTGACAATCCCTACCAGAAAACGTATAAGTTACCAAAATAATATAGGTACTGACTGAATGTCCGAAGACGCACAGGCCCCTCAAGAATACGGCGCAGATTCTATCAAGGTTCTCAAAGGCTTGGAGGCAGTTCGCAAACGCCCCGGCATGTATATCGGGGACACGGATGATGGCTCGGGTCTGCACCATATGGTGTATGAGGTTGTCGACAACGGGATTGACGAGGCTCTGGCGGGTCATGCTGACCATGTGACGGTGAAAATTCACGCCGATTCCAGTGTTTCGGTCAGCGACAATGGGCGTGGTATTCCGGTGGACATCCACCCGGAAGAAGGCGTGTCGGCGGCCGAGGTCATCATGACCCAACTGCATGCCGGCGGAAAATTCGACAGCAATTCGTACAAGGTGTCGGGCGGCCTGCACGGTGTGGGTGTTTCCGTGGTGAACGCGCTTTCGGATTGGTTGGAACTGCGTGTCTGGCGCAATGGCAAAGAGCATGTCGCGCGGTTTGAAGGTGGCGAAACCGCTGAGCACCTGAAGGTTGTCGGTGAATGCGGAGACCGGACAGGAACAGAAGTGCGGTTTCTGGCTTCGACCGATACATTCTCGAACCTCGAATACTCATTCGAGACATTGGAAAAACGCCTGCGCGAACTGGCTTTCCTGAATTCGGGCGTTCGGATCATCCTGATTGACGAGCGTCCGGCGGAACGGCTGGAAACCGAGTTGTTCTATGAAGGTGGGGTCAAGGAATTCGTTAAGTATCTCGACCGGTCCAAAACCCCCGCCATGTCCGAGCCGATCTATATCAAGGGCGAGCGCGACGATATCGGCGTGGAAATCGCAATGTGGTGGAACGACAGCTATCACGAATCTGTCCTGCCATTCACCAACAATATACCTCAGCGCGATGGCGGTACCCATGTGGCGGGTTTCCGAGGTGCCCTGACCCGGACGATCAACAACTACGCGCAGTCCAGCGGGATCGCGAAAAAGGAAAAGGTCAGCTTTACCGGTGATGACGCGCGCGAAGGTCTGACCTGTGTGCTGTCGGTCAAAGTGCCTGATCCGAAATTCTCGTCACAGACCAAAGACAAGCTGGTCAGTTCCGAGGTTCGTCCGGCGGTTGAGGGTCTGATGAACGAAAAACTTGCCGAGTGGTTTGAAGAAAACCCGACCGAGGCCAAGGCGATCGTCGGCAAGATCATCGAGGCTGCGCTGGCACGCGAGGCCGCGCGCAAGGCGCGTGAACTGACCCGCCGCAAAACGGCGATGGATGTGAACTATCTGGCGGGCAAGCTGAAGGATTGTTCCGAAAAGGACCCCTCCAAAACCGAAGTCTTCCTTGTTGAGGGCGATTCAGCCGGAGGGTCGGCGCAAACGGGCCGTGACCGGCTGACTCAGGCGGTTCTGCCGCTGCGCGGTAAGATCCTGAACGTGGAACGCGCGCGGTTTGACCGGATGTTGTCCTCGCAGGAGATTGGCAATCTTGTCATGGCGCTGGGCACGGGTATTGGCCGCGATGAGTTCAACATCGAAAAGCTGCGTTACCACAAGATTGTCATCATGACTGACGCGGATGTGGACGGTGCGCACATCCGGACCCTGCTGCTGACGTTCTTCTACCGGCAAATGCCTGAGCTGATCGAAGGTGGGTATCTCTATATCGCGCAGCCGCCACTTTATAAGGTTTCGCGCGGTAAATCAGAGGTTTATCTGAAAGATCAGGCGGCGCTGGACGATTATCTCGTCAATCAGGGGATCGAGGGTGCCGTGCTGAAACTGGGATCGGGCGAAGAGATCATTGGTCAGGATCTGGCCCGCGTGGTGGACGAAGCGCGACAGTTGAAGCGTGTTCTGGACGCCTTCCCGACACACTACCCGCGCCACATTCTGGAACAGGCAGCCGTTGCCGGTGCCTTTGTGCCGGGTGCGGTGGACGCCGACCTGCAAGGGGTGGCTGACAAGGTTGCCGCCCGTCTGGATCTGATCGCGTTGGAGTATGAGCGTGGCTGGCAGGGCCGGATCACGCAGGATCACGGAATTCGCCTGGCCCGCATTCTGCGTGGTGTCGAAGAGGTTCGCACCTTGGACGGCCCGATGCTGCGGTCGGGGGAGGCCCGCAAAACAGGCAGCTTCACGCAAAGCCTGCAAGAGGTCTACAACACATCGGCCACGTTGATCCGCCGTGATCGTAGCCAATTGATCCACGGTCCGCTGGACCTGTTGCGCGCCATTCTGGAAGAAGGGGAAAAGGGCCTGTCCCTGCAGCGCTACAAAGGTCTGGGAGAGATGAACCCCGACCAGCTTTGGGAAACAACTTTGGACCCGGATGCACGCACGCTGCTTCAAGTGCGCGTAGACGATATGGTGGAAGCCGACGATCTGTTCACCAAGCTAATGGGTGATGTTGTCGAACCTCGTCGGGAATTTATCCAGAAAAACGCTTTGAGCGTCGAGAATCTGGATTTCTGACGGTGTGTTGTTGCGGATATTCATGGATCCAATTGCGACGGAATAAACCCAACGCCTTGCGTCACCGCCAGTGTTTGGGATGCGGACGCTAAGACGTGGCGTTCGTCTGCTGGCGATTGGGAATAAGTTGCATTTGGGCACCGCACAATAGCCTGAGAGCCTGTTTGTTCGATGGGTTCTCTGTAGTATGCAAACTTATGGGCAAATCGTGCAAAGTTATGCGCAATTACCGCGCAGAGTTATGGGCAAGCTTCCAAGATTTTCTTCAATGAAATCAATGTTGGGAATGCTGCATTATGCGCACACCTACAACGGTGTAAAGACCGACGTGCTACCTGTTTGGGGCTGAAGTCAATCTGTGCAATTGCTGATCGAGCGATGTGCATCTTGGATGGCACTGGCCATGCTTCAACGTGCGGGCTCTGACCTATCAGTCGACGTAACGAAACTGTGGTAAAGCCTGCTCGGTTGCTTCTAACCTTTGCCGGGCGAGGTAGCGGCAGGAATGGTTGCGGCGGATGTTCAGCAAAGTACTAAAAATGACCGGCAGTGCGGTGGTTCTGGGCGGGGTAGCTTTGATTGGCTACCTTTGGTTCGCACCCCCGGATCTTTTGAAGGTTGGAACCAACTACTCTGCCAAGATTGTCTGTTCGAACGTTTTCATTGCTGGACGGGATCCTGACGAAGTTCTGGCTGTGGACGTGCAAGCACCCGGCCACCCTCTGCTGGGGCAAATCTCAATAGAGGTGGATCGGGAAGCGCAGACTGTGAAAGCGCGGATCTTCCGGTTTTTTGCACCCGCGACATCGCAGTTTCGTCAGGGGCTTGGCTGCACAAATGTTCATGAGGCTGATCTGAGCAACCAGACACTTTCCGCGCCTGATCCGCTGCCAGCAGGACTATGGCCAAACGGGAATGACGTTGCCTTGTCCCAAGACCCGAAGCTTCAGATTGTACTGTCGAATGACAGTTTGGTGGGCGAAGGATTTCGCGCAGTTGTGGTGGTTCGAAACGGGCGCATCATTGCTGAACGGTACGCAGCTGGGTTTGATGCGGATACCCCGTTACTGGGCTGGTCCATGACCAAGACAGTTACGGCCGGATTGATCGGCACCTTGATTGAAGCGGGTCAAATGAGATTGTCAGATACGTTTGTCGACAGCTTTCCCGATTGGGCCGACGACGCAAGGCGCAACATTACCGTGGCTGATATGCTGGCGATGACAAGCGGGCTGCAATGGGATGAAGAATACGGCGACGTTTCAGACGTAACACGCATGCTGTATCTTCGTGACGGTATGGCCGAATTTGCTGCCGGGCGCGTTGCTGAATCCAGTATTGGAACGGACTTCAACTATTCCTCGGGCACGTCCACGATGCTGTCTCGGGTTTGGCAGGACAAGTTGGGCGACGGTGGGCTGAGCTATCCGCACAACGCGCTATTTGCGCCGATTGGCATGACATCGGCGGTTATCGAGACGGATGTCAGCGATACCTTCATCGGGTCCAGTTATATGTATGCGACGGCGCGTGACTGGGCCCGGTACGGGCAGCTTTTGCTGCAAAAAGGGGTTTGGAAGGGCTCTCGGATATTACCAGAAGGTTATGTGAACTGGATGTTCGAGCCGGTTGATGCTTCGGATGGCAAATACGCCAAGGGCCACCTTTGGCTGGAAGCACCCGGAGATTTGCCACCTTTTGAAGATGCCGTCTGGTTGCAGGGGCATGATGGTCAGTCCATCGGTATTTTCCCCTCTCATGATATGGTGATTGTGCGATTGGGATTGACGCCGTCCCGGCTGGGTTACTCATCCTTGCCGCTGGCCAAGGAACTGATTTCCGCATCTGGAAGCTAGCGTGCCAGGGTGCAAAAACCTGTTGGCCGCGACAGACAGATCACGCCTGACTGGCAAGTATTTCGACAAATACATCCTCGATCAGGACACAGGGTCGCAGGAGAGTGTCTTGCAAGTTGTAGGCATTTAGTATACCGCGGCATACAAAATTAAGGCGCTGGTTTGTTACCCGCCAGCGCACCAGCTAAATGGTCGGAACCGTCATGAGCCTATATACAGAATACCTGAACGAGATTGAGACGCGCAAAGAGCAAGGTTTGCACCCCAAACCCATTGAAGACGGTGTGCTGCTTCAGGAAATCATCGAGCAAATCAAGGATGTTGAAAACGTTCACCGCGCCGAGTCTTTGACCTATTTCATCTATAACACGCTGCCGGGGACAACCAGCGCAGCTGGTGAAAAGGCACAGTTCCTGAAAGAGGTCATATTGGGTGAAGCCTCGGTCGAAGAAATCTCGCAGGCCTTCGCGTTCGAGCTGCTGTCACATATGAAAGGCGGCCCCTCGGTCGAGGTTCTGCTGGATCTGGCGCTGGGCGATGATGCGTCGATCGCAAATCAGGCGGCAGAGGTGCTGAAAACGCAGGTGTTCCTGTACGATGCGGATACCCAGCGCCTCAAGTCTGCTTTTGAGGCCGGAAACGCGATCGCAAAGGACATTCTGGAAAGCTATGCCAAGGCCGAGTTCTTTACCCGGCTGCCTGACATTGAAGAGGAAATCAAGGTTGTGACCTATGTCGCGGCCGAAGGAGACATTTCCACCGACCTTCTGTCGCCCGGTAATCAGGCGCATTCTCGTGCGGATCGGGAACTGCATGGCAAATGCATGATCACACCGGCGGCACAGGCCGAGATTCAGGATTTGCAGAAACAACACCCGGACAAACGTGTCATGCTGGTCGCCGAAAAAGGGACCATGGGCGTCGGGTCGTCGCGCATGTCCGGCGTCAACAACGTCGCCTTGTGGACCGGAACGCAAGCCAGCCCTTATGTTCCCTTTGTGAACATCGCACCAGTTGTCGCGGGAACAAACGGAATCTCACCGATCTTTCTGACCACCGTTGGCGTGACCGGAGGTATCGGCATTGACCTGAAGAACTGGGTCAAAAAGCTGGATGACGACGGCAACCCGATTCTGAACAACGACGAAAGTCCTGTCCTTGAACAGAAATACTCGGTCGAAACCGGAACCGTTCTGACCATCAACACAAAGGACAAGAAGCTTTACAACGAAGCAGGCGATAAAGAGCTTGTCGATGTATCGTCGTCCTTCACGCCGCAAAAGGTCGAATTCATCAAGGCTGGCGGCTCTTACGCGATTGTCTTTGGGAAGAAGCTGCAGACATTTGCGGCAGAAACCCTTGGCGTTGCGCTGGAATCTGCATTTGCTCCGTCCAAGGAAATCTCACACGAGGGTCAGGGCCAGACAGCTGTCGAGAAGATCTTCAACAAAAACGCGGTTGGCGTGGCTGACGGAAAGGTTCTGCACGCGGGTTCGGACGCTCGGGTTAAGGTCAATATCGTTGGGTCGCAAGACACCACTGGCCTGATGACCGCGCAGGAGCTGGAAGCTATGGCGGCAACAGTGATCTCGCCCATAGTTGATGGCGCATATCAGTCCGGGTGCCACACAGCGTCGGTTTGGGACGCAAAGGCGCAGGCGAACATTCCTAAACTGATGAAATTCATGAACAACTTTGGCCTGATCACTGCGCGTGATCCCAAGGGTGTTTACCATTCGATGACAGACGTAATCCACAAGGTGCTGAACGACATCACCGTGGACGACTGGGCCATCATCATTGGCGGCGACTCGCACACCCGCATGTCCAAGGGCGTAGCGTTTGGCGCGGATTCGGGCACCGTTGCGCTGGCGCTGGCCACCGGTGAAGCCACGATGCCGATCCCTGAATCGGTTAAGGTGACCTTCAAGGGCCAGATGGCAGACCATATGGATTTCCGCGATGTGGTTCACGCCACCCAGTCGCAGATGTTGAAGACATTCGGTGACAACGTCTTCCAGGGCCGGATCATCGAAGTTCATATCGGCACCTTGCTGGCGGATCAGGCGTTCACCTTTACCGACTGGACGGCCGAGATGAAGGCCAAGGCCTCAATCTGTATTTCCGAAGATGACACGCTGATTGAATCTCTGGAAATCGCCAAAGGCCGCATCCAGATCATGATCGACAAGGGTATGGAAAACGAAGCTCAGACGCTGCAAGGTCTTATCGACAAGGCGAATGCGCGGATCGCGGAAATCAGGTCGGGTGATAAGCCGGCCCTGAAACCCGATGAAAACGCCAAGTATTTTGCCGAGCTCGTCGTTGATCTGGATGAGATCGACGAACCGATGATTGCCGATCCTGACGTGAACAATGCTGACGTATCAAAGCGTTACACCCACGACACTATCCGCCCGGTTTCCTACTACAAGGGTGAAAAGAAGGTCGATCTGGGCTTTGTCGGGTCGTGCATGGTGCACAAGGGCGATCTGATTATCGTCTCGCAGATGCTTAAGAACCTTGAAGAGGAACAGGGCACTGTCGAGTTCAAGGCCCCGCTGGTTGTTGCGGCACCGACCTACAACATCATTGATGAGCTGAAAGAAGAAGGCGAGTGGAGCATTCTCCAGAAATACTCGGGCTTTGAATTCGATGATCTGTTCCCGAAAAACAAAGCACGTACGGAGTATGAAAATATCCTGTACCTTGAGCGGCCCGGCTGTAACCTTTGCATGGGGAACCAGGAAAAGGCTGCAAAAGGGGATACCGTTCTGGCGACATCCACGCGCCTGTTCCAGGGTCGTGTTGTTGAAGACTCGGATGAGAAAAAGGGTGAGTCCCTGCTTGCGTCTACACCGGTTGTCGTACTCTCGGCCATATTGGGCCGGACCCCAACCGCCGAGGAATACAAGTCGGCGGTAAAGGGGATCGACTTGACCAAGTTCGCGCCGCCGATGGAAAAGCCCGCGACCGCGAAATCGGCTCACTTCTGAAGACGTTTTGTACCTTGTAAGCCCGGTCGCCAATAAATGGTGGCCGGGCTTTTCCAACTGAATGACACTCCCAGCCTTTCGACACCTCGTCTTAGCAAGGATGGGTTATGCACCTGACACATCCGCTCAGGTTCCGTTTCGTCGGACCCTGTCAAAGAATGGGTAAAGGGCCGCGGGTCTTGGTCTGGCGAAGCACAAAGTTGCTGCGGGTGTCGCGGACAAGTCCCGATTTCAACAAGCGCTGCATGATGAAGACTTCAAGATCCTCGGGGGTTTTGGCGTAGACCTTCAGGATAAAGTCATGATCCCCGGTGATCGAGGCGCACTCCACGATTTGCGGCTCGGTCTCGACCAGACGAAGAAACGCCGAGATGCTGTTTTCCTGATGGTCTTTCAGTGCAACGTGGACATAGGCGATGGCATTCAAGCCTACAGCCTTGGCAGAGACCTGCGCGCGATACCCTGAAACCACCCCGGACGACTCGAGGTCACGGACGCGGCGCCAGCATTGCGACGCCGATAACCCGGTCCGGTCGGCAAGCTCCTGCATTGACAGACGCCCGCTGGCCTGAAGCTCTCGCAAAATATCGATGTCGGCTGAGTGAAGCATTTGGGCCGCAAATCGCAGTATCTCGGAATGTATCATTCATAATACGGGCGAAAATCAGAATATCAAAACAAATTCTCCGTGTGAGTTGAGGTATCCTGATCTCATGCAGGAGGATGCTGATGCCCAAATCGACGAAATATGTCGCCAAACTGGCGGATGAACATGGCCACATTACCTACACAGACGAAGAGAATGCGGTCTGGGCTGATCTTTACGCGGCACAGGAAGAAAATGTACGGCGCTATATGGCGCCGGAATACCTAAGCGGTTTGGCGCGACTGGACCTGCCGAAGACCAAAGTGCCTTCTTGTGCAGAAATTTCGAAACGGCTGCTGGACCTGACCGGCTGGCGGGTGCAGCCGGTTCCGGCGCTTATCGGGTTCAAGACGTTTTTCGGGATGCTGGCGGATCGGGTTTTTCCGGCCGCTTCCTTCATCCGCTCCCGGGAAGATTTCGACTATATCGAAGAGCCGGATATCTTTCATGAGATTTTCGGACACACCCCGTTGTTAAGCGACCCGCGTTTTGCCGCGTTCAGCCACGCCATCGGGCTAGCCGGAAAGCGGGCAGATGACGCGGATTATGCCTGGTTGATCAGGCTCTACTGGTTTTCGATCGAGTTTGGTCTGCGCCGCCAGAACGGTCAGATCAAGGCGTTGGGTTCAGGGTTGGCGTCGTCACCGACTGAACTGGTCTATGCCGTGACCAGCGACATACCCGATCGTGACCCGTTTGATGTTCTGACGATTCTGCGAACACCCTACCGGATCGACATGCATCAGTTGGGGTATTTTGTTCTGGATGACCCTGAAGAATTGTTTGAGGCCGCCGAACGGGACCTGCTGGCAGATGTTCGTCGTGCGCGCCGCCTCGGGCTGTTGCCGAACAAGTTTCCCGAAAAGGTAACCGCCGCCGAGTAGAGGGGGCCGCGTCTTTTCAAGCGTCAAGGTTTTTGTACATATAGGTTGTGGGCTCGAATTTTGGTTCAAATGGGTTCCGGCAGTAATTCGGTATTTCCCCCGCGATCTGAAACCCGAGGCTTTGATAAAGCAGCCGCGAGGGATCGGTGCTGCGCGTATCAAGTACGAGCATCGTGCGCCCCACCTCTCGCGCCCGAAGAACAAGCGCATTCATCAGGGATCGGCCTAACCCCCGCCGTCTGGCTTTGGGATGGACCAGAAGTTTCGCCACGTCGGCGCGGTGGGGTTGGTTGGGCATTGCCGCCGGGATCAGTTGAACGGTGCCTGTAATGCGGGGACCGTCATACGAAACGAATAAGTCCAGCTTACCTGACCTTAGACCGGGCTGTACGTTTTGGTGCCAGTACGCACGCGCATCATTCAGGGTAAACGGAAGTATGAAACCCACGCTGGCCCCATCATGAACACAGGCATGCAGAATTTCAGCCAGGTCATCCAGCGCCGCGTCAAAATCGTTATCGGTCAGGCGCGTGATCATAAAAGCACCAGCAGGTAACGTGCGCCACGCGACGCCCCTGTTTCAAACCGGGTCGGTCCCGACAGATGGTAGCGCAGGCAATCCCCGGCGTTCAGCGCGTGCGCCGTTCCATCAACCGTCAGGGTGAGCGCGCCGTCCATTAAGATCAGATGATGCTCTTGCCCCGATTTAGGAGGCACTTCGTAGGTGATGACCGTGTCCCGGGGCAGGTGGCATTCCAGAACCTCGGCGTTCAATCCATTTGCAGGTGGTGAAACAGCACGGCGGGTAAAGCCGGTTTCAGGGTCGCGCCACTCGGTCTGGCGTTCGAATGGAACCTTGGGGTCAAAGCTGTCTTCAACCATCATCAGCAGCCGCGAGATCGGCAGATCGTATGCAGCGCACAGACGGCCTAGATTGTCGGCTGTTGGGCTGACATCCCCTTTTTCCATACGGGACAAGGTGGCGCGGCTGATCCTGCTGTGTTCGGCAAGGTAATCCAAAGACCAACCACGCCCGCGGCGCAGCTCGCTCAGGCGATTGGCAAGGCGGTTTGACAGGGTGTCGGGCATTGCATTTTCGTGAAAAAATTTCTCATATACGAGAAAGTACACTAACAAATATCTCATATCAACGAAAAGGATGCGAACAAGTCGCATCCTTTTCAATAAGTCAACGCTAAGAAAGATTACTTCCAGCCAACTTCGTTAAAGATCTTCTGCGCTTCGGGGATGTTCTTTGCAACGTCTGAAAGGTTCACGTCGTCTGCCTTGAATTCACCCAGTGCCTTGACCGACTCGGCCAGTTCGACATTTGGAACTGCCGGGAACTCGTCATTTCCCGCCGAGAAGTATTTCTGCGCCTGATCGCTGGCCAGATACTCAAGGAACAGGATCGCGTTTTCCTTGTTGGGTGCATGCGCGGCGACCCCACCACCGGATAGATTCATATGCGCGCCATAGCTGTCCTGGTTCGGGAAGACCCAGCCGATCATATCGCGGTCTGCGGACAAGCCTTTGACGTCTGTGCGAATGGAGCGCGCGAAATAGTAGGTGTTCGAAACCGCGATGTCACACTCGCCCGAAACGATGCCGCGCAACTGGTCGGTGTCACCGCCCTGCGGGTCACGCGCCATGTTGGCGACAACACCCTCGGCCCAGGACTTGGCGGCCTCAGTGCCTTCATGTGTGATGATCGATGCCAGCAGGGTCTGGTTGTAGGTGTTGGTCGAAGACCGGATACAGACCATTCCCTTGTATTCCGGTTTTGCCAGATCAGCGTAGGTGGCCGGCGGGTTGGTCACGTTTTCCTTGTCGAAAAAGATGATCCGACCGCGTTGCGAGAAACCAAACCACTGATTGTCGCTGTCCTGCAGGTTGGCTGGAATGCGCTCTTCCAGTGTAGCGCTGTCGATTGATTGCAGGACACCTGCATTCTTGGCCCGCGCCAGACGCGACGTGTCCACGGTCAGCATCACATCGGCAGGTGAGTTCGCGCCTTCCGCTTCCATCCGGGCAATCAGTTCATCCGCTTTGCCTTCGATCCTGTTGATCTTGATGCCGGTTGCGTCTTCAAAGTCGGTATACAGCCGTTCGTCGGTGTCATAGTGGCGCGACGAATAGAGGTTTAGTTCGCCCTCGGCGGCGGCAGAGGTTGCGATCAGTGCCGACAGCGCGGCGGCCAGGCAGGTCGTGGATTTCAGCATTGTGTGCCTCAACAATTGAATTTCGGGTCGGTCATTAATCCGACTGATTTTCTCAATTATACGATTCTGGGCGGGATGCAAGTAAATCCGACTGATTTACTTGGTCAAAAGGTCGCTAGTGACGTTCATTATGCGATGCTCTGAAGGCATACGAGGGGCGGAAGGTTGGTGGTAACGTGGTCGAGGGACTTGGTCCAAGCGCTTCTAGCGGATATTTTGGCAAGACAGATTGTCCGAGAAAAAGAATATGCTGTCTTATTCACTTAAAGGAAGAACGTGAGATATGCCCGAAACACTGGCTGAAAAATTGGAGAAATCTAACCTTGGCCATTGGATGTCGCGCTTTGAAGGGTTCATGGTTTTTATTGGTGTGGTTGGTCCTTTTGCCACACTGCCGCAGCTCGTGAAGCTGTATTTGACGCATTCGCACCATGCCTCGGGACAGTCCTTGTTGTCTTGGTCGCTATATACCGCCTTATCCCTGCTTTGGTTTGCTTACGGCTTGGTTGTTGGAAAGCTTCCAATCTATGTCGGCAACGGGATTTCGATGGTTCTGAACTTTCTTATGGTCGTGGGCATTCTGATCCATGCAGGGATTACATTTTAGGCGCGGGTAGAACAAAAAAACCGCACTCGAAGGTGCGGTTTCTTTAAGCAGTGATGTGCAGTTCTTAGCCCTGACGAGCTTTGAACTTGCGCTGCGTCTTGTTGATCACGTAGACGCGGCCTTTGCGACGCACAATCCGGCAGTCGCGGTGCCGGTTCTTGAGCGAGCGGAGCGAGTTCTTGACCTTCATGGTCTGTCTCCAATCTGCGGCGCCTTCATCAAGGACGTGGCCAGCGCCTGGGTTACTCGGGTGCCCCGGACAACCGGAACAGTGAAACGATGGTGGGCGGTACAAGGATCGAACTTGTGACCCCTTCGATGTCAACGAAGTGCTCTACCGCTGAGCTAACCGCCCACTTTCCCTTTGCGTACCTTGCCCCATAACGAAATGGGGCGCGGATCCCCGCGCCGGTAGCGGGGTCTATAAAAGGAGTCGCAAAAGGGTTCAAGGGGTTTGGAAGAACAATTTTTCCGGTCTATGTTGATTACGAACACGGAGGGATCATGCAAAGCGCAGCCTATGTATTGGATATGCCCGAAAACCGCACCTCGTGCGTGGTTTTTTCATCGCCACACAGCGGGCGGGAGTATCCTGAGGCATTTCTGAACCGGTCCGTGTTGAACCGGAGCGTGATTCGATCCTCAGAAGACGCCTTTGTTGATCAGTTGTTCGCGCCCGCGGCGGAAAACGGTGCCCCTATGATCAAGGCGGCCATGCCACGTGCCTATCTGGATTTGAACCGCAGCCTGGATGAGCTTGACCCGGCCTTGATCAGCGGTGCCCGCAGGCACGGGCATAATCCAAGGGTCGCGTCAGGGCTGGGGGTGATTCCCCGCGTAGTTGCCAACGGTCGGGCAATCTATCGCGGCAAACTTACCATGGACGAAGCGCGCCTGCGCATCGACACCTATTGGCGCCCTTATCATGCGCGGTTGAAATCCCTGCTGGCCGAATCACACGAGATGTTCGGACAGGCAATTCTGGTGGACTGCCACTCGATGCCGCACGAGGCGGTGGCCATGGCGGGCACTGCGCGCGGAAGGCGGCCCGAGATCGTGCTGGGCGACCGGTTTGGCGCGTCCGCGTCGTCAGAGGTCGTCGATATCATTGAAGCCGCTTTCGCGGCAGCGGGACTCAACGTGGCACGCAATGCGCCTTTTGCCGGAGCATATGTGACGCAAACCTATGGTCGTCCCGGTCGCCAGCAGCACGCTGTTCAGATCGAGATCGATCGCGCTTTGTACATGGACGAAGAAAAAATCGCGCCCAATGCCAATTTCATGGCGTTCTCGAAGCTGCTCAGGCAGGTGGTTCGCGAGATTTCCAGCCTGGGTGCGAGCCCAGAGCGTCTGGCGGCGGAGTAGCTTCAGCGCAGCGCACGGCCCTTCATGATTGCTTCGGCCCCGAACCGCTGGCGAATCTCGTCCGTGGCCCGTTCGGCCTTGGATCTGCGGGCAGCATCCGGATCCAGCAAGTCGCCGGAAATATCCGCCTGATCCGCCGGGCAAAGGTCGGACAAACCACAGCCCAACAATCGATATGGCCCTTGATCGCCAACCTTATCGAACAGGCCCCGGGCCGTGCGGTAAATCCGGTCGGCAATCTGTGTCGCATCCCGCAAGGATACGCGCCGCGTCAGGATCTTGTGATTGGCTTTCTTCAGTTTCAACGTGACAACCCGACCAGCCAGATCCTTTGCCTTGGCGCGATCCGACACTTTCAAGGCCATCCGCCACAAATGGCCGTCCAGAATATCAAGGCTCGACGTATCTTCGAAAAATGTCGTCTCGTTGCTGATGGATTTCATCGGCTCATGCGCCGATACGCGTCGCTTGTCCTGACCCCGGGCCAAGTGCCACAGGCGATATCCCATTGAGCCGAATCGCGCGGTCAGCGCTTCCTGATCCCAACGCAGCAAATCACTGAAAGTTCTTATCCCTGCCTTGTCCAGCGCTTCTTGCGCAGCCGGGCCAATGCCCCAGATCAACCGTACGGGTTTGTCATTCAGAAACTCTGCCGTTTCCGCCTTGCCAATCACTGAAAACCCGCGCGGTTTGTCGAGGTCCGATGCGACCTTGGCCAAAAATTTGTTGTGACTTAATCCGATAGAGCCGGTGACACCGATTTCATCCTTCATGCGCTTGACCAGACGCGCCAGCATGACGGCCGGCGGCGCGCCATGCAGACGTTCGGTTCCCGACAGGTCCATGAAGGCTTCGTCCAGCGAAAGCGGTTCGACCACGGGTGTCAACTCATCCATCATGGCGCGGATGTCGCGCGACACCTCAGCGTAGACGGACATGCGCGGCTTGATCACGACGGCTTCGGGGCAGAGTTGCAAGGCCTTGAACATGGGCATGGCCGACCGGACGCCGCGAATACGGGCAACGTAGCAGGCGGTTGAAACAACGCCGCGCTTGCCGCCGCCAATGATGACCGGTTTGTCCGCCAGTTCCGGGTTGTCACGTTTTTCCTCTGAGGCATAGAAGGCATCACAATCCATATGGGCAATCGACAGGTCAAACAGTTCCGTGTGTGTCTTTACCCGCGGACTGCCACAGGCAGTACAGCGTTGTTCGTTTGACAATGTGGTCAGGCAATCTCGGCAAAGACCGGGCATCTGCGTCCTCATGCGTTCCGCAGTTGGCTTGGAGGTTCTTTATATCACCTGTGATCCTGGATCAAAGGCCCTGCTGACATGGTATGATTTGGAAAGAAGACCCCCCGCACATCGCGGGGGGAAGTAACGAACCTCAGGAAGAAGCGGTTCGTTGGGGAGTATTTCCCCTTCAGAATCTCTGAAAATCCTTGGTTTCGATAGGATGAAGGTTGTGCCGAGAAAAACTCGGGTTTTGAATGTGTGTTTTCTGGCACAGAGACGATTTGGCGCGGTTTTGTCAAAAAGTGACCTAAGGTCAACTTGTTGCGCGGAAAATCCAACGTAAAACACACCTGAAAGAACCGAGCGGTTTTAGCTGACCTTCAGAGAATTTAGTTCGGAAAGAACAGCCTCAGCAGCGGCTTTTGGGTCTTTTGCCTGATAAATCGGGCGGCCGACAACGATGTGATCTGCGCCTTCCTGAATGGCGCTTGCCGGGGTGGCTACACGTTTCTGGTCGCCAAGCGCTGCGCCAGCAGGGCGCACACCAGGGGTTACGATCAGACGACCTTCAGCCTGAGGCAGAACGCGGATCAGAGCGGCTTCCTGCGGGCTGGCGATAACGCCATCAGCACCGGCTTCAAAGGCTTTGGCCGCGCGCTCAACGACCAAGTCCTGCACATCACCGGATCTCAGAAGGCTTGCGTCCAGATCGTCGCGGTTCAGCGAGGTCAGGATGGTCACGGCGAGGATCTTCAGGTCTTTACCCGCAGCACCTTCTTTGGCAGCGCGCACCACATGAGGGTCACCATGCACGGTCAGAAAATCCAGATCGAATTGCGCCAATCCCCGCACGGCATTTTCAACTGTGTTGCCAATGTCGAATAACTTCATATCCAGGAAGATGCGCTTGCCGTGATCCTGTTTCAGTTCGTTGGCCAATGCCAGCCCGCCACCGGTCAGCATACCCAGCCCGATCTTATAGAAAGAAACACTGTCCCCCAAACGTTCTGCCATGGCCAACCCTTGCAGAGCGTTGGGAACATCAAGGGCTACGATCAGGCGGTCATCAGACATGGGGGGCGCTCCTTTTTGGCAAACGTCTGCGTCCTAGCGGCTTCGGGCCGCTCTGTCCATCTGCTAAGCCGCGCAGGCAGCTTCAAATCGTGTTATCGTGCTCTGTATTGAAAACTCGAATTCAAAATAAGGGGCGACAAATGAAAAAGCTGGTTTTGTTGGGCGCGTTGATTGCACTGGCCGCATGTAATGAAACGCCGCCCGAGGAGACGGATACAGGGGCTGCACCTGTGCCGACCAATGACGATTTGCGTTTGGTTGGTGGTTACAGGTCCGAGGATGATTGGTGTCAACTTACTGGTGAAACGGCGTTTACCGGCAATTTCCTGGACCATACGGCAGATCTGGTTTCTTGCCCGACGGGAAGTGCGGCAGCCCAATCTTTGGTGAATGATCTGGGTGCCGTTCAGGTCGCCGAGACCGGTGGTTATTCAGTCTATACCATCCAGCGCGAATAGGTCGATTTCTGTGTTTTAGCCTCTTGAACCACTGAAGATATTTCCCAGATTGAATGTGAGGCTTCGACCGACATGTGCTGCCAGGCGGGCATGTCAAAACGGGGCGCTTGGAAAAGGAGAATATCATGGACTTGAACAAGTTCACCGAGCGGGCACGGGGATTCGTGCAGGCAGCGCAAACCATTGCGCTGCGCGAGGGGCACCAGAGGCTGGAGCCTACGCATATACTCAAAGCACTGATGGATGACGATCAGGGGTTGGCCAGCAACCTGATCACGCGCGCGGGTGGGGCCCCGAACCGCGTGGTTGAAGCGCTGGACACCGCGATGGGGAAAATCCCCAAGGTCAGCGGCGACGCGAGCCAGATCTACATGGACGGCCAGACCGCCAAAGTACTGGACGAGGCTGCAAAGTTGGCATCAAAGGCGGGCGACAGTTTCGTGCCGGTCGAACGCGTGTTGATGGCGCTGTGCATGGTGAAGTCCAAGGCCAAGGATGCATTGGACGCCGGAGCCGTATCAGCGCAAAAGCTGAATGAGGCGATCAACGACATTCGCAAGGGTCGCACCGCTGACAGCGCGTCGGCGGAAGAAGGTTATGACGCGCTCAAGAAATACGCACGTGACCTGACCGAGGCTGCGGCCGAAGGCAAAATTGATCCGATCATCGGTCGGGATGAAGAAATCCGCCGCTCGATGCAGGTTCTGTCGCGTCGCACCAAGAACAACCCGGTTCTGATCGGTGAACCCGGCGTCGGTAAGACCGCGATTGCCGAGGGCATGGCCCTGCGCATCGTTAACGGCGATGTGCCGGAATCGCTGAAGGACAAGAAGCTGCTGGCGCTCGACATGGGCGCGTTGATTGCTGGTGCGAAATACCGTGGTGAGTTCGAAGAACGCCTCAAGGCCGTTCTGACCGAAGTGACTGAAGCTGCGGGTGAAATCATCCTGTTCATCGACGAGATGCACACGTTGGTCGGTGCCGGGAAGTCTGATGGTGCAATGGATGCGGCCAACCTGATCAAGCCTGCGCTTGCCCGGGGCGAGTTGCATTGTATTGGTGCGACCACGCTGGACGAGTACCGCAAATACGTGGAAAAAGACGCTGCCCTTGCGCGCCGGTTCCAGCCTGTAATGGTACAGGAGCCGACGGTCGAAGATACGATCAGCATCCTGCGCGGCATCAAGGAAAAGTACGAACTGCACCACGGTGTGCGTATCTCGGATTCAGCGCTTGTTTCAGCGGCGACCCTATCGCACCGCTATATCACTGACCGCTTTCTGCCCGACAAAGCCATCGACCTTGTCGACGAGGCGGCATCGCGTCTGCGGATGGAGGTCGACAGCAAGCCCGAGGAACTCGATCAACTCGACCGGAACATCCTGCAGATGCAGATCGAGGAAGAGGCGCTGAAGCTTGAAGATGACGCGGCCTCGAAGGACCGTCTGGAAACCTTGCAAAAGGACCTGGCCGATTTGCAGGAACGATCCGCCGAGATGACCGCTCAGTGGCAGGCCGAACGCGATAAACTGGCGGGTGCCCGTGACCTGAAGGAACAGCTCGACAAAGCGCGGGCTGATCTGGAGATCGCCAAGCGTGAAGGCAATCTGGCGAAGGCAGGTGAGCTGTCTTACGGCGTCATCCCCGAACTTGAGAAAAAGCTGACCGAGGCCGAAAACGCCGAAAGCAACGCCATGATGGCTGAGGAAACGGTGCGCCCGGAACAGATCGCTTCGGTGGTCGAGCGTTGGACCGGTATCCCGACCTCGAAAATGCTGGAAGGTGAGCGCGAGAAGCTGCTGCGGATGGAAGACGCTCTGCATTCCCGCGTGATCGGTCAGGATGCAGCGGTGACTGCTGTCGCCAACGCCGTGCGCCGTGCACGTGCGGGTCTGAATGACGAAGGCCGTCCGCTGGGATCGTTCCTGTTCCTTGGACCAACCGGCGTGGGTAAGACCGAGCTGACCAAGGCCGTGGCGAATTTCCTGTTCGATGACGACAATGCGATGGTGCGTATCGATATGTCCGAGTTCATGGAGAAACACGCGGTTGCCCGTCTGATCGGGGCTCCTCCGGGCTATGTCGGTTATGACGAAGGCGGTGTGCTGACCGAAGCCGTGCGGCGCAGGCCCTATCAGGTCGTGCTGTTTGACGAGGTTGAAAAGGCGCACCCGGATGTGTTCAACGTGCTGTTGCAGGTTCTGGATGATGGGGTTCTGACCGATGGTCAGGGCCGCACCGTGGACTTCAAGCAGACGCTGATCATCCTGACGTCGAACCTTGGGTCTCAGGCGCTCAGCCAGTTGCCCGATGGCGCGGACAGCGCGCAGGCACGCCGTGACGTGATGGATGCGGTGCGGGCACATTTCCGGCCCGAGTTCCTGAACCGTCTGGACGAAACGATCATCTTTGACCGCCTCAAGCGGGCCGATATGGATGGCATCGTCGATATCCAGATGGCGCGTCTGCAAAAGCGCCTGGCGGCCCGCAAGATCGAACTGGCCCTGGACGATGGTGCCAAGGAATGGCTGGCCAATGAAGGCTATGACCCTGTCTTCGGAGCCCGCCCGCTGAAACGCGTGATTCAGCGCGCCCTGCAGAACCCGCTGGCCGAAGCGCTGTTGGCCGGTGAGATCAAGGATGGTGAGGTTGTCCCGGTCACCGCCGGGGCTGATGGCTTGATCATCGGTGACCGGTTGGGGACGTCAGAACGGCCCCGCCCGGATGATGCAGTGGTGCATTGATTTAGGAACGAACGGAAGACCCGCCGCATTGGCGGGTCTTCTTCGTCTGAATCTACGCTCTTCGACGCGCTAAAATTCCCTGGCTTGTCCGGGACGGTGGGCCTGCGGGAAATGAGTGCTCGCCTTCACATTCGAATCCAGCTTTGTCCAGTAGTCCCAGAATCTCTTCTCTGGCGAATGTGCGATGTCGCCATTGCAGCCAGATAATCGCATTGCACCAATGCGGCTTGGACACCACCAGATACAATCGACCATCAGGGTGCATCAAATCGTGAATCTGCTCAAGTGCGCGCAACGGATCGGGGCAGTGTTCGATGACATGCGCAGCCAGTGCCACATCAGCGGGTTCCAGAACGACAGAGCCTAACATGCCCTGCACAAGTCTTGGCTCGATACCCCGCGCCTGTAACGCGCTTTGACCGTGTTTCAACATGGCTTGACTGGGTTCGAGAAGGGTTACTTCGGCAGATGATCCATGAGTAGCAACCCAGGCTTCTGCAAACGAGGCCGTCCCGGCACCGATATCAACAACCCGACTGTTTTGCTCTGTCGCGCGCTGACTTGCTGACAGAAAACCAAGATACGCATCGTAATAACCAAGGGCACGCATCTTATCCCGCCATTTTGGTGCAGCGGTATCATAGCGCCGTGTGGTGTCAGACTTGGTCTTGCCCATTGGCTGGCTTGCTCTCAGTGCCTACCACTCATGGAATGCGCAGATGGAAACTGACCCACTGAAGAAAGCGGGCCAGTTTCGCCAAACGTCAGTTTCATCAGATCAGCGCAAGTATCCGCGCCGGACCTCCGGTGCCGCCTGCGTGTTTCGGTGCGCCAATAACAAGTGTTGCGCCTGACGCGGGTACCTGATCCAGATTGGCCAGGCATTCGATCCCGAACCGGCCGGATGGCAACCAGGCATAATGGGTGGCGAAATCCGCAGACATGCCGTGATCCAGTGACAAGGTGTCAACGGCAATAGACCGGGCTCCGGTTTCCTCCATCAGCATCTGCGCAGCTTCAACGTGAAAGCCCGGGTAATGCTGCGCTTCACCGTCGAAATTGCGGAACGCGTCCGTTGCCGTTTTGCCAGCCCACCCAGAGTGCATGGCGACACAAGCGCCGTCTGGTATATCGCCATTGGTGGCTATCCAGGCTTTCAGGTCATCAGGGGTTAAACGCGTATCGGCGTCTTCTGCTGCGCGGGCAGCGATATCGACCACGCAAAGTGGTGCGACCAGATCTGAAACCGGGATTTCATCGACCGAAGCCCCATCCGCAGAAAAGTGCAGCGGGGCATCTATATGCGTGCCCGTATGCTCATTGATTGACAAATTGAACAGATTGAATCCGTGCTCCGCGAAATTGAATGCCTGTTCGGCCGAGATACCCGGCTCTCCGCCCCAGGTCGGGAACTCCGGGCTGAGCGTGTGGGTCATGTCTTGGACACCGCCATGCCCCGCGGCCAGTGCGGCCGGTGCCATAGCCCTGGTTGCGGCAGCCGCAACACCCGATGCCGCCGCGGCTTTGAAGAACCCGCGCCGGGACAGCATCCTGTCTTTTACGGCGTTCATTACACAGATATCACACATTTTTCGTCCTCCCATTGCGGCCACGCGGCTGCAAAAACAGGCCCGCCACACTGTTGATCGCGTATGGTGCCTGTCTGACAGAGTGCAGTTTTGGACCCGCAGTTGTAAAGACTGCAGGCAGACAACCCGGCTGTTGCCCTCCGTTCAGAGCCAGCTCTGAGTGAATCGTATATCCCCAACGAAATGTTCGAGCACTGAGAGTTGGCTCAGGTCGTGACAACCGCTGAAAGCGGGCAGAGCGCGGCACAATCCGCCTGTCTGGGCCTGTCGCCACTCGGAACGTTACAATCACGTCGCTCAAACGTGACGCCTGTTTCCATGGGTCTGTGCTATCAGCACCCTAAGTCTGTAATGACAAACAAATACGACGGAGACCTAGATGGCGCATCGCTGGACCAATACATTAACACATGCCGACGTCACCCCACGGGCGTCCTTCCTGAACCGTCGGCAGGTCATGGCCGGGATGGCGGGTGTTGGTGTGGCGGCAATGGGCCAACCAGCTGCGGCGCAGGATGCGCTGGAGCCGAACACCTGGGATGAGATCACGAGTTACAACAATTATTATGAGTTCGGGACCGGAAAAGATGACCCGGCGAAATATGCGCATACGCTGGTGACCGAACCCTGGAGCGTAAAGATTGACGGTCTGGTCGATCGTCCTGGTGAGTATGATTTCAAGGACATCCTGTCCGAGATGACGATCGAAGAACGCATCTATCGCTTCCGTTGCGTTGAAGCCTGGTCGATGGTCGTACCATGGAACGGGTTCGAACTGGCCGATCTTCTGAAAATGGCGGGGGTGAAAGACGGCGCGAAATACGTAGCGTTCGAAACGGCCCACCGCCCGGATGAGATGCCGGGAACGCGCTATCCCATTCTGGAATGGCCCTATCGCGAGGGTTTGCGCCTGGACGAGGCGATGCATCCGCTGACGATCATGGCCACTGGTATCTATGACAAGCCGATTCCAAATCAGAACGGCGCGCCATTGCGTCTGGTGGTGCCGTGGAAATACGGGTTCAAATCGATCAAATCGATTGTCCGGATCACGCTTGTTGAAGAAGAGCCGCCCACGAGTTGGAATATGGCCAATTCGCGAGAATACGGTTTTTATAGTAATGTAAACCCGAACGTTGATCATCCGCGCTGGTCGCAAGCCTCCGAACGTGAAATCGGCGGCGGCCTGTTTGCCTCGCGCAAACCGACGCTGATGTTCAACGGTTATGAAGAAGAGGTCGCCAGCCTTTATGAAGGTATGGATTTGGCCAGGAACTACTAGAATCATGCAGGCCATCAATCAGACACTCCGGCGTATTCCGGTATGGGCCGTTTATCTGATGGGCGCGCTGCCCGCGCCCTGGCTGTTCTATCTTGGCCTGACTGGCGGTTTGGGAATCGAACCGATTGAGGCGCTGGAACACCGCTACGGCGAACTGGCTTTACAGTTGCTGATTGCCGGGCTGGCCATCACATCCTTGCGCCGATTTGTGGGCTTGAACCTGGTGAAGTTCCGTCGGGCCATTGGGGTGCTGACTTTTGTATATGTCAGCCTGCATCTCCTTGTCTGGCTGGTTCTGGACGTTCAGCTTCCCAGCCAGATTTGGGCGGATATCCTCAAGCGTCCTTATATTACCGTTGGAATTGGGGCGTTTCTTTTGCTGTTGCCTCTGACGGCAACATCCAACAACTGGTCGGTGCGCCGACTGGGGCCGCGTTGGCGCAGGCTGCATTGGCTGGTGTACCCGGCCGCTTTGCTGGGCGGCCTGCATTACGTGATGCTGGCAAAAGGGTTTCAGATCGAGCCGCTGATCTATTTGGCAGCTATAGTCATCCTTCTTGCCCTTAGGTTGCCGATTCCAAGCCTGTCACTCCAGTCCAACACAGCAGATTCTGCCTGACTCGGAAGCGAGTCTGTGAGTAACATTGTAAACAAGGCGATAAAGTGCGGAACCCCATCTGTGTTTTCGACGATTCCGGCGCGCTTCCGCCTGATTGTGAATGGTTAACATGTTGAAAATAAATAATTATTTTTGAAATCGGCATTTTCTTTTGTTTTCGTGCATTTTCCGCTTGCGGGTTTTGAGAGTAATACTTAGAACCCCCTTCACCGGCGCAACTGAGGTTGGCCTGACGGACTGGAAAGACGGTTGA